>JBGQBN010000098.1:0-6480 GCA_041494805.1 Terriglobia bacterium | reverse complement strand
CTTCTAGCCGTGCCACCAAAGGCCGCTACCCGGGAGGGCACGGCTTCTAGCCGTGCCACCAAAGGCCGCTACCCGGGAGGGCACGGCTTCTAGCCGTGCCACCAAAGGCCGCTACCCGGGAGGGCACGGCTTCTAGCCGTGCCGCTAAGGGCTCCTAAAGATGAGGGCTTCAGCCCCTGAGGTGCTAGCCACTCACCAGAAACGGATTCGTCTCCCGCTCCTCACCAATAGTCGTAAGCGGTCCATGGCCGGGAATGACCACGGTGTCATCCGGCAACGCCAGCACTTTTTCATGCAGCGAACGAATGATCTTCTCAAGCGAACCACCCGGCAGATCAGTCCGCCCGATGCTTCCCGCGAACAACGTATCGCCCGCAATCAATTTCTTTTCCACCGGAAAATAAAGACAAACGCTACCCTCAGTATGGCCGGGAGTGTGAATCACATCCGCGGCCAGCGAACCCGCCCGCACCGTATCGGCCTGCCCCACGCTCTGCTCAATCTCCACTGTGCCGGGAGCCGCCATGCCGACCCATGTGGCTTGCACATCAAGCATCTTCAGCAAGGCGAAATCGTTCTGATTGAGCAGAATGGGCGCCCCAGTAGCAGCCCGCAACTTCATAGCACCGCCCACGTGGTCAATATGGGCGTGCGTAATCACGATTTGTTTGATTTGAAGTTTATGCTTGCGAATGAGAGCAAGAATTTCTTCGATATCGTCGCCCGGATCGATCACCATACCTTCGCGCGAAACCTCGTCTCCAATAACGGAGCAGTTGCACTGCAAGGGGCCAACGGGAAGGATTTCGTGAATCATGAAGGCTCGCTCTCAGTTTGTTTTCTCGCTGAGAACTGAGAACTGACCGCCACGCCTACTTCTGAGGGGCTGGCGGTGTCGCCGGTGCGGCCGGCTGCGACTGCGACTGCGACTGCGAAGGCTTCACGCCCTGCAGCACCGAGCTCGAACCACCACCTCGACGCGAGGCAAAAACCGCAAGCGTAATCGAAGTCACCATAAAGATGATGGCCGACCAGGTAGTAGCCCGGGAAAGGGCAGTAGCTGCGCCCCGCGGCCCAAAAGCAGTCTGGCTCCCCATCCCCCCAAACGCCGCCGCAATGTCGCCGCTCTTGCCGCTCTGCAGCAGCACCACGATGATGAGGAAGAAGCAAACAATAATATGGACAATCGTAATCAGTGTAATCATTCTGTTTCGCCCGGCCCCGTATCTCCCTGGAAAATAAGTGCAATGGTGCGGAAGGGGGGATTTGAACCCCCACGCCTCACGGCGCCACCCCCTCAAGATGGTGTGTCTGCCAGTTCCACCACTTCCGCAAGAGGTTGCTGTTGATTATAGCAAAGGCTTAGCTTGCGCCGGAGGCGCCGAGATACGGAGAATTCTTGAAATCAGTACTTCACGATTGCCGCAAACGTTTTCGGGTCCAGGCTAGCGCCGCCTACCAGGGCGCCATCGATCTCTTCTTCGGCCATGAGGGTCTGGGCGTTTTCTGGTTTTACTGAGCCGCCGTACAGGATGCGGAGGTTATCGGCCATTGCTTGGCCAAAGGCTTTGGCGGCTTCGCCGCGGATCAATAGGTGCGCTTCGGCGGCTAGCTGAGGCGTGGCGGTTTTTCCGGTGCCAATCGCCCAGACGGGCTCGTAGGCCACTACCAATTTTCCGGCTTTCTTGCCGGAGATGGCGTGGAAGGCGCGCAGGCATTGGCGGCGAAGTACATCTTCGGTCAGGTTGGCTTCGCGTTCTTCCAGTACTTCTCCTACGCAGACGATGGGGGTTAGTCCGGCTTCGAGCGCTGTTTTTAGTTTGAGGTTTACCGTGTCGTCGGTCTCGCCGAAGTATTGGCGGCGCTCGGAGTGTCCGATGACTACGTGGGTACAGCCGGCCGCCAATAACATGGTCACGGAAGTTTCGCCGGTGTAGGCGCCTTCTTTCTCCCAGTGCACGTTTTGCCCGCTGATCGCGACGTTGGAGCCTTTGGTGGCTTCGACGGCGGCGGGGAGGCACATGGTTGGGGGACAGACCACTATCTCGTCCCGGTCGTGGCTTGCGACCATCGGTAGGAAATCGCGGAAGAAGTCTCGTGCCTGGTCGGGCGTTTTGTACATCTTCCAGTTTGCGGCCATCAGTTTTTTGCGGGGCATGGGGTCCTTTCATCACAGCGGCACTTAGTGTCAGGCAAGATTTCCGGGTTTGCGCCCGGTGGACCTCCGAGGGCGGCTGTCCCTACGTGAGTATTTCAGGGTTCAGGCAGCCGCCCCTGTCACCGCTTGTCTGTCAGCGCCTCGACTCCAGGCAACTTTTTGCCTTCGAGGAACTCTAACGACGCGCCGCCACCGGTGGAAATGTGGGTGATTTTTTCGGCGACACCGGCCGCGTGCACGGCCGCGACCGAGTCGCCTCCGCCCACGATTGTAATCGCTCCGACATTCTCAGCCACGGCATGGGCAATCTTGAAAGTGCCCTTGGCGAAGGGTGCAACTTCGAACACGCCCATGGGCCCATTCCACACGATGGTGCGGGCTCCAGAGATTTCTTCCGAGAAAGCCTCAATGGTTTGGGGGCCAATGTCCAAAGCCATCAGGTTCGACGGAATGGCATGACCGCTGTTCACCGTCCGCACAGCCGCATTGGCGTCAATCCTGTCGGCCACGATGTGATCCACCGGCAGCAGGAACTTCAACTTGTGGGTCTTGGCTTCCTGCAAGAGTTGGCGGGCGAGTTCGACCTTGTCTTCTTCCACCAGAGATTTGCCCACTGGCTCGCCCTGGGCCTTCAGGAACGTGTAAGCCATGCCGCCACCGATGATGAGGGCGTCCACCTTGGTCATCAGGTTGCGGATGAGGTCAATTTTGTCGCTGACCTTCGCCCCGCCCAGGATGGCGATAAAAGGCCGCTCCGGATGTTGCAGGGCCTTGCCCAGGTATTCGAGTTCTTTCTCCATTAACAATCCGGCGGCGGATTTCTTGACAAACTTAGTGATGCCAACCGTGGAAGCGTGCGCGCGATGCGCCGTGCCGAACGCGTCATTGACGTAGTAGTCGGCCAGAGCGGCCAGCTGTTTGGAGAACTTTTCGTCGTTGGCTTCTTCTTCGGCGTGGAAGCGCAGATTTTCCAGCAGCAGGGTTTGCCCTTTTTCCAGCTTTCCGGCGACCTCTTCGGCCTCCGGACCGACACAATCGGGGCAGAACCCGACGTTTTCTCCACGCGCCAACTCTTTGTCCAGCAGCATGCGCAAGCGCTCGGCGGCGGGCTTGAGGCTCATCTTGGGATTGGGTTTGCCCTTGGGACGGCCGAGATGCGAAGCCAGAATCAGCCGAGCCCCGTGACGCAGCGCGTACTCGATCGTGGGCAGGGTCTCGCGGATGCGGGTGTCGTCCATTACCCGTCCATCTTCTAGGGGGACGTTGAAATCTACACGCATGAAGATGCGGTGATCGTTGAGCGGGAGGTCGCGGATGGAGAGTTTGGGCATGGAGTTTTTCTAGAGTCGTGCTGGGGAATGCGTCCTTTTTCGTGGTGAGACGCGGGCAGGAGTGCCCGCGCCACACATTCATATTCACACATTCACATTACAGACCTTTGCTGGCGATGTAGTTGATCAGGTCGCGGACGCGGCTGGAATAGCCCCACTCGTTGTCGTACCACGAGATGACCTTGACGCAGTTGCCGGCCACGACCAGGGTCATGGGCGCATCCACGATGGAAGAGCGGCCGTCGCCCTTGAAATCGGCGGAGACCAGTTCGTTTTCCTCGTACCCCAGAATCCCCTTCAGAGGTCCGGATTCTGATGCTTTCTTCAGAGCGGCGTTCACTTCCTCCCGGGAGGTTTTCTTCTCCACGAACGTGACCAAGTCCACGACCGAGACGTTGGGAGTGGGAACGCGCATGGCAAAGCCATCCAACTTGCCGGCCAAATCAGGGATTACAAGTTTCAATGCCTTGGCGGCTCCGGTCGAGGTCGGAATCATGGAAACTGCCGCGGCGCGGGCCCGACGCAGGTCTTTGTGCGGGAAGTCGAGGATCACCTGATCATTGGTATAGGAGTGGATGGTGGTCATGGTTCCGCTGACAATCTTGAAGTTGTCGTTGACCACCTTCGCGATTGGCGCCAGGCAGTTGGTGGTACAGGATGCATTGGAAATAATGTGATGCTTGGCCGGATCGTAGACCTGCTGGTTGACACCCAGCACGATGGTGACGTCTTCATTCTTCGCCGGGGCGGAGATGATGACCTTTTTCACCGGGCCGCGCATGTGCTTCCTAGCATCGTTAGCGTCGGTGAAGCGGCCGGTGGATTCAAGCACGACCTGCGCGCCGACCGACTCCCAGGGCAGCTTGGCCGGATCTTTTTCTGCGAACACCTTGAAGGTGCGGCCCTCGACGGTGATGCTGTCGGCGCCGGCAGAGATCGTGTGCTTAAGGTTCCCCAGTATGGAATCGTACTTCAACAGATGGGCAAGAGTCTTGGGATCGGTGAGGTCGTTGACCGCGACGAATTCGATGTTGGGATCGTCCAGCGAGGCGCGCAACACGTTGCGCCCGATGCGTCCGAACCCGTTGATGCCAACTTTGATTGCCATGTCACCTCCGAAGATTTGATGAAGACTAAGGACTGCGGGAAATTGCGGGCCTGAGAACAGAATGAAAATGGTAACAGGGGACTGGAGGAAGGGGCAAATGAGGGCGATTTGCGGTAGTGGGTTAGTTTCGGGAAGCCCGGCCATCGTACACGTGGGCAGGGATCGGGCTTCGGGTACGCAATCTGGCGAACCGGCCTGTGCTCAACCGCTTACTTTATCGGGCTCAGCTATCCCAGATGACCTTAATCCCTTGAACAGAAGCCAAAAACTCGTTGCTATTTCGAAAATACCGATTGGCACATCGAACGAGTACAGGTTCACTGTCTTGCCGAAGCTGGGGAAAATGAAGAAAACGAAGGCACACGCAGCGGCCCATACAGACGAGATCACGCCCCAGGCAGCCAATGCTCTAGGGATATAGTTCGACTTAAACCACAAGTAGCTGCACACTGTGGACGCCAATCCCCAAAACAGCAAGCCGATGTAATACGCGTCGAAACCCGCGCGGAGGTGTAGCCTCACCATGGCCTGCAATCGCTCTGCTTCAAATACTCGCAAGTAATCAGCGCCGCTCAAGAGCCGCAGAACGGCAAAGAGATTGAGCGTGCTACCCACCCACATCACGGCAAACACCAGCCTGAAGAATGCTGCCAGCAATGCAAGGCCCCGATTTACTGGCTCGAGGATGACGTAAAGCGCTGTGAGTAGTACGATAAGGCCGGCGCCGTAGATCAGATCGCAGGCGATGACTACGCGAAAGAGTCGTTCGTGCGCGATGATGTTCCGAGCGGTTTCCGCCATATTGCCCGTGACAACGAGGTGAGCGTAGATGCCATAGAAAGCAAAGACCACGGTCGCCCACGTGAATAAGTAAGTGAATCCCGCGACTCTTGCAGCTTTGCGTTGTGACTCGGCGATAGTGCTGATTGTCATTTCATTTCCTCCTAAGAGGTCGGGTGCAGCGGGTTGTCAGGTTCTGCGTCGACACGACTTCATTGCTCCTTGCTCTCGCTGGTGGGTGGGCAGAAGCCCCAACGTCCGCGCCAGCTTTGCCGCAATCGTTCCCGTTCCTCAGGGGTCATGCGCTCCCAGCGCTCGGCCATGCGACGGCGGTAATTGGAGCGACCGGAAGCGTGCCGTCCAAATCCGCCGAAGAGGATCCGGCACAGCGCCAGAAGTCCAAGCGCTTGCCAGAAGGTGACCTGGCGCCAGCCGAAGAGCGGCGGCAACAGCCAATTCCACAGGTGCAGCACTAGTTCGCCGCCGATGAAGACAAATAGCAACATCCCCAGAATCGCCAGCGGAGCAATGAAAATCAGTCTCTTTACTTTCGGTCTCATGTTCAGTCACCTCACGCTTTCGTAAATTCGTCGTAAATGCTTTGCAATCGCTCGCGCAGACGCAGCACCGCATAGCGTTTGCGGGAGAGCAGCGTATTCACGCTCACTCCGGTCTCGGCCGCCATCTCCTTGAAGCTGCGCCCTTCCAACTCGTGCGCAACGAACACCTCGCGCTGCTCCTCCGGCAGCTCGTCGAGCGCCAACTCGAGTTCCTCGAGAAGCACGGTGCGGGCGTAAAGCGCCTCCGGCCCGGCATCGGGCGATGGCAGCAGGTCCTCGAACTGCAACAGTTCGCTGTCGTCTTCTTCGTTCGCGACGGCAGTATTGCTGAAGCTCTCCGGCTTCTTCTTGCGGAAGAGGTCGGTGATGCGATTGCGCGCCACGCGAAACAGCCAGCCGGTGACGTGCTCGATCGGCATCAGCAGGCGGTTCGCTTCCACCAGCTTGTAGAAGACGTCCTGCAGAACCTCCTCGGCGTCGCGCGGGTCGGGCACGCGCCCACGAATGAAGTTGCGCAGCCGGGACTGCTCCCGCTTGACCACT
>JBGQBN010000013.1:0-82183 GCA_041494805.1 Terriglobia bacterium | reverse complement strand
CTTCTCGCGGCGGATGTGCTGCTCACGGGTGGCGAGGGTTAGGACGAAGCCACGCTTGCCGTTGCGGTCGGTGGTTTGGCCCACTAGGCGTCCGGGCATCTGGCGGACGAACTGTTCACGGGTGGCGATCACGCCGCAATACGGGCCGCCGAAGCCGAGTGGGACGCCGAACGATTGCGCTTCCATACAGATGACGTCGGCCTGGCGCGGCGGCTCGACTATGCCGAGCGAGACTGCTTCGGCGATCGACACCACCAGCATTGCCCCATGCTTGTGGGCAATTTCAGCGATGGCGGCGACGTCTTCGATGGTGCCGAAAAAGTTGGGCGATTGAATGAGGACGCACGCCGTATCTGCGGTGACGGCTTTCTCAAGCGCTTTGAGATCGATTCGGCCATTGTCGGTGAAGGGCGCGCTCGCCAGCGGGAGGCCTTGATGATGCGCGTAGGTGGCGAGAACTTCGCGGTATTCGGGATGCAGGCTGCGTGCTACCACCGCGGACCGCCGGCCGGTCAGGCGCACCGCCATCATCACGCCTTCGGCTGCGGCCGTCGAGCCGTCGTACATGGAGGCGTTGGCGACCTCCATGCCGGCCAGTTCACAGATCATGGTCTGGAATTCGAAAATGGATTGCAGGGTTCCTTGCGAGATTTCCGCCTGATACGGCGTATAGGCGGTGAGAAATTCGCCGCGGGAGATGAGCGAATCAATAATCACCGGGCGATAGTGATAGTAGGCGCCGGCGCCGAGGAAGGTTGCGTAGCCGTCTCCGTTTTCGCGGGAGCGTTCGCGGAACCAGTCCACGATCTCGGACTCGGCCATCTGGCGCGGCACTTTGAGATCCCGTTCCAAGCGATATTCCACGGGAATAGGGGCGAACAGGTCGTCGATCGAGCGCGCGCCGATCGACTTCAGCATGGCGTCGCGGTCACTTGGTGATTTTGGAAGATAGCGCATCTGCGTTAGATGTCACTCCGAACTGCTTCGATTGCGTCCAAATTTACTTACTCGCAAGCACACGCTCACCGATTCCGCACAGCTGCCCAATAATAGCCGTACCTGCCTGAAGCGCCCTGCCGTCCTGATCGTAGGACGGATCGTACGCTGTGACGGCGGCGCCGACGACGGTGAGCCGCTCTCTCAACAGACGAACTGTCTCCAGCACTTCCTGCAAACTCAACCCCGGCGTGGGCGGAAATTGATTGACCCGTGCCTGTTCCGCATCCAGAACGTCGAGATCGACGTGAACATACACTCGCCGATTCTGAAGCTTTGCTAACATCGGCTCCAAGGCGGCACTAACGCCCTGCTCATGAACGCCTTGCGGTCCGAGCAGGGTTATCGTCGATTCGGCAAGCGCCCTTTGCTCAGCCGGATCAAAATCGCGCGCCCCAAGCAGAAGAACATTTCCTTCGTCAACCGCCTCGAAATTCGGCACGGATGCCGCCAGTTC
The DNA here is from genome assembly GCA_041494805.1 of Terriglobia bacterium. Classification (GTDB taxonomy): domain Bacteria; phylum Acidobacteriota; class Terriglobia; order Terriglobales; family Acidobacteriaceae; genus JBGQBN01. The sequence continues at coordinate 80,730 of JBGQBN010000013.1, read as the reverse complement.
CTTCCAACATCGTCCGGTGCAAGTGGCCAGCGCCATGCCGTCGAGAAAGCCGCTGATGGTCGTTTCCGGCGTATTGAAATCGCCATGAGCATCCAGCCATACGATGGCATCGGCGTTTAGCCCGGCCGACGTCCCGACAGAACTAATGCAACCGCCAGCCACTACCAGCGGGAAACGAGACCGCTGCACTGCATTCCGTACTTTTTCGGAAAGTTCTCTCAGCACTTTGAACGTGGTACCCACTTCAAGTGGATAAGGATCATCGACTTCAATGCTATCGACGTGGAAGGTGCGAACATCTGTTTGCTTCAACCCATGCTCGACGAGGTGGCGTGGCCCCTTCCCCATGCGCACATCCCTGCGTCCAGAGTCGTACGGTACCTGAATGACTTGAATTTCCATCCCGTGTCTCAGTGCCCGCCTTCCTCGGCAATGAACTTTTCGTAGTCTGAGGCGGAGAGCAACGAGTTCAGTTCAGCCGGGTCTTTCAGCGTGATCCTGATCAGCCAGGCGCTGTGCGGATCTTTATTGATGTTTTCCGGCGCAGTATTCAGTGCGCCGTTTACTTCCGTCACGGTGCCGGTGGCGGGAGCGAACAAGTCAGATACCGCTTTCACCGATTCTACTGAGCCAAAGGTCTTGCCGGCGGTGATCTCGGTGCCGACTTTGGGCAATTCGACAAAAACGATGTCGCCGAGCGACTCCTGGGCGTGGTGGGTGATGCCGACAGTCGCGCTCTTACCGTCGGGTTTGATCCATTCGTGCTCTTTCGTATATTTAAAGTCCGTTGGAAAGGGCATTCAGTTTTCTCAGCTCCTGGCTCTAACTTCAGGCTCTAGGCTTTTGGCGCTAGGCTCTAGGAAGGCAAAACATCCTGTGTCTTCCGTAGTCAATTCTTCTTGGGCCGCTTATAAAACGGCGTGGGCACTACCTGCGCTTTCACTCCCTGGCCGCGGATCTCGACTTTCACAATCGACCCTAACGGTGCGAACTCCGGCGGCAGGTAGGCCAGCGCGATACTTTTCTTCAGGAACGGAGTGAAGGAGCCGCTGGTCACGTAGCCGATTTCGCGGCCGGAGTCGTCGAGAACTTTGTATCCGTCGCGGGCAATCCCTCGCTCCACCATTTCCAGGCCTACCAATGTCCGCTTCAGGCCGTCTGCTCTTGTCTTCTCCAGGGCGGTACGCCCGATAAACTCCGGCTTTTCCATCTTGCAGAAACGATCCAGGCCAGCTTCCCAGACGTTGATCGTATCGGAAATCTCGTGGCCGTAGAGCGGCAGTTTGCCTTCGAGGCGTAGCGTGTTGCGCGACCCCAGGCCGCAGGGCACGGCTCCAAATTCTTTTCCTGCTTCCAGTACCTTGTTCCAGACCAGGGCGCTGGTCGACTCGTCGGCAGGGACGTAGATTTCAAATCCGTCTTCGGCGGTATAGCCGGTGCGGGCGATCAGGATATTCTTCAGTCCACAAACTGTCCCGCGCGTCACCCAATAGAATTTGACCCCGGAGAGATCGGCATCCGTCAGCTTCTGCAGGAGGCTCACACCTTTGGGCCCCTGGATGGCAATCTGAGTAAAGTCGTCGGAGAGGTGTTCCACCTTGCAGTTGAACTGGCGGGTGTTGTCCCGCACCCAGTTGAAGTCTTTTTCTCGGGTGCCAGCATTGATGACCAGCAAGTATTCGTCTTCGCCGAGACGATGGACGATCACATCGTCCACAAAGGTGCCCTCAGGATAAAGCAGCGCAGAATACTGCGCCTGGCCGACGGCCAGCCGCGAGGCGTCGTTCATGGAGATGTGTTGGACGGCGGCGAGGGCTTCGGAGCCGGCGAGGCGGATATCGCCCATGTGGCTTACGTCGAAGATGCCTACTCCGTTGCGAACCGCGTTGTGCTCGGCGATGATGCCGCCCGCGGACGGGTATTCGACGGGCATGTCCCAGCCGTTGAATTCGACCATCTTCGCGCCCATCTGGCGATGGATGGGGTTGAGCGCGGTCTTGCGGACGGTCGGCGTCGGCGCCTCAACAGCAGGCAATGGGTCCTCGATCAGAAGCAGTGCTGGGCTGCTGGGATGGTGAAACTAATTACCCTAACATGTGGGTGGCGTGGGCTTCAATACGGGAGGGCTTCTGGCTTCTGGCTCTAAGCTTCCGCCGGTGTGCATTTTAGACGGGTGGCCCACTCAAGCCCGATTTTGGCTTGAGTGGGGCAGTTCGACAGCCGGGCAAAGTGTTCCCGTGCTCGTTCGCGCTTCCGTGCCGTCCATTCCGACTCGATGTCCAGCGTCCCTCACAGCCAAGTGACGTCAGAACAGCAGGTCCCTCCACTCCGCAGATCATGGCCTTCCGCGATGATCTGCTCCGGTCGGGATGGCAGAATTGGAAGATCTGAACTGCCCCACTCAAGCCAAAATCGGGCTTGAGTGGGCCACCCGCCCGCACCCAGTTACCAACGGAACTTTCCCCTTCCCCATGGCTGGCGTTACAGTTCGTCCATGTCCACCACTACCAAGAACAAGTACCGCTGCATGCAGTGCGAGATGAACGAAGAGAAGTGTGATTGCGAAAAGTACTGCTGCCTGTGCCAGGGACAAGTCGATATCCGGCTCTGCCAGGACGGGCTATGGTACTGTCCGCCCTGCCGGGAAGCTTGTGATTACAAAACCCAGGACTAGGCTTCTGGGTCTGGGCTCTGGCGTGCAGACTTCAGGTGACATGCAACTTCCTTTCTGGCAAAATTTCTCGCTCCATTCCTGCCCGCTTGTCGTCTAATCAACTGTGAAAGCCAGGGCCCCAGAGCCTAGGGGCCCCGAGCCTAAACCCTGATCTTATGAATCGCTACACTGCCCTGCTTGACACATCCGATCTGGCGATTGGCCGTTTCGATCATCCCGGCGAGCATACGCACCGGGACCCTGCCGAGGAAGTCGCTGCCGACTACTCAGTCAACCGGGTGGAACGCGGCGGGTTTGAGATACAGATTGGCAGGCGGCGCTGGGAACTTCGGGAGGGAGATATGTTTTTGACCTATCCCGGGATGGCCTACCGCTGCCGCCATGGGGAGCGGGCGCCGACCGATGTGTGCGTGGCGGTGAGCTATTTGCCAGCGGATGAGGATCGCGAAGACCTTGCGCAGTTCGCCTGCGCGGTCCGCAAGCGGGCGGTGGTGCCACCTTCCAACCGGCTGGCGTATCTGTTTCGCGGATTTTCTTCGATTTCTCTTCCCGCGGAGAGTCCTATGGTCTTGGAGCAGGCGGCGGGCGCGTTGCTCGCGGAAGTTTGTGCGGAGCGGGTGGAAGCCCGCAAGCTGTACGCGCGACACCAGCTGGCCTGGTACGCGGAGCGGGTGGATGCGGTGCGGGGCCGGCTGGAGAAACACTATGCGTTGGAGCATAGCTTAGGGACGCTGGCGCGCTCGGTGGGTATTAGCAGGTTTCACTTCGCGCGCGTCTTCGGAGAGCTGGCGGGGATGCCGCCTCATCGCTATTTGTTACGGGTTCGGTTGAATGAGGGTGCGCGCAAGTTGCGGGAAGGTGCGTCGGTGACCGAGGCCTGCTTCAGCAGCGGGTTCCATAACTTGAGTCACTTTATTCGGATCTTCCAGCGGCGATTCGGGGTCTCGCCGGCGAAGTATGCGCGGCAGCGGGCTTCCTGAGCAGCTCGCTACGCTTGCCTGGACAGCCGAGGCGGCTGTCCCTCCGTGAGCTGTCGCAGCTTGCTGATTTCTCCTAGAAAAAGCAAGAAAGTGCAAGCGGGTTGAGTGCGCTCGGGCGCATATTTCCTTCTGTGGGTAAGGAGGTCTTATGATGCGCGAGTTGGCTTTTGGCATGGCGATGGGACTGGCGTCGCTGACGGTGCTGCCGGCGACGGCTGCGAATTCGGCTTCTACTCCGTTCAGCCCCGGCGAACGGGCGGAGTTGCTCAAGGCGCGCGAAGCGGTGTGGCGGGCGTGGTTCGCAAATGATCGCCGGGCTCTGGAGGAGGTCCTTCCGGAGGACACGGTCGCGATTAACAATGGTGAAGAGAAGTGGGAGTCACGCGCGGCGGTGCTGGAAGGCGCGGCCCAGTTCGCATCCGACGGCGGACGGCTGGTGCGGCTGGAATTTCCCAAGGTCGAGGTCCAGCGTTTTGGCGATGTGGCGGTGATTTACAGTCTGTTCATCACCGAAACCGAAACCCACGGCCAGCGCACCACTAGTTCCGGGCGCGCGACGGAGGTCTTCGTGCGTCGCAATGGACGCTGGCTGAATCCGGGGTGGCACTTGGACTCAGGGAAATGAGGCCGCAATGATCGGCAGGGTGTGGCATGGTTGGACGACTCGCGGAAACGCGGATGCGTATGAGGCGCTCCTGCGGACAAAAATCCTGCCCGGGATTCATCGTGTGGCGGGTCACGAGGGCGCGTACCTGCTGCGACGGGACGCGGGGGATGAAGTCGAGTTTGTCACTTTGACCTTCTTTACTTCGATGGATGCGGTGCGCGCGTTTGCGGGGCAGGATCACGAGGTTGCCGTAGTGCCGGCTGAAGCGAGGAGGCTGCTGTCGCGATTTGATGAGAGGTCGGTTCACTACGAGGTAGTGGTCGGCCGCTAAAGTCATCTAGTCGCGGGAATGAGACAGCAGCGCAAGGATTGGTGATTGAGTTACGTTTAAGGACGGTCGTTGGTCGTTGGTCGTTCGTCAAAGGCACTTCGGTACCGGCTGTGCGCCACTACTTTTGAAAGTCAAATTCCCATCTAGTTCCGTAAAGCGGATGACGTTCCGTCCTCTGACTGAGGCCAACTGGCCTGACCTTGAAACCTTGTTCGGGCCGCGTGGCGCTTCCGGCGGATGCTGGTGCATGTGGTGGAAGTTGCGGCGCTCACAGTACGAGAAACAGAAGGGCGCGGGAAACAGGCGAGCGTTTCGCAAGATCGTGGCTTCGGGCGCACCTACGGGAGTGCTGGCTTACGCGGGCAAGCAGCCGGTGGGTTGGTGTGCGGTGGCGCCACGGGAGGCGTATCCGGCGCTGGAGCGATCGCGGGTGCTGAAACCGGTGGACGATCAGCCGGTGTGGTCGGTGACGTGTTTCTACATCCCGCGACCGTTGCGGCGGAGCGGGTTGACAGCAGCCTTGCTGCGAGCCGCGGTAGCGTATGCCGGCACGCACGGCGCGAAGATTGTGGAAGGGTATCCGGTAGACCCGGGTTCGGGCGAAATGCCAGATGCTTTTGCCTGGACGGGGTTGGTGTCGGCGTTCCGCAAGGCGGGATTCAAGGAAGTGACGAGAAGGTCGGCGGGCAGGCCGGTGATGCGGAGGGTGGTCGCAGACTAGCCAGGTTCAAAACATCCCCGTTGGCGCGTAGTCCACATCTGTGGCCACCCAGCTCCAGTCCGGTTCTACTCTGGCCCGGGCTCAAGCAGCAGGTAAAGATACTTGGATGCCAAAATAAGAGGCGCTCCCAGCAGTAAGGCAACTACAACTACGCCGAAGCTATTCCGGGGCCCAGGACCAACCACGACCAAAGTTATCCAGTAAAGATCAACCGCCAGGCCCAACCCCAGCGCCGATATTAGCAATACCTTCCAACGGCGATGGGTTCGGAGTTGCGCCAGATCGAAAATGAAAGCAGCCCAGAGACCGGCTAGTCCTACCGCGGCTCCAAAGATGGATAGAGGAATCGCCAGGTTGCCTTCCGAAGGTGTGAGCAGGGCAACGATTCCGGGACGTCCCACCCCGCGAGACGGCACGGCCAGCGCAAACATGGCATATAGAAGGAAAGAACCGAAGAACAGAGTGTTGGGCAACAGGCCGAAAATAAGCTCGATCCATTTCCTCCAATCCAATTTCGCAGTCCGCATGCTTCACCAGATCGAATCATATTTCCCCTGGTAGTTCTCTTCAATGACTCTGTTGATGATCGGTTCAGATCAGAGAACATTCTTTAGATAACGACAGCTTCTTTGTACTCCCCGAAAACCCTTCGCAGGGTGTCGGAGATCTCACCCACGGTGGCGCTAGCTTCGACCGCGGCAACGATGTGCGGCATTAGGTTTCCACCGGAGCGGGCGGCGTCTTCGACTTGCTTTAGGGCGTTATCCCAGAGCTGGGGATCCCGGCGAGCACGCAGCGCACGCAGGCGCTCTACTTGTTTCTGTTCCAGGGAGTCATCGATACGCTGAATCGGTATGGGCTTCTCTTCTTCGACCTGAAAGCGGTTCACCCCGACGACCACAGCTTCCTGGCGGTCCACCTGCTGCTGGTATTCATAAGCAGCGTTCTGGATTTCCTGCTGCGCGTAGCCGCGCTCGAGGGCTTTGATCATCCCGCCGAGAGCTTCGATCTTTTCTAAGTACTCGGACGCCCGGGTCTCGATCTCGTTGGTCAACGTCTCGACGTAGTACGATCCCGCCAGGGGATCAATGGTCTGCGGCACACCGGATTCGTATCCCACAATCTGCTGGGTACGCAACGCAATGCGGGCAGCCTGCTCGGTGGGCAGGGCCAGGGCTTCGTCGTAGGAATTGGTGTGCAGCGACTGGGTGCCGCCCAGCACTGCGGCCAGCGCCTGGATCGCGGTGCGAACAATGTTGTTCTCCGGCTGCTGGGCGGTGAGCGTGGACCCGGCGGTCTGGGTGTGGAAGCGCAGCATCCAGGAACGCGGATTTCTGGCTTTGAAATGCTCTCGCATGATCCGGGCCCACATACGGCGGGCGGCACGGTACTTGGCGACTTCTTCCAGAAAATTGTTGTGCGCGTTGAAAAAGAATGAGAGGCGCGGGGCGAACTTGTCCACGTCCAGTCCAGCGTTGATCGCGGCCTGCACGTAGGCGATGCCGTTGCCCAGGGTGAACGCGACTTCCTGCACGGCGGTCGAGCCGGCTTCGCGCATGTGGTAGCCCGAGATGGAGATGGTGTTCCACTCGGGCACATTCTGGTTCGTCCAGGCGAACATGTCGGTGATGATGCGCATGGCCTGCTGCGGGGGATAAATGTAAGTGCCGCGCGCGATGTATTCCTTGAGCACGTCGTTCTGGACGGTACCCGAAAGTTTGCGGATATCCGCGCCTTGCCGCCTTGCTACGGCAACGTACAGAGCCAGCAAAATCGACGCGGTCGCGTTGATAGTCATCGAGGTGGAAATTTTTGTCAGGTCGATGCCAGCGAAGAGGCGCTGCATGTCTTCGATGGAGTCAATGGCCACGCCTACTTTGCCGACTTCGCCTACGGCGAGCGGGTGGTCGGAGTCGAGACCGATCTGCGTGGGAAGATCGAATGCTACCGACAGCCCCGTCGTGCCGTTGGCCAGCAGGTACTTGTAACGCTTGTTGGACTCTTCGGCGTCACCCATGCCGGCGTACTGGCGCATGGTCCAGAGGCGGCCGCGGTACATGGTGGCCTGGACGCCGCGCGTGTAAGGATATTCACCAGGATAGCCAACCTTTTGCTCATGGTCGCGGCCCTGGAGTTCGGCGGGGGTGTAGAGCGGGCGGACAGGGATGTGCGAGGAAGTCTGTGGGTTCTGGGCTTGCGCGGTTTTGCTTTTGTCAGCCATATAAAAACCGTAAACCACAAAGGGAGCTAAGGAGGACGAGGGGAATCTGACTCGATTCTCAGCCTCTCTTTCGCGATCGCCAGAATGAATTCAGGCCGAACCAGGCGAATATCCCTGTGAAAAATATTGCAACAATCGCGCGGCCAGGACCAGCTTGACCAGCGCGGTAGCGGGTACATTCGCGAACCAACGCCAGCGCGCCGATGCCTGCTATGGCCAAGAAAACAAACCCCGTGATCTCGAGCCAGAGCCGGCGCAAGACGTGCGCGCAGTGGGCGGCTGTGGCGCGTACGCCCTTCAGCAGCGCGAGGCCGGTGCGGGTGCGCTCAGCCTGCTGGGCTGCAACCCGCGCCAAAATGCTCAATTTACGAGCGGTTGAGACATTCGCCATCGCCGTCGATTTTAGCAGTGTTCGGGGTTACAATAACCATCGTGAGGAGCGGCATTCGATCGAAGATTGACGGAGCGAGTTGCGCTCGCTTTGGACGGCCGAGGCGGCCGTCCCCACACAAGTTAGTAAGGGGGCCCCTGTGGACCAGCAATTGAAGCAGTTGATGAAGGAACTGGGTGAGGCGATTAACGAGTCGCTGGCCGATTCGGATCAAATCGCTGAAGTCGTTTCCAAAATCAAAGATGGTGGGTACGACATCTTTCTCGTGCTGGAAGCCACGATTGGAGTCAGCAAGCCGGGGGATAAGTCTGCCGACAAGACTTCCCTAGTGACCACGCTCAGCAGCAATCCCGAGTTTAAGGTCAGCGAGCAGGACTTGAAGTTCCTGAAGTCGCTGCGCATCAAGATCGGGGGCGACGCGGCTTAGTCGTCGTTCGTCGTTAGTCAGTCGTCGGTAGCCAGGCAGGTTTTCAGCCCCGCAGAGCCATTCAGCGTAACCGGTGCTTAGGCTGCCCATCACTCCAGAGAAGTTGAGGGCCTGAGAACGCTGGTTGGAGTTCATCCCCGAGCAGGCCACCGATCTTTGCCTGGTTTTCCGCTATGCTAGTATCCTTGTCGGCGTTTCCAAAGGCCCGCAAGCGCATCAGACCAAACGCGCGATGAAAGACACGCTGGGAGTATTGTTGGCCGGAGGGGCCGGCGAGCGGCTCTATCCCCTCACCCGCGACCGGGCGAAGCCCGCCGTGACCTTTGGCGGCATCTACCGCATTATTGATGTCACACTTTCCAATTGTCTGAACTCTGACCTGCGGCGGGTTTACATCCTTACCCAGTACAAGGCGCTTTCCCTGAACCGGCACATTCGCGAGGGCTGGAACATTGTGGGGCGTGAGGTGGGGGAGTTCATCGAAGTGTTGCCCCCCATGAAGCGGGTGAGTGAGCAGTGGTATCAGGGGACGGCCGACGCGGTGTATCAGAACATCTACTCGATTGGCTCCGAGCAGCCCAAGCATGTGCTCATTCTTTCGGGAGACCACATCTACAAGATGAACTACGGGCTGATGAGCAAGCAGCACGCGGAGTGCGGAGCCGACGTGACGCTGGCGACCATTCAGATCGATCCCGCTGAAGTAGGCCGCTTCGGCGTGGTGGATGTGGACCGTGACAACCGCGTAATCGGGTTTCAGGAAAAACCGCAGCAGACCGATTTGCGGTCCCCTTACAACCCGGAGAAGGTTTGCGCCTCGATGGGCGTTTACCTGTTCAATACGGATGTGCTTATCCCGGTGCTGCTGAAGGACGCGGAGGATCCGGATTCGAGCCACGATTTTGGCAAAGACATTCTGCTCAAGATGGTGGACGAGTACCGCGTGTATGCCTTCGACTTCGTGGACGAAAACAAGAAAGAAGCGCTGTACTGGCGCGATGTGGGGACGCTGGAGGCATATTACGAAGCCAACATGGATATCGTCGCAGTGTCACCGGTGTTCAACCTGTACGACTCGGACTGGCCCATCCGCACCCACCAGCGGCAGTATCCGCCGGCCAAGTTCGTGTTCGCGGAAGAAGGGCGTACCGGCACGGCGGTCGACTCGATCGTTTCCGCAGGCTGCATTGTTTCCGGGAGCATGGTGAAGAACAGTGTGCTGTCGCCGGACGTGCGAGTGAATTCCTACAGCGAAGTGGATGCCAGCATCTTGTTCTCGCATGTGAACGTGGGACGGCATTGCCGCATCCGCAAAGCCATTATTGACCGCGATGTGCATATTCCCGAAGGCACGACGATTGGTTACGACGCCGAGGCCGACCGGCAGCGTTATTTCGTTACCGACAGCGGGATCACGGTGGTGACGCGGGATTACTCCTTGTTTGAGAATCCGATTACGGTGGATTACTTTACGAGCGAGTAGGAGGGGGGGACTTAGCTCTTAGCTCTTAGCTCTTAGCTCTTAGCTCTTAGCTCTTAGCTCTTAAGCTCTTATAAAGCCTTTGCCACTTGGCAGTAGTGCGGAGTATCCGGGCATCGCTTTTCTCCGGGTTTGTCATCCCGCGATTATTTTCGTCTTTTGTTCGCCTACTGGCAGGTTTCTGGTTTTTGCGGGCTTGCGGGATGGAGCCCGTGCGGTTACGATTTCGTCGTTCCCGCGTCTAAATACCCGCCAATCCAGCTCCTGAGGGATAAATCGATTATGCGTCTTCTGACCGTTTGCGCAGTTGTTCTCACCCTGTGCGCCGCACTCGCCGCTCAAACCGCTCCGGCTTCCGCACCCGATGCCATGCCGACGTTGGAGCGCTTCAGCCCCGACCAAGTGGACAAGACGCTTGACCCTTGTACCGATTTTTTCAAGTACGCGTGCAGTAAGTGGATCAAGGCCAATCCCATTCCGCCCGACCAAGCGGGGTGGGGCACATTCAATTCTTTGGCTATCTGGAACGTCGCGGCCGTCCACCGCACGCTGGAAGAAGCGGCCAAGCCCTCGCCGAGCCGCTCCCCGGTCGAGCAACAGGTGGGTGACTACTACGCTGCCTGCATCGACGAAGCTACCATCAACAAGGCCGGCATCGCGCCTTTGCAGCCGGAGCTCGACCGGATCGCCAAGCTGAAGAACAAGTCCCAGCTTCCTGAGGTGGTCGCATCCATCCACCAAATCATCCGGCCGGCCAACCTGAATTTCATCGACGCGCAGTACCAGGGCGTGCTTTTTGGAATTTATGCCCAGCCCGACTTCGACGATGCCAGCATCATGCTGGCCGCGCTCGATCAGTCTGGCATGGCCCTGCCCGGCCGCGAGTTCTATTTGAAAGACGACGACAAATCGAAGGAGATCCGCGAGAAGTACCTGAAGCACGTGGGCCGGCTGCTCGAACTGAGCGGCGAAGCGCCAGCCCAGGCTGCCAGCGATGCTCAGACTGTGCTTGCCATGGAAACCGCGCTGGCCAACGCCGCCATGGACATTGTCGCGCGCCGCGATCCCAAGAATCAGAACAACAAAATGTCGCTGCAGCAAGTACAGGCGATCACGCCGTCCTTCAACTGGAACCAATACTTTGCCGCCATGCACGCGCCGTCGTCGCCGCACTACCTGCTGATCGCGCCCGATTTCTTCCGCGGCATGGAAAAGCTGATCCAGTCGGAATCGATTGAGCACTGGCGTGCCTACCTGCGCTGGTCAACCGTACACATGCTGGCCACGTCTCTCAGCCAGCCGATCATCGAGGAGAATTTCGACTTCTTTGGCCGCACGCTGGGCGGCGCGCGGCAAATCCAGCCGCGCTGGCGGCGTTGCTCTTTCTTTGCCGACAACGACCTGGGGGAGGCGGTGGGCCAGGCCTACGTCACGAAGTATTTTCCGCCGGAGAACAAAGAGCGCATGTTACAGATGGTGAAGGCCATCAAGAACGCGTTGAGTGAGGACATTGACGCCGCCACCTGGATGTCGGACGCGACCAAGCATGCGGCGCACGCAAAGCTGGCAGCGCAGGTGGACAAAATCGGGTATCCCGACCGCTGGCGCGACTACTCGTCGGTGGTCATCAAGCGTGATAACTTTCTGGGCAACGTGGGGCGCGCGGCGAGCTTCGAGATCAGCCGCCGCATGGCCAAGTTTGGCAAACCGGCAGACCGTTACGAATGGGGCATGACGCCGCCGACGGTCAACGCCTATGAAGATCCCCAGCGCAACACCATTAACTTTCCCGCCGGCATTTTGCAGCCGCCGTTCTTTGAAGGCGCACAGATCGACGCCGTGAACTACGGCGCCATCGGGGCCGTCATTGGACACGAGATCACTCATGGCTACGACGATCAGGGCCGCAAGTTCGACGCCGAGGGCAACCTGAAGGACTGGTGGACCCCGGTCGACGCCGCCAACTACGACGAGCGCGACCAGTGCATCCAGGACGAATACACCCAGGACGTTCCCGAAGCGGGCGTGAAGCAGAACGGAAAACTTTCAGCGGGAGAAGATACAGCCGACAACGGCGGCGTTCACCTCGCCCTCGGCGGTTTACAGGACACACTCAAGTCTCAGGGCAAGGACCTGGATAGTCCCGCAGGGGGCGGCTTCACCCAGTTGCAGACTTTCTTCGTCGCTTATGCCAACGTCTGGTGCGGGGATGTACGCCCCGAACTGGCCCGCACCGCGGTGATGACGCAGGGGCACTCCCTGAACCGTTACCGGGTGAACAACGTGGTGAGCAACATGCAGGAGTTTTCCCACGCCTTTGGGTGCCACGCCGGGCAACCCATGGTGAGGGCCAACGCCTGTCGGGTCTGGTAGTGGGCACGGAGGCAGGCCATTTCTCAGTCCTGAAGAGGGAACTCAGACGCAGGAAAACGAGTTCCCTATTTCTTCAAGCGGGAAGTCCAGTTGATGACCAGCGTAAGGGGTTGATCTTCCAAGGTATTAGATGTGTTCACAATAAATCGCTGCCCATCTGCGGTAACGTCGTAGGGAGTGGCTCCCGCTGGATCGATGGGCATGGATACTTTGAAAAGGGGACGAACTGCGTTCACCTGGAGCTGGGAGCCACTCATTTCCACTTGAGCTTCCATCATGGTGTGATCGGTGGCCCAGTAGAAAATTGCCTTGCCGTCGCGGCGCCATCTCGGTCCACGCCCGCCGTTGGTTGAAATCTGCCATTTCCCCTTCGGCCCAGGAAATTGCGTAACGTAAACTTCAGTCCGCCCCGACTCCTGGGCACCGTAAGCCACCCAATGACCGTCAGGTGAAAACTGCGCTTCACTGGCGGTGATCACAGGCGGAAGAAACGGCTGGGGTTGTATTTCGCCGGAAAGAGGGAGCAGCCAGACGCCGAATCCTACCGGAGTCTGCGTAAAGAAAAGATTCTTTCCGTCGGGAGACCAATCTGTGGGGCGTTTCAACTTATCCGCGACGAAGAGCGGTTTCTCCGTCCCCGCGGCATTGGAAGAGATGAGGAAGAGATTGGCGCCGCCGCCCTGGGCCCGGGAAAAAGCGATCTGGCTGCCATCCGGGGACCAAACCGCGGCGCGGTCACCAATACCGCCAAAGGTGTAGCGTGCGCGGACGCCACGGGCCAGGTCGTAAATCCAAATATTTCCGCCCGGGTCGCCTATCGTGGCCGCCAGCCTGTGCCCGTCCGGAGACAAACGCAACTCGCGATATTGGTCTAGATCTCCCAGCTTTCCCAGAACGCGGCCGTCCCGTCCGTACCAGAGGAGTTGCGAACCGTGCGCACTGACGTCGGGCTGATACACCAGAGTGCCGTCGCTGGCGCAATCAAATACTCCGTGCCAGTTTCCTTCCTCGAAATGAACGCCGGACGCAACCGGAATGGGTTCGCCCTTCAGGATCGCGCTGGAAAGATCGAAGAGCTGTGCCATCAGAGTTCTGTTCTGCAGGAATAGCAGATAACCCGGCACTGCGATGGCATGCGAAGTCGAAATTGTCAGGAGACGGTTTTCTTTGCCATCCAAAGAAGCTACGTAGATGGCATCGAGGTCGGCATGCGGCTTGGAGTGACTGGCGGCGAGGTACAGAAAGTGTTTCCCGTCGGGCAGGAAATACGGCCAGCGATGAGTGGAGTGCCGGGACTGGTCGATTTGAGTGACCGGCGTCGCGGTTCCACCTGACGCTGCCACGCGGTAGATCGGCGTTTGGGAGGAAGGGGTGAAGATAATGACGTCGTTCTGGTTCCAGCTTCCGCCGCGGGGATTGTCCGCGTCTGCGAGGTCCACCGGCGAGCCCCCGCCGAGCGAAATGCGCTTGAGCTTTCCCTCCGCGAAGTAGCCGAGATTCTTTCCGTCGAACGACCAGAACGGAAAGGAGGCAGAGTCGGTGCCCGGCAAGCTGCGAACGGAGCCGTCGGCGAGACTGCGAATCCAGATCAGACGATTGGCACGTTCATCGGTCGCGACAAACGCCAACCGGTCGCCCTGGGGGGAAAGCACCGGAAATCCTGCCGAATCACCGGTGAAGAAGTAGCTTGTGTTCTCCGGTGGGGGCAGATAGGCCTGAAGGGATTTCAGGGAATTCTCGTTATTTCGGAAATACAGCAGGCCCGCTGCGACGACCAACGCAGCAAAGACGGCAGCAGCCAGCCACGCCCAACGGGCACGATTCGTGCGGTGCGCGACGAGGGGCGCGGGAACTCCGGCCTGCGATCCGCCTTCCGCAATCCACCTCAGTTCGCTGGCCAGGTCACCGGCGCTTTGCCAGCGGTCATCGGGATCTTTCGCCAGGCAGCGCTTGATCACGCGGTCGAGCGCAGGCGGCGTCATGGGCTGCAGCGTGGAAATAGGCGGAGGCTCGGAAGAGAGAATCGCAGCAATCAGGCTGGCGCGACTCTTACCGGCGAACGCCGCTTTCCCTGTGGCCATTTCGTAAATCACGGCGCCCAGGGCAAAGATGTCGGTGCGGGTATCGGCGTCCTTGCCTTCCAATTGTTCCGGCGCCATGTACTGGAAAGTGCCGACGATGGAGCCTTCGGTAGTCAGCTTGCGGTTCTCGGCGGTGACTTCCGTCAGGGCAGAGGCCAAGGCAGAAGCGCCCACTTGAACCTTGGCCAAACCGAAATCCAGCAGCTTGGCTCCGGACTTGGTCAGCATGATGTTGCCGGGCTTGAGGTCACGATGAATGATGCCATGGCGATGCGCTTTGTCGAGCGCGTCGGCGATCTCAGCCCCGTAGCGCAGCACCTGGTCAAGCGGCAGCGGCCCTTTGCTTAGACGCTGGTCGAGACTCTCGCCTTCGACAAATTCCAGGACTAGGAAGTCCACGTCATCCTGGTGACCGATGTCGTGGAGAGTGCAGATGTTGGGATGTTGCAGAGCGGAGATGGCCCTGGCTTCACGTTCGAAGCGCTGGCGAAAGTCTGGATCAGCCGACAGGTGCTGGGGGAGCACCTTCACAGCTACGGTGCGATTGAGGCGGCTGTCGCGGGCGCGGTAGACCTCGCCCATGCCGCCCGCACCCAGAGGCGCCATGATTTCGTACGGTCCGAGTTTGCTACCAGCGGTGAGCATTCAGATCTTAGCTCCGCTCAGGATTTCGCCCAAGTTTTGCGCCTGACGTGAGAGGCATTGATTGGCGGCATTATAGACTGTTCGTTTGGGCTGTTTTCGTCCGAGGCCGGCTGGGGTTCGTGCATTCAACCACGGGAAGAGAGTAAGCAGTTCCTGGTTCTCTGGTTCTCTAGTTCCAAGATTCGCTCTTTCTTCGCCTATCCTTTATACCCCCTGTTACAATGCCTTGCTTCATAGAAGGGACGAACTTTTGGGACCACAAGAACGTATCTCTATTGTGGTGTTAAGGCTGGGAGTGTGCGGTTTGGAAAGTGGCTGCCATCCGAGCTGAAAACCAGGAGTTCCGGGGAGCGCGGGTTGGAAGACGCCCAGGTCGTTGCCATGCTGGTCCGTCGCTGCATTGCGGGCGACGCCGTGGCCTGGGAGGAGATCGTGCGGCGGTACAATCGGCGAATCTACAACATCTGCTATCGCTTTGCGGGATCGGGCGATGACGCCCAGGACCTCACGCAGGAGGTCTTCATCAAAATGTACCGCACGCTGAGTTCTTATGACGTGGAGCGCGGGGCGTTCATGACATGGGTCACGACCATTACGCGCAACCTGCTGGTGGACCACTTCCGCAAGAGCAAACAGGATCGCGTGACCGACTCGCTGGATGGGGCACCTTCGGAGCACGAGGATGCCATGCCGCTCAGCGAACAGATCCCGGACAAGGCCGCGCCTCCGGATGCGCGAGTACAAAGTCGTGAGGCCCGCGAAAGCGTGCATCGCGCGCTGCAGAAGCTGTCGCCGGAGTTGCGCGAAGCGGTAATCTTGCGTGACCTGCAAGATATGGATTACAAAGAAGTTGCTGCAGTCTTGAAGGTTCCCGAGGGAACCGTGAAGTCGAGAATAAACCGCGGGCGCGCGGAACTTGCGCGCTTGCTCCAACGTACATATAGGCAGGTGATGTGATGCCAGCAGCGGAAAACAAAAACGGTATGCAGTGCACCGAGTTTGACGCTCTTCTGAGCGAAGTCCTGGACAAGAAATTGACCGGGGCAAAGCTGGAGAGCTTTCAGGCTCATGCCCGCGTGTGTCTGGTCTGCGGGCCGCTGTTGGCGGAAGCCGACGCGGGACGGCGCTGGCTGAAGTCGCTGGAAGAGGTGGAGCCTCCAGCCAACCTGATGCACAACATCCTGGTGGCTACGACCGGACATGAAAGCCATCGAGTCGAGGCGCAGGCCAGGCCGGGAGCTTCATGGAAAGATGCGGTCGCGGGTTGGCTGCGGCCGGTGTTTGCGCCGGTCTTCGGCGTGGCCCGCCAGCCGCGCTTTGCCATGTCATTCGGTATGGCGTTTTTCTCGCTGTCCATCGCGCTCAGCGCGGCGGGAGTGAAGGTAAGCGACTTGCGGCATCTGGACCTGCGGCCCAGCGCCGTCAAGCGTACCTACTACGAGACCTCCGGCCGAGTGGTGAAGTACTACGAAAATATTCGTTTCGTGTATGAGATTGAATCTCGGATGCGGGAGTTCAAGCGAGCGACCACGCCCGCGGAACCAGCCCCGGAAGAGCAAAACAAGGAAAGAAAAAATAATAACGATACCAGTGGACAGCCTGAACAGAAACAGGAACGCAACTACAGCCAAGGGGAGAACCAGCCCGTGCTGGCCTCCATCCCAGAGGATCCGCCTGTAGTGACGGTGACCACTTACAGGAGATTTTCATGAACTGCGCCAACCATCCCGACATTGAGAAGGTGGCCTTTTGCCGGACCTGCGGGAAACCGCTGTGTGCAAACTGTAGCCGCGATGTTCGCGGAGTAATCTACTGCGAGAACTGCCTCGCCGAGCGGCTGCAAGGAGCGCAGCCGGCGGCAGCAGGTTTCGTTCCAGCGAGTGCCACTCCGGTAGCCGGGTCCGGCCCAAACCCAGCTCTAGCCGGCATTCTTGCGGGATTCTTTCCCTTCGGCGTGGGCGCCGTGTATACGGGGCAGTATGCCAAGGGCTTGGCGCACCTCGTGACCTTCACCCTACTGGTATGGGGCCAGACGGTGGTAAACGCGGACGGCCTCCACGTGCTTCTCGGTTTTGGCATCGCGTTTTTCTACGTGTATCAAATTATTGACGCGGTGCGCTCCGCCAAGGCCGTCCAGATGGGCCAGCCCGCTCCCGATCCGTTTGGTTTGGCGGAGACCTTCAGTACGGGTCAAAAAATGGATACCAGCAAGGTGCCGATTGGCGCTGTGATCCTGATTGGGCTGGGCGTGCTTTTCCTGCTGCATAACATGGGCATTTGGTTTTTCAACATGGATCGTTTCTGGCCCATCATCCTGATCGTGATCGGGGGATGGCTGTTCGCGCGGCGTTCGGGCGTGCTAGGACCGAGGTATGGGACTTGCAACTGCGACCGGTGCCGGGCCCGCTGCCTGATGGGTCCGGCCGTGCTGATCACTTTGGGTGTGCTGTTTCTGCTGCAGGCGCAAGACATAGTGTACTTCCATAAGACCTGGCCTGCACTGCTGCTGGTGATCGGCTTGGTCAAACTATTAAGCGGCAACGCTTCCACGGCCGGCCACATCAGTGGATCAGCGCCGATCCAGGGGATGGGACCGGGCGCCGCCGTCAGTGGTGAAGTTCGGCCGCCTTCCAATGAGGTGAATCGTGGCTAGCCCCGTGCAAGTTCCTCCGACTCGCCGACGACGATCATTTGCCGGGCCCATCGTTCTGATCCTGATGGGCGTGCTGCTCCTGCTGGCCAACATGGGCAAGCTGCGGTGGGAAACGCTCGGACATTGGTTTGCGAACTACTGGCCTCTATTCATTATTCTGTGGGGAATCGTCAAACTGATCGAACATCAGCAAGCGCAGCGCGAGGGTACGCGCGCTCCCGGGATTGGCGCGGGTGGAGTTTTCCTGCTGGTGGTGTTGATTGTCTTCGGTCTGGCCGCAACTCAGGCGTCACGTGTCAATTGGGGAGACATCCGCGACAACATTGACCTGGGGGATAGTGATTTCCAGCTGTTTGGTCACAGTTACAGTTTTGACGATCAGCTGGAGCAAGCCTTCCCTGCGGGAGCGAACTTGCACGTGGTGAACGATCGCGGCGCGGTCAACGTGAGTGCGGCGGACGATGACAAGATCCACGTGGCCGTGCACAAGCGCATCAACGCGGAAAGCCAGGAAGATGCCGACAAGTGGAATCCTGGCACCAAGCCGCAGATCACGGTCAGCGACCACACGGTTTCGCTGAACGCCAATACCCAGGGCGCAGGCGATCATTGGATTGTCACCAACCTGGATGTTTCTCTCCCGCGGAAGGCCTCGGTGGTGATTTCAACTCGCCGCGGCGACGTGAGCGTGATGGGGCGTGACGGGGACGCTGACATTTCCAACCAGCGTGGTGACGTTTCGCTGTCAGACATCAACGGCAAGGCCAGCCTCAGCCTGGAGCGCAGTTCGGCGCGGATCTCACAGGTTGCCGCGGACGTTTCCATACAAGGGCGCGGGGATGATATTTCGTTGCAGGACGTAAAAGGCGCCGCGCACATCAGCGGCGAGTTCGACAGTATCAAGCTCGCAAGAATTGGCAACGCGGTGAGTTTCAAGTCGGCGCGTACCGACATGGAGTTCTCCAGGCTCAATGGCGACCTTGATATGGATTCGGGTGATATGCGGGCCGATGACATTGTGGGACCGTTCCGGCTGCTGACACGCTCGAAGGACGTCCGCTTACTGGGAGTGAGCGGCGATGTGCGGCTGCAGGACGAGAATGGCGCGGTGGAAGTGCGCATGAGCAAGCTGGGCAGCATGCAGATTGACAATCGCCGGGGAGATGTCCAGATCTACGTCCCTGACAAAGCGGGGTTCCATCTGGATGCCCGGGCCCGGGGCGGTGATGTGCAGTCCGACTTCAGCGAGTTGAAGATCGAGAACGGCAATGACCTAGCCACCGCGAGCGGAACGATTGGCGGCGGCGGACCACGCCTGGTGATCAATAACGAGCACGGGACGATTGAGATTCGCAAGGGGTCGACGGCGGTAGAAGCACTACCAGCGCCACACCCCCCAAAGGCCCCCAAGGCGCCGGCGGCACCAGTGACGCCGACGGAAAACTAGCCGGGGCAGTCGTCAGGTGTCAGTCGTCAGGTGTCAGGAACAGCTCACATTTCAGAGCTCGGCTAGAGATGCCGCGCTTTTTGTTGCAGCGAAGTGCTCTCGCTTTATCCGTGTGAATCCGCGAAAATCCGTGGCCTGCTTTTCTTGAGTCGTTCCCCGCCGCCCCTTACGCCCCAGCCCACGCCCGTGGTATGTTCATTTTCTCTGCTTCTCTGCAAAAATGATCCGGTCTTATAAGGGTATCAGGCCGACGATTCCGATCTCTTGCTACGTGGATGACTCGGCCCAGCTCATCGGCGATGTCGTTCTGGGCGAGCATGCCAGCGTGTGGATGAATGCAGTGCTGCGCGGAGATGTGGGCGCGATTCGGGTGGGGGCGCATTCCAACGTGCAGGATTGCAGCGTGCTGCACGGTATGAAGGGTCAGCACAAGGTTCTGCTGGGCGAATACGTCACTGTCGGACACTCGGTCACGCTGCACGGCTGCACTGTCGAAGACCGCTGCCTGATCGGCATGGGAACGATCATCCTGAATGGGGCACGTATCGGCGCGGGCTCGATCATCGCAGCGGGAACGCTGATTCCGGAGGGGACTGTGGTCGAGCCGGGATCGCTTTGGCTTGGTTCTCCGGGTAAATTCCGGCGCAAACTCGAGGACGGAGATCAGGAGATGATTCTGCGCTACGCGAAGAACTATCTGGAGTATAAGGAAGCGTATTTGGGGGAGAGGAAATAAGCATTCAGCATTCAGTCCCGCAGCTCCGAGGAGAGTGAGCCGCGAAGCGGCGGAAGAGTGCAGCCCACGGCGTAAGCCGTGGGTAGATGATCAGGCGACGCAAGCCCCAAAGGGGCGAAAGAAACTACGATCGACACAAACAACAGGTCCTTCGCTTCGCTCAGGATGACAAAGCGTTCGGCCAACGACTAACGACCTATGATTAAAGCTGTCCGAGGCACGCGCGATCTGCTTCCGCCGGAAACGGCGTTGTGGAATTTTGTCGAAGCGGCGGCGCGGGATGTGTTCCGGGCTTACAACTTCTACGAGATTCGTACTCCCGTTTTCGAGGAAACGCAACTGTTTGCGCGAGGAGTCGGCCAGGAAACCGACATCGTCTCTAAGGAAATGTACACGTGGGACGATGACTCTCGATCGACAGAACATAAGCTTCAAGCGCTGTGGACGGGGCAGTTACCCAAGGACATTGAGTATCTGGATCCTCCACTCCTAGTTCAAGGTGGCTACAAGCCCAAGTATCAAATGATGTCGCCTGGGGGCGGATCTGTGTTCGTTGACTTCGGAGCTCGGCCTACACCAGAAAGCCTCAAACAGCTGGCAGACTACGGCAGAGCGTGGAAGGAGAAGGTTGGACAACATTACGAACTCAGGCTAGTTGTCGATCGCCCCCTGACGAAATCTTTGCTGGAGTTCGCGGAGTCTTCGGGCATAACGCTGCAAATTATTGACTTGAGAGACTCCCAACCCCTCAACTTGCTCACCCTTCGCCCCGAAAACACCGCGGGCGTGGTCCGAGCTTACATCGAGCACAAGCTCTGGGAGCGAGGACTGAACAAGCTTTACTACATCGGCCCGCAGTTCCGCCGGGAGCGTCCGCAGAAGGGCCGCTACCGCCAGTTCTATCAGATCGGCGCGGAGGTGATAGGACCTTCCACTGCCGGTAGCGAATCACCCGCGCGTGACGCCGAGGTGCTGGAACTGCTGGCCACGTTTCTTGATCGGCTTGGCATCAACGATTGGACTCTGGAGTTGAACTCAGTCGGCTGTCCCAATGACCGTCTAGCCTACAACGAAGCCTTGCGCAAGGCGCTCGAACCGCTGGCGGCGAAAATGTGTGCCGATTGCCAGCGCCGGGCGGTCACTAACCCTCTGCGGGTATTTGACTGCAAGGTTCCCGAGGACCAGCCCATCATCGAGAAGCTGCCGCGGATCAGCCAGTTTCTGGACGAGGGTTGCCGGAAGCATTTTGATGAAGTGCAGGAGATTCTGAAAGCGGTGGCGGTGCCGTTCACGTTGAACGACCGCCTGGTCCGCGGACTGGACTACTACACGCGTACGGCGTTCGAGTTCACGCACGGGGCCCTGGGCGCGCAGAACGCGATTCTCGGTGGAGGACGCTACGATGGGCTTTCGGAATCGCTGGGCGGCCCCAGCGCGCCCGGCGTTGGATTCTCGATCGGCGAAGACCGGCTGGTGCTGGCGCTGAAGGAATCGGCGGAAGCGGTTGCCCGCAAGCCCGACGTTTACATCGCGCCGCTGGGCGCCGGCATGGATCGCGAGGCGGCGCGCCTGGCGCGGGAGTTGCGCCGTCACGATGTGGTGGTCGAACTGGGAGATGAGAGCTTCCGCCTGAAGAAGTCGCTGGAAACCGCCAGCAAGATGAGCGCACGCTTCGCCTTGATTGTGGGCGAAAATGAGGTCAAGGCGGGTGCTTTTGCATTAAAGAACCTGGAGACTGGAGAGCAAGTCTCGGTGCCGCGTGCTGAGTTGGCGCGGAAGATTCAATCTGAGGGCTGAGGGGGATTGCATGAAACGTTGCTGGTTCGGCTGCTTGCTGCTCTGTTCCATTGTCGCCGTCGTCCCCGGGTTCGCTCAGGCTTCCGCCGGCGTGAGTTCCAAGCCTCTCACCGCGCTGGAGCAGACGCTGATCGCCAGCGACAAGGCCCTGGGTGACGCGCAAAAACAAAAAAATGTGGATGTGTTCAAGCGTACTCTGACCGACGACTTCGTGGGAGTCGGCACCGATGGCAGCCAGTACGACAAGAATGATGTTCTGGAAGCTGTCCGCATGGCCGATGTAAAGGAGTACCGGCCTTATGACATCGAGATCCTGCCCATCGACGAGAATGTTGCGGTCGTGACTTACAACTGCATTGTGCGCATGACACTGTATGACGAACCGATCCCGCGCTATCAACGCATCAGTTCGATCTGGGTGAAGCAGGGCGAGCAGTGGCGGTTGAAATTCCAGCAGGCCACGCCGACTCCGTAGATCCGTTGACTTGCCGCGGGGCCGGGCCTAGTATCTGCAGGCGGGGCGTGAAGCACTACTGCTTTCCCCGTGGGCCCCCCTAAAAACAATAATTCAAGGAGAATGCACACATGAGGCGTGGATCAGCAACAATCCTGGTCGTAACCTTGGCGTTCATGGCGGCGGCCTCTGCGCAAATGCAGATGGCGAAGCCCGGGCCGGAACAGAGGAAGCTGGAGTATTTCGTGGGCACCTGGTCCATGGACGGAGACACGAAACCGAGCCCGATGGGGCCGGGAGGCAAGATCACCGGTACGGACCACATCGAGTGGATGGATGGCGGCTTTTTCCTGGTTGCCCACGGCGAGAACAAGTCCCCGATGGGCAGCGACACTGGGCTGGCAGTGTGGGGTTACAACGCTCAGGACAAGGTTTACACCTACCATGAGTTCAACAGTAGTGGAGAGTCCGTCTCCGCCACCGGCACGGTGGACGGCGACACCTGGACCTGGACTAGCGACGACAAGATGAATGGGAAGATGATGAAGGGACGCTACACCATCAAGCAACTTTCTCCAGCGTCTTACACGTTCAAGTTTGAGATGCAGCCAGAGGGTGCGCAGTGGGCGACCATTATGGAAGGCAAGGCTACAAAGACGAAGTGAGCCTGTGGGGACGGGGCCAGGCCCCGTCCCAAACGGCCAAAGTAGGCATCCGCAGCATTCTTCTCGCTCCCACCATTTATAATCTCAGATTCGGCTTTGAGCCGCATTCTCCACCGAAGGGCACAGCTTGCTCGACCTTCTAGGCGATCTTCGACGTACTCACATGTGCGGCGCCCTGCGGGCCTCTGACTCCGGCAAGCAGGCTGTACTGATGGGCTGGGTGAACCGCCGCCGCGATCTCGGTAATCTGGTCTTCATCGACGTGCGTGACCGCACCGGCGTCACCCAGGTGGTCTTCAACAAGGAGCGCGACCCGGCCATCCATCAGAAAGCCAGCGAGCTCCGCAGCGAGTATGTGATCGCTGTAATTGGCAAAGTCAAACAGCGCGTTCCCGACACGATTAACAAGAACATCCCGACTGGCGAAGTTGAGATGATCGCGGAGGAACTGCGTATTCTCAACGAGTCGAAGCAGCCGCCGTTTTTGCCCGGGGACACGGTGCTGCCCAACGAGGAAATGCGGCTCAAGTACCGCTACATTGACCTGCGGCGCGATGCTTTGCAGCAGAACATCGAACTGCGGCACAAGGTGGCGCTGGCCATTCGCGAGTATCTCTCGGCACAGGGATTTTTTGAGATTGAGACGCCGTTCTTGACGCGGTCCACACCTGAGGGAGCGCGCGACTATCTGGTCCCGAGCCGGGTGCAGCCGGGGAGCTTCTATGCCTTGCCGCAGTCGCCGCAACTGTTCAAGCAGATCCTGATGATCTCGGGCTTTGACAAATATTTCCAGATTGTGCGCTGCTTCCGAGACGAGGACTTGCGCGCCGACCGCCAGCCGGAGTTTACGCAGATCGATTTGGAAATGTCGTATCCGCAGCCGGAGCGGGTGTGGGAGGTAGTTGAGGGCTTTCTGACAGCAGCGTTCAAAGCCAGCGGGCATGAGATCAAGACGCCATTTCCGCGTATGAGTTATGACGAGGCGATGCGGCTTTATGGCAGCGACAAGCCCGACATGCGGCTGCCGGCGATGACCGATGTGCGGGATTGCTTTGCTCCAGAAAACCTGCAGACATTGGGCGTGAGCTCGAGTCTGCCGGTGGTGGCAATTCGCATTCCAAAAGTCGGCGAGCTGTCGCGAAAAGATCGTGACGACATCAAGCCTCTGTTCACCGCCAAGGGTGGCGCGAAACTCTTTGAAGACTTCAAGCGGCTGGAGAAGAACTTTGCCGAGGCTGCAGTTAAGATCCGCGCGAAGTGTGCCGCGGAAGCGGATGACCTGACCGTGATCGTGGCCGGTGACGGAAGGCCGGCAGAGCATCCGTCCGAAGGTGGTGTGAAGCCTGAAGTCAAGCAGCATGACCACGCCGTATACAGCGCCGCCGGCCTGCTACGGTTGGCTTTGGGACAGAAGTATGCCGCCAAGCACGGCGCCTTCGCACGCGGCGATTTCCGTTTCCTGTGGGTGACCGATTTTCCCATGTTCGAGTGGGACGAAGAGGGCAAGCGCTGGGCCGCAGCGCATCATCCGTTTACTTCGCCGCACGAGCGTGATATGGACAAGCTCGAATCCGACCCGGCGGCCGTGCGCGCGCTGGCCTACGATGTGGTGCTGAATGGCACGGAGTTGGGATCGGGTTCTATTCGTATTCATCGTCAGGATATCCAGCGGAAAATCTTCCGCGCTCTGGGAATGACGGAAGAAGAGGCCCGATCCCGCTTCGGATTTTTCCTGGAAGCGCTGGAGTATGGCACGCCTCCGCATGGCGGCATCGCGCTGGGACTCGATCGCATTGCAATGATTCTGGCCGGAGCCGACAGCCTGCGCGAAGTGATCCCGTTCCCCAAGACCGCGCGAGCAGTGGATTTGATGGTGGATGCGCCGACGCCGGTGAGTGAGGCGCAGTTGAAGGAACTGGGTATACAAGTAAGAAAAGCGCGGGAGTAGTGGTAGGCGCTTCTGTCGGTATGGCTAAAGCCATACCGTGACATGGACCCACCTCACGGCAGCTTGAGACTCAGCAGCGTCGCCGGATTCAGATAGACCCCCTGCCAGCGCACGGCGACGTGCAAATGAGGACCGGTTGCGCGGCCGCTGCCGCCGCTTAGACCGAGTTCCTGGCCGGGCGAGACGCGCTCACCCTCCTTCACCTTGATCTCAGAAAGATGCATATAGAGGGTTAGCAGGCCCTGTCCGTGGTCAAGAACCACGCAGGTGCCCTCGAAAAATAGCGGACGCGCCAGCAGAACCGTTCCCGCATTGATGGCGGAAACCGCTGTGCCTTTTGGGACTGCGTAGTCGAGGCCCTGGTGCGTGCTCTGCGTTTTGCCGTTGAAGGTACGCCGGGTGCCGAACACGTCGGAGACGCGCGCACTCACGGGAGGGTGAAACTTGCCCGCCCACTCGCGTTCGGGAGTGACCTGGGCGAAGAGCTTGTCTTTGAGTTCTTTGTCCTGCTTGATCTGCTGCTGCTGTTCGGGGCTGGGTTGGGTAAATTGTTTGGCCACAGTCACGGCGATGCTCGGATATTTCGCCGATCGGATCGTGAATTTTCGTTCGACGGAGACCGCCATTCCGCGCGCCGTGTTCCCTTTTAGTGCGAGCGGATAGGTGCCCGGGCGGGTTACCAGACTGATGCCAGCGAACCCGTACCAGGTGTTGCTCTTGGGATTGCGGAAAAAAAAGACATCATGCTCGAGCCATTTTCCAGATAGAGATTCGAGACGGGCATGGGATGTCACCTGAAACACGACGGGAGCGCCGTTGACCAGCTTGGTCGGTTGGCTGCTGATGGACCAGGATTGTGCCTTCTTCGGCTCCAATGGTGTGTTCTCGGCAGTGGCGGGGAGCGCGGCGAACAGCACCATGGCAAGCAGGAAGGCAGATCGTGCCTCCCGGATGTGTGCGGCAAATTCTGGCACTGGCACGGTGGAACCAGCCTAGCATTGCAACTGAGCCTTGGCAGCCATAATCCGTGTCGGGTGAACTTGGGAGTTAAGGACAGAATTTGGTGGACCTGGCCGGGATCGAACCGGCGACCTCTTCCATGCCATGGAAGCGCGCTCCCAGCTGCGCCACAGGCCCACTTGTCGAAAGGAAGACCAAGACGATTCTCGCTTACCGGCCAGCCTTAGTCAAACTTCCCGGCCAGTCATCAGCTTCCAGTTTGCTAAAAGCGGGAAAATCAGTATCCTGAAACGTCCGCTACAATTCGAATGAACCGGAAACCTCTCACCCCGCGATGGATATTCCTGCTGCCGCTTCTGATTGCGGTGGCCACGGCCCAGACCACTTCCAGTCAGCCGGCCGCTTCTCCGCCAGTTCCCTACTCTTCGCTCAGCCAGCTGAATCTGCTGTTGTCGCAGTTGGAGCAGGGGGCGCAAGCGGCGCAGGTGGACCTGGCGAAACTGCGTGTCGAAAAATGGAAGGCGGACGCGACCAGCAAGCAGCAGGCGCTGGCCAATGTTTCCTCGCTGCAGCGCAATTTGCAGGCAGCGCTTCCGGAAATTATCACGGAGCTGCGAACGTCGCCGGAAAATCTGAACTCGACGTTCAAGCTGTATCGCAACCTGGATGCGTTGTATGACGTCTTCGGTTCGGTGGTCGAGGCGGCCGGGGCGTTTGGCCCCAAGGACGATTTCCAGGCGCTGGCCAACGACCTGACCGCGCTGGAAAGATCACGCCGCTCCTTCGCCGACCGCATGGAGACTCTGGCCGGGGCAAAGGAAGTTGAACTGACGCGGTTGCGCAGCGCACTTCAGACTGTGCAGGCTGCGTCCAGTCCTCCACCGCCCAAGAAAGTGATTGTGGACGACACCGCGCCGCCGAAGAAGCCCGTTAAGAAGAAAGTGCCCAAGCCGCCGAGCGCGACCACGGCGCCACCAGCACCGCAGCCGAAGCCACAGTAAGTTTTACTTTCCTTGTAACGCGGCTCTTGTTGAAATAACTCCTTCCGCAGCTTACGGCGTTACATCTTTGATGTGGGTGGCAATGTACCACTGGTTGCCGAACGCGTCTTTGACTCCTCCACTGCGGTCGCCGTAGCTCTGGTCGGCGGGTTCGGAAATCGAAGTCGCGCCGGCCGCCAGCGCACGGCGGTACAGGGCGTCCACATCCGGCACATACAGATAGAACATCGATGACATCGGCTGGTAGGGGCCGTGCGCCTCGCCCATCTCCAGGTAAGAATCGCCGATTTTCACCGTGGCGTGATGGATCACTCCATCCGGCGTGCCATGGCGGCCAAGTTCCTCAGCGCCGAAGGCACTCTTCAAGAAGTTGATCACCGGCTCCACACGCAGCGGATGCAGATACGGCTGTACGTCGGGCGCGCCTTCCCACTTGTAGCTCTCTCCCTTGAAGGTGGCGATATACCAGTAATTGCCGGCCGCGTCTTTCACGCTGGCGGAGCGCTCCCCGTAAAACTGATCGGCTGGTTCATCGATCGACGTAGCGCCCTCCTGGAGCGCGCGCTGGTAAACCGCATCGCAATCGGGAACGTAGATGTGAAACGCGCCCGGCAGCGGCGCACCGCGCCAGGAGAGCCCAGGGCCGCCGCCGCCGATCATCATCATGGAATCGCCGAGCTGCACTTCACAGTGGAAACCACCGGCGGAGCCAATCCCACGGTATTTCTCTTCGGCGCCAAACGTCTTCTTCACGAAGTCGATCAGGGCTGCTGCGTCCTGCGCTACTAGGTACGGAGTAACGGTGCGGTAGCCCTTGGGGATAGGAGCGACTGCTGGTTGCTTGGTTTCCGGTGGTTCCGTCTTTGCGGCGGCCGGTTCAGTCAGGGTTGTCATGGATGATTTCCTTTCCAAATCAGATTTGAGACGTGCCTTGAAGTCTTCGCGCGGAAGATCGCGCAGCTCAGCGGCGATGCGAAGCAGCGGAGCGACGCGAGCGTCCACACGCGGCAGGGTCGCATCGGGATGGGCGCCGAGCGGGCGAGCCAGGACCGTCTGCACCGCTTCGTCGAGTTGTTCGATCAGGCTGCGCCTAGGCATTTTCTTCACCTGGCTTCTTGTCGAACTGGGCCCGCAGATTCTGCAGGCCGCGGAATTGCAACTGCTTCACCGCGCCCTCGGTGCGCCCGAGCGCCTGCGCGATGTCGCGGATACTTTTTTCCTCCGCGAAGCGCATGACTACCACGCGGCGCTGGTCGTCAGGAAGTTCGTCCACCAGCCGGAAGAGCCGCGCGCGGTGTTCCATGGCCTCGAGATCAATGGCCTCGAAATTCATCTCGGTACTGCCTTCGGGAGGATCTTCCACAACCTCTTTCGCGGATCGTTTCCACTGATCGGCGACGACATTGGCGGCGATCCGGTAAAGCCATGCGGCGAAGGGGATGCCGCGCCAATCGAAGCTCGGCAGATGGGCGAGCGCCTTGTGGAATACGTCCGACGTCAGGTCCTCGGCCACATTGCGGTCGCGGACGCGGCGGGCGATGTAGGCGTAGATGCGTTCGAAGTTGTCCTCGTACAGCTCGGCAAACCGGCTGGGATCTTTTTGCGCAGCCTGGACCAGGAGGCGATCCTTGGCCTCCGCCCGCGACCCCTTCGATGCAGGTTTTCCGACCGCCATCTGGCTTCTCTCTTACATAAACCGCCGGAGAGGGAAAAGGTTACGGCACATCATGGCATACCGGCCAGAGGCGCAGGCGATGGGCGGGAGTCCGGGCCGGCTGCGAATTAACTTGACTTGGTCAATTACTTTATTGATATTAGCAAATAGCCTGGAGGGTATTGGCCATGCGTGTCAAGAAGCTGTCCGAGGCCGCTCCTGCTCACGGCGTAGAAGCCGTGCGACGCTTCAACCGCCTCTACACCAAGCAGATCGGCGTGTTACACGAGCGGTTGTTGCGCAGCCCGTTCTCGTTGACCGAAGTGCGTGTGCTCTACGAGCTCGCCCACCGCCAGAAGCCCACCGCAACCGAACTCTGCCAGGAACTGGGATTGGACGCCGGCTACCTGAGCCGTATTCTGAGGGGCTTTGAGAAGCGTGGCCTGGTGGACAAGGCGCCCTCCGCAGCCGACGGCCGGCAGAGTCTGTTGTCGCTGACGGCGCAGGGGCGGGAAGTCTTTGCGCCGCTCGATGCACGTTCCAATGAAGAAGTAGGCGCGATGTTGAGCAATCTCTCCGCCGGCCAGCAAAATCGCTTGATCGCGGCTATGCGCACCATCGGGGACATACTCGGCCCCCAACCAGAACAGAAGACCCCTTACCTGCTCCGCCCGCACCAGCCCGGCGACATGGGCTGGATCGTTCACCGCCACGGCGTCCTGTACGCGCAGGAGCATGGATACGATGAGCACTTCGAGGCGCTGGTGGCGGAGATCGTGGCGGAGTTCGTCCAGAAATTTGATCCCAAGCGAGAGCGTTGCTGGATCGCCGAAAAGGACGGCGAGATCGTGGGTTCGGTGTTCCTGGTCGAAAAATCGAAGACAGTGGCCAAGCTGCGCCTGCTGCTGGTCGAGCCGGCTGCCCGCGGGCTGGGAATTGGCAAGCGTTTGGTGGAGGAGTGCGTGCGCTTCGGCCGGCAGGTGGGGTACAAGAAGATCACACTGTGGACGCAGAGCGACCTTTACGCTGCGCGCCATCTCTACAAGCAAGCCGGCTTTCGCCTGGTTCACTCAAAGCCGCACCATAGTTGGGGTCATGATCTGGTTGCAGAGATCTGGGAGCTGAAGCTGTGATCACCTTAACCTACTGAAACTAAGCATCTTGCCGCCTGGAACTCCAGACACCTGTGTGGGGTCTATGTATGAGAGGTGGGTATTCGGTTTGCGGCGGCGGACCGAGCGCAGGGTCACTATTGGGCCAGAGTGGCGGGCCCAAAAGAACCTATAATGGGGGTGACGCCATGACGACGATGGCGGGAGCAACCACCTTGGGTGATCTCGCGAGTGCGATAGGAGTTCGGGCTCAGGAATCGGCGATTGTGGCCGAACTGAAGGCCGGGTCGGAAGAGGCCTACGCGTGGCTGATTGGAGAGTTCCATCAGCCCGTCTACAGCCTGGTGTATCGCATCGTGACGGATCCCGCCGATGCCTCCGACACTACGCAGGATGTCTTTCTGAAGGTGTTCCGCGGCATGAAGCATTTTCACGGTCAGTCCAGTTTGAAGACGTGGATCTACCGTATTGCGGTGCACGAAGCCTCGAACCGGCGGCGTTGGTGGTTCCGGCACAAGGCGCGGGAAACGTCCATGGAACCGCTGCAAGGGAATACGCCAGGTGGGTCACCGGGGCTGAAAGATACGTTGGCGGACGAAGGCGAATCGCCCTTCGACAACGTGGTTCATGAGGAGATCAGAGTGCGGGTCGAAGAGGAGTTGCGGAAAGTCTCGGAACCCTACCGCACCACGGTTGTCTTGCGCGATTTGGAAGAGATGTCCTATGAAGAGATCGCGGAGGTCACGGGGGTTTCGCTGGGCACGGTGAAATCGCGGTTGACCCGCGGCCGAGCAGCGCTGCGGCAGCGTCTGGCGGCGTATGCAAGGGAGTTTGGGTCCGAGCTGGGTCTGCGGGCTGCGGAGCATGAAACGGCAACCGAAGCCTGCTCCCGGATTTCTACCAATGGCAGGGAAGTTGAGGTGACGCCATGAAGTGCGGCCAGGCCAAGTCGTTGTTCTCATCCTATCTGGATGGGGCAGTTACGGGTACCCAGATGGGTGCGCTCAGTCGGCATCTGCAGGATTGTGGTCGGTGCCGAGGGGAGTATGTATCGCTCCGTCAAACTCAGCAGTTACTGGCAAAAGCGGGACGCAGGAAAGCACCGGCTGATTTGGCTCTGAAGCTGCGTGTCGCCATCTCGCACGAGGTGGCGCAGAGCAAGCGTCCGTTCCTCGGTGGTTTGCTGATACGGCTGGAAAACGCGCTCAACGCCTTTATGGTGCCCGCAACCGCGGGTCTGGCGACGGCGGTTTTGGTGTTCGGACTGATCATGGGATCCACCGCCCTGCCTCTGGGCTACGGCGACGATGTTCCACTGGCCCTGCACACTGCGCCGCAACTGCAGCAGTCGGCCTTCGGCACAACGCTGGGTTCGATCAATGAGGAATCGCTGGTGATCGAGGCCTATGTGGACTCGAACGGCCGGGTTCAGGATTACCGCATCATCTCGAATTCCATGGAGGACAAAGAGTTGCCGCCACAGGTCAAGAACATGTTGATCTTTACCACGTTCCGTCCGGCAACCTCCATGGGGCGACCGACCTCGGGGCGGGCGGTGCTGTCCTTCTCCAAGATCAGTGTGCGGGGATAGCTATTAGCTTCCGGCTCTTAGCTCCGAGCTTCGCTCGGTTGGACAGCCGAGGGCGGCTGTCCCTACCCGGGTCTCGCCGGTTCTCGGCAAAGCTTTAAGACAAGAGCTAAAGGCCAGGAGCTAACAGCTAATAGCTTGTTCTGGTTTGACCCCCTGCGGAGAACCCCTTAAACTGACACTGTAACCGCACATCCTACCAGCCTGCAGGAGGCTTCCCTGGGTCATAGGTTCCGACAGTCGCTCTATGCGGTCTTGCTTGGGTTGTTGGTCGAGGTGTCGTGGGCCCAGGTGTCGTTGGCCCAGAGCGATCCCAAAGTGGCCCTGGACACCAATGAAACGCTGTTCACGGTGCTGACGGCAATCAACACCTGCGGGTATGACCAGGAACTGGGTGCTTCTGACCCGCTGCGGACGCAAATTCGCACCGAGGTTGCAAAAGCCATACAAGCTTCCGAGCAGACCAAGGCAGCGACCCAGGCGATGTGTCAGTTCTACCAGGAACATCAGCAACCAGACTCATCGCGAACGCTGGCCCAGTACATCTCGTTCGCGCTGTACCTCAATGGGCCGACGCCAACGTTTTCTCCCAAGGCGAAGGAATCCGATCTGCCGCCGGATGCCACCTTCGTGCTGGGCATTCTGCCGCTGCTGCAAAAGTTCTATGACCAGGCTGGATTGCACGCGATCTGGGTGCGCCATGAGGAAGCGTACTCGGCATT
Organism: Terriglobia bacterium; assembly: GCA_041494805.1. Classification (GTDB taxonomy): domain Bacteria; phylum Acidobacteriota; class Terriglobia; order Terriglobales; family Acidobacteriaceae; genus JBGQBN01. The sequence goes on along the minus strand of JBGQBN010000013.1, from coordinate 49,062 downwards.
GGCGACGCGCTATCACGCACCCCTGGCCAAGATGCTGTTTGATACCGAGATTTATCTGAAGCTGCCCTCCTCGGGATACCTGGGACGCGGTTTCACGGTATACCTTGACCCGATGGGCGCGCCCGGACAGACCAACGCCCGCAATTACGGGGCGGATTACTATGTGGTGATTTCACCGGGGACGGGATCGTCGCTCAAGATGGAACAGATCCGCCACACTTACCTGCACTACCTGCTTGATCCGCTGGCGCTGAAGTATCCCACTAGCCTGAAGCGGCTGGACTCATTGCTCGACGCAGTGAAGACCGCCCCCATGGATGAGAGCTTCAAGGGGGACGCTTCGCTCTTAGTCACGGAGTGTCTGATCCGGGCGATCGAAGCGCGTACGCTGGGATCGAGCAAGACCCCGGAGACGGAGCGGGAACAAGCGGTGGAGGATTCAGTCGGGCAAGGGTTCATCTTGACCCGCTACTTTTACGAGACCATGGTGCAGTTCGAGAAGGATCCGGAGGGCCTGCGCAACGCCTTCGCCAGGATGCTTTTGAACATCGACGTGGGAAAAGAAGCGAAGCGGGTGGCGGAAATCCAGTTTGCTAACAAAGCGGATACCGAACTGTTGCATTTATCCCGACCCATGGAAGGCAAGCTGCTGGTGACGGCTGAGCAGCGCTTGTCCGCAGGAGACGCAGAGGGGGCCCAAAAACTGGCTCAGCAGGCCCTGGACGAGAAGAGCGAAGACTCGGGACGGGCACTTTTCATTCTGGCCGAGGTAGCGACCGCGAACCGCGACATGGAGGGAGCGCGCAATTATTTCACGCGAGCTCTGGAAGTAGCCCGTGAACCGAAGGTCGTGGCCTGGTCTCATATTTACCTGGGAAGAATCTTTGATTTGCAGGAAGAGCGCGAAGCTGCCCTGGATCATTACCGGGCGGCAATGAACGCCGGCAGTTCGCTACCCGAAGTCAAAGCTGCGGCCGAGCGCGGGCTGGAGCAGGCGTATGAGCCGCCCCGTCCGCAGTAGAGCGTAGAAAAGAATGGCAACACTTCTGGCGATCCGCGGTCCCAGAAACGCAACCCTTAAGGAGAGAGCATGAAGCGAGCTGCGATGATAGTCGTAACGCTGGCGCTGGCAACTTTTGTGCATGCGCAATACCAGGCACCTGCCCCACAACAACAGCAGCCACCAGCACAAGCGGGCACGGCACAGCAGGGCGCGGCGGCGCCACCCGCAGCGCCCCAGGGAAAGCGGCCACCCCAGGCGAAGACCCAACCTGAGTTTGATGCGTACAACGCCGCGATGGCCAGCCGGAACGACCCGGTCGCCATGGAAAAAGCGGCGGATGACTTCGCCATCAAGTTTCCCAGCAGCGAATTGAGCCCTCTGCTGTACCGGAGCGTGATGCACAGCTACCAGAGCGCCAACAATTCCGACAAGATGCTGGAGATGGGCCGGAAGGTGCTGAAGATCGACCCGGATGATCCGGAGGCACTGGTGGGCGTGTCCGAAGTCCTGGCAGAGCGCACCCGCGATACGGACTTGGACAAGGACCAGCGACTGGATGAAGCCATGAAAATGGCGCAACACGCCGTTGAAACCGTAGACACCGATGTTGTGGTGCCGGCAGGTACGCCCCAGGAAAAGATCGATGCCTACAAAGGCTTTGTGCGATCCAGCGCGTATTCGATCATGGGAACGCTGCAGTTCAATAAAGAAAAGTATGTCGAAGCGGAAAGCGCTTTCCGCAAGTCGATCGATGCTTTTCCGTCCCAACCCGATCCCGTCGTAGTGCTGCGCTTGGCACTGTCGCTCGATAAGCAGGCCAAGTATCCAGAAGCGCTGAAGGAAGCTAGTCACGCGGTCGAATTGACGCAGGAAAACACGACTGCGGGGACGTTGGCGCGCCGGGAGCGCGACCGCCTGGTGCAGTTGGTTCCGGGCTCGAGGCCCCCAGCTAGCGCTCAGCCTCCGGCCCCACCCAGCCAATAGCAGGCGGTTGGCGGGGGCGGGCTCAGCTCATGGCCCGCTTGGTAGCAGCGGCTGTGGCCGCATGCGGTTCTGTGGTTTGCAGCGCGGCCGAGGCCCTGCCCGGTTCGAGAGTGAGTGGATTGAATTCGCGGTCCGGGATTCAGAAGGCTGTGCGGACACGGGCACCCACCCTGCTTTTCTCGCTGCATTCAGACCATGAAGTCACGCGACATCACGGCGCTGGAAGACACTCTGGGACACCGTTTCCAGCGCCCAGAGCTGCTGCAGCAGGCGCTGACCCACACCTCCCAGGCGCGCGAACTGGAGGCGCTACAGCCGCCCGACGCCAGCCGAGTCGGAGACAATGAACAGCTCGAGTTTCTGGGGGACGCCATCCTGGGGCTGATTACGAGCGAGGAACTGTTTCACCGCTTCCCTCATTTTCGGGAAGGGGAGCTTTCCAAATTGAGAGCTCATCTGGTGAGCGAAAAGCATCTGATCCGAGTAGCGCAAGGATTGGAACTCGGGCATTACCTGCGGCTGGGCCGAGGCGAAGAAAAGAGCGGCGGCCGCAACAAGACCGCGCTCCTGGTGGATGCTCTGGAGGCCGTGCTCGCAGCCCTGTACACCGACGGCGGTCTGGAAGCTGCGCGGCGCTTTGTCCTCCAGTCGATCATCACGCCGGAACTGGAGCACCTGGCTCGAAACGGCAGCAGCCTTCCGGTTACCGACTACAAGTCGGCTTTGCAGGAGAAGTTGCAGGCGATGGGGCGTCCCCAGCCTGCCTACGTGCTGGTGAAGGAGCACGGACCGGAACATAGCAAGACTTTTACCGTGGAGGCCCGGCTGTACGCAGCCGAGGCTACCAACGCACCCGAGCTTGTGGGCCGCGCCGAGGGATTGACGAAGAAGAACGCCGAACAGGATGCGGCGCGCCAAGTGCTCGAATATCTCGCCTCGTTGCCCGACGAGCCAAATAGCCGCGCCCAGCGCAAGGCACGGGTGTAGTTGGGTTCACCAGGCTGGACTATGACGGAAGTGACGGAGAAAAAACCGCAGAATGGATTGAGTTCGCTGCAGTCCCTGCTGGCCACTGTGGTGATCGCGGTTTTCGTCATTACTTTCATCGTGCAGGCTTTCCAGATCCCCTCCGAATCCATGGAGAATACGCTGCTGATCGGGGACTACCTGCTGGTGGACAAACTGCGTTACGGCGGAAGCGAATTCTGGGACCATATCATGCCGTACCGGACAGTGCGCCGCGGGGACATCATCGTTTTCCACTATCCGGTCAATCCCACACAGCATTTCGTGAAGCGCGTAGTGGGAGTCCCGGGAGACCATGTACGGCTGGTGAACCGGCAGGTGTATGTGAATGGCATCCCTCTGCAGGAGCCTTATGTGCGCTACAGCTCGCACGTGCACGACGTATTTCGGGATGAGTTTCCGCGGCTAGAAACGGCTGTCCCGGAGTTGGAGGGGAACTGGTGGCTGCAGATGAGGAAATTAGTCGAGGACGGCCAATTGATCGTCCCGGAGGGCCATTACTTCGTGCTCGGCGACAACCGTGACGAAAGCAAGGACAGCCGCTACTGGGGCTTTGTTCCGCGGGAAAATGTAGTGGGGCGCCCCCTGCTGATCTACTGGTCGGTAAGGAATGTCGACGAGGACATACAGGGTTCGACCTCCGTGAGTGATAAACTCTTTCACTTCGCCTATGCGGTCACTCACTTGTTTCAGATCACCCGCTGGGATCGCACGTTTCGATTAGTCAACTAAAGAGGCGAAACACAGCCTCGTGACGGGATGAATTCGTGGCTAAGAAAGCAAGCAAGGAAGACAAAGAAAACAAGCAGGCGGAGAAGCCGCGCGAAACTCTAGTGGAGTTTCTGGCTTCGCTGGCGTCCGTGCTGGTGACGGGCCTGTTCATCATTACCTTCATCGTGCAAGCGTTCGAGATTCCTTCCAGCTCAATGGAGAACACGCTCCTTATCGGAGATCATGTGTTTGTGAATCGGGTGCAGTTCTCGCCACAGACGGGTTGGATGGGACCCTTGCTTCCCTACCGCCAGATACGGCGGGGGGATATCGTTGTGTTTCTTTCTCCGGCGGAACCCGGCTTGTATGTGGTGAAGCGGATTATGGGCATTCCCGGGGACCGCATTCATCTGCGTGACGGCGTGGTGTATCGCAACGGCCAGAAGCTGGACGAGCCCTACGTGATCCATCAGAGCAACGAAGGCTACAGCCCATACCGCGATAACTTTCCCGCCGTACCCCCGAATGAATTCAACGTTAGCTGGGACTGGCAGTTGCATCTCCGGGATTACATTCAAGGTGACGATCTGGTCGTGGCCCCTGACAGTTACTTCGCGATGGGCGATAACCGCGACGTGAGCCTGGACAGCCGCTTCTGGGGATTTATTCCCAAGCGGAACGTGATCGGGCGGCCTATGTTCATCTACTGGTCTTTCGAAACTCCTCGTGACCAGTACCAACATACGGCGATCGGCGAACGGCTGGGATTTCTGGCACACGTAGTCATCCATTTTTTTGATCTGACCCGGTGGCGGCGTACGTTCAGGGTAGTCCGGTGAAATTCCTTCGATCCAGGCGCGGTGTGGTGACAGCGGGTGTTTTCCTGCTGCTGGCGCTGTTTCTGATACGGCCGGGGGCGGAACGGCTGCGAACCCGGATCGTCACTTCGATCAGCCTCGCACTGGGACGGCAAGTCGATGTCGGCTCGGTCAGTTTGCGACTGTTGCCTCAGCCTGGGTTCGATCTGGCGAACTTCGTTGTCCACGATGATCCGGCCTTTAGCGCGGAGCCCATGCTGCGCTCGCAGGAGGTCACGGCAGCGCTGCGCGTGAGGTCGCTTCTGCGCGGGCGGCTAGAGATTGCGCGTTTGAGTCTTAGCGAGCCCAGCCTCAACCTGGTGCGCAACAGCGAAGGGCATTGGAATCTTGAAAATCTGCTGGAGCGTGCGGCCAAAACGCCGGTTGCCCCCACCAGCAAGGCCAGGAGCGAAGCACGCCCCGGTTTCCCCTACATTGAAGCCGACCGCGGCCGGATCAACTTCAAGTTTGGACAGGAAAAAAAGCCCTACGCTCTGACCGATGCGGACTTTGCCGTGTGGCAAGACTCGGAAAACGCATGGGGCATGAGATTAAAAGCGCAACCGCTGCGGACCGATTTCAACCTCAGCGACACAGGCACGATCAACGTCAGCGGATCGTGGCAGCGGGCAGCGACTCTGCGTGAAACACCTCTTCAGTTCAGCCTACAGTGGGAGCGCGCCCAACTTGGCCAAGTCACCAAGCTGGCTTACGGCAACGACCAGGGCTGGCGGGGGACCATCAAATTTTCCGCCACGCTTACGGGCACACCGGCGGACCTGAGCGTGGAGACGGATGCTTCGGTCCAGGACTTCCGCCGCTATGACATCCTGGGCGGCGGCGCGCTGCGGCTGGCCGCGCAATGCAGCGGTCACTACAGTTCGGCGGATCAGGTTCTGTCCAACCTTGTCTGCCGGGCTCCAGTGGGCGAGGGCGCAATCACCGTAGATGGCAGCATCAGCGGCCCGGCGGGCTCTCGCGCCTACAACTTGGTTCTGATCGCCCAGGATGTGCCCATACAGTCGCTGGTCGCATTCGCCCGCCATGCCAAGAAAGACATCCCGGATGATCTGGTTGCAGCGGGCAAGCTGGATGCCAACGTCAAGCTCCGGCGGGTAGGTGAAGCAGGCAAGAGTGAAGTGGTTTGGCAAGGTGGAGGCGAAACCCTGGGCCTCCGGTTGGGATCAAAGCTCACTAAAACAGAATTGATTTTGGACCGGATTCCTTTCGCGGTGTCTCAGGGCGCGGATCCGGAATCGCGTGAGAGGAACGCGTGGCACCGGGCTACCACCGGGACTGAGCAAGCTCCGACCCAGCCCTACGTAGACATCGGCCCCTTCAACCTGGCGCTGGGCAGGCCGGTGCCGGCTGTGTTGCGCGGCAGGGTTTCACGCTCGGGCTACAGTCTGCTAATCCACGGAGATGCGCAAATGCAGAGGCTGCTGCAAGCCGCACGGACCGTGGGTTTGCCAACGTCGCAGCCGGCCGCGGACGGAGCTGTAAGTGTCGATCTGCAGATCGCCGGTACCTGGCCCGGATTCACGGCGCCGCGAGCGCTGGGAAAGGCGCAACTGCGCTCCGTACGCGCCGAAGTGCGCGGCTTGAATGCGCCCCTGGAAATTAGTTCGGCGGATCTCCTGTTAACACAGAATGAGGTCCGAGTGCAGAATCTGACAGCTTCGTTGACGGGCGGCATTTGGCATGGTTCTCTGACTTTGCCCCGGCAGTGTGCCGGGCCGGTGTCGTGTCTCCTGCGTGTTGATCTTCATGCCGACGAGATTGCCACCGATAAACTGAGTCAGTTACTCAATCCCCATCCTCGCAAGCAGCCCTGGTACCGTTTTCTGTCTTCTCCAGCCCAGCCGGGAATCCCTTACCTGGCCACTCTGCGCGCGGCAGGAAAACTCACCGCCAATCGCGTGTCCATCCACAATCTCGTTGGCACGCATGTTTCCGCCGATCTTGAACTGGAGAATGGCAAGCTTCGACTGTCTGGTATCCGCGGTGAAGTCCTGGGCGGCAGGCATATAGGCGAATGGAAGGCAGATTTCATGAGTAAGCCGCCCCAGTACAGCGGCAGCGGCGTCCTGGAGCGAGTGGCACTAGGACAGCTTGCGGACGCCATGCATGATGGTTGGATTACTGGGACGGCCACCGGGACTTATCACGCAACCGCTTCTGGTTTGACTGAGACAGAACTACTTTCTTCCGCCAACGCAACCCTGCAAGTGGAAGCGCGCGATGGACTGCTGCCTCACATTGCGCTTGCCGGCGGCACCGGCCCGCTGCAAATGCGTCACCTGGAGGGACAATTGCTGTTGCGTGACGGCAAGTTCGAGATTGAGCAAGGCAAACTGGAGACTCCGGGAGGCATCTATCAGGTAAGCGGCACGGCATCTCTCGGTCGAACACTGGATGTGAAATTGGTTCGCGACGGCGGACACGGCTTCAAGATCACAGGCACACTGACTGAACCTCGTGTGGCCACCGCGATGACTCCGGAGACGCAAGCCGCCCTGAAACCATGAGGGCTTCAGTCACGTTTGCTTTCGTTGCGGTTCTTGTTTCTACCTTCGCAAAAACTCCCGCAGGACAAACCAACTCATCTTCGAATGCTGGCGCGGTTGCGAGCATGGAGCGTAAGCTGCAGCACGTCAAAGACAACGCTGCCGCAGCCACTCCGGACCGGGCGCCCACGGAATTCAGCGAACAGGAGATCAACGCCTACTTTGCGGCTGGAAAGGTCAAGCTGCCAGCGGGCGTGCAATCGGTCACGTTTCAGGGCCAGCCCGGAATCGTGACTGCGACGGCACGAGTCGATTTCGACCAACTGCGAGCGAAGGAGCATGCTTCGAATCCTCTGCTCGCGGTGTTCAGCGGGATTCACGATGTGGTGGTCGCCGCGCACGCACACGGGAGTGGAGGGCAGGGCTTTGTCCAGGTCGATTCGGTTTCGATCGACGGGGTAGAGATTCCACGGTTCCTGCTGCAACTATTCGTCGAGAAATATCTTCAGCCTAAGTATCCCAGCATTGGTTTGGATTCGCGGTTCACGCTGCCCCAGCGAGTCGATAGTGCGATAGTCGGACTGCACAAGCTGACAATCGCACAGGAGTAGCCGTATCGAGGACAGGGGCGGTCTTACACGCCGCCTTGCCATACGATAGAATACATGATATAGTATCATATATTATTATGAGGATTCCAAAGACTCTGACCGTTGAGGAGTTTCTCCTCGCCGATGTAGAGCGGACCAAGGGGGAGCGCTCCACGAGTGAGCGGGTCAATGAATTGCTAAAGCTGGCTCTTGCGCTAGAGAGGCGCGAGGAACTGGAGCGGGAAGCGGCCCTGTTTTACTCCTCCCTAAAACAGCAGGACAGGCAGGAAGAGCGGGCGTTTCAGAAGGCGTCACAGCGTTCGTTAGCACGAGATTGATTGCATGGCCGTCCACACGCCAGTAGGTTGGTTTCCTCGCCGGGGAGAAATATGCCTGGTGCGATTGGATAAGGACCGACCCGCCCTGGTCATTTCCAGTGACGCGCTGAACCGTCACGCGCGCGACATTTGCATCGTCCCCATCACCTCAATCGAACACCGGAGATTTGCTCTCAGGGTCCCGCTCACACCTGGCGAAGGCGGCTTACATCGCGCCTCTTGGGCCAAGTGCGACCAAGTCACGACTCTGGAGAAGAGGCTGGTGAAGTATCCACCGCTAGGCCGCCTGTCGGAAACAACACTCTCCAGGGTTGAAGCCGCCATAAGAACCGCACTGGAACTCACGTAGGGTTCGTGGGGTCACGGCGCGTATCCTGCTCCCCGCAGCGCTTTGCCGGGTAATGCTCCGGTCATCTTTCCCGTATCAATCACGGGGACTCCATTCACCAGCACATACTCCATGCCCTGCGACAACTGGTTCGGGTTATCGAAGGTTGCTAGGTCGCGTACGGTTGCCGGATCGAAAATTACCACGTCGGCCCACATGCCGGCTTTCAGCACGCCGCGGTCAGTCAGCCTCAAGCGTTGCGCCGGGAACGATGAGAATTTGCGGATTGCGTCTTCCAAGGTGAGCTTTTTCTCTTCCCGGACATACTTGCTCAAGATGCGTGGAAATGTGCCATAGGCCCGGGGATGGGGATGTTCCTGGCCCAAGATCCCTTCGGGAGAAGTGCCGGAGGAATCGTTGTCGATTGAAACCCAGGGCTGTTGCAGGGCGAGGACGATGTCGGGTTCCGCCATGCCGAAGGCCACAATCTCGGCGGTGGGATCCTGAATCAACAGATCGAAGATGGCATCGATCGGGTCTTTGCCCCACTGTTTGGCGATGGCGTCCATGCTTTTGCCTTGCAGGTCGCGCAGCCCCGGGTTGCGCACCAGAGAAATCAGAATGGCTTCCGGCCCGGGCAGAGAAGTCCACTCGTTGTCCCACTCGGTGCTGGGCGTCATCATCGCTTTGCGGATGCGCGCGCGCAGGGCCGGATCTTTCAGGCGCTCCACCATTTTGGCGTCGCCACCGTCGTGTACCCACGGCGGCACGATCGCGGAAAAGCTGTTGGACCAAGCGGTGTAGGCGTAGGTGTCGGCGGTGACGTCCATGCCTTCGGCGCGGGCAGCGTTGATTTTCGCCACCACTTCGGGCATGCGTCCCCAGTTTTGTTTGCCTGCCACTTTGATATGCCATATCTCGACCGGGATGTGGGCTTCCCGGCCGATGCGCAGTGCCTCGTCGATCGCGGGGCTGACTGCCTCGCTCTCATTGCGCATGTGGGTGGCATAGATGCCGCCGAGTTTGGACGCTTCACTGGCGAGCGCGATCAGTTCTTCAGTCTTGGCATAGGGGGCGGGCGCGTACATCAGCGATGTCGAGACGCCGACGGCGCCGTCGTGCATGGCTTCTCGCACCAGAGTCTTCATCTGTTCCAGTTGCTCGGGCGTTGGCTGCCGGTTTTCATCGCCCAGTACCATGCGGCGAACCTGCGTGGCCCCGACATAGGTGGCCAGATTGATTCCCATGCCCTGCTTTTCGAGCCGGGCAAAGTATTGCCGCAGGGTTCGCCAATCGACGGTGATGTGGTACTGATCGAATGGGGCACGGTCCGCCTGGATAATGGCATCGTTCAGCGGCGCGATGGAGCCGCCTTCGCCAGTGATTTCGGTAGTGATGCCCTGGTAGATTTTCGAGGGCAGGCGCGGGTCGACCAGGATGGTCAGTTCCGACTGTCCCAGCATGTCGATGAAACCAGGGGCCACGACCTTGCCGTGGGCGTCGATGGTGCGGGTGCGCGGTGCGTCGCTTAGATTACCGATGGCGGCGATTTTTCCCTCGCGGATACCGAGGTCCCCGGAGTACCACGGTGAGCCGGTGCCGTCGATAATGTGGCCGTTGGTGATTACGATGTCGAAGGATGGCTGCGGTGCTGCCCACAACATATGAGCGCCGGCCAGCAGAAAGATGGTCGTTAGTAACTGTTTCTTCAGTGACCTGCCCATGGCTGTCTCCTCATTCTCCGTTGATCTTCTGCCTTGTGCCGGGTGGGCGGGCGGGACGCCCGCCCGACAGCCGGCGAGACGCCGGCGCTACGGTACAGAGCGTGATCGCTCCCGCCAGCCTAACAGCATGCCCAGCACCGACCAGATGCCCAGCGCCAGCCATTCGTACCCGCTAAAGTGTCCCGGAATGCCGGGTACAATTTTCATCACAATCATCAATAGCCCGACGGTTACTCCGACGGCGGCTACCAAACGCTCGCGTGGCGCCGGCTTCATGCAATAGTATGCCGCGCAGGCCGCCAGCCATCCGGCGGCGGAGGCTACCGAGCCTACTTCAGATATTGGCACCAGGATCGCATCGCCCAGAAACATGCATGCCGCCGTGGCGAGGCCGACACAGACCACCGCTACGGATGGCGTCTGATTCTGGGGATGCACTTCGCCGACGCGGCTGTCCACCAGGCCGCGACGGCCCATGGCAAACACCAGGCGGCTGGCCGCCACCAGATTTCCATTGAATACCTTGAAGAGCGAAAGCAAGGCGGCGGTCAGAATCACGCTCACAATCCAACGCGAACCAACGGCGTGTTCAAACGCTACTGCCGTCATGAATTTTTCACCCGTCAATTGCTTCCAGGGGGCGACGTATCCAACGGCGGCGATCACGATAGTATAGAAGAGAATGCCCACCACGATTGCCATCCAGATCGCCTTGAAGAATCCACCCGCACGGAACTCCGGGTTGGCTTCTTCCGCCGCTTTGGCGACCGACTCGTAGCCGGTCATGTAATAGGGGACGATTTGCATCACCAAAAGCACGGATACGAATGTGCCATGCGTGAACAGTGGCGGAAGATTTCGCGGTGAGCCCTTGCTGACTCCGAACGCGACAAACACCACGAAAAGAGCGAGCGTCCCGAACGCGGTCCAGTTCTGGAAGGTAGCGCTCAACCGGATGCCTCGATAGTTCAGCACAGTGAGGAGTCCAGTCAATCCCAGCCCAATGATCACGTGTGGCAAGTAAACCGGCCGGCCGGCGATGCGGTAGAGTTCCATCGAATCCAGCACAGGAAAAATGTAGCCCGCGATCTTGCCCACGGCTACGGCTTCCCACGGACACACGATGAAGTAGGCCAGAACCATCATCCAACCCGTGGCGAAGCTGATGTAGCGCGGGAAGACTTTGGCGGTGTAGGCGACTTCACTGGCAGCGTCGGGCATGGCCATGACCAACTGGCCGTACACATATCCAATGGGCAACAGCAGCGCACCGCCTATGGCGAAGCCCAGAATTCCCCCCAGCACTCCTCCGCGCAAGAGCCAGTCGTCCATTACGACCAGCCAGCCGACACCCACCATGGTGCCCCATCCCAGGGTGAAGTAATCGACCACACGGAGTTTGCGGGCGAGGGTGGTCATTAGAACAAACAGATCAGTTCAAACAGCAGGTTCGCCGCCAGGAGTGAAGTGATCTCCCCATTGTCGTACGGCGGGGAAACCTCCACCAGATCGCATCCGACCAGGCTCAGACCCTTGAGGCAGCGCACCAGTTCCAGGATCTGGGCGCTGGAAAGGCCGCCCACTTGCGGCGTGCCGGTGCCGGGAGCGAAGGCAGGATCGACCACGTCAATGTCGAGCGTCACATAGGTCGGCCGTTTCCCCAGCTTTTTGAGATGGCGCTTGACCAGTTCTACCCCGCCATGATGAAACTCCTCTGAAGTCACGATCTGAATGTGATGCTTGTGAGCGAAGTCGAAGTCGCCGTCGGAATAGACCTGGCCACGCAATCCGACCTGCAATGCGTAACCTTCCTCGATCAGTCCTTCTTCCACCGCGTACTTCACCGGCGTGCCGTGTGAATGCGGGCTGCCAAAGTAGCCGCCCCAGGTGTCGCCGTGGGCGTCGAGCTGGACAAAAGCAACCGGCCCGAACTGCTTGTGGATGGCCCGGAGAATCGGCAACAGGATGGAATGATCTCCACCCACGCACGCTGGACGGGCCCCGGCCCGGAGCACATCGCTTAGTTGTTCGGCAATGCGACGGTAGGTGTCTTCAATGGAAAGTGGGTTGATGGAAAGGTCGCCGAAGTCGGCGATGCGCCACTTTTCAAAGGGATTGACCTTGAGCACCGGGTTCCAGGGCCGGATCATGGCGGATTGCACGCGGACGTTACGCGGTCCGAATCGTGGACCCGGGCGATAGGTTGTCCCTCCATCGAAAGGCACACCGATGAGTGCGATGTCCAATTCCTCCGCCCGGGTGATGTGGGGCAGGCGCATAAATGTGGGAATGCCGGAAAAACGGGGGTATACCAGCGCGTCCACCGGCTTGGGATGCGGCTTGGCGCTCTTTTTAGGTTTCATAAGGTGGCGCGAATTATAAAGCATCGCACCCGGCCGCAGGTCGTCCAATGCAGGCAGCGCCGGTCCCGGTGGACCGGTATGCTATGTTTTAACTTTCTCCAATAACCAGGTGAGGCGGCTATGCCCCGATACGAATATCGTGTTCTCAACCCTACGCCGGCCGCGGAGAGAGCGTTTCTGGCTTGGATTGACCGGTTGGACCAGGAATTCATGAATCGCAATCCTGATCACCGCAGCGATGTGGTTCGGGATGCGCTGCACGAGCTCTATCTGGGATGCCCGTACGCCGCGCCTGATCCGGCCGCGCCTCTGGCCGTGCAAACCCTGGTCCATTCGTTTGATCCGCGCAATGCCACGCTTGAGCCCGAATCCTACGGTGACGCCGATGCCGTGAAATATGGTGAGCGCAAGCCCCTGATTTGGTTCTGGATGATGTATGACCGCTCCCCAGTGGGCCTGAACCACTGGCTGGGACACCGCGTGCGTGCCATGCTCGCCCGCCACGTATTCAAGTACTGCGGCAAGAACGTGAAGATTTTCCACGGCGTGGAAGTGTCGTTTGGCTACAACCTGACCGTCGAAGACAACTGCACCATTCACAAGTACGTCCTGTTGGACGACCGGGGCGAGATCATCATCCATGAAGGGTCTTCCATTTCCGACTACGCCAACGTTTATTCGCATGGTCACGACCTCAATGACGGCATGATCGTGACTAACCACAAGACCGAGATCGGCCCCAAGGCGCGCATCACGTACCACGCCACCGTGTTGAGTGGCGTGACCGTCGGGGAGCATGGGATGGTCGGCTCGCTCGGAGTGGCTTCGAAAGACGTCGCGCCCTTCCACGTCGTCGGGGGCATCCCCGCAAAGCCGATTAAGGTGAAGTCCATGGCGCCGGAAGAATTGCGCAAGGCTCTGGAAAAGCAATAGCGTGGAGGATATCTCCGCAGCCGGCGCCATGCCCCGAGACCGCGCGCAATCGGCGTACCGCGTGTTAGTATCGAGGCCAACTTGGCATGACCCAGCAACAGATTGTTGAAATTCTGTTTCAGCTGATCGCGTTTCTATTTGCCATCAGCGTCCACGAATCGGCGCACGCGTGGATGGCGAACCTTCGTGGCGACCCCACGGCACGCATGCTGGGGCGGATTTCGCTCAATCCCATCAAACATATCGATCCTGTGGGGACGATCCTGCTGCCGGCGATCGCTCTGTACTGGCATGTACCGGTGCTGGGATGGGCGAAGCCGACTCCGGTCGACCCGCGTAACTTCAAGCACCATGTGCTGGATGACATCCTCACCGCCGTGGTCGGACCGGTGAGCAATTTCGTGGTAGCGAGCTGTGCCGTGGGCGCGCTTTTGGTGATCAAGTTCGCATCGCCCGATGGGAGGCAGATTGTCACCGATGTTCTTCTCCGTACTATTCCGGCGGAGTCGAGCCCTTGGCTGGTCCCAATCTGCCTGTTGCTCTATGAGTTCGTGGTGATCAATGTCGTGCTTGGAGTCTTTAATCTGATCCCGGTGCCACCGCTGGATGGCAGCCATGTCTTGCGCCATTTCCTGCCTCCGGCGGCGCTTCGCGTGTACGACACGGTCGGCGTTTTCGGCCTCATGGCATTGGTGTTTCTGGGCGGTGGCCTCATAGGGAAGCTGATCCGTCCGGTTCTCGGTATCTTCTATTACATCCTTTTGAGATTCTGATGCCTGCTCGCTCCAATCCTCGCAAACGCGTGCTCAGCGGTATGCGCTCCACCGGCAAACTGCATCTGGGGAATTTTGTGGGCGCGCTGGACAACTGGGTGCGCATGCAGGATCAGTACGAATGCTTTTTCTTCGTGGCCGACTGGCACGCGCTCACGACTGATTATGCCGATACCTCGCGAATCAAAGAAAACTCGGTGGAAGTGCTGCTCGATTGGCTGGCCGCGGGGCTCGATCCGGAGCGCTGCACCATGTTCATCCAGTCGCACGTGCCTCAGCATGCCGAGCTGCACCTGCTGTTTTCGATGATTACTCCGCTGGGCTGGCTGGAGCGCGTGCCCACCTACAAGGAGCAGCGGGAAAACATTACCGACAAGGATCTTGGCACATACGGTTTCCTTGGCTATCCCGTATTACAGGCGGCGGATATTCTGATCTACAAAGGCGACTTCGTTCCGGTGGGTGAAGACCAGGTGCCGCACGTGGAGTTAACTCGCGAAATTGCGCGCCGCTTCAACATGTTTTATACGCGCAAGGGTTCGTACGTCTTTCCCGAGCCCCAGCCGCTGCTGACGCCTGCCGCCAAGCTGCCGGGGACCGACGGGCGCAAGATGTCGAAGTCATACGGAAACGCCATCTTGCTCACCGATCCCGAGCCCGTGGTACGGCAGAAGCTGAAGACCATGGTCACCGATCCGGCGCGGGTTCGCCGGACGGACCCTGGTAATCCGGATGTTTGCCCGGTGGGCGACCTGCACAAGATTTTCAGCGAACCGGCCACTATCGCCAAAGTGGATGAGGGTTGCCGTTCGGCAGGGATTGGGTGCATCGAGTGTAAAGGCTGGGCGGCAGACGCCCTGGTTAACATTCTCAATCCCATGCAGGAGCGCCGGAAGAAATATGAGGAGAATCCACGGCTCGCCTGGGATATTCTGGAGGCAGGCTCGGCCCGGGCGCGCAAGGTCGCGGGGGCGACCATGGACGAAGTGCGCGAGGCGATGAACACCTCGCTGGAATACGAAGACCCTCGCAAACCGGGGGGCGTAAAGTAGAGCACCATGGCGGAACCACTAAAACTCGTTACCGACGATACGGCTTCCATAGCCGCCCGGCCGCAGCTGGTGTCAACAGCTCCGCTGCAGCAGAAATCCAAGCAGGAGGAAAACGATTTTCCGTTCTCGGTGACGGTGGGCGATGTGTACGAAGGCCCGCTGGATTTGCTGCTTAACCTCATCCGCAAGCAAGACATCGACATCTACGACATTCCGATCGCCAGGATCACGGCGCAGTATCTGGCATACGTTGAGAGGCTGCGCGAACTGGACGTGAACGTAGCCGCGGAATTCATCTACATGGCCGCGGTGCTGATCCACATCAAGTCGAAGATGCTGCTGCCGCGTGATCCCGACGCGCCCGCGGACGTGGAAGACGACCCGCGCGCCGAACTGGTCAATCGCCTCCTCGAACATGAAAAGTTCAAGTCGGCGGCGCAAATGCTGCTGCAGAAACAGCAGATCGAAGATGCCGTCTGGTCGAATCCGGCTGTCCGGGAATTCATGGACGCCGAGGGCACGGACCCGGAGATCGCCGCCGACGTCATTGACCTGGTAAAAACGTTTCAGCAGATCCTGGAGCGTGCCCGCTCGCGGCCGATTATTCAGGTGGATGAAGAGGCCGTGACCGTGGGGCAGATGATCAACTATCTGCAGCGGAGGTTGTCGCTCGAAGATCGTCCCATCCGCCTGAAGCAGCTGTTGCGCAATATCAATTCACGCCCGGCGCTGGTGTGCATGTTCCTGGCCCTGCTGGAAATGGTGCGCTTGCAGGCCATCCAGCTGCGGCAGGACCGCCTGTTCGGGGAGATCTTGCTGCGCAAGCACGTGGGATTTGAGGCCATCATGAACGCGCAGGTGGCAGTGCTGGATGATTGGCGGTGACACCAGTTTTCAGTTCGCGGTTCTCAGTTCTCAGCTTATGAGTCTAAAAGCCAAACTCGAAGCCATCATTTATGCGGCGGAAACGCCGGTCACGCTGGATCACCTGGTTCAACTAGTCAGGGAATCGGCGATCACAGAAGGCGCCGCCGATGACGCGGAGATCAAATCTCGCGTCCGCGCGGCGTTGGAGGAATTGACCACGGACTATGCCGGCGCCGGGCACGGCGTCGAAATCCGGCAGGTCGCCGGCGGATACCGGATGTCTACCAAGCCCGAGCATCACGACGTAGTGCGCGCGTTCGCCAAGAGCCTGAAGCCGCCCATCCGCCTGTCGCTGCCGGCCCTTGAGACGCTGGCGGTGATCGCCTACAAGCAACCGGTCACCGCGCCCGAAATCAATGACATTCGCGGCGTCGATTCCGGTGGTGTGCTGGGCACGCTGCTGGATCGCAAGCTGATCACGACTGCTGGACGCAAGGCAGTCATCGGACGCCCCATTTTGTACAAGACTACCAAGGAGTTCTTGCTGCGCTTTGGACTCAGCGACGTCAGCGAACTGCCCAGTATGGAAGAGTTCGAGAAGTTGGTTGCGGAATCGTTTCAGGCGGATCTGCTGCCGGTTGAGAATGCGGAACCCCAGGCTGATTCGCAATCCGGCGAGGCTGGTCAGGATCACGAACTGGCGACAGCGGAGCAACGCAACGCCGGAGAGAGTGACCCGGCTGCCTAAGCCGTACCACCGCATTTGAATCTCCCCATGCCCGCCGAACGTCTGCAGAAAATCATCGCCGCTGCTGGAATCGCCTCCCGCCGCAAGGCGGAACAGCTGATTACGGGCGGTTTGGTGTCGGTGAATGGACAGATTGTCACCGAACTGGGCAGCAAGGCCGATGCCGAGCACGACCACATCCGGGTGAACGGAAAGCTGCTGCACGGCCCCGAGCGCCACGTTTATCTGCTGATGAACAAGCCCAAGGGATTCGTCACGACCCTCCGCGATCCCGAAGGCCGTCCCACCGTCATGGATTTGCTTCGCGGTGTGGGAGCGCGCGTGTATCCCGTGGGACGCCTCGACTACGCCAGCGAAGGCCTGCTGCTGCTCACCAATGACGGCGAGTTCGCCCACTATCTGATGAAGGCGGCATCCCACGTGCCCAAGACTTACATGGTGAAAGTCGCAGGCGTGCCTTCCGCCGAGGGCTTGGCCCGGTTGCGTGCGGGCCTTTTCATCGCCTCCGAGGGCGGCAGGAGAGTGAAGACGGCGCCCGCCAGAGTCCAGCTGATCCGCGAGGCCAACAACCCGTGGTACGAAATCACGCTTGTCGAGGGGAGAAACCGGCAGATCCGGCGCATGTTCGAGGCGATCGGACATCACGTGGAAAAGATCAAGCGCGTCCGCTACGGACCACTGGAGTTGGATGTGCATCCTGGAAAGTTTCGCCGTCTCACCCCGCAGGAGGTCACACGATTGAAATCTGCCGCCCGATAGAGGGAGGGTGACACCGCCCTGATCGACATGGTAATGATTAAGCAGCCGAGATGAGCGATTTCAGCCAGCTTGTACCCGAACACATACGTAACCTGGGCGGGTACCCGCCGGGTAAATCCTCTCGCCAGGCGCAACGGGAGAGCCGAGTGAACTGCATCAAGCTGGCCTCCAACGAGAATCCCTTCGGCCCCTCGCCCCGCGCAATTCAGGCGATTCAGGCTGTCCTTGCCGAGTGCAACTGCTATCCCGACAACGACGCCAGCGAGTTACGCCAGAAGCTAGCCGAGCGTCACAACGTGCAACCGGAGCAACTGGTAGTCGCCGCCGGTTCGACGTCGCTGTTGGGCATCATGGCCCGCACCCTGTTGTCGCCGGGGCTCAATGCGGTCACCAGCGAGCGTTCGTTTATCGTCTATCCCATTGCGACCCAGGCCGCGGGCGGCCGACTGGTCCAGATTCCCATGCGCGACGACGGCTTCGACCTGGACGCTGTCGCCGCAGCCATCGACCAAAACACCCGAATCGTTTTCCTGGCCAACCCGAATAATCCTACGGGGACGCTCGTTCCCGCGGACGAGCTGGACCGCTTTCTGGAAAGAGTCCCAGAGTACGTTATTGTGGTTCTGGACGAGGCGTACTACGACTTTGCGCAGCACTTCGCGACCATGCGCGGGGTGCATTATTCCCACGCAATCGAGTATGTGCGCCAGGACCGCAATGTTGTCGTGCTGCGTACTTTTTCCAAGGCACATGGCCTGGCGGGCCTGAGGGTGGGATACGGCATGGGACCGGCAAAACTGATGTCTTACTTTGCCCGCCTGCGCACCACTTTCTCCATTTCCGTCGTAGCCCAAACGGCTGCTCTGGCAGCGCTTGAAGACGAAGCGCACACCCGTAAAGCGCTGGAGAACAATGCCGGGCAGGCCCAGCGGCTGATTGAGGGAATTTCTGAGCTGGGATATCGTGTGATTCCGACCTGGGGTAACTTTCTTTATTGTGAATTGGGCGAGGATGCTGCCGCCGTCACCAAGCGGCTACAAGCTGAGGGCGTAATCATCCGGCCTCTGGCACCTTGGGGCGCCCCTACAGCGATGCGCGTGACCATTGGCACGCCCGAGCAGAATGGGATTTTCCTGAAAGCTTTCAAGAAAGTGATGGAACGGGTAGCAGTACGGTAGCTACAGCCAGAAGCTTAGGAACCCATCATCGGAAGTCGTGCCGCTCCGTACAAGCCGGCATCACTCCCCAGCAAAGCCCGCGTGATGATCGTCTTGGTCGAGCCGCCTGGTTCCACTTGCGCCGAGGCTCCTTGCCCACCGGCAATCGCTGAAGCCGGGGCCGTTGCGGCGTACACCATCGAGCGCTGTCGCAACTCCTCAAAGACGGCTGGCGAAAACGCTTCCCAGGCACTGGCGACGCCTCCTCCCACGACGTACATGGGGAGATTGAGCGCATTCACCAGGTCGGCGATCACAATGCCCAGCGCTCTGCCCACGCGGCGGAAGATTTTCTTTGCTTCCTCGTCTCCCTGAATTGCCAGGTTGTAGACCGCCTTGGCGCTAAACTCGGCATCAGAACTCGCGGCACGCGACAGGCCAGGAGCAACGCCGCTGGCGATCGCCTCTCGCGCCATTCGCACTACCGCAGTGGCGGACGCATACCGCTCCAGGCATCCCCGGTTGCCGCACGGGCATGGCACTCCCTCGGGCTCGACTGTGAAGTGGCCAAACTCACCCGCCATACCGGTCATGCCGTGCCAGATCCGTCCGCCGAGCACGATGCCTCCACCCACGCCGGTACCGAGCGTCAGCATGGCCATATCATCCACGCCGCGCGCTGCGCCCAGCCAGTTTTCGCCGAGGGCAGCACTGTTGGCATCGTTTTCCAAGATAACTCGGGTCCCCAGCCGCTGCTCGATTTCGGCCCGCACCGGAGAGTCAGCCCAGCCTGGTAGGTTGGGTGATTCGCGCAGCATACCGGTCTTCATGTCGATGATTCCGGGAACGCCGATTCCGATTCCCTGCAGCGAGGCCGTGCCCTGATATTTGCTGGCCACGTGGCGGATGGCATCGCACATGTCATTGATCACATGGTCCCGGCCCAAGGCTACCTGCGTGCCAAGCGTGACCTTCTCCAGTAGACGGCCCTGCTCGTGCACAGCCGCAATGCGGAGGTTGGTTCCGCCGAGATCGACGCCGATGGAATAGTTCGGCATAGGTAGATCTCATTGTTGATTTTTGATTGTTGATTGTTGATTGGCTCGTGCCACAAACTAGTAATCGCTTGCAGCGAATCTCAATCAACAATCACAAATCAACAATCAACAATTTCACTTCTGGCACTTCGGACAATAGTGGCTGCTGCGCCCTGCAATGACCACGCGCTTGATGGGCGTCTTACAGACCAGGCACGGTTCGGCTTCTCGTCCGTAAACCCTGTGCTGCAGCTGGAAGAAACCTTCTTCACCGTCGGCATCCACGTAGTCGGAGACCGATGAGCCGCCCAGAGCAATGGCCTCTTTGAGCACTTCCCGCACCGCGATGTAGAGTCGCCGGAGATCCTCTCGTGTAAGGGAGGCGGCCCGCCGCCGGGGCCGAACCCCGGCCCGGAAGAGCGATTCGTCAGCGTAAATGTTGCCCACGCCGCGCAGAAGTTTCTGGTTCAGCAGGGCGCTCTTGATCGGGGTCTTACGCGCACGGAAGAGATCTACAAAGTTGCCCAGTTCGACTTCGAGGGGCTCAGCGCCTGCGGCTTCGAAACCATGCGCGACGCTCAGTCTTCCGAACCGCCGTGGATCCACAAAACGCAGTTCCCGGCCCGAGGCCAGCCGGAGGATAGCGTGCGTGTGCTTTACAACCTCGGCCTGAGGCTCGCAAACCACCATGCGACCGGTCATTCCGAGGTGAACGATCCACTGAGCTTGGGTTTGCACCGGATGGTGTGGGGACTGGCGACTTGTCCGTCCCGCGCGGACAGGTCGCCCGCGGCCCCGCAGGTTTGAACGCTCCCTCGCGGGCGAGGGCGCCCGCGCCACGCGAACTGGTTCCACATCAAACACGATATGCTTCCCTACCCGCCGCACGCCCGCAATCCGCCTGGATTCGAGGGTAGAGGCGATCTCCATCGCCGGCGATTTCAGCGGCTCGGGCTTCGAACCCAGCCAGACCGACTCAATAACATCGCCAGTGACACGGCTGGCCAGCCCACGGGCAATGGTTTCGACTTCCGGAAGTTCAGGCATGGCAAGACCAGTGTACAGTCGTCAGTCGTCAGGGAACTCATCCTGACAACTGAGGACTGGCGACCGAGGACTGCATTCCAGATTGCTCATCCACAGCCCGGCAGGTTATCATTTTGAGTACACATCTGCCCCGCCTATATCCCTGTAATTAGTGATTGCACCATTCACCGCGGGCAACCAGTGTGTGTGACCCCGCACGCGGCCGGGTTGGCCGCGTCATTCTGTCTTACGGAGTTGGCTCTTGAGCAAGGGCAAGGCTGCGGTTATCGTAGGCGCGCAATGGGGGGACGAGGGCAAGGGCAAGATCGTTGACGTCCTCTCGGAAAATTTCTCCGTCGTGGCACGCTATGCCGGCGGGCACAACGCTGGCCACACCGTCATCATCAACGGCAAGAAGTTCATCCTGCAATTGGTGCCCTGCGGGGTCTTGCGGGCCGGTTGCCGTAGTGTGATCGGCAATGGTGTAGTGCTCGACCCCATGGCCTTCCTCAAGGAAATCAGCGCCCTGCGCGACACCGGGGTGAAGGTGGATGGCAGTATTTTCGTCAGCAACCGCGCCCATGTGATCCTGCCTTATCACCGCATGATCGAACTGGCGGCGGAAAATGCGCCCGGACGCGTGAAGATCGGCACCACTTCCCGTGGCATCGGACCCGCGTACGAAGACAAAATGGGTCGTCGCGGTCTGCGAGTCGCCGATTTGCTGGACTTGCAGCTCCTGAAGACGCACATCGAAAACGCCTGCCACGAGAAGAACATGATCGCGCACGCGTTATTCAACTCTGAACCGCTTGACGCAGACAAGATGTACCAGGAGTACGCCGAAGCCTCGGCGAAGATCGCTCCCTTTGTGTGCGACACGGCTGCCCTGCTGAATCGGGCGCTGGCGGAAGGCGATTCCATCGTGTTCGAAGGCGCACAGGGCACCATGCTCGATATCGACCACGGCACCTATCCCTTCGTGACTTCCTCGAGTGCCACCTCGGGTGGGGCCGTCACCGGCACCGGTATCGCGCCTACCGCGATCGATACAGTCATCGGCGTCACCAAAGCCTACTGCACTCGCGTGGGCGGAGGGCCATTTCCTTCGGAAGCCCTGGACGCCACCGGAGACCTGCTGCGCGCCCGTGGTAACGAGTACGGCGCGGTGACCGGGCGTCCCCGGCGTACCGGCTGGCTCGATTTGCCACTCTTGCGTTACGCTGGCATGATTAACGGAATCTCATGGCTGGTCGTGACCAAGCTGGATGTGCTCGACGAACTAGCTGAGATTCCCGTGTGTGTGGGCTACAAGATCAACGGTAAGAACACTGCGGAAATTCCGGCCCACGCCAGCGGTTATGACCGGATCGAATGTATCTATCAGAAACTGCCGGGATGGCGAACCTCAACCGAGGGCATCACGCAGATGGACAAGCTGCCGAAGCCGGCTCGCGAGTATCTGGCCTTCCTGGAGAAGGAGGGCGGCGCCCGCATCGGCATGGTCTCCACCGGTCCGGGGCGCGAACAGATCATTGTCGTGGATGAGTTTGCCGCGAAACTGAAGTCGTTGACAGAACGTAAGACCAGGACGTAGACAGAAATCTAACGGAGCGCACAATGGTTGTTCTGGCAGTAACGTGGATGGCAAGAGTAGGACAGGAAGCTGCGGTGGCCGGTGTTTTCTCCAAACTGACAGAGGAGTCCCGCAAAGAGCCCGGCTGCGTGATGTACCAGGTGCACCGGCATAAGACCGAACCGCGCCGCTTCTTCATTTACGAGCAGTACAAGGACGATGCCGCGCTGGAAGCCCACCGCGCCGCTCCGCATTTTCTGCAATACGCTCGGAAGGAGCTGGCCAAGATCGCGGATCGCGTGGAGGGCCAGTTGTACGAGCCACTGGGGTGACCTTGTCCGTGTGGGGAGGGCGACTCGCCCGTCCTGCGGGTACCGGCCGCCCGCGCACCGACCTACTTCCCTTTATCCACCATCAGCACACCACCGGACGCATAACTTTCCTTCGACACTTCATGGAAGGCCACCACGATGGCCTCGCGGCGAGCACCCCCTTCTTCGACCATGGCGTCGGTGATGCGCTGTGCCAGCTTGCGTTTCTGGTCGGCCGTCCGGCCAGTCAACATCGTGACTTGAACCAATGGCATGAGAACACCCGTCGTTAGTCTAAGGTCTCTACGACTTGAATAGACTGGACTAGACCTGCGTTGATCCGCGAAATCTGCGGCCAGCTTAGTTTGCCAGTTCGTATCCCGCGAAGAAATAACTCAGCTCGAAGCGGGCGGTATCGTCGCCATCGGAGCCATGAATCGCGTTGTGCTCGATGCTCGTCGCCCACTTCTTGCGGATCGTGCCCTCTTCCGCATTGGCTGGATTGGTCGCGCCCATGAGCTTGCGCAGATCAGCGATGGCGTTTTCCTTTTCCAGCGCCAGCACGACAATCGGTCCGCTGGACATGAAGCCGGTGAGCGAATCGAAGAAAGACTTGTTCGCATGCACCGCGTAGAACTGCTCGGCCTGATGCTTCGAGATTTCGAGCATCTTCATGGCGAGGATGTGAAAGCCATTTTTTTCGAACTGCTCAATAATGTCGCCGACCGCATTCTTGCGGACGGCATCGGGTTTGATAATAGTAAAAGTACGCTGCAGAGTCTTCATGGTTTCGGTCTTCTGTCCTTGTCTGTTAGTCGTCTGTAGTGCGGTTCTCCCCAGAGAAACACAGCTACGCTTTCGCTGTTGCGCCCATCGCCGCCAACACCGTCTCCCCAATCTCAGCCGGCGACTTGGCCACGCGAATGCCGGCGGCCTCCATCACCTTAATTTTCTCCGCGGCAGTGCCCTTGCCACCGGAGATGATCGCCCCGGCGTGTCCCATGCGGCGCCCCGGGGGCGCGGTCTGGCCGGCGATGAATCCCACCACCGGCTTTTTCATCCGAGCCTTCACATATTCCGCCGCAACCTCTTCCGCGTTACCGCCGATCTCACCAATCATCACCACAGCTTCGGTTTGGGGATCTTTATTGAACAGTTCAAGCGCGTCCAGAAAATTCGTGCCGATGATGGGATCGCCGCCGATGCCGATGGCCGTAGACTGCCCGATCCCGCGCGTCGTGAGCTGATACACCGCCTCATAGGTCAGCGTGCCCGAGCGTGACACGATGCCCACCGAGCCCTCACGATGAATGTGTCCCGGCATAATGCCGATCTTGCACTTGCCCGGCGAAATAATACCCGGGCAATTCGGCCCGATCAGCCGCGAGCGCCGGTTCTGCAAGAACTCCCAGGCGCGCACCATATCCAAAGTCGGAATACCCTCGGTGATGCAGACGATCAGTTCCACCTCAGCGTCAGCAGCTTCCATGATGGCGTCGGCGGCGAACGAAGGCGGCACGAAAATTACTGAGGCATCCGCCCCGGTCTTGTCCACGGCTTCCTGCACGCTATTGAAAATAGGCCAACCCTCGTGTGTCGTGCCGCCCTTGCCGGGTGTCACGCCACCTACGATTTTGGTCCCATACTCCGCACAGGTCTTGGCGTGGAACGTGCCTTCACGCCCTGTCAGGCCCTGCACGACCACGCGCGTCGATTTGTCTACAAGAATGCTCATGAACCGTCTCTTCCGCCCTGTAGAGACGTAGCTTGCTACGTCTCACTTGCTACGTCTCACGCTTTCTAAATCTTGCCAATCTCAAGGACGCAGCCAAGCCGCGTCTCTACGAGGACGCCGCTGCGACTACTTTCTCGGCGGCATCCTTCATCGTCTCTGCCACCGTGAAGTTCAGTCCCGACTGCTTCAGAATCTCCCGTCCCGCCTCGACATTGGTCCCTTCCAGTCGCAGCACGATAGGCAATTGGATGTTGGTCTTCTTGGCCGCTTCCACCACACCCGTAGCCAGTGTGTCCACGCGCAGAATGCCACCGAAAATGTTGATCAAGACCGCTTTCACGTTCTTGTCGCTGAGCAGGATCTCGAATGCGTGCGTCACCTGTTCTGCGTTGGCTCCGCCACCCACATCGAGGAAGTTCGCGGGCGCGCCGCCAGCGTACTTGATGATGTCCATGGTCGCCATGGCCAGTCCCGCGCCATTCACCATGCATCCCACGTTTCCATCCAGCTTGATGTAGTTCAGGTTGTACTTCGAGGCCTCGACTTCGAGCGGGTCTTCCTCGTTGATGTCACGCAGATCGCGAATATCAGGATGCCGGAACATTGCGTTGTCGTCGAAGTTCATCTTGGCATCGAGCGCGAACAGACGGCCGTCAGTCGTAGTGATAAACGGATTGATTTCCATCAGCGAAGAATCGGTTTCCTCGAATGCCTTGTACAGGCTGGTCATGAATTGCACGGCGAGATTAATCTGCTGAGGTTTCAAGCCCAGCGCGAATGCCAGTTTGCGTGCCTGGAAGGCTTCCAGGCCCATGCCTGGATCGATATGTTCTTTCAGAATGGCATCAGGATTTTCCGCTGCGACTTGCTCGATTTCCATTCCGCCCGCGGCTGACGCCATAAACACCGGCCTGGCTTCGGCACGGTCAATGACGATCCCCAGATAGAGTTCCTTTTCGATGGGCAAAGTCTCTTCGATCAGCAGTCGCTCGACGATCCGGCCTTCAGGCCCGGTCTGATGCGTTACCAGCCTCATGCCCAGCATCCTGGCGGCGATTTCGGCTGCTTCGTCCACTGACTTGGCGATCTTTACTCCGCCACCTTTGCCACGACCGCCGGCATGGATCTGAGCCTTGACCACAACGCCGCCGGCTCCCGCCTCGAACAGTTTGTTTGCGACAGCTTTCACCTGTTCGCCGGTTTCGGCCATCTCGCCGCGCGGCACTGCGACCCCATATTTCCTCAGAATTCCTTTGGCCTGGTATTCGTGAATCTTCATAATGATTCCTGATACAACCTATCGGCAGGCTCCCGCTTGCAGCTTAACCAGAGGGCAGCAAACCTTCGATTCTATAGAATGGCCGAGGAATAGAGCAAACTACGCATGTCACAATGGGAGGTGACTTCCGTCAGTGTACGTTGATCTGTTCGAGGCCTGCACTCACCCCATAAACGATGCTACCCTAATGACCCATCCATGATCATCGAAGCCCTGCATCGCATTGCCAACCATCGCGAGTCGCTCACGCGCGAAGAGGCACGCATTGTCATGACGGAAGTCCTCGCCGGCAAATGCACCGACGCGCAGATCGCAGCCCTGCTGGTGGCCTTGCACATGAAGGGAGAGACGGTCGAGGAGATTGTGGGTTTTGCGGAAGCCATTCGCGCCGCGGCAGCGCCGCTGAGCATTCACCAGAATTCGACCGTCGATGTCAGTGGCACCGGACGCGATGCCCTGGTGGATACCTGCGGCACTGGCGGCGACGCCAGCGGCACTTTCAACATTTCGACCGCCACCGCGCTGGTGGTCGCGGGCGCGGGTGTCCGCGTGGCCAAGCACGGCAACCGCAGCGTGACCTCAAAGTGCGGTTCGGCCGACGTGATGGAAGCCCTGGGCGTTAACATCAACCTGCCTCCTGCGCGACTGGCCGCGTGCCTGGAAGAAGTTGGTATCGCTTTTCTCTTTGCTCCAGCGATGCACTCGGCCATGAAATACGTCCAACGCGCACGCCAGGAGCTTCGCTTGCGAACGGTTTTTAATCTGCTTGGACCCTTAACCAATCCGGCCCGCGCCTCTGCGCAAGTAGTCGGCGTGTATTCGGTTGAACTGGTGGAAAAGCTTGCGGAAGCGCTCAGTATGCTGGGCCTGCATCGCGCCATGGTAGTGCATGGACTGGACGGTCTGGACGAAATCACGATTACGGGTCCAACCCGCGTCGCCGAGGTTCGTGAAGGAGTCGTTCGCACCTATGAGGTCACGCCCGAAGAGTTCGGGATGAAGCGTGCCTTGATTGAGAACATTTCTGGCGGAGACGCTGCTGCCAACGCCGCCATTATCCGTGAGATTCTCAGTGGAAAGGGGTCGCCCCGGCGTGACGTGGTCCTGCTGAATGCGGCGGCGGCCCTGGTCGCGGCGGGCAAGGCGGATCATCTGGCGCAGGCAATGCCGCTGGGGGCGCAGTCCATTGACTCGGGCGCGGCGGTGAGCAAATTGGAAGCACTGGTGCGATTCACGAACGCTCGCTACTAACTTCTCATTCTCCCCGATAGTCGTCCTGAGCAAAGCGAAGGACCTATGCATTCTCTGGCCAGTCTTGATGCTGCTTGTACCAGTCCTCGGTGGAGACTCACTTCTTCTCTGCGTTTTTCTTCAATCTCTCAATCTGCTCCAGATGATTCGCTCCGTGACCACCCATCTTCTCGACCATCTCTGCAACCGTAACCTTACGTTTGTACTCGGGATGAAAAGCACCTTTCTCCAGATCACTCGCCTTCAAACGGCGCAGCAACCGCAGATTGTGATGCCGGTTCAATCCATACAGAGCAATCAACTCCGGAGCAGGTGTCTCCACGTAGCCGAGATGGCGCGCCCAGTCGTCCTGATCCATGGGCGCGATCACTGGTTCCTTGTCCGCCAGCATCTGCCGTAAGCGATAGGCGTACACAATCTCGATGTCGGCCAGGTGCCCAAGGATTTCCAAAATGCACCACTTGTCCGGCGCCGGTTTGTAACGCAGCGTCTTGTCCGGCAGCGCCGATACCGCCGCAATCTGCTTCGGACTCTTCTCGGCTGCATCGAGATGCTGTTTGAGTTCGACTTCAGTCATGGGAACCTCAGAATCTGCCCCGTGGGCACAGAGGCTGATCATTTCAGATTGTAGATTGTAGATTTCAGATTGAGTCGGTTGTCAATCTGAAATCTGAAATCTTCAATGGCGGCTACTTCACTTCCACCTTCTGCATCCACTGCGCCACTTGCACATTCCAGCCCAGCTCCTTGGTCATAGCGTCACGCAGTTGAGATGACGCTGCCGGTTCACCATGCACCAAGTAAGTGACTCCTGGCTTCTTCGGAAAAGTATGCAGCCATTGCAGCAGCTCCTGCGTATCAGCGTGATCGCTGAATTGTTCGAGCGCCACGACCTGAGCCCGAATGGGCACGGTCTGGCCAAATATCTTGACCTCGGGCGCACCGCTCTTGATGGTGAATCCGCGCGTCCCCGGCGCCTGAAAGCCGATGAAGACCACCGTATTTCTGGGGTCGGGCAGCCGCTGCGCCAGGTGATGCTGGATGCGCCCGCCCGTTACCATGCCACTGGAGGAAATGATGATCGAGGGAAAGTGCGTGGCATTGATTTTCTTCGATTCATCCGACGTTGAGGCAAAGGTGAATCCCGGCCAGTCCAGCGGCGAGCCGTACTGCTTGATCAGCCGGCAGGTCTCTTCGCTGTATTCCTCCGCGTGTTTCAGGAAGATTTCCACTGCTTTGATCGCCATGGGGCTGTCGCAGTAGACCGGCACCCGTGGGGCTTGCCCGGATTCCATCAGCTCCTTCAGCATGAACAGGAATTTCTGTGTGCGTTCCACCGCAAAAGCGGGGACAACCAGGCTTCCTCCGCGCTCGACCGTCTTGCGGATGATCGCTGCCAGTTCTGGCCGAGGGTCATCCGCAGGGTGCTGGCGGTTGCCATAGGTGGATTCCATCACCAAAATGTCCGCCGTCTCACCCTCGGTCGGCCCTGAATGGACAACCTTGCCCGGAGCGATGTTGCGGTCGCGGACGCGCCCAATGTCCCCGGTGAAGAGCAGGCGACGCGTTTGGCCGCCGGTGTTAAGCGTGACTTCCGCCATGGACGATCCCAGAATATGTGCCGCCGGCACAAAACGAAACGAAAGCTCCGGACAGAGTTGTTTGGATTCTTCGAACCGCACCGGGCGGAAATATTGCAAACATTGTTGCGCTTCGTCGAGCGTATAGAGCGGCAGTGCCGGACTATGTTTTGACGCTTTGGTCTTGTTGTAGTACGCCGCGTCTTCTTCCTGTAGATGGCCGGAGTCAGGCAGCAGAATGCCGCACAAATCGATGGTGGACGGCGTAGCGTAAATCGGTCCACGAAAACCTTCCTTGACCAGGCGGGGAATCCATCCGCAGTGGTCAATGTGCGCATGGGTGAGCACGACAGCGTCAATGCTGATCGCGGGAATCGGCGTGTCTTGCCAGTTGCGGTCGCGCCATTCCTTCGGCCCCTGGAACATGCCGCAGTCAATCAGAGTCTGGAAACCAGCCTTCCCGCCATTGTCTGGGCTGGTGGTGTTAATCAGGTGCTTCGATCCCGTAACCGTCCCCGCTGCTCCTAAAAACTGGATGTAGGCCAAAGTCTCTCCTCCCGGAAGAATTTGATTCTATCTTTTTGATCTTCAATTGCCGATTGCCAATTTCCAATTGGGACTCTCGTCTGCCTCAATCGGCAATTGGCAATTGAAAATCAGCAATCATTGTTGAGGTGTAACGACATCGATTTTGTATGTGTTATTGCTCATGTCGCTTTCCGGCACGCTGCCGTCGTTGACTACGATTTCCTGTGGCGTCGAGGCCGCCTCGATCCGGATCGTCGCCTTGGACTTCGCATGCACTTCCAGCCGACGGATGACTTCACCGCCCTCCATCCGCAACGTCAAAGGCACTTCCGCGCCGGCGTTTCCCAGATTCTCTACCGTGATCGTCACGACGTATCCGCCGTTTACAGTGAGCCGCGGATACACCGACTCCACACGGAAATCCGGCAGGCCGCGGTCGCGATAAACCCAGTCGTCGAAAAACCACTCCAGGTCGCGATGGCTTTGCTTCTCGATCAATCGCTGCAGATAGGCGGGCTCCTTGTCTTCGGAGGCCCGGTAATTCAGCAATGCGATGGAAAGGGTCGGTTCACTTACCATGTCGCGCAGCATCCACCAGACATACATCGCCTTGGTTTGGAGATAAATGTCGTCGCTTGCATTGACCAGGGACTGTGCAGTTTCGGATCTCACCACACTCCCCGCGGCGGACCCATTCTTCGTCGCTTCCTTTTCAGCTTCGACGAGCATCGTTCCATGCGCCTGGAGATAATCCAGCGCCACCTGCCGGCCCTGTTGCTGCTCGATATAAGACACCCGCGCGTAGTGGGCCAGACCTTCTTGTATCCAGGCCCGCGGAGACAAGACGCTTTGACGGGCCACGGAATACACGAGCGTCAGGTGTGCCTCTGGCGTCACTGGCACATCCAGCGGAGTGAGTAGCATACCTTCGGTAGTAAAGGACGCTGCATAGGGATCGGACAATTGCAGTACCTGCAACCGACCCGATCCTCGCCCGACCGGCACAAGTGCATCGAGTTTCGTCATTGCATCAGCGTAGGCTCTTGCCGCGTCCTCCCCGCCCGGCAGGAATTCGACAGACGAAATGCCTTTGACATCAAGCTTCCCATAGTTGGCGATTACGAAGGTTGGCACATTTATGCCAAACCGCACCATGTTGAACGCCGAGTATCTGGCCGTGTCATTGGTCACAATTGTCATCAGGTCCTTGGTGCCGCTGAACAATACGGGAGTCTCGGCCGTTGTGGCGAACACAACTGACATCTTCGCATCGGCGTGCCGCGTCTTCCACCTCCCCAGTGTCTCGAACAAGCTGTTCTCTGCCGAGAGACTCGCCGACTCCATCGCTACCGGATACCACACCACATACCCGATTCCGCGCACGGCCGTAAACGACTTTCCAATTTGGTCCCAGTCGCTGTGTTGTGCCACCTTTTCCGGCACACCAATGCGGGTCAGCCGTGTGGTATCGAGTGGGATGGTGCCCTCATAGCCGATCTCCAGCTCAACCGTGCCCTTCGGCGGGACCGGCTCTGCCAAGGTGACGATTGCTTCGGAAAGTGCTCCCGTGTGGTCAACATCGGAAGTGTAGGTCTGGGAAACGAACTGAACGGGTTTGTCGCCGAGCTGTAGGGACCTCCAATCCAAGCTCGAAGAAATCTGCAGTGACAGGCTCTTCTGCGGAGAATTCGAGTCATTGCGCAACGTAATCTTGCCCCGCACCGCCAGCCGCTGCTGTTCGGGCTCGACACGCACATCCAGGTTGTAGTCTGTAAAAGTGAATGCTTCACGATCCAGAGCGAAACCCTGAAAAACTAGACCACAGAGGACACAGAGTACACGGAGGAACTTCGCAGTCATTTCTTCCGCCGTTGCCGCACGATCTCGTACAGAACGACGCCGGCCGCGACCGACACATTCAGCGACGGCACCTTCCCCAGCATGGGAATCGAAACCAGGAAGTCACATTTCTTGCGCACCAGTTCATGTATTCCCTTACCCTCTGCGCCGAGCACAACGGCGCAATCCATGTTGTAGTCGAGCGAGTCGTAGGCCTGCGTGCCGCGCTCGTCCAGGCCGACAATCCACAGATTCTTCTCTTTCAATTCTTCCAACGTGCGCGCGATGTTCGTGACTTTCGCAATCGGCAGGTGCTCACTGGCGCCCGCCGAAGCTTTAGCTACGATGGCGGTTACGCTGGCTGCGCGACGCTCGGGGATGACCACGCCGTCCACTCCAGCGGCATCCGCCGTGCGCAGAACTGCTCCCAGATTGTGCGGGTCCTCAATCCCGTCCAGCACGACTATCAGTGAATGCTCGCCACGCTTGGCGCCGACTACATCGTCAAGATCGTTGTACTGCTTGGCCGAAGTCACCGCCACCACCCCCTGATGTGCATTGTTTCCGGCCATGCGGTCCAGTTCCGGGCGGGGAAGGAAGCGCACAGCCACCCCCTGCCGCCGGCATTCTTCCACCACACGTTGCAGGCGAAGATCATGGCGCTCTTTGGAAACCCCGACCCACTGGAACGCCCGCCCTCGTGCCTTTAGCGCCTCCGCTACCGCATTGATCCCATAGATGAAATTCATGAAAAGCCAGTTTACTGCCTGAGAGCACCAGCAGGCGAGGACAGCTACCTCCTTGCCCGCTCTCGAATGCTAGACTTAAAGATTCGGAGGTGCTGTTTGCACGACGTCTATATCCTGTCCGCGGTACGCACACCCATCGGCAAATTCGGAGGCTCGCTGGCTTCCATGACTGCCGCCGACATGGGTGTAGTCGCGGCCAAGGCCGCCATTGAGCGCGCCGGAGTCCGTTTCGATCAAGTCGAGGAGACAATTTTCGGCAACGCCCGCCAGGCCGGCGGAGGCCCTAACCCGGCGCGCCAGGTATCCATACGCAGCGGTGTCCCTCAGGAAGTGCCTGCCTACACGGTGAACAAGGCCTGCGCCTCGGGGATGAAGTCCATCGCGCTCGGCTTTCAGGAAATCGCCACTGGCAATCTGGACTGCGTGCTGGCCGGCGGCACCGAGTCCATGTCTCGTCTTCCCTATTACCTCGACGGCGCCCGCTGGGGCTACCGCCTGGGAAATCAGGAACTGGTGGACGGCATGTACCGCGACGGGTTTTTTTGTCCCCTGGCAAAAATGGTGATGGGCGAAACCGCCGAAGTGCTCGCCGGACAGTACAAGATCTCGCGCGAAGAGCAGGACCAGTTTGCCCTATGTTCGCAGACGCGAGCCGCTGCTGCCATTGACGCCGGACGCTTCAACGACGAACTGGTCCCGGTCACACTCGAGAGCAAGAAAGGTCCGCAGACCTTCAGCCGGGATGAGCATCCGTTCCTCGGTGCGACCATGGAAAAAATGGCCAGGTTGTCGCCGGTGTTCTCGCAGAGCGGCACCATCACCGCCGCTAATTCATCCGGCATCACCGACGGCGCTGCCGCCGTGGTGCTTGCCAGTGAAGCCTTCGTAAAGCGGAACAATCGCAAGCCGCTGGCTCGCATTCTGGCTGCGGTCTCGGTCGGCGTAGATCCCCGCATCATGGGCATTGGCCCGGTCCCCGCCCTGCGAAAGATGGAGCAGAAACACAAACTCCGTCTCGCTGATTTCGATCTCATCGAACTGAATGAAGCCTTTGCCGCACAGGTCCTCGCCTGCGACCGCGAACTGCATTTCGACCGTGACAAACTCAACGTGAATGGCGGCGCCATCGCTCTCGGGCACCCCATCGGCTGCACCGGAACGCGGATCACGGTCACACTGCTTCACGAAATGCTTCGGCGCAAGGCCAAGCGTGGTGTGGCAACTCTGTGCGTGAGCGGTGGACTGGGCATGGCGCTGGCCTTGGAGAACGCGGCCTGAGGCCACTATACTTTCAGTGTCAGCTGCAGGGAGTGGAGCGGTCATGCCCTTATCGGCTGTAATCGTAGATGACGAGCAGTTGGCCCGCGACGAACTGGCCTTCCTGCTCAAGGGTGTCGGCGACGTTAACGTCGTGGCCCAGGGCAAGAACGGCGTGGAAGCCGTCAATCTCATCCGCGAGCACAGTCCCGATCTCGTATTCCTCGATGTGCAGATGCCCGGCCTCGACGGCTTCGGCGTGATCAAAAAGCTGCTGGACAAGAAAATCACCCTGCCCAAGATCGTCTTCGCCACCGCTTTCGACCAGTATGCGGTCAAGGCATTCGAAGTCAACGCAGTCGACTACTTGTTGAAACCCTTCGACAAGAAGCGGGTGGCGCAATCCGTGCAAAGGGCACGCGCCAAGATGGAAACCAGCAGCGCCTCCTCCGACAAGATTGAAACGCTGGTGCGCATGCTGGAGTCGCAGAAACCCCAGGCTTCCAAGATTCTGCTCAAGTGCGCCGGCCGCCTCTTCCTGGTCAACCAGAAGGACATTTGCTTTGCTTCCATCGAAGAGGGCGTCATCAGCGTCGTCGCCAGCGGGCCTAATGGATTGGAAGGCCAGTCCAACTGCCGCACCCTCGAGGAGTTGCTGGATAGTCTCGACCCCAATCTTTTCTGGCGCGCGCACCGCTCCTACCTGGTGAACATCAACCGCATCAAGGAAGTCGTCCCCTGGTTCAAGAGTTCCTATCAACTGCGCATGGACGACAAGAAACAGACCGAAATTCCGGTCAGCCGTGCCCAGACTAAGCGCCTACGCGAGCTGTTCGGACTGTAAAAATCGCTCAACGGCCAGGCAACCAGGAAACAGGAGGGCGCATCTCACGTTCACCTCGTAGGTAACTTTCCGTTTCCCAGGGCACTTGTGGTTAACTGAGTTTTTCGGAGCGTTCTGCATGATTTGGGCTAGACCAGCGGCACGCCGGGGCGCAATCGCCAGGGCTTTTTCTCTGACCTGCATCCTCCTGGTGGTGTTCATTGGCGTTGTCCAGGCAGTACACGTCCACTCCGCCAACTCCAAGCTTCCCAGCCACCACTGCTCGGTTTGCTCGGTCGCCCATTCCGGGGTCCTGGGCAAGGCGCTCTACCGGCCCGTTCCTGTTTTGGTCCGCGCTGTGCTCGTCGTGTCCCCGGGTGCGTCGCTCAAATCTTCAGTCGTAGTTTGGTCTCTCCACATCCGCCCTCCGCCGTCGGTCTAGCAATCAGCTCCACGACAACTTAAAAACCACAAGGACCGACATCTCATTGGAGGCGTGCAATGCTCATTTCCAGCAGGTGGATATCTACATTTGTATTGGTTGTTTCTCTTGCCCTGGTTGCCCCGATTCCCGCAGCAGCACAATCGCTCGGCACAGCCGGCACCATTGAAGGAAAGGTAATTGATTCCACTGGTGCTGTGGTTCCAGGAGCCAGCATCGAGATCAAGAACCCGGTAACCGGGTTTGAGCGAACCACCACTACAGACAGTTCCGGCCTGTTCGTGTTCCGGAACGTACCGCAGAACTCGTATCACCTCGCCGTAACCGCACAGGGTTTTGCAGTCGCTCAGCAGGACGTTGATGTTCGTACGTCTGTGCCAATCGATCTCAGCATCTCCCTGAAAGTGGCCACATCCACTACAGCAGTTGAGGTCCAGGCGGACGCAGGAGACTTACTGGAAAACGACCCCAGCGCCCACACTGACGTGGATTCCGCAGTGTCATCCCGAATCCCACTCGAATCCGGCGCGTCGGCCCTCAGCCAGATCATCACTTACTCTTCCCCCGGGGTGGTGGCTGACTCGAATGGTTTCTTTCATCCTCTCGGCGACCACGCCCAAACTTCGTTCTCCATGGATAACCAGCCTATTCCAGATCAGCAGAGCCGGGTTTATTCGAACCAGATCGCGGCCAGCGCCATCCAGTCGATGGAGCTGATCACCGGAATACCTCCAGCGGAATACGGCGACAAGACCAGCTTGGTGGCGGTAGTCACGACCAAGTCGGGTATGGGCCAGACCAAGCCCACCGGCAGTGTGACGTTCGACTACGGCTCCTTCGGCACTCCCAGTGCGACTGTTAACCTGGGGGTGGGCAACGCCAAGTACGGGAACTTTCTCTCTGCGAACGGACTGCGCACCGGACGGTTCCTAGACCCGCCAGAATTTCAGTCCATCCACAACACCGGCAACTCGGAGAGTTTCTTCGATCGAGCCGACTTCCAGCCGAACCCGGCGAACACCTTTCACTTGGATTTGTTCCTGGCACGTTCCTGGTTCCAGGCTCCCAACACTTACGACCAAGCCACCTCGGGCCAGGACCAGCGGCAGCAAATGAAGACTTTCAACATTGCGCCAGGTTGGACTCATCTTTTCAGCAGTTCAACCCTGTTGACTGCCAGCGCCTTTATCCGCCAGGACCACGTGCAGTATTATCCCAGCGCCGACCTTTTTTCGGACCAGCCAGAAACGGTGAGCCAAAACAGACGCCTTCAGAACACCGGATTCCGCGTAGACATCTCCCACGTCAAGGGCCGCCACAACATCAAAGCCGGGTTCCAGTATTCCCATACCGCACTCTCTGAGGGCTTCAACTTCGGCATCACGGACCCGACCGTCAATCCTGTTTGTCTGGACACCTCAGGAAACCCAGTGCTTGACCCAACCATTACCGACCCGGCGCAGTGCGTTCCCAACGGTTTTGCCGCCAATCCTGATCTTCAGTCCGGTCTGGTTCCCTTCGACCTTACCCGGAGTGGCAGCCTGCTGAGATTCCACGACACCGGCGCGGTGAATCAGGAGGCCATTTACGCTCAGGACAACATCACGCTGGGCAAGCTCAACCTCAACCTGGGCGTCCGTGGCAACCACTACGATGGCCTCACCGAGGCCTATTCCCTCGATCCCCGGATCGGCCTTGCCTACCACATCACTCGAAGCAACACCATCCTGCGTGGCGGCTACGCCCACACGCTGGAAACTCCGTACAACGAAAACCTCCTGCTCTCCAGCGCTGCCGGACAGGGAGGACTGGCCCAGAACGTTTTCGGTGCCAGCGTCACCACTCCACTGCGTTCCGGCCGCCGCAACCAGTACAACGCCGGTTTCCAGCAGGCAATCGGCCGCTTTTTGGTGGTGGACGGAGACTATTTTTGGAAGTTCACTTCCAACGCTTTCGACTTCAATACGCTGGGAGACACGCCCATCACCTTCCCGATTTCGTGGAACAAGTCCAAACTCGATGGCTTTTCGATTCGTGTCAGTGTTCCTGAAATCTACGGCTTCCGCGCTTACACCATCATCGGACACACTCGCTCCCGCTACTTCAACCCTGAGACCGGTGGCCTGTTCTTCGACAACAACCCTCCGACCGGAGTGTTCCGCATAGATCACGACCAGGCCTTCCAGCAAACCACTAACCTGCAGTATCGCTTCCTGAAGCGGCACGATGGCTGGATCGCTTTCACCTGGCGGTACGACAGCGGGCTGGTAAACGGCTCTGTCCCGGACTACGCCACCGCGCTTACATTGACCGCCGATCAACAAGCTGCGATCGGTCTCTTCTGCGGCAATACGTTTGCCAGCCTCAGCTCGCCGATTACATCGTGCTCAAGCCCGCGTCGGGGTGCGTTGCGGGTGCAAATTCCGGCGGACGGAACCGAGAACGATGACACCAATCCACCCCGTGTCTCTCCCCGGCACCTGTTTGACATGGGTGTCGGTTTTGACAATGTTCTCAAGACCGATCGTTACAAAATGACGGCGAAGTTTACCCTGGTCAATCTCACGAACAAAGAGGCGCTCTACAACTTCCTCTCCACCTTCAGTGGGACGCACTTTGTCACGCCGCGCAGCTACACTGCGGAGCTGGGCTTTACTTTCTGAGTTTGATAATAAAGGGGGCGGCCGGCTGGAGGAAAAGCCGGCCGCCATTTCAGGCCGCAAGGAGAACTACGCGGCAAGCGCTTCCAAAGCAACTCGATTGCGGATTACTAGTGTCGAACCTTCCAGGCGGATGAATTCCTTCTTCTTGAGCTCACTCAGCAGGCGGGTCACCGTCTCCCGTGACGACCCGATCATCTGCGCCATCTCTTCGTGCGTAAGGCTGGAACGAATCCGAATTTCAGCGGCCCCGTGTTCCCGGCCTGCAGTCCAGGAGAGCAGCAGCCTTGCCAGCTTGCCAGCGGAGGAACGAGCCAGCACCAAGTCATGAATGTCACGGTATGCCGACTGGAACTCCGTGCTCAAGGCTTGGGCCGCATGCAGCCCCAATTCTCCGTGCTTCTCCACCAGCTTCATCAGGGCATCGCGTTCGATGAAGTTCACCTGGCACGGCCCGGCAGTCTCGGCAGTCAGTTCATAGCACGTTCCTGAGATCACTGCGCTCAAGCCCAGTACCTCGCCCGGTTCCGCCATTTTCAGGATGAGCACCTTGCCTTCCCGGGAGGTCGTTGACAGCTTGACCTTGCCGGAGCAGAGAACCAATGCGCCTCGTGGCATCTGGCCTTCGACAAACAAGAGCGCGCCCCCGGGATAGGTGTTCAGGTGGCTGGCGGCGCTGAAAGACTTCAGCACCTCGGGAGACAGACCGCAAAACCATTTGTCTTTCCGTAGTTTGCAGGTAAGGCAGCTTTCGATGATTTCCAGTCCATAAGGAGTGTTCACAGCCACCACCTTGCCGAAGCTATGCCAACTGGGCTTGCCTACGTTGTCGGTCGCAATGCTGTTGAGACCACTCCTCGCCCGGCGCAAGTCCCGGACCAACAAGCGCGCATTTGCCGTTTTCGCCAGCATTGCCGACGCCATCGCACGCGCCTCCCGATCCTGCGATCGCAAGGCGTGAATCAACTCCCAGCCCGCGCTGTTATCTGCCTGCCTGTGCCACAACAGGCTGCAACCGAACAGGTAGAGGGGGTCGACGCGTGCGCTTTGCGGCTGCTTGACGTAATCCGCGTCTACGTGCCTTTCCAGCCACTCTGATGTTGCTGAATCTGCTCGGCCAGGTATTGCGACAGAACCCCCCGGCCCACCAAGATTGCCCCGGCTCGGTGCATCTCTGCCAGCAGGGATTGTCCCTCCGCATCCACGAACGTTACCGTATCCAGTTCGATGACCACGGTCCGGTTCTTCAACCGCGCCAACGCATTGCGCCAGCAGCGCTCCAGTTCTTCGACCCAAGGTCCAGCCAGCCTTCCCTCCAGCCGGATGGTTGCAGACTCGCATTTTTCCTCGATGTGGATCCTGAGCATCTTGCGTGAATCCTGCGAACTACACGGAGGCCACGATTAAGTTGCCTGGCAGCCCAGGTTCCAAAGCCCCACCCTTTCGCTAAATTGTGGTAAATAGGGGATCGTGACTGCTCGCCGCGGCGTAGGATGGTCTTTATCAGAGGTTGGACTGACGATGGTCCGGCAGAATGCCGACCGGCCGTCACTACACGGCCAGCAAGTGGTCACACCTTGACGCGGGAGGGTTAGTTCTCATACTCCTCGCGGGAGATGCCCATCCTCAGCATTCTGGACTGGAGCGTCGTCCGCTTCAGCCCCAGCCGCGCCGCCGCCCCCCGCAATCCTGCAATCACCCCGCCGGTCTCGCGGAGCACACGAACAATATACTGCCGCTCCAGGCTTTCCAGCGTGCCATTGCTGTAAGAGTTTTCGCTGGTGGGCGTTAATTCCGCCAGTGGGACACTGAGCACCGGACCTTCGGAGAGAATCACAGATCGTTCGATGAAGTTTTCCAGCTCCCGTACATTTCCCGGCCATCCCCAGCTCACCAATGCATTCATGGTTTCCGTCGGGATGGTGTCAATCGGCTTGTTCATGCGGCGAGCAAACTTCTGGACGAAATAGCGCACCAGCAGAGGAGTATCGTTCTCGCGCTCGCGCAGCGCCGGCATGCGGATGGGAAAAACATTCAGGCGGTAAAACAGGTCACTGCGAAACTCCCGTTCGGCCACGGCCTTCGCCAAGTCCCGGTTGGTGGCGGCGATCAGGCGTACGTTCACCCGGATCGTGCGGGTACTGCCCAGCCTCTCAAACTCCTGGTCCTGCAGTACCCGCAGCAGTTTTGGCTGCAGCTCCAGCGGAATATCTCCCACCTCGTCGAGAAACAGGGTTCCCTTGTGCGCCAGTTCCAGGCGCCCGACTTTCTGGCTGATGGCCCCGGTAAACGCGCCCTTCTCGTGCCCAAAAAGCTCGCTCTCCAGCAGTCCGGTGGGAATCGCGGCGCAGTTCAGTTTGATGAAATTGTTGTCCTTCCGGGAGCTCATGCGGTGGATGGCACGAGCAATCAGTTCCTTGCCTGTACCCGTCTCTCCCAGGATCAGCACGCTGGCGTCGCTGGGCGCCACGGTCTTGGCCTGGTTCAGAACTCGTTTCAGCGCCGCACTCTCACCCACAATTTCTTCGAAGTTGAGTTCGGAACGAATCTCGTCTTCCAGGTAGAGCTTCTCCTTCGCCAACCTGTCCGTAAGTTCCGCGATCTCGTGGTAAGCCCGCGCGTTATCCAGCGCAATGGCGACCTGCGCCGCCACCTGCTGCAAAAGGCCGATATCCTGCGACTCGAAGGCGTTCTTCTGGGTGCTCCCCAGATTCAGCGCCCCCAGCGTGCCTTTTCGTGTGATCAGCGGAATACAGCACAGTGACTGGATCCCCTGTTCCAGCATCTGGCTGACATAGCTGGACTGGATCCCCACCAGGTCTTCACGGTCGAACATCTTGGTCTCCCGCTCCAGCAAAGCGTGGCCCACGGGAGTTTCTTTCACGGGGATCGTCGTATCCTTCCCGAGCAGTCCCATGGTCAGAGGTGAGTCCAGTGGATACAGGGACAGCGAGTGAGCTGCCTCATCGTAAACCGCCACGCTGGCGTATTCGTGTTTGATCATCCGCCGCATGAACCCGGAAATTGCGGGAAACAGTTTCTCCATGTCGCGGTTGGTGACCAGCGTGGTGTTAATCTCCAGCAGCATTTGCAGCCGTTCTTTCTCCTGCTGCAGGGCCTCGCGGGTGAGCGCATTCTCCACCGCGACCGCGACCAGCTCCGCGACCCGCGCCAGGAGCCGCATGTCCTTTCCGTTGTAGGCGTCTACCCGGGAACTGCCCAGCCCCAGTGTCCCCAAGCGTTTTTGCGCCGTGGTCAAAGGCAACCAGCAGTAGGACCGTAGTCCTCTGTCCAGAAGGACCTTCAGGACGGAAGAGAAACGCGTGTCCGCCTCCAGGTCTGGCACTACCAATGGTTTCTGGTTCTGCCACGCCCAGCCGGCGGGCGAGTCCGCCACCGGCACTTCCAGCGGGGCGTTGGCAGACTGCTTGCCCTCCCAGAGATGCAACCGCATAACATTCTTGGTGGGATCGTGCAGAGAGAAGTTGGCGAACTCCGCTGCTGTCACCTTACGCAGCCGTCCCGCCATTTCGGCAAACAACTCCGGCAGGCTGCGGTGGAGGACCATCAGGTCCGCCATTGCCAGCAGTGCTTCGTAACGATCTGTGTCAGACTCGAAGTGGCTTTCGGGGATCATTTGCCCGAGCTCGCATGGCCTGCGCCCCCTCGTAGCAAACCCTTACTACTAGAACATATCCCCTAGTGGGTCGCATCATAGACCAAATCGCTTCACCGGCAAAGCAATAAAAAATACTCGCGGCACGGCCCATGACAAGGTCTAATTCAGTAGGCACGTTTAGTGCCAATTTCCCCCGGGACCTGCGCCCTCGCCCGTTTGCTCTATCGGGAACTTCTCTCCCCGCCCCCAAGACTGGTCTGGCCAAGGAAGAATGGCTCTTGGAATTTGTGTTCCGGTTATAATTTCCAGATGGCTCGAGGCTGGGAGAGCAAGTCGGTCGAGGAGCAGCAAGCCGCCAGTGCGACGCCGACCCAGTTGAAACAACGACTTACCCCCGATCAGATCGCAAGGCAGCGGCAAGCAGAGGGGCTGTCGCTGGCGCGCAAGAGCGTGCTTCAGCAACTCCAGTCGGTGCAAGACCCTCGCCATCGCCAGATGTTGGAGCATGCCTTGGCCGATCTGGACGCAAAGCTCGCACGTCTGGGCTAAGCCTCTGGTCTGGCGTATAATGACTTATCCCCCATGAAAGCTTACGTATACGTTTCGCTCAAGAAGAGCGTTCTGGACCCCCAAGGCAAGACCATCCAGGGGGCTCTTAAGAAGATGGGTTACAAGGGTTTGGAGGAAGTCCGCCAGGGCAAGTATTTCGAGCTCACGCTCGACGGCGGCCTGACCCGGACGGAAGCGGAAACCGAGGTCGCACGCATCGCCCGCGACGTCCTCACCAACCCGGTCATTGAAGAGTTTCGTTTCTCCCTCGAAGACTAGCGGCTTTCTTTACAGGTACTCCCCCAGAAGCGCCGGTCGTAAACAGGAATAGAATTGTTACGCCTCCCCAACTGAGTTAGCCTGATTAGGGTAAGGAGTTCCGCTATGTGTGGCATCGTGGGTTACGTTGGCAAGAAGCGCGTAGTGCCCGTGATTATTGATGGGCTGAGGCGGCTGGAATATCGCGGCTACGACTCGGCCGGCATTGCGGTCTGCGGCAACGGCGAAGGCCTCCAGATCCGCCGCGCTGAGGGCAAGCTGCGTAACCTGGAAGAAGTGATTCGTCTCAAGCCGCTCGACGGCACCTACGGTATCGGCCACACCCGCTGGGCCACTCACGGCCGTCCCACCGAGGAAAACGCCCACCCACATCGCGATTGCACCGGACGTGTAGTCGTCGTACACAATGGCATCATTGAGAACTACGTAGTCCTGAAAAAGAAACTGATCGAAGAAGGCCACAAGTTCACCACCGAAACTGATACTGAAGTGATCGCCCACCTGGTCGAGAAGTACTACCTGAAACGCGCCAACGGCAGCCGTCCCTCATTGGAAGAGGCCGTCCGCAAGACTGTCGGACAACTCTCAGGCGTGTTCGCCCTGGCGGTGATCGCGGTGGATGAACCTAATAAGATCGTCGCCGCCCGCAACGGCCCGCCGGCTGTCATCGGCCTGGGCAAAGACGAATACTTCGTCGCCTCCGACGTTCCCGCAATCCTCTACCACACCCGCGACCTGTTCTTCCTCGCCGATGGCGACCTGGCAGTTATTACGCCGGAGGGCGTGCAGCTCACCGACTTCAACGGCCAGCCCGTCGTCCGCCAGGTCCAGCACGTAACTTGGGATCCAATCATGGCCGAGAAGGGCGGGTTCAAGCATTTCATGCTGAAAGAGATTTACGAGCAACCTCGCTCGGTGCGCGACACCACGCTGGGCCGCATCTCGCAGGAAACCGGCCACGTCTTCCTCGACGAGATGGAAATCACTGAAGCCGAGTTCAAGGCGGTCAAGAAGATCAACATCGCCGCCTGTGGCACCAGTTGGCACGCCGCCCAGGCCGGCAAATTCATGATCGAGCGCATGGCGCGGGTTCCGGTGGAGGTGGATTACGCCAGCGAGTGGCGTTATCGCGATCCGATCATTGCGTCCGAAACTATCACCATGCTGATTTCGCAGTCGGGCGAGACGGCCGACACCATCGCCGCCCAGCGCGAAGCCAAGGCCAAGGGATCGAAGACACTGGCCATCTGCAACGTGGTTGGCTCGATGATCACCCGTGAGTCGGCTGGCACGATCTACACCCACGCCGGCCCCGAAATCGGCGTGGCCTCGACAAAAGCGTTCACTGCCCAGCTCACAGCGCTCTACCTTTTCGCACTGTACCTGGCCCAACTGCGAGGCACACTCAGTAAAGAGCAGGCCACAGAGGCAGTCCACGAACTCACCCGCATTCCGGGCAAGCTCGAACATCTGCTGACCCATGAAGAAGATTGCGAAGACCTGGCCAAGCAATATGTCCGCTCACAGGATTTCCTTTTCCTGGGACGTGGCATCCATTACCCAATCGCGCTCGAGGGCGCCCTCAAGCTTAAGGAAATTTCCTACATCCACGCCGAAGGCTATCCCGCTGGCGAAATGAAGCATGGCCCCAATGCGTTGATCGACGAAAACCTTCCCGTGGTCATCATCGCCACTCGCGATCCCAAAGACGCGCTCTCCATGGTGCGCTATGAGAAGACGATTTCCAACCTGAAGGAAGTGAAGGCCCGCTCCGGCCAAGTCATTGCGCTGGCCACCGAAGGCGACGAAGAGATCAAAGAAGCCGCCGATCATGTGCTATACATTCCGCCGGCGCCGGAAGAGTTGCTGCCGATTCTGGAAATTGTCCCGCTGCAGTTGCTGGCGTATCACATCGCCGTGCGGCGTGGGTGTGATGTAGACCAGCCGCGGAATTTGGCTAAGTCCGTAACGGTGGAGTAAGGCCAGCTTCTAGCTTCTAGCTTCTGGCTCCTGGTCTCTAGCCGCTGCCCATTCGTTCGCCGATGGGCTTTCTGCGTTGCGTCCGCCAGGCACTTTCGTTCATCTACATTTGTGATGTCTCCATTTCAAAGTTACACAGCTCGGCTGGTGCGTTCGGTGTCGCTATCGGAGCTGACCAGGCATCTCGAATTCGAAGTTCAGAGCTTGGCTCGGTTCGGCTTCGTCGCTGGACAATGGCTCTCATTCAAGACTGATAAGCCCGACGGCGAAGAAATCACGCGAGCCTACTCCATTGCTTCTCCGCCGGGAGACGACCATCGCTTCGCTCTCTGCCTCAACCGCGTACAGGACGGCTTCATGTCGAACTTTCTTTGCGAGATGAAAGAGGGGAGCGAGATCACTTGCCAGGGCCCCTTCGGCGACTTCACTCTGCGCCCGCCCATGCGCGATACCATCTTCATCGCCACCGGCACAGGGATTGCGCCGCTTCGTTCCATGCTGCACTGGCTATTTGGGTCTGATGCGGGCAAAGACGCTCAATCCCGGCATCAGGGTAAACAGTTTTGGCTGGTGTTTGGGAATCGGACCGAGAAAGACATCTACTATCACGACGAATTTCTGCACCTCGCCCAGGAGCATGCCAACTTCCACTATCTACCGACGCTTAGCCGGGGAGGTTCCGAATGGCAGGGTTTGCGTGGATACGTGCAGGAACATGTGCCCGCAATTGCCCAAGACCGGACCGATCTGCATGCCTACGTGTGTGGATTGGACAAGATGATCCGGGCCAACCGCGATCTGCTGAAGGGCATGGGGTGGGATCGGAAGTCGATCTTGTACGAGAAGTACGACTAGGGCTCAGGGTGTAGAATGCGTCCCGCAGTTAAGAGTCGCGAGAAGCTGCAATAGAAATTTGTGGAGGATGACATGAAACGATCACTGTTGGTTGT
The DNA here is from genome assembly GCA_041494805.1 of Terriglobia bacterium. GTDB lineage: Bacteria > Acidobacteriota > Terriglobia > Terriglobales > Acidobacteriaceae > JBGQBN01. Next base: position 4,872 of record JBGQBN010000013.1, on the reverse strand, counting down.
TGGAGTAGCGGCGGCGCTCCTGGTGGCGTGGTCCATCGGGCGGGTGCAGGGACAGCAGGCTGGAGGGAAGGAAAAAGTGATCTTTGTTTCCGCCGATTCGGCGAGTTTCACTGCAATGGGCGGCGGCGGCACATCCATGGCCGCTATCTGGGGGGACGCCAATACGGGGGCTCACGGCACATTCACCAAGTTCGTGCCGGGATTCGACGCCGGGATGCACACCCACACCAACGATGTGTGGATCGTCGTCGTGAAGGGCGCTTATTTGTACAAGGACGACGCCGGTGAGAAGCGGGTGGGGCCGGGCGACTTCATACGCGTTCCCGGTGGAAAGAAGCACTGGAGCGGCGGAGATGCGAAACAGGGGGCGCTGTTCTATGAAGAATCGTCCGGGAAATTTGATTTGATCCCTGCGAAGTAGCCAAGCTACTTCCATTGCCCACCTTTCGCAGAACCGGCGAAAGGTGGGGGCACCGGCAGAGCGATTACAGCGCCCCTCGCTGTTCGCGTACCAGGCAGGCGGTGTCGAGATCCACAGCAACCGTTTTCCTGCGATGCAGACGTTCTCGAAACTCCGCCAGCGTGGGCCGTTCCGCAATCTCTTTGATCTCTGCCAGAAGGTAGTCCGACAATGAGCTACCGGCCATCGCCGCACGGGCTTTCAGGCTGCGATGCAGCGCGTCGGGGACATTGCGGAGTTGGATCGTCTTTGACACTTGATCAGCATACGTTCATGGGCATCGCATGTCCACGTGACCGAAGGCTTAGATATGTGGTACCCGCTTGGGCCCGAGACGATTTCTTCCTGCGTCTGCCATTACTTTGGACGTCTGCCATCGACCGAGACGGTCACGACTCAGCTTCATGGGTTTTTCTTGCAGAGGGCATTTCTGGTTGCACAGTTCACAAGTGTCGAAGGGATAGTCTTGCTGGCGTTCGACCAGGAGCCGGTTTGGACGGGTTTCGTCGCGGGGGCAAGCCATCTGGCACCAAGCCTCGCGGTACTTTTCATGCCTGAAATGACGGCTGCCGCCGGGGGAGACGTACATCTGGCCGCGAGACGCGGCAAGGGAGATGGGAATCACGTACCACAGATTTTCCGGCACGATATGAGCAACGATGAAGTCGATTTCCTCGGCGGTATATGTCTGCTTGCGGCCCCTGGTTTTCACGATGTAGCGGGAACCGTCAAAGCGCCGGGAGGACTTGACCTGGACCCGCCATAGCTTTTGGCCAGAGTCGAGGATGAAATCGTAGCGCTCGCTGTCACCCCAAGTTTTGGCGACGCCAAAGCCGAGACTGGCAGCTTTGGCAAGAAACGCAGCCTCGGCGGCTTCGCCAAGCGCCTTGTGTGTAGTGAGGCCGACTGCATGGACTTCAGGAATGTATCGGGGCATAGGGCCTTTCAGGTTTTGAGGAAATAAAAAAGGCGCAGCCCGCAGGGCCGCGCCTTTTGTCTACCTATTTCTAGGATATCAAGTTGGAGGGGGTAAATAGGACATGATTTCGAGGTTTATTTCGGCAAGCGAATCAATGGGGTAGGAGGAATTGTTGGGTTTGGGGGGCTTGACAAGGTGTTTCCCGAATTGGGAAAACGCGGATGGGAATTCCAGAATCGGGAAGGGTTCCGGGTCAGGGCAGCAACTTCCGGTGATTCTTCCGTATCCATTGCTCGACCTTCGCGCGCAGAGCTGCCGCGAGCTTATACATCTCGTCCGCTTCTTTGTCTGAGACGGACCCGGCAGTGTCGTAACTGCTGATGTTTCGCTTCTTACGAAACCGATCGAAAGTGTTGATCAGCTTGCGTTCTGGGACCAGAGTGAGCTCCAGCGATTGGATGACCCGGTAATGGTGAGCCTCACGGCCCGCGCGGTAGCCGGCCGCTGCCAGAGCGGCAGTCGCGGCCTGGAGAGCGGCATTGTAGGCAATGGCAAAGCGCCAGTCGGTGGGCAGGTTCTTTGCCTGGCAGGCTTCAAGGTCGCGGTCAGACAGAGCGAATAGATTGGCTATTTCTTCGAGGTTGGAGGTGTGCCGAACCAGCCATTTATTTCGCAGCCAGCTTTCGAAGCTCGTCTTCACTGCCTAATACAAATACCTTCTTGCCAGCCATTACGCTACGCAGAAAGTGATTTCCAGCGGCAAATTTTGAGCGGAATTCGGAAACGGGAAAGACGGTTGGGTTGATCTCCCGGCGGAGCGTCTTCTGGGCTGGTCCGAGCGCTGTGACTACATCGCTGAAAGATGCTTTTCCGATGACCATAAGGTCCACGTCACTGTTGACCTGCTCGCGGTGACTGGCGACCGAGCCGTATACGAAGGCAGCCTCAATCTCAGGCTCGAAGGTGGCGAGTGCCGAGCGGATGGCGTCGTGCACGCCCACGGTCTTGGTGATCAGCCTCTTGATCTCAGGATAAATCGGGCTTTGTTTGTTCGCACGATAGAGAACCTGATTGCCCTGAACACGGCGTACGATAAGTCCCATGTCCGTCAGTTGCTAGATTTCGCGTTGCAAGGCGCCGTTCCCTGTGCCCACCGCTCGGATGAGCTGGCGCAGATAGAAGGATTCGTCGGTATGGCCAAAGAGCAGAGCGAGTAGCGCGCTGCGGGTGCGGCCAAATAGAGCGTGGTCGGGCGCGATTGTACTCATTATGGGTATGATTGTACCTAATAAGGGTACGACAATCAATACCCGTTGCCATCTGAATAGGTAGTCCCTCCGCGAAACAAAGGGAACGGGGACGAAGGATCTATCTACTTTCACCGCCGCGGCAGACGGGCGCACCATTAGACAGCTCCGTCGGTTGCGACTCGTTCGCGGGCGACGGTGCCAGCGTGCTCAGGACGACAAAGGTGTGCTGAAGGGAGCTCCCACCCTGTCGCAGAGAACGCGACAAGGGTGGGGCACCCGGCCGCCACCGAAGGCAATGGAAGCGGCGGCCACAGTGATTAGCAGCTTTGTGACGTCGATGTAGTTGTCGAGTAGTGGTTCGAACGTGCCGGTGGAGGCAGCCACGGGTAGCTCCCGCCCTGCACCATCTTCATATTTCGAGAAATCTTGTGGGTCAAAGTAGAACGAACGGACGCTTCGGTGCGACCGCCAGAACGACCATAACAGGATCCAAAAAACTAAGCCGCATACCGCCGCTGGCCAGACTGTGAGCGGCACGCGACGGACCATCTCTGTTAGTCTCTGCATTTGTTCCGATTGCACCCTCGCGGTCGGTCGCTCTGACCGCGTCCCGATTCGTCCGGCTGCTCAGGACATCCGCCGAAGTCTCAGCAGATAAGATTCTTCCGCCTCTTTAACGAGAGCTTTCTTGTCTTTGTCAGATTCTCTGAGTACCAAGAAGCCCAGTAGCGTTCTCCTGACTCCCTGTGCGGCAAACAGGCCATACCTGTGGAAGCTAATGCCTGAGCCCACGAGCGACAGTGCAGCAGCAAAGAGAACTCCGCGCGGTCTAAGGCAAGAGTTTTGCACGATGTTTAGGTTAAGCCTGAAGCACGCGCAAGCACTCAGTACTACGGCTAGCAATACGAAGGCGATTGCTGATCCACGGTAGAATCCCTCTCGGTATTCGTACACTTCCTGGCGTTCGCTTGTCCCGTGCTGTGCTATTACCTCTGCACATGATTCATACAGCCACTTGCTGGTGTCATCCTCTGGAATTGGCCCAATTACCTTCTCAATCTCCTCCTTTGTCTTCTTGAGCAGTTCTCCGTAGACAGGCTCCCAGCGTTTGCCAACAATGATCCACCTTGATTTACGGCCAGCATTTTTGAGCTTCCGGCACAGCCACCACTTGGATTTGTCCTCACGACCTTGGCCTAGAATGGCATCGCGGGGCTTCCCGATAAGCCATTCAAGCACATTGCCAAGACCTTGGAGCATGTGCCCCAGATAGTACGCAATAAATCCGAGCAAGAGCCAAGTCGCGGTCCTTTGTGGGAACAACGAGAGAGCATTCTCGCCGTGGCTCATCGACCAATACAAGTACACTGCTCCCAAAGCAATTGAACCAGGCAAAAAATATCCGAAGATGTCGTAAAGGGTAACCTTGAGTCCCTCTAGCATGCTCAACCTCCGTGGAGGTACCTTAAAGAGGGCGACGGGGAACTCAGAATACGCTCGAACGGCGGAAAGGTAAACACTCACGGGTTAGGCTTGGAGATTTCCCGTCGGAATCCCCCACAGCAAAATTTGCCCTGCTGTCGCCTCCAACGCCTGCATCCGCGGGCTTGGTTCCATCATCTAACACCTTGACAACAACTCACTCAAGTCTTAGCATATCACCGAGTGCAATCATAAACACACTGATGATAAAGCACTTATAAGCATCAGGAGGAGCCTTTTATGGCCAAAATTATCGGAATCGACCTCGGCACCACCAACTCCTGCGTCGCAGTAATGGAAGGTGGTGAGCCCAAGGTCATCGCAAATGAGGAAGGTGGCCGGACTACCCCTTCGGTCGTCGGCTTTACCAAGACCGGCGAGCGCCTAGTCGGCCAGGTAGCCAAGCGCCAGGCCATCACCAACCCCGAGAACACGGTTTATTCGATCAAGCGCTTCATGGGACGCCGCTACGACGAAGTCAACGAAGAGATGAAGATGGTGCCTTTCAAGGTCATGCGCTCGGGCGACCATGTGGCCGTCGTGGCCCAGGGTAAGGAGTACACGCCACCGCAGGTCTCGGCCATGATTCTGCAAAAGCTGAAGAAGGCAGCGGAAGACTACCTCGGCGAGAAAGTGACGGAGGCGGTCATCACCGTGCCTGCGTACTTTAACGACGCGCAGCGACAGGCGACCAAAGATGCTGGCCAGATCGCCGGCCTCGAAGTGAAGCGCATCATCAACGAGCCGACGGCGGCCGCGCT
>JBGQBN010000087.1:0-10222 GCA_041494805.1 Terriglobia bacterium | reverse complement strand
GATGACGCGATCAGACGGCGCATCTCCGATTCTTACTTGCATTGGGCTGCTAGCCCCGCCCCCAGGGCCGGGTCCGCCGGTGCTGGCACTACCGCTGCCACAAGCCGTCGGCCAGCGATGCCGCTGCCAGAACGAGCCCAGCACCGACATAGGTTGTCCACTTACGCTTTCCCAGAAAACGCGATATTGCTGTCATAGTTCCTCCAAGGCGACGAAGCAGGCGAGCACAACTCACTCAGTGGATTAGACAGTGGGCGGCGGCCTGCGGAACAGGTTTCGGAAGGGCAGCGGAACAACGGAGAAACGGACAGGGCGCTGGAAAGCAGAAAGAGCCTATGGGGATGGCGGATTCAGAAGGGTGTTCCAGGACGCGAAAAATGAAGAATGGTCGGCCCTAGCAGGCGATTTTCGAACTTTCCTCCTGAGCACTCGCGCTCTCGAACCAGTGTTTTCAGTTTAGGATTGAGTTAAGTCAGATCGTCGGGCCCTGGCAGACGATTTTCGGTCCGGGGGCAGGTGCTTAACTTCCGGTTTGCCGACGACGGCGTCCAGGATACCCATGTTGAGGCGTCGCAGGGTTCGATGGAATCTTGGATATCATTGCCGGCTCATTGCTGATCTCCGGCTGCTGAGCTTGCATATTGGATTGTCGGCGTCCTGTGCATTTGCACGGTGCTACTTCCGAGAACGCTGCTGCCGGTGAGCAAGTGCGACGCCGCCATCACCGCGGGAACGTATGCTCTGGTTTCTGCTGGAATCAATCGCTTGCGGCTCAAAAGCGCAAAATCTTTGCTGCCAGTCCTCAAAACGGCGTTTTGCACGACCATCTCGCCTGCGTTATATGCCGCGAACGCGAGGGACCAGTCACCGAACCGTGCGTGCAGATCGCGGAGGTACCGCGCTGCAGCCCGGGTTGATTTCTGCATGTCCACGCGCTCATCGGTTCCGCTGTTTACGGTCAGACCAAAGCGACGCGCGGTGTCCGGCATGAACTGCCAGATACCGCGTGCGCCTTTGGGGGAGAGGGCGGTCGGCAACCCAGCGCTTTCTACTAACACGAGGGCCACAGCCTCGTCGGGGACACCGTGCTCGTGCAAAATGGAGGCTATCCCTGGCTTCAGTTGCGTCACTCTCGCGACAGCGCGACGGACGGCTTCATCGTTGCCGTTCCAATATTGCTCAGCGAACCGGTGTAGTACCTTCGCATCCGGCGGAGCTGTAATATCGGTTGCGGCTTCGGCAATCTGACTACTCAATGCTGTCCGCCCCACCACATTCGCGAGAGCCAAATCCGCTGCATTGTCCAGTGCATGGTGGTAGACCGAAAAATCATCTCCGACCGAGGCTGCCGGGACGGTGTAACGCGCTGTCTGCGACCACGCGGACGAAGTGAGCACAAACAGCACGGCCAATGTGTCGAGTTGCCAACTGCGCCTAGGCATGTACCGGCTCCCCAATGTTCCTCGGTTCAAGTGGCTTCGGGCCTTGTTGGTTCAGTGTCGGCTTCACTTCGAAGTTCCACTTCCAGATTGCAAAGACCGGCGGATAAATGATGAGTTCCATCAGGAACGACGTGATGATCCCGCCAATCATGGGGGCAGCGATGCGCTTCATCACGTCACCACCAGCTCCCACGGACCACATAATCGGCAGAAGCCCAAACAGCATGCAGGCCACCGTCATCACCTTCGGGCGGAGACGTTTGACGGCCCCTACCACGATGGCTTCGCGCAGATCATCCCAGCTGTTCATTCGTCCCTTGCTGATGGCGTCGTAGTAGGCAAGATCCAGGTACAACAACATGAAGACTGCCGTCTCAGCGTCCACTCCGAGTAGCGCGATGAGCCCGACCCATACCGCAATACTCAGGTTGTAGTTCAAAAGGTAAAGGAACCAGATCGCGCCAATCGCTGAGAACGGCACAGCGAGGAGGATGATGAAAGTCTTCACTGTCGACTTCGTATTGAAGTACAGCAACAGGAAGACAATGAAGAGCGTGATCGGTACCACGATCTTCAGGCGCTCTTTCACGCGCTCCATCGATTCGTACTGGCCGCTCCAGACCAGCTGATACCCGGCTGGCACGCTGACCTTTTCCGCTACGACCTTTTTCGCGTCGGTGACATAGCTGCCGATGTCGCGTCCCGAGACATCGACGTAGACGTATCCACTGAGCCGGCCATTTTCATCGCGGATCATGCCTGGGCCGGTTTTTAACGAGATGTCGGCAATCTGCCCCAGCGGGATCTGCGCACCGGAAGGCGTGTTGACCAGTACTCGCTGCAGCGCGTCGATGTCACTGCGGTAGTCACGCAGGTAGCGGACGTTTACTGAGTATCGCTCGCGGCCCTCGATCGTGGTGGTTACAGGCTCACCGCCCACGGCCGACATCAGGACGTCATTGGCATCGTCCACAGTCAGCCCGTACCGTGCGAGCTGATCACGTTTGAGGTCGAAGTCTAAAAAATACCCGCCGGTCGTCCGCTCAGCAAACACGCTGGTTGTACCGGGGATGTCCTTCAGCGCCATCTCGATTTGTCCGCCGACTTTCTCGATTTCGCTCAGGTCGGAACCGAGCACCTTGATGCCGAGCGGCGTGCGCACACCGGTAGTCAGCATGTCGATGCGCGCCTTGATCGGCATCGTCCAGGCATTCGCGATCCCCGGCATGGTCAGCGCGTCGTTCAGACCTCCGGGGCTATAGATCAGCTCCTGAGTGGTCCCGTGGTCCGGCCAGAAGCGACCGAGTGTGCCCCGTAGCCAATTGGGAGCCCACTTCGAGTACCAGCGTTCGCGCTTCGGCCAATCCGTTTGGGGCTTTAGGATAATGACGGTCTCCATCATCGAGTAAGGTGCAGGATCGGTGGCACTCTCCACACGCCCGGCCTTACCGAATACTCGGTAGACCTCAGGGAAGCTCTTAATGATTTTGTCTTGCACCTGAAGCAGCCGTGAGGCTTCCGTTACGGACATGCCGGGCAAAGTCGTAGGCATGTACAGTAGCGTGCCCTCATCCAGCGGCGGCATAAACTCCGAGCCGAGCTTGAAGAAGACCGGCACGGTCAGCACCATGGCAATAACAGCAGCGGCAATCGTCTTCCACTTGTGTTCCAGCACGAACTCCACCACTGGGTGGTAGAGCTTCATCAGGGGACGGCTGATCGGGTGATTGTCTTCGCTGTGGATCGTGCCAACCAGCACGCTGTTTACGATGCCTGCCAGCCATCGCGGGCGGAACTTGAATTTATCCATGCGGGTGAACAACAACCGCATGGCCGGATCGAGCGTGATAGCCAGCACTCCCGCGATGGCCATGGCAAAAGTCTTGGTGAATGCCAGCGGCTTGAACAGGCGGCCTTCCTGCGCTTCCAGCGTGAACACCGGCAGGAAGGCGACGGCGATGACGAGCAGCGCGAAGAAGCTGGGTCCACCCACTTCTTTGACCGCGCTGATCACAACGTCCTTGTAATTACCCGGGCGGCCCTCAGCGTTCCAATGCTCCAGCTTTTTATGGGTCTGCTCGACAACTACGACTGCCGCATCAATCATGGCTCCGATCGCGATGGCGATTCCGCCGAGCGACATGATATTGGCCGTCATACCGCTCATCTGAATGGGAATAAACGCCAGGATCACGGTGACAGGAATCGTAATGATCGGAATGATGGCACTGGGGAAGTGCCACAAAAAGATCATGATCACCAGGCTGACGATGATCAGTTCTTCCATGAGTGTGTGCTTCAAGTTATCGACTGAGCGGTCGATCAGGTCTGATCGGTCATAGGTGTTGACGATCTTCAGTCCCTTCGGCAGGGTGGGCTCGATGTCCGTGATCCTTTGCTTAACCCGCTCGATGACCTTCTGCGCGTTCTCGCCGAACCGCATGATGACGACACCGCCCACTGCTTCCCCTTGGCCATCCAGTTCACCGACACCACGCCGAATGTCGGGCCCAAAGGTCACTGTGGCAAGATCCTTCACCAGCACGGGCGTGCCGGTCTGCGGGTTCGACATCACCACGATGTTCCCGATGTCATCGAGCGATTTGATATAGCCGCGCCCTCGCACCATATACTCGCGGCCGGACATCTCGACCAGCCGGGCACCGACATCGTTGTTGCTCTTTTGAACGGCGTCCACGACCATATTGATCGGGATCTTGTAGCCCAGCAGCTTGTTGGGATCAATATTGACCTGATACTGTCGAACAAAACCGCCCAAGGGTGCCACTTCTGCGACGCCGGGCACGGACTGCAGCGCGTAGCGCAAATACCAATCCTGGTAGCTCCGTATCTTCTCAATGCTGTATTGCCCTGTGGTATCGACCAGAGCGTACTGATATACCCAACCGACGGCAGTCGCGTCCTTTGCCAACTCAACGCTGACGCCTTTCGGCAGTCGTGGGACAACGGAGTTCAGATACTCAAGCGTTCGCGAGCGGGCCCAATAAATGTCCGTGCCTTCTTCAAAGATGATGTAGACGTAGGAGTACCCGAAATCTGAGAAGCCGCGGATGTCCTTCACCTTCGGCAAGCCCAGCAACGCCGAGGTGATCGGATACGTCACCTGATCTTCCATGATGTCCGGGCTGCGGTCCCACTTGGAGTACACAATCACCTGCGTATCCGATAGGTCGGGGATCGCATCCAACTTCGTGTTCTTCAGCGAATGCCAGCCAATCAGCACGGCCACGCCGGTGAACAGAAGAACGAGGAATTTGTTCTTCGCGCAGATATCGATAATTCGGTTAATCATTGCTACTGGGCCTCCGCCAGCACCTCAGGTAGGCTCCGCAAGACACCACCGTTCTGGGTCACGAACGTCTCTGCTGCTTTTCGGTCGCTGAACGCGAATGTGCCGGGCGAGCAGCGATCGAACGTCACCTGTTCCGCGTGCTTGGATTCATCCATTTTGGACATGTCGTGTTCGCAGGCGATCACGCGGCTATCTTCGACAAACCACGCCCCTTCTGGGCTCACCATCTTCCCCGTGGGATAGTCCGTCACTTCAATCAGCCGCAGAGGCTTCTTTTCCTGTCGTGCCTCCGTCACCGCACAGTGCGCACAGCAGACGTTGCGCCGCCTGCCGCCGACTTCAGCCACGACATGTGCTTTCGGATTGATGTGACGTTGGCAGAATCCGCATTCCGTCTGCGAGCGGCGGTTCATCAGCAAGTAGCCGCTCGCGAACAGGCCCGCGAACACGATCAGGACCATTGCTGAATAAATCGAGGCTTTCTTTGCCATACGAGTCTCCTTAGTGCTGCATTCCGCTCATGGCGCTCTTCAGACGGCTCTCGGAATCAATCAGGAAGTTCCCAGAGGTCACGATGGTGTCTCCGGCGTTCAGGCCAGACAGAACCACCACGTTGCCTTCGAGCTTCGCTCCCATCTGGATCACACGCGGTTCGAACATCCCGCCGTCATGGACAACAAACACATACTGCTTGTCCCCGGAATCCATGACTGCTTCCTGCGGTACCACGATCTGCTTGCCGTAGTCGATCTTCAACTGCACATTGGCGAACATCTGCGGCTTCAAATCGAAATTCGGGTTCGGAAACTCGATGCGTACTTTCACGGTACGGGAAATGGGATCGACAGTCGGGTATATATAGGTGATTTTCCCTTTATAGGCCTTACCGGCGTAGTAGCTCAGCTGCATGTCCGCTGTTTGGCCCACCTTCACAAACGGCACCTCGTACTGGTACACGTCTGCATTCACCCAGATCGTGGATAGATCGCTGATCACATACAGGTCCATGTCCGGGGTAACGGCGGTTTGCGGAAACGCCTTGCGGTCGGTCACGAAGCCACTGACAGGCGAGTAGAAAGTCAAAGCCTTCGTTACCTCACCGGTCTCGTCGAGCTTCTTGATTTGTTCCTCGCTGATGTCCCACAGTTTGAGCCGTTCCCGGGTGGAACGCAGCAGCGACTGGGATCCCTGCGCAACTTCGGGGAATTGCGAGCTGCCCAGATCCTTCGCGCCGCGCTTCGCAATCAGGTATTCCTCTTCGGTGGCGACAAGGTCCGGGCTGTAAAGCGTGAAAAGTGGTTGGCCCTTTTTGACGAGTTGCCCGATGTAATCGACGTAACCCTTGTCGATGTACCCGTTGACCTTCACGTGGACATGCGCGAGCTTCGTCTCATCGCTTGTAAGCTGACCAGTTGTGCGCACGGTTCGCACTAGAGATTGCCGTTCGACTGTCGCGGTCCTTACGCCGATCAGTTGTTGCTTGTCCGGTGCGATTTTGACCGTGCCGGCTGGCATCTTTGCCGTCTCATCATCGGCGTACTTGGGGACGAGCTGCATGCCACAATCCGGCGCGATACCGGGTTTGTCAGACTTGTAGGCCGGGTGCATCGGGTCATACCAGAAAAGAATCTTCCGTTCGCCGCTCGGCTCCGATGCGCTCGTCGCATTGGCACTCTGAGAAGCGTTGCCCTCCGCGTATTGAGGCACCAGGTCCATTCCGTCCGGCGCTTTTCCTGGTTTGTCGTAATGGTGCCGCGGGTTCATGGCGTCATACCAATAGAGGACCTTGCGCTCATTGCCGGCAGTGGTCGTCTGCGAGTCGGAATGTTGTTGCTGGAAGATCGCTGAAACCCTACCGCTGAAAGTGACTCCAACCGCTAATGCGATTGCGGCCACGATTGCAAAGACTCTCAGAACTTTGCGAAGCATTGCTTTACTCTCCTCCCGCCGGGTGCTGGTTACCCGGTTGCGCGGCCGTCGAAGTCAGGTCCACGCCCACCATGCTCTCCATGCGCGCTAACGAAGATTGGTAGTTCGCCAGCTCGCGGTAGTAGTCGATTTCGTAATTCAAAACTGTGGAGAAATTTCCTATGACGCTGAGAAAATCCACCGTGCCAACCTGGTAGGAAGACATCGAGGACTCCAGTGCCAACGATGATTGCGGTATAACGCCTTGAGAGAACAAGCGCAGAAGTTCATCCGAAGCCTTTGCCGTCAGATATTGCTGCTTCAGTTCGAAGTTCAGCTCATTCTGCCGATTGGCGCGGCTGCCCTCGGCAGCAAGTCTTTCCTCTGTCGCCTGCCGGACTGCCTCCCGCTGCTTGCTCTTGTAGAACACGGGAATGTTTACAGTGAATGTCATTCCGTGCATGTCAGGCATCATGGGACGCTGCTGGTACATGTATCCGACGCTCAAGTCGGGATAGTAATCCTTCTGGGCCAAGTTCACTGCGAGTTGGTTGCGCTCAATCATCTGCTCCTCGCGGTGAAGACTGGGATCATTCTGCCGCGCGAGCCTGTACAAGTCGTCAAGCGAGTAGTTCAGAGGAGACCTCTCGATATTGTCGGCTGGTGGGAGTGGCGCTTCAGGGCTACGCGCCAGCAGGGTGTTCAGGCGCGCTTGCGAAGTATTTCGTTGCTGTTGGAGTACGGTGAGCCGCTGCAGTAGCAATGAAATCTCGACTTGTGATCTGAGAACGTCCTGCTGAAGACCTTTGCCAACCCGATAACGGGCTTCGGCGATCTGGGACAACTTGGTTAATAGATCCTTGTCTTTCAAAGTCGTCTGAATCGCCTTGTCAAAAAACCAGTATTCGTAATAAGCCGCCTTTACATCCGTGGTTATGCGCCGGCGAATCGCCTCGTAGTCAGAAGAGGCGGCATCGGCTTCTTTCGAAGCGATCTCGCCGCGTAGCTTCAGCTTGCCGGGGTAAAGCAGTTGCTGGCTGGCGGTAACGGCTCGATAGCTGGAAGGGTCGCCCGATTGCACGCTGAAAGGCGTGATGTTTCCAGCCCAACCGATCCCAACCATAGGGTCGGGCAGCGCCTTCGCTTGCGGCACACGTCGTCGTTGCGCCTCGACTGTGTGCATGGCACTCTGGATCGCCGGATTCTTCTGCAGAGCCTCGCGAACCAGGTCTTCAAGGCCGACAGGTGACGGTCTTGCAGTCTGTGTGGGGGTGCCGGTCGCAAGCGCCTGGACCGTTACCGGGACGTCCACCCGTTGTGCGGCACCCAGGCCCGGCCATAAACAACTGAACGCGATCAAAGCGACTACTTTCCTGATCATAGGTATATTCTCTCTTGCTCAGACGACGCTGAAAATGCAGGTTTGATCTCAGGCAATCACGCCTGAAAATGGCCAGCAAGAAGGGAAAGGGCTAGATCAGGAAGGTGCAGAAGACGGATTGGAGGGAGGGACAAGATGCTCGGGCGACCGGATCAGCGGGTTCCGCCTGGGTCGGTGCGACGGGGACATCGAGTGTCGAAGCACTGAGCGTGGGAGGCACTCCAGCCCCGCTGCCAGTTGGAGCTTGGGGCACTGAAGCAGGGGTCGGCCTGGCCGCAGAGACTCGGCAGCAAGAGGCACTCGCAGGTGCTTGCTCAACGCTCAGTGAAGGCGCACGCCCGCTGCTCACCATCGGGCAATGGGGTGTGCAATCCTCAGCAGCTGCCATGTGCAACCAGCACGAAGCCACCGCCGAAACTGGCATAGCTAGTACAACCATTACCAGCGCCGATGCAACGAGTTTGAACCGCCACGTCATGCTCTTAATGATACTACCGGGGCCGTGCCTGCATGAGCTGTGACGGAGGTCACAGCCGCGTGGATGTCCGGCGTGGTTTTCACAGCGCGTGTGCAAGTCTATGCACGACATCCACGTCGCGGTTGCCAAGCACTACGTGGAGAACCTGAAAGAGGAAGTCAAGAAGGGCATGCGCGAGAAGGCCGAGCAGGGCCTCTATCCGGGGCGGGCGCCCTTTGGCGACCGGAACAACTCGGTGACTCGCTCGATAGACATTCACCTTCAGAAAGGCCCAGTCCTCAGGCGGATCTTCAAGTGGTATGCGACCGGCACCATTCCCTAACGACGTTGCGGAGAGCGGTGCTCGCAGAGACCGGGGTGCGAATCAATCGCAGCTATCTGGAAACGATACTCAAGAACCCCTTCTATACGGGGCAGGGCGCCTTTGCCGGCCGTCACCAGCCGAAGTACAGGAAGCACAATTTCGCATTCGCCGGACTGCAAAAATGAAGAATGGTCGGGACGGGCAGACGATTTTCCAACTTTCCTCTTGGGCGCCCGGCATTCTTGAACTAGGTTTTTCAGCGGCTTAGGATTGAATTAAATCAAATTGATCGGGCCCTGGCAGACGATTTTCGAGCCGGGGCAGGTGCTTAACTTCCGGGTTGCCGACCATCTGGGAGTTAACGAATCCCCGTGTTCCCGCGGCTCTGCGCCTATTGTCTCAACCGGCGGTAGGTGCGTCCTACCGGCTTTCCCACTGGGTGAGGGTCTAGAAACTCAGAGGTGGGTCTCCGGGCTCTCTCCCAGTGGAAGCGAAAAGCGCGGCCCCCGGGGTCATCACGCGAGTCCGTGATAGCAATCACAACAATTTTGTTCGTAAGGTCGGAAAATGTTTTTACCCACCTCGCCTGTACGCGTCTTCGGGGGCGCGGGCGCAATCCTCCCCTGTTTGACAGAAACTCACGATCACCAACAAAGCGAAGTACTGGCTCTTTTCTGAATCAAAAACCTGGAGGACTCGATAATGCAGCGCAATACTCACTCTCTACACCGCTGGGCTTGTGGCCTTGGCGCTCTGCTGTCCATTTGCCTCACTTTCGTCAGCCTGCCAGCACTTGGTCAGAACAGCAGCGTCGACGGGCTCCTCGACCAGAAACTTCAGAAGATCCTCCATCAGTCGGGGTTCACGGGACGGGTCGAATCCAGCCTTGAAACGCGTCTCCACAGAAAGCTGAACCCGCAGCTGGCGGACCTGGGCCGTTTGCTGTTTTTTGACGTGGCGGGCGGCCTACATGATGACAATACCTGCGCCGGTTGCCACTCCCCCAGTTCCGGCTTTGGAGATACGCAGTCGATTGCGATTGGTGTTCAGAACAACCTGATTGCTGGCCGGAATCGCACCGGGCCCCGCAACCAGCGTCGTACTCCTTCAGTGGTCAATACAGCCTTTTACCCCAAACTCATGTGGAACGGTCGATTCCTGTCGCTTTCCGGTGACCCGTTCGACAACTCGCAGGGTTTTCAATTCCCCCTGCCCTAAGGGAAGACCCGTTTCCCTCCGAGTGATCCGATCGTCAAGCACTTGCTGGTGGCACAAGTCCACATTCCGCCCACCGAGTTGGTGGAAGTCGCAGGCTTCACCGGCACAGCGGGTCAAATCGGGCCGCGTTTCGATCAGTTCGACGACGGCTTGGGCGGTGTGGTTCCTCCTCCGGACG
>JBGQBN010000091.1:0-9099 GCA_041494805.1 Terriglobia bacterium | reverse complement strand
GCTGATGAAGCTGACCCTGTCTCCTCGTCCGTAAACCGTTTCCATGGCCAGCCAGGCATCGCCCTGGTTTTGACGATTGGCTGCCACGATCTTTTTTGTGATGGCATCAAAGTCTGCCCGTTTTTCCGGTTTCACTTGCACTGTGAACACATCGAGGTATTGCTCTTGCGCTTGGCCGGCGGCAAACGCCGCCAGCAACACCAATACAACCGCGGTCCACATGGCTTTCCGCTGCATAGAAGCCTCCTGGTTTTGTTGGAATTTCCTGGCAGATGGCCACGCTACTCCCCGCCGGGATTGCCGTCAAGTGGTTCAACTCAGCGGAAGTGTGCTACTGTCGTTCACACTAGCCCCACTACCAAGCTCAGGCTCAAAATCCCAAGAGGGATGAGGCCGTGGAATCCCACGCTTCGCAGAGTGCGCGAAGCATGGGGCACCCCGACTGTGAGTGGTGGGTAGGAAAACCTTGGTCAGCCGCCCAGAAAATCTTCAATCAAAAATCACCGATCAACAATCTAAAATGGCGTAGGAGTTTCCATGCGTGAAGTCGTCATTGCCTCTTCCGTCCGCACCCCTGTGGGACGCGCCTTCAAAGGCACGCTCCGCGCTACCCGTCCCGACGAACTGGCCGCTGTGGCTATCAAGGGCGCGCTGGAACGCGTGCCGCAGGTTGACGCCGAAGAGATCGAGGACGTCATTCTGGGCTGCGCCATGCCTGAGGCTGAACAAGGGATGAACGTGGCCCGCATTGCCTCACTCCGGGCTGGGCTGCCGGTCGAGGTTTCGGCGCTCACCATCAACCGGTTTTGCTCCTCCGGCCTGCAGGCGATTGCCATGGCGGCGGAGCGCATCATGAGCGGCGGGGCGGAGATCATCGTGGCGGGCGGGACGGAATCCATGTCCATGATCCCAATGGGAGGGCACAAGATTTCGCCGAACCCTTGGCTGGTGGATCATTATCCCGACGCGTATCTTTCGATGGGGCTGACCGCGGAAAGAGTCGCTCAGCGCTTCGGCATTACGCGTGGAGCTGCGGACGAATTCTCGCTGCGGAGTCATCAGAAGGCGCTGGCGGCGATTCAGGCAGGCAAATTCAACGAGGAAACCGTCGCTGTGCCGGTTAGCTTCACGACGCCGAATGGCTCGAAGCCCAAGCGGCAGGAGATGACTTTCAAAGTTGATGAAGGCCCGCGCGCCGACACTTCACTCGACGCGTTGCTCGCGCTCAAGCCCGCTTTCCATGTGAAGGGTACCGTGACCGCGGGGAATTCTTCGCAGATGTCGGACGGCGCGGCGGCCGCGGTCGTTATGTCGGCCGATCGCGCCAAGGCGCTGGGCATCAAGCCGCTGGCACGTTACGTTGCGTTTGCCACCGCCGGATACAAGCCGGAAGAGATGGGCCTCGGGCCGGTGTTCGCCATTCCCAAGGCTTTGAAGATGGCGGGACTGAAGCTCTCCGACATTGACGTGATCGAATTGAACGAGGCTTTCGCGGCGCAGTCATTGGCTGTTATCAAGGAAGCTGGGCTTGATCCTGAGCGCGTTAACCCGAACGGTGGAGCCATTGCTTTGGGACATCCCCTGGGCTGCACTGGGGCAAAGCTTACCGCTGCCATTATCCACGAACTCAAGCGCCGGAATGGGCGGTTTGGGATGGTGACCATGTGCGTCGGCGGAGGCATGGGAGCGGCGGGCATTTTTGAAAATCTTTAACCACCAAGGACCATGGACTACTGGAGGTACGCCATGGCCACTGTTCCGATCAAAGCCATCAGTCCGCAACAGGTCAGCCACGCTGTTATTACCGCGGGTATGGCGGTTCATACCGAGCTTGGACCCGGTTTGCTGGAAAGCACTTATACCGCCTGCCTGCAATATGAGCTGAAGCAGGCTGGATTCCTCGCCATCGCCCAAGTTGCTCTTCCGGTTGTCTACCGGGGAGTAAGGCTCGAACTCGGCTATCGCATCGACTTATTGGTAGAGGACTTGGTAGTTGTAGAAATCAAGTCCGTGGATGGTATCTCTCCCGTCCATCAGGCCCAGATCCTTTCGTACCTTAAGCTCAGTGGTAAATCCCTGGGCCGGCTTATAAACTTTAATGTTGTTCATTTGAGGGACGGCATAAAGCGCTTTGTGAATGGGACTGGCTGGAAATGAAGGACGGCAAAAGCATTAACCACGAAGGACACCCAAGGTACACTAAGGAAATTCTTGTCCTTCTTAGAGTTAGGAGGGTCTGGCAAACATGGCAACGGTGTCCGCAGCACCCAAAAGTAGGATCTCGGGCGGCAGCTTTCTGCTCGAAGAACGCCGCACTGACGAGGTTTTCACGCCGGAAGATTTCACCGAGCAGCACCAGCTGATCGGGCAGACGGCGGAGGAGTTTGCCGTCAATGAGATCGTCCCCAACGTCGAGAAGATGGAGCATAAGGATTTCTCTGTCACCCGCGAACTTTTGAAGAAGGCGGGGGAACTCGGCCTCAGTTCGGCGGAGATTCCCGAGGCGTACGGCGGCCTGGAGATGGACAAAGTCACCGCCGCCGTTATTGCTGACCGCATTGCCAAGTATGCGGGCTTCGCCACCACCTGGGGCGGACACACCGGTATCGGCACGCTGCCGATTGTCTATTTCGGTACAGAAGAACAGAAGAAGAAGTATCTGCCCCGGCTGGCGGCCGGTGAAATTGTTGGCGCCTATGCTTTGTCGGAGGCGTCGTCCGGCTCGGACGCACTCAACTGCCGCGCTCGCGCCCAACTTTCGACTGACGGCAAGCACTACATTCTCAACGGCGAGAAAATGTGGATCACCAACGCCGGCTTCGCCGATCTATTCACCGTGTTTGCCAAGGTGGACGGCGAGAAGTTCACGGCTTTTCTGGTGGAGAAAACCTTTCCGGGCTTTTCCGTCGGCGCCGAGGAGCACAAGCTGGGCATACGCGGATCGTCTACCTGCCCCATCATTCTCAACGACTGCAAAGTGCCCGCCGAAAACCTGCTGGGCGACATCGGCAAGGGACACGTCATCGCCTTCAACATTCTGAACGTGGGCCGCTTCAAGCTGGGAGCTATGTGTGTGGGCGGTGCGCGAGTTTCTCTGGAGAACGCCATCGGTTACGCCAAGCAGCGGAAGGCGTTCAGCAAGGTGATTGCCGACTTCGGCCTGATCCGCGAGAAGCTGGCCAATATGGCGACGCTTATTTATGTTGGGGAAGCGCTGGTCTATCGTACCGTCGGCATGATGGACGTTGCTCTGGCGGAAGTAGACAAGTCCGGCGCCGACGCGGCGAAAGAGACCCGCAAGGCGATTGAGGAGTATGCCGTCGAGTGCTCGATCATCAAAGTCTGGGGCTCGGAGATGATTGACTACGTAGTGGATGAGACGGTGCAGGTCTACGGCGGCTATGGTTTCGTCGAGGAGTATCCCGCCGAGCGGGCCTACCGCGACGCGCGCATCAACCGCATTTTCGAAGGCACCAACGAAATCAACCGGCTCATCATCACCGGCTTTCTCTTGAAACGGGCGATGTCCGGCCAGTTGCCGTTGATGCCTGCCATCAAGAAGTTGATGGATGAGGTGTTGGCTGGACCCTCGCTTAGCGAAGAATTCGAAGGCCCGCTGGCGGAAGAGCGGAAGCTGGTGGCGTCGGCCAAGAAGCTTGGGCTGTTCGCTTCTGGGGCGGCCACGCAGAAATACATGCAGGCGATTCAGGATCAGCAGGAGGTCATGGGCGCGATCGCTGACATGGTGATCGAGACTTACGCCATGGAGTCAGCCGTTCTACGTGCGCAAAAGCTGGTTGAGAGTAAAGGTGAGGCTGCGGCGTCTCTGCCGATTGCCATGACCCGGGTTTATCTGTCACAGGCGATGGAGAAGATCGAAGCGGCAGCCAGGAAAGTGATTGCCGCCGTAGCTGACGGTGACATGCTGCGGACGCAGTTGGCCATCCTGCGGAGGCTGGGCAAGCATGAGCCTTTCAATACCATCGAATTGCGGCAGCAGATTGCGCAGAAGGTGATTGAGCGGGGGAAGTACACACTGGCGTAGGGCTATTCTCAACTTCCGATTGCCAATGTCCAATTGCCGAGTTGACATCCGCCGTTGACGAAAATTGGCGATCCGCAATCGGAAAATTGAAATTCCTCTTTACCTGTGGTTAAGGCTTGCCTTTCAGTTCTTCCATCACGCTCTGGATCAGCTCTTTCGCGTCCGTCAGACTCTTCATGATGATCTGGATGTCCATCACTGGCTTGCCGGGCCAGCGCTGGCTCTGGCAATAGACGCCGTGCTGGCCCACCAGGGCCATGGCGTCGGTGATCGCATCCATGGTGACGGCCAGTCGCCCGCGGGGCACGCCCATCATGGTCTCGTAGTGTTCCAGTTCTTCTTGTTTCTCGTCGAATACGCGCATGGCTTGATTGTATCGTGCGGGGCCGTTGGTAGATAATTTGGCCTGCAGCAGTAACCGCCAACATTCCACTACGTCTAAGCTTCTTGTGAATTCTGAATCAGGAGACACCATGCAAAAACGAACTGCCTTTTTGAGTCTGTTTGTTCTGATCGTCGCCATGAGCACCAACCTGCTTGCCCAAGGGGAACAGCGTCCCAGCCCGCCCGCCCACGCGCAATGCAAGTTCGCTGATGGCAAGACCATTACCGTCGATTACTCGAGTCCGCGCGCTAAGGGCCGCAAGATTTTCGGCGGACTCGTGCCTTACGGCGAAGTTTGGCGTACCGGCGCCAACGAAGCGACCTCGTTCGTGACCACTGCCGACCTGACGGTGGGCGGCAAAAATGTGCCAGCGGGCAGCTACACCATCTTCACAGTGCCGGCGGCCGACAAGTGGACGTTGATCATCAACAAAAAAACCGGCGAGTGGGGCATTCCCTATAAGTGGGAGAGCGACGAACTGCTTCGGGCCGACATGACAGTTTCGAAAACATCATCGCCGGTGGAAAACTTTACGATTTCGTTCCACGAGATGGGAAGCGGCTGCCACCTGTATATGGACTGGGAGAACACCCGGACTACAGTGGAAATCTCTGAAAAGAAGTGAAGAAAAATCTTTAACCACAGAGGGCACGGAGGATCGCGGAGGGTTTCTCCGGGCTTCGTGTCCTTAGGTTATTGATTCTTGTTTTTCGCGGCCAGCGCATCGATGGCCTGCTGGGCTTCACTCAAATCAGGAGAGATCTTCAGCGCTTCCTGGTAGGCCGCCAGCGCCTCCCGCGGACGGTCGGCGGTTTGCAGGGCGTGACCGAGGGTGAGATAGCCCTGGCCGGTGGGACGAAGCTCGACCGACCTTGAGTAGTTGGCGATGGCCTCGTCCAGCTTGCCCTGCTTTTCCAGCAAACGCCCCAACCCCAGATATGCGTTGAACTGGCTGGGGTTGAGCCGCAACGCTTCGTCGTAGCTTTCCCGGGCTTTCACGGCGTCGCCCAGTTCGCGGTAGGCGGTGCCCAGGTTGGCATAGGTCGCGGCCAGCAATCCCGGCTCTGAAGCCAGGTGGATGGTGGCCTGGTATTGTTCAACCGCTTCCTGCAGGTGTCCGTGCTCCTGCTGATAGGCGCCCAGGTTGGAATGGCTCAAGGGGTCATGGGGATTGATTTTCGCCGCCGCCTGAAAGTGCGGATACGCTTCGTCGGCACGGTCCAGCAGTACTAGAGCGCCTCCCAGATTATCCTCGGCGATGAAGTTGTTCTCGGTGACGGCCAGGGTGTGGGACCAGAGGTCGTAGCTGCTCGACCAGTAACTCAACTGCCGATTGGTGATGAATCCCAGCGCTAGCAAGACGCAGGCGGCGGGAATGATGCGCGCGGGAAGAGCAAGCTTTCCTGCGTCGGCCAGATCCGCTGTGGCCCACGCGATCATCACAAAAATTCCGATTAGGGGAATGTAGGCGTAGCGGTCGGCCATGGCCTGGTCGCCCACTTGTAATAGGCCGATTACCGGCACCAGGGTTCCCAGGAACCACAACCAACCGACCGTGAGATATGGTTTCGAGCAGAACTTGAACACCAGCCCGGTGATGGCAAGCAACGCCGTTGCCGACAATATCACCTGCCATGCAGCCAGCGAGTCTCCGGGATGGGGATAGAGCGGAGCGAGTCGCGCCGGCCAGAGCATTTTCCACAAGTACATCGCGTAGGCGACAATCGCATTTTCCAAACGCACGCCCAGTGAAAATTGCAACGCGGACCGGGTTGCTCCACCCGCTTGCTGCGCCTGCACGGTGATCGCGGCACTGGCGGCGGAAAGCGCGAGCAGCGGCACTTTCTCCAACAACAACCTGGTCAGCGACTTTTGTGGCACGCGGGTTACGGATTGAGCGCTTCCCTCCATTCGGGCGAGCGGCCAGTAATCCAGCAACAGCAAGGCGCAAGGTAGGGTGATCACCATGGGCTTCGACATCAGTCCCAGAGCAAACAAAGACGTCACGGCGAGATATCGCTGCCAGCCCGGTTTGAGCGCGTACCAGCCGTAAGCTCCAATCGCGGCAAAGAAGAAAAACGTACTGAGGACGTTCTTGCGCTCGGCGACCCACGCCACTGACTCTACGTTGATGGGATGCAGGGCGAACAACGCCGCCACGAACAAACTCGGACCCACGCGGCCGGTGGCACGCACCAGCAATAGAAATAAAAGCACGGCATTGAGTGCGTGAATCAGGAGACTGGTGAAGTGATGTCCGGTGGCGTTTCCGTGGAACAGCTGATAGTCGAGCGCATGCGACAGCCAAGTCAGGGGATGCCAATTGGCCTGCTCGGTTGTGCTGAAGGCCCAGGTGACCGTGTCCCAGCTCAGGCCGGCGTGGACGTGAGGGTTGTCGGTGACGTAGCGGTCGTCATCGTAGTTGACGAAGGGATGCCGGTTGACCGGGTTGTAGAGGGCGAGGGTGGCAACCACCAGAAGAAGGCAGAGAATGACGTTGCGCCTCCCGGGAGAAGCGAACAAGCCCTCGTTTTTCTGGTTTTTAGCGGGTGCTGGCAACAGAAGGATTTAACCACAGAGGAGAGGCCACTCACAGTGGAGTAACCACGGACGGTACGGAGGAGGGAAGAATTGTTGATTTTTGATTGTTGATTGTTGATTGAAAACCCGATGGCGAGCGATGTTTGGATTTGCCATCAACAATCCAAAAATCAACAATCAACAATTAGTTCGCTGGCTTCCAGCGCAGCACAGGCTTTCGGGCGGCGGTAGTTTCGTCGAGGCGTGACACGCGTGTCGAGTGTGGTGCGTCCAGTACCATCTGCGGATCTTCTTCGACCTCTTCTGCGATCGAGCGCATGGCCTCGACGAAGAGATCCATCTCTTCCTTAGACTCGCTTTCGGTAGGTTCGATCATCAGCGCTCCCGGCACGATCAGCGGGAATGCCGTGGTGTAGGGATGGAAGCCGTAGTCGATCAGGCGCTTGGCAATATCCATGGTCTTCACACCCTTTTTGGCCTGCACTTTGTCGCTGAAGACAACTTCGTGCATGGTGGGCGTGGAGTACGGCAGATCGTAAATTCCTTCGAGACCTTTGCGAATGTAGTTGGCGTTGAGTACCGCGTCTTCCGTGGTCTGGCGTAGGCCGTCGGGGCCATTGGCCTGGATGTAGGCCAGCGCGCGGACAAACATTCCAAAGTTGCCATAGAAGGCGCGCACCCGTCCCACGGACTGCGGGCGGTTGTACTCAAAGCCCAGCGTGCCGTCGGGCTTGGTGATCAATACCGGCTTGGGCAGGAACGGTTCGAGAATCTGTTTCACCGCTACCGGGCCAGATCCGGGGCCTCCACCGCCGTGCGGCGTGGAGAAGGTCTTGTGCAGATTGAGGTGCATGACGTCCACGCCGAAGTCGCCGGGGCGGACTTTGCCTACCAGCGCGTTCATGTTGGCGCCATCCATGTAGAGCAGGCCGCCTTTGGCGTGCATGATTTCTGCGATCTTGTGGATCTCTTGCTCGAACACGCCCAGAGTGTTGGGATTGGTGAGCATGAGCGCGGCTACTTCTTCGTTCATCTGCGAGGCGAGAGCAGCCACGTCGACCATGCCGTGCTGGTTTGATTTCAGATTCTCAACCGCGTAGCCCACCGTGGCCGCGGTCGCAGGATTGGTACCGTGGGCGGAATCGGGAATCAGAATTTTTTTGCGGGGAGCGCCCTTGGATTGATGATAGGCGCGCACCAGCAGCAGGCCGGTCAGTTCGCCGTGGGCGCCGGCTGCGGGCTGCAGGGTGATGGCGTCCATGCCGGTGATTTCGATCAGGCACTCGCTCAGGGTCTTGATGATGCGCAGCGCACCCTGGGAAATACGCTCGGGCTGATAGGGATGTCCGTTGGCCAGGCCATCGAGACGGGCGACGACCTCGTTCACTCGTGGGTTGTACTTCATGGTGCAGGAGCCCAGCGGGTACATGCCGAGATCGATGGCGTAGTTCCAGGTGGAAAGACGAGTGAAGTGGCGGATGATTTCAATCTCGCTCACTTCGGGCATGTTGCCCAGGTCTTTTCTTTCCGCTGACCCTAAGAGCTTCTTGGTGTCCACTTCAGGCACGTCAAGTGGGGGCAGCTTCCAAGCGGCCTTCCCTGGCGATGACTTTTCAAAGATCAGGCCTTCGTTTTGGCTGACGTTGCGGGTGGCTTTGCGGGTCATGTGTTTCATCGCGCCACCTCTTGGGTATCGGTTTCTTTCATGGCTCGAACCGATCCTTCACTCTCGGCCACGAAGCCAACGGCAGTATCGATCGCGGTGCGCGTGGTCAGCTCGGTGCAGCACCACAGAGCTGCGTTGCCGAGTTCGGGATAGAACTTTTTAAGCGGAAGTCCGCCCACGATCTTGTGTCCGAGGATGCGGCTGTTGATGGCGTAGGGATCTTCGCTGGTTTGGACTACGAACTCGTTGAAGCGTGGCGCGCCGGAGAACAGTACTTTGGCATGCTTTCCAAACTGCTGAGCGGCGTACGCGGTTTTGGCCAGGTTTTGCTTTGCCAGCTCCCGCAGGCCTACCTTGCCGTAGATGGTCATGAAGATGTTCACCATCAGGGCGACTAATGCCTGGTTCGTGCAAATGTTGGAAGTGGCCTTCTCGCGGCGGATGTGCTGCTCACGGGTGGCG
>JBGQBN010000059.1:0-27947 GCA_041494805.1 Terriglobia bacterium | reverse complement strand
TGAAAGTATGGTGGCCAGGGACGGAGTTGAACCGCCGACGCCAGCCTTTTCAGGGCTGGTTTCTCCCGTAGCTACTTCCCTCGATCAAAGCACTTATCTCGTATCTTCCCTCCCAAACTGATCAGTTAATTGCAGCCAAAACGCAGCCCGAACTACGGATGCGGTGTTTGCCTCAAACAGACCCTGTGTCAGGGCGCTGTGTATGCACGACCGCCGACCCATCGCAGCCAACATTTCCTCCATGCCCACGTGGCACTGGGACACGTGCAACGTAAAATTACTTCCGACTATGTTACCTACATTGATCGAGAAACCGGGCAGGAAGTTCACCGATGTGAACGTCTAGTTCATTGAGAAAGTACAGGCAGTCCAGACGACGACCCAATCTTTCGAGCCTTTCGAAGAACGATCTGTTTGGCAGACCTTACTCAACATTGTTACCTTCCGTCAGACCACTGCTATTAGCACACTCGGTAGGACATGGATTTTTGCTTTTCCTATAGATCGAGTGGATGGCACTGGCGCTCTGGGGTGGGCTGGGAGCGGGAAATACAGCCGTTGACAGGTCCAGAGCGTAGAGAGTACCGTTGCGCCGATTCTCCCTACTCGGCCCTGAAACTGGCATCAGGAGGCAAGCATGGTTCCCAGGCAATTTTGGGTGGCGATGTCGGTATGTCTGGCGCTCAGTACCGCTCTGGCACAGGACCCCACGAAGGTGGAGTCGAAGCATTACAAACTCGCCTTCGAGAACGAGTCGGTGCAGGTGGTGGATGTCCACTATGGGCCCCACGAGAAATCGGCCATGCACGACCATCCCGGCGGCGTGGTGGTGGTTCTTACCGCCGGGCACCTCCGGTTCACCGATCCGCACGGGAAGTCGCAAGAGGTCTACGCCATGCCCGGCGAGTCGCGCTGGTTTCCCCCCTTCAGGCACCGAGTAGAGAACCTCGGAGACACCGCCTATAACGCTGTGTACATTGGGATCAAGGCCAAACCGTCAGCCAAAGCTGGCGAGTCGCCCGCGTGGGATGCAGAAACGCAGAAGATCGTGGCGGAGTATCTTTTGGCTGCCGCGAAGCGGTGAGGTGGCGAGGAGTGGCACCGTCCTGATCCCCTGCCTACGGTGCTTGAGATCCAACTTTAGCGGGAACCTGGTTGACCGAGTCGAGACCGCATGCTTACCGCAGCCAGTTCTCGGACTGGCGAATGGCCTCGGCTACTTCGTTCAGAAATTCCGCGGCCCGGGCGCCATCCACGACCCGGTGGTCGCTTGAAAGTGTCAACGTCATCATCGGCCGGATACCCGGTTTCCCATCGACAGGGACGACCCGGTCCACGATGCGCCCGACCGCGAGGATCGCGGCTTGTGGGGGAGTGATGATGGCGATGAATGCGTCGATGTTGTACATGCCGAGGTTGGTAATGGTAAAAGTCGCGCCCGCGATATCGGAGGGCCGCAACCGCCCCGCCCGCGCGCGCTCGATGAGATCGTGCCGCTGAACCGCGATTTCAGCCAGGCCCAACCTACTGGTCTTCGGGATCACTGCACCCACCACGCCATCCTTGACCGCGATCGCGACCGCGACATTCACCTCGGGATTCAGCCGGACTCCCTGATCTATCCAGCTGGCGTTCATCCGCGGATGCTTGAGCAGCACGTGAGCCACGAGTGCGACCAGAAAATCGGTCAGGGTGGGGCGGACTCCGCCCGCCTTTTCTATCGCCGGCAGCATATGCTTGCGGGCTTCTAGCAACGCGGTGGCATCGAGCTCGCGGACCAGAAAGAAATGGGGCACGGTGGTCCAGCTTTGCGTGGTGCGCTCAGCCATCAGCCGTGCGACCGAACTCAGCGCCTCTGCCGCCCCTGATGCGGGCGTATCCTGGGTGCCTGCCGCCAAAATGTCGGACGCCAGAATTTCCCCGCCAGGACCGGATCCGCGCAAACGGCTGACATCGACCCCATGCTCCTTGGCGAGACGACGAGCCTTGGGAGATATCTTGATCTCGAAGCCAGCGGATTGGCTGGAGGTACTCGACGGAATCGCGGCAGCAACTGCGGGAACCGTGGTGCGCCTTGCCGAGGCAGTGGGCGCGAGGTCCGGGGGAGGGACTTCTCCGGGCGCGACAATCCAGGCGATGGTTTGACCCACGGGCACCACGGCTCCCACCTGTACGTTAACCCCAGCCAGGATGCCGTCACCCGCCGCCTCGAGCTCGATCACGGCCTTGTCGGTCTCCACTTCCAGAAGCACGTCACCCTTGGCGACACGATCGCCTTCCTTCTTCCGCCAAGCCACAAGCTTGCCGGTTTCCTGCGCCATTTCGAGAGCGGGCATAACAACGCTGATGGCCATGGATGGACTGGGAATTTCTCTCTAGTCGGGGACCGTGACTCGTTCTGTCTTTGAACTGGCTTCCACCATTTCGCGCACGCGCCGGCTGGGTGGGGCCTCATGCTCGCGGGTCGTGGGCAGCGGCCCATTGACGGTGACGTAATGCGCGCCCGCGACCATCAGGGTTTCGGCAGGAAAGCGCGTGATGACTTCGTGGCCGGTCTCGGTGACCACAATTTCTTCCTCGATGCGCGCGGCGCTCCAGCCGTCAGTCGAAGGCCAGAAAGTTTCGAGAGCGAACACCATGCCCGGTTTAATCTCCATGGGGTGCTCGAGTGACACCAGGCGGCTGATGACCGGCTTCTCCCAGATGGCGAGGCCGATTCCATGCCCGTATTGCAGGGCAAAGCATGCCTCTTCGTTGGGAAAGCCGAACTCCTGCGCCTTGGGCCACACCGAGGCGATCTCGGCCGTGGTGCGGCCCGGCCGCACTAGGTCAATGGCCGCATCCAGGTAGTCGCGGCATCGCTTGTAAGCGTCCACCATGGCGTGCGAACCGTAGCCAATGGTGAAGCAGCGGTAATAGCAGGTGCGGTATCCCATGTAGGAATGGAGAATGTCGTAATAGACGGGATCGCCGGGGCGCAGCACGCGGTCCGAAAACACATGTGGGTGCGGATTGCAGCGCTCACCCGAAATGGCATTGACCGCCTCCACATATTCGGATCCCAGATCGTACAAAACTTTACTCACCAGCCCGACGGCCTCGTTCTCGCGCATGCCGGGCTTCATGGCCCGATAGAGCTCGTCGTAGGCAGCATCCACCATTGCCGCCGACATGTTGAGCAGACTGATCTCGTCTCGGGTCTTGATGACGCGGGCCTCAGACATGAGGGCCTGGCAATCAACAACCTCGATGCCTTCGCGCTGCAGCGCAAACAAAACCGGTGGCTCGATAATGTCAATGCCCAGCGGCTCTTTGTGCAGACCGCGCATTTCCAACTCGATGCGGATTTTCTTGGCCACGTCCTCAGCCCGACCCATCTCCGGCGTCATGGCGCCGCGCAGCATGGAAATCCCCGGCCGGGAGCGGTCTCCCAGCCACGGGCAATGCAACTGGTGATGGCGAGCCGCCGATCCGAAATCCCATAGAATGGGCTCGTCATTTTGCGGCAGAAGTGTGAAGCGGTTGCATTTGTCCTGTGCCCAGGTCCCGATGTGCGTGGAGGTCAGGTAACGCACATTGTTCATGTCAAAGCAAAGCAGGGCGCCCATTTCGGATTGGCTGAGCAATTCCTTCGCGCGCGCCAGGCGCTCCTGGCGCAGCCGGTCAAAATCGACCCGTTTTTCCCAATCCACCGCCATGGTTCCGTAAGTTGGAAGTGCCATGACACGCCTCCTCTTCTCAGATTCTTAGGATTTGCCGCAAAGCGCCCGCGCTGCTTCAAACACTGACTGCTCCGTGGGCACGGTCGCATCTTCCAGAGGGGGAGAGAATGGAATTGGCACGTGCATGGCCCCCATCCGTTTCACCGGCGCATCCAGGTGGTAGAAAGCACCCTCGGCGATCACCGAAGCGATCTCCGCCGTGACGCCGTACCGACCGTAGCCCTCATCCATGACGATCACGCGGGAAGTCTTCTTCGCCGACTCAATCAGCGTCTTTTCGTCGAGCGGCCAGGTGGTTCGCGGGTCGACGACTTCCGCGCTTATGCCTGCTTCTTCCAGCATCGTGGCCGCACCGAGTGCCACCTGCACCATGCTGCTGGTGGCAACCAGGGTGATGTCCTCGCCGCTGCGCTTGATGTCCGCCACGCCCAGCGGGATGGTGTACTCCTCCGCTGGTACCGGGCCCTTCAGCTTGTACATCATCTTGTCTTCAAAGAACACGACCGGATTATCGTCGCGGATAGCCGTCTTCAGCAGGCCTTTCGCATCGTAAGGCGTCGAAGGCAAAACGACCTTGAGCCCGGGCGCATGGCTGAACCATGCGTGCAGCGACTGCGAGTGCTGGGCCCCGGATCGCCGGGTGGCGCCGAGCGTCGTGCGCATTACCATCGGGACTTTCCACTTGCCTCCCGACATATAATGCACCTTGGCCGCCTGGTTCACCATCTGGTCCATCGTCAAAGTGATGAAGTCGCCGAACATGATGTCGACCACGGGCCGGAGCCCGGTCATCGCAGCTCCGACCGCCAGCCCGGTGAATCCGGCTTCCGAGATCGGCGTATCCAGCACACGATCTTTCCCGAATTCCTCCACCAGCCCAGACAATACCTTGAAGGGCGTGCCTGCTTCCGCCACATCCTCGCCCAGAATGCAGACACGCGAATCGGCCCGCATCTCCTCCGCCAGGGCCTCTCGGATGGCCTGCCCGAAGGTTAGCTCACGCTCGACTGCTTCAGGCATACACATCCTGCTCCACTTGATCTACGCTGGGATACGGCGACGCGATCGCAAACTCGACCGCTTTCTGCATCTCGGATTTCAGCTCAGCGTGAATTTGATCGAGTTGAGAAGCATCGATCATCTTCTCCGCGACCATCCAATCGCTTAACCCTCGAATCGGGTCCCGCTCGGTCTTCCACTTCAGTTCTTCCTGCTTTGAGCGATAGTATTCGCGATTGATATCGCCGACGTGATGGCCAAAATAGCGGTAGGTATTGCACAACAGGAAGGCCGGCCCCTGTCCTTCGCGCGCACGCTCGACCAGCCGGGTTGCGGTGGCATGCACCGCGCGCACATCCTGTCCATCGACGGTGGCAGCTTCCAGTCCAAACGCACGAGCGCGGTCTGGAATGTCACCCGCCGTCGTCTCCGTGTAGTGCGTGTATTCGGTATATAGATTGTTCTCGCAAACGTAGATGACGGGCAGCTTGAAGAGCTGTGCCAGATTCATCACTTCGTAGAGAACGCCCTGTCCCAATGCGCCCTCACCGAAGAAGCACACTGCCACCTGTCCGGTTCCCAGTCGCTTGGCGGAGAACGCTGCACCGGTTGCGATGCCTACGCTGCCCGCCACGATGGCGTTTGCACCCAGGTTGCCGGTGGCCGGATCGGCGATATGCATCGATCCGCCTTTGCCCCGGCAGTAGCCTGCCTCTTTTCCGAGCAACTCGGCGAACATACGATCAGGCGATGCGCCTTTGGCCAGGCAGTGCCCGTGCCCGCGATGTGTGCTGGTGATGTAGTCGTCGGGGCGAAGCGCCTCACAAACTCCCACCGCCACCGCCTCCTCGCCTACGTACAGGTGCGCCAGTCCCGGCATGAGCGCGCGGGTGTATAGATCATTCACTTGATCTTCGAAGGAGCGGATGGCTACCATCTTCCGGTACATCCGGATCCACTGCTCGATCTTGGCCTGCATCGCAGCGTGGGGTTCGGTGGCCGTTGTCATTTCTGTACTCCAGCCATGCGTGCCAACACGTCAAACACCACCGCGAAATCCAGCTTCTCCCATCCCATGCCGCGGGCAGCGGTGAGGAATTCATTGGTGACGGCAGTCGTGGGAACGGGCACATTGAGCCGGCGACCGAGGTCCATCGCCAGCAGCATGTCCTTCTGCATCATGTTGACATCGAACCAGGCTTCCTCCGGTTGCTGCAGTACGAATGGTCCGCGGTATTGAATCATGGGAGACGCAATCGCACTGTGGGTAAGAACATCTACGGCGACTTCACGTGGAATGCCGCTCTTTTCCGCCAACAAGACTCCTTCGGAGAACGCCAGCATCTGAACCGCTAGACTGAGGTTCACGGCGATCTTCATCGCCAGGGCCATGCCGTTATCACCCACGTGGGTGACCTTGGGTCCAATATCAAGCAGCAGCGGTTTCAAGCGCTCAAAAGTCTCGCGTTTCCCGCCCACCATGACCGACAACTTTCCCTGCTGGAGCGAGACCACGCTGCCCGAAACCGGTGCGTCAACCATGTCGGCGCCCCGCTCTCGAACCTTGGCGGCGAGGGCACGGCTGACTTCGGGGCTGATGGTGCTTATGTCGACGAAAAGCTTGCTGGAGTTGAGCCCCACCAGCAATCCGTCAGGGCCATCGGTGATGGCGGCAGTCGCAGCGGCATTGGTCACCATAGCAAACGTGACATCCGCGGCTGCCGCCACGGCCCGGGGCGAGTCCGCCCACCGCATGCCTTTGTCAATGAGCCACTGTGCCTTCTTACGAGTCCGGTTGTAGCCAGTCACGGTGTGGCCTTTATCGAGCAGCCTGCTCACCATTTGGCTGCCCATTACTCCCAGACCGATAAAACCAAGATTGGCCATCCGTCCCAAACCCTCCCGAGCTACGAAGTCGGCTCTGAACCTGCCGCCTCTTTGTTCCCTGAAGAAACCTGCGAGTCGTCACGAACTTGCTGCAGATGATCTCGCATGGTCGCGCGGGCCTTTTCCGGGTTACCTTGTTCAATGGCTTCGAGGATGCGCTTGTGATGGAACTGTCCCCGCTGTGGCCCGCCATCCACATTAAAAATCCGCAGACGCTGCTCCCGAAGCAAACCCACAATCGAGTCGAGCAGAGAAAGGATGAGGGGATTTGCCGCAGCTTCCGCCAGAGCCAGATGGAAGTCGAGATCCGCCTCGATATAAGCGTCGGGGTCATGCAGACTGCGGTCCATCACGGCGACGGCCTCACGCATGGTTGCCAGCAGTTGCTCCTCGATGCGCCCCGCGGCCAGGGCAGCGATTTCCGGCTCAAGGACCAGACGCAGTTCCGCCAGGTGTGTCGAGCCTTCCTGTTGGCCAATCCTGATCATCAGGTCGAGCGACTGCCGGATGACCTGGGAAGTGCCGTCAGTGATAAATGTTCCGCGTCCCGAGTAGGCTTCAACCAGCCCCTTCTCCCGGAGAGCCTTCACCGCTTCTCGAACAGCCGTTCGACTGACCCCGAAACGCTGAGCCAGTTCCCGTTCAGCAGGAAGCTGGTCCCCGGGCTTGAGAACACCCTTCAGTACTGATTCCTCAATTTGCTGAACAATTTGTTCGTAGAGACGCGACGTCCGGATGGTCTTGTAAACAGGCTGACCAGCCGCTGGATCGAGCGGTTCGTTCCTCATGGTTCGGCTACTATATCTTGGACCAAAACCGGAGACAATTTCTGGAATCGTCATATACTGGTCTAGCGATCATACCACAATACCATAGCTTGGAATGAGGCGAAGAGAAGCTAGGAATAAAGAGAAAGAATGATCATTGGATCCAAACCGTTTTGATGTTTGTGAACTCACGGATTCCGTGGACCCCCAGCTCCCGGCCATGACCGGACTGCTTTACGCCACCAAATGGAATCCGCGGATCAGAGGCAACCATACGGTTGATGAACACCATGCCTGCTTCGAGCTCGTTGATAAAGTAATTGCGCTCAGCTTCGTCATTGGTCCAGGCACTCGCACCCAATCCAAAGCGGCTGTCATTGGCAATGCGGGTCGCGTCCTCCAGGTTCTTCGCGCGAAAGATAGACGCCACCGGACCAAACAATTCTTCGCGGTAGGCAGGTGAGTTTTTGGGAATATTCGTCAAGACGGTAGGCGCGTAGAAGTTCCCCGGACGTTCCAGGGGCCGTCCTCCGGTCAAGACGCGGGCACCGGCTTCAACCGTCTTCCGCACATCCGCATCCAGGGACGTCACGGCATCCGCCGTCGCCAGCGGCCCAAGGTCCGTCTTTTCATCCAAGGGATCGCCCACGGTGAGTGCTTCCATTTTGCTGACGAACTTGCGCTCAAACTCGTCAGCAATCTGCTCCGCTACGATGAATCGCTTGGCTGCGATACACGATTGTCCGTTGTTTACAATTCGCGCTTTGACCGCGGTTGCCACTGCCTCAGCCAGGTTCGCACTGGGCATGACAATGAACGGGTCACTGCCTCCGAGCTCCAGTACGACCTTCTTGATGCGCTTGGCCGCTGCCATTCCCACCTGGATGCCCGCCTGCTCGCTTCCGGTAAGCGTCGCCGCTACGATCCTGGGATCATTCAGGATTGCGTCGACTCTCTCTGATCCAATGAGAAGCGCCTGAAACACGCCTGGCGGGAAGCCTGCTCTGCGGAAAATCTCTTCAATCTTTAGCGCACATTGCGGGACATTCGAAGCGTGCTTGAGTAATCCGACGTTGCCCGCCATCAGCGCCGGTGCCGCGAAACGAATCACCTGCCAGAACGGAAAGTTCCAGGGCATCACTGCCAGCACCGGGCCGAGCGGAAGGTAATGGACGTAGCTGCGAGTGGCTGTAGTTTCGACAACTTCGTCCGCCAGAAAACGCTCCGCGTTCTCGGAGTAATATCGGCAAGCCAACGCACACTTGGCTGCTTCTTCCACCGCTGCTCGAACCGGCTTCCCCATCTCGAGCGTCATCAGCTTCCCATAGGACTCTTTCTCCGCCTCAAGAATCTCCGCAGCCTGCAGCATCATTCGCGCGCGCTCCGCGAAAGACAGCCTCCGATACTTAGAAAATGCGTCGGCCGCGCGCTGCAGCTTCACCTCGAGTTCCCCATCTGTCAACGGCTCAAACTTCTGGTTCAGTTGTCCGGTTGCGGGGTTAATGCTCATGATTGCCATTGCTGCAGTCCTCCAAGTACCGATGTCGATTGGGCGCTGTGCGCCGGAGTCTCTTAGCGATCGGATACCGCTTTCCCGATCCTTCCCGGACTATCCTGGCACACTTTGCACATCCAAAGTGCGTACGAGCCATGGAATAATGACTTGTTTAAAAATGACGGGATCAGGCCACACCTTCACTTGTCGTCCTAAATGGCCGCCTTGCGGATTGATCCACGCCTCTTTCGGCACGTCACCGCTGCCGAGTAGCAAGTAGATGTCCGATATCGGGACCTGCGTGTCCAAGACACCGGCAACGATAAGCATCGGCGTGGTCGGTTTCCCGAGGAGACCCTGATTTACCAGAGACATCTTAGGCAGGAACGCCGCCATTTCGTCTAATGACTTGACCCCGTCCAAGATGGACATGAGGGCCGGCACCTGATCGAACAAATACTCCCGGTTCCCCACCAGTGAGTTCATCAGGAAATCCTTCTGGAAGAACCTATCCACTGGCGGGGACTGGGCGCTGGCTCCTTTGAGGCGGGCGCGCTCGACAATCGCCAGCTTCGCCGCCCAATACGCGCCCCAACTCACGCCGTGGACTGCAAGTTTGTTCTTGTCGACTTCGGGCCTGGTCTGAACGTAGTCGATTACCCGTGATAACATCCGGTCCGCGTTTACGTTCACCTTGATTGGCGCCTGACCCGTGCCTGGTCCATCGACGGCGAGGAACCCGATACCATACGGCAGGATGGCGGCGAAGCTCTCGGACAGGTCTTCCTTCCGGCTATCCATTCCATTGATGGCGATCACCAGTGGAACTGGACCCTTTGCGTTCGCCGGCAGCCGCAGATACGCGACGATCTCGGACCCTTCGAAGGGGATATGAACGACCTGCAAGGGAGGGTCCAAGAAGCGGGCGTGAGCGAGAAATGCCTCGATCGCCTTGGCATACGCACGCTGTTTTCCTGGAGAAGCCGGTATCGGCCAACGGCCGAAAGAGTACAGCCGCCAAGCTCTGATGTAGTCAGCGTTGGCTTTTGCCGGATCTGTTGCCTCGAGCGATTTCGCTTCCGCCATGTAGCGATCTGCAACCGCCATGAAGGCCCGGGCCCATTCATCCTTGTCGCGCGTCTTGATCGAAGCGAATGCCTCCCGCACGTCCTCCGGATCAAGCCCAATCAGGGGATACATCCCATTTTCGGCGCGATGGATCGCCTCGATTTTGATCTCGTCTAGAGTCCGTTCGGGACGTTCCTGAGCAAACAAAGTGCCTGCCGTCGGCGCGGCGAAGACGACCGCAAGCAATGCGAGGCAGAATTGAATACGCCGCACGTTTTTCGATTCCTTTGCTGGTTGTTCCATTGGCTGAAAGGGCCGAACGTTTTCCGTCCGGCCCTTGTTCATAACAATGTTCATGACAATCGGTTCAGTTACCGTGGCGTCTAGAAGATGAACTTCACGCCCAACTGTATGGCGCGGCTGCCGCCCGATCCGACAACAGGGTTGGCAGCAGCAGTGTCGGGCGTGGCACAGCCACAGCCAAAGAATCCTGTCGAAGGATCGTTTTGCCCGAACCCGTTCTGGCCCCCGTAGGGATTGGCGAAGTTGGGATGGTTGAAGATGTTAAAAAACTCGGCGCGAAACTGGGCACGGAAGCGCTCGCCGAAATGCCAGTTCTTAGCCAACGAGAAATCGAGGTTGCGGAAACCCGAATCGGGGAACAGGTTGCGGCCCATGTTCCCGAATTGCCCTAAGGGCGGCGGAATCATGATGGAGCTGCCCTGGGCATAGCAGCCAAACAGGTTGAGTGCGGCGGTCGATGCGCCGGGGCTGCCTCCGTCCAGAGTCAAAGCTTGTGAGGAACACGTGGGGTTCGTGGCACTGGAAAAGAAAGGAATCGGGTTGGGGCCCGACTTGAAGTCGGACGGCTTTCCATAAAAACTCCAGCGGATGGGGCTGGTAGCTGGCGGGCTGACGGGTAATGGACCGGTGCCGCTGGCGTCAGTGCCCAGATCAATCGGCCCCCAATACTGCGGGCTCTGAAGGGTCACGATCGAGTTGATTTCCCAGCCCTCCAAGGACTGCGCGTACCCCTTCTTGCCCGGGATGGCGTAGGTAAGCGAAACCGTGAGGCGATGCCGAACATCAAAGTCGCTGCTGGCGTATTCGCGCCCGACATTGTAAGAATCCTGGGGCAGACCAGCTCCGTAGCCAAAATGCCAATTCGCGCCCAGGTCATCGAGGGAATGAGAGAAGGTGTAGCCGGCCACCATACTCAGGCCATGGAAATTTCGCGAGGTAAGCGTGGCCTGCAGGCCGTTGTAGTTGGACCGGTACAGGTTCGCCATCTGGAAGATATTGCTCAAGTAGGGGAACTTCGCGGCGAATGGCCGCGCCGACTCCTCGGCTCCGGTACTGTCGGATGCACAGTTGAGCGGGTCGGTATAGCCCGAATTGATGCATGCAGTGATGCTTGCCGCCGGCCAGCCGGAGCCCACCGGGGGTTGGTTAATGTCGCGGATCCCGGTTAGATTCACTCCGTGGTTGCCGACGTAAGCGATCTCCAGGGAGAGATTAGGCGTAAACGCGTGCTGAACGTTGAGCGTCCAGTGCCAGACATAGGGAGTGGTCAGGTTACGGTCCACGCCCATGATGCCGCAAGGATTGGGATCACAGTTAATCGGCTGCGTGAGGTCCCCATAGATAGGCCCGTTGTCCCAGGGAAAGGCGGGGAAGGCAGTCAGGTTGCCGGCCGTGATGGTGCCGCCAGCGGTTGCACCGGTGGCGGCGTCGATGATCGCTCCGGTGGGAACGCTGGGAAGGCCGAAGCTGTTGTTAAACGCCAGGAACGCTTGCCAGTTCACAGTCTCATACGTTAAGCCGGCACCGCCTCGAATAACGGTATTCCCTTTGCCCGTGGGGTCCCAGGCGAAACCCAGGCGCGGAGCAAAATTCTTGTGATCCGCGTTATAGGGTGAGTCGATCTGCTTACCCACCTGAACCATTCCGAGAGCAGGATCAAAGTTGCCCAGCAAGTTGTGGTCTTCCTTGACCACCGAACTGAACTTATAGCGCAAGCCGAGATTCACCGTCAGATTCCTGGTGACACGCCAGTCGTCCTGAACGAACGCAGCATACGCCCAGTTGTGCGTGTGGCGTGTCGGATCGCCGGAAAGTACAGTGATCTTGAAAGGCGCGCCCGCGAAGAAATCTTCCAACGTTGTGGTATTCAGCAAGGTCGCGCCACTGGGGTCAGCAGGATCGGGGGTGTTGCCGCCCAGGAAGGTGATGCTGCCACGGGCATTGCCAAACGCGCCGCCTCTGACATCGTCACGATGGATTTCGCCGCCAAACTTGAAGGCATGCTTGCCGGCGGAGTAGGAAACGTGGTCGATGAACTGGATGATGGTGTCGGGCCCTTGGAACTTTGGCCACTTGAAGCCACCCAAGCCCGGAAAGAAAAATCCGCCGAAACCGATGCGGGGCAAACCGCCAGTCAACGGACCGGATACACCGGTGTCGAGGCCGTAACTCGAAGCCGGAGTATTGAGATCGCCGGGCAACGTGGGCTGGTAAAGACGGTTGTAACCGAACCGGGCTTCATTCACCCAACGGGAGTTGGGAGTCCACACCCAGCCGGCGCTGAATACCTGGGCGCGCGTGTGAATCTGCGACCGCCACTGGGATTGCAGCTCGGGAAAGTCCTCCACCGTTCCCGAGTTGTTGCCGAAGAAATACGTCCCGCTAATAGTATTTCGTTCGTTCCAATGGTAATCGACCTTGCCGACCACGTTGTCGACATGAACGACGTTGGGGAACCCATTCGGGATATCGATGGTGGGATTGTTGTTGATGGGGAACCCCTGGCCATTGCAGGTGACCGTACCACCCGACACGGTGCAGCCGGAGACCTGCTGGCTGGCCGGGCTTATGGTGATCCCGCCTGCCTGCAGATCGGCAATCACATCCGGAATGCTGCTGGAGCAGTCGCCCGTGGCAATGAACAGGCAGTTTCCGGCAGTCGGCATGGAGACCATGGACGGACTGGTAATGCCACCGAACGAGTTCCCTACGTTGTACCGTTGGCCCTCGTAGGCGCCAAAGAAGAAAGCTTTATCCTTGATGATGGGGCCGCCCACCGAGCCCCCGAACTGCTCCAAAGTCCGATGGTTCTTCGGGCTCGGGTCCGTGTTGAAATAGTTGCGCGCATCCAGGGCGCCGTTACGGAAAAAACCAAAGGCGGTGCCGTGAATTGCGTTCGTGCCTGACTTCAGGCCGACGTTCACTATCGCGCCGGGCTTCCAACCGAATTCCGCCGGTGGGTTCTCATGCAGGTTGAACTCCTGGATGGCGTCAATCGGCAGGATGGTCGCCGAATCTCCCGCAATGCCGGCGCCATTGATAATGCCCTGCCCCGAGTAGGGTTCGCTGTTGAACAGGCCGTCTATCACGTAGGCGTTGTCTTCCGCCCGAAGTCCGTTGGTGCTGGTGGTAGAGAACCCGCCGCCCGGATAACGTATAACCCCGGGACGTAGTTGCAACAGGTTCTCGTAATTCCGGCCATTCAGCGGCAGGTCATTGATCTGCTCGTTGCTGAGGGTGCCGCCCAAGGTGGAGGAAGTAGTATCAAGCAGCGGCACTTCATCGGTCACCACGATCGTTTGGGCAACGTCTCCGGGCTGGAGTACGAGGTCGATAGTTACGTCTTTCGCCACTTCTATCCCGATGTTGACGCGCTCGACGGTCTTGAACCCTTTGCCTCCGGCGCGGATTTTGTAGATACCGGGAGTAAGTCCCGGGGCCACGTAGGCGCCCGCCGAATCCGTGGTCAGCGTTCGCGTAGTGCCTCGTTCCACATCGGTGATAGTGACCGTCGCGCCCGTCACCACCGCACCAGTCTGGTCAGTAACCGTCCCGAGAATGCGACCTGTATTGGTTTGGGCAACCAGCGGCAGACAAACTGAGAGTAGCCAAACCAAGAGTAGGCCAACACTCCACCCTAACCGCGAACTGGCTCTTAACGGGAAACGCATATGGGCCTCCGCGCCAAAGTTGGCGTATTGATCGCTGCTTGTGTGCAAAAATCTGCTATGGTCCGACAGCTTTACCACCTCTCCACCGCACTGTCAAGCAATTTGCTTCGCAGGTAGTGTCCTCAAGAATCCCTGGATGTATCTGACGAACGCTGAAATTTGAATCGGTTTGAGGCGGGAACCCGGGCGACCCGAACCAGATGGGGTTGCTCAGCTCGGGCGAACATCTTTGACTCGTGCCCAGACTCTAGAAGAGCAATATCCGGCACGGCGGTAGCGTGCCTAATTCAACAGCGGAATACTCTTTGCGGCAGGTGGCACTGGCAAAGACTTCAGGAAGGCATAGATATCCGCCAATTCCGCATCTGATACCACCTTGCTGGTATAAGGCGGCATCTGGCCTTTGGGTTGGCGGATATATCTTGCGAACGCGGAAAACGCCATCGGGGAGGGTCCGAGACGCGGTCCGCTCATTTTGGAACCCTGTCCTTCACGCCCGTGGCACTCGTAACAGCCGTAGCTGGTGTAGAGTTGCTTCCCGTTCTGAGCATTTCCGCTGGAACTCTCAGCTTGCGTGCCCTTCGCCGATGTCTGGGCTTTGGCTTCTGCGCACATCACAAATAGAGATACGGCGGCCGCTATGACCAGAACAGAATAGGGAGCGCCGCGCCAACTAGCCTGGCCGAGAGCTTCGTGGGTATGAGTTCTCATGTCTTCTCCTGAACCGCAGTGAACTGCGGCTCGTGTACGTCCGTTTCCTAGCGCGGCTGGGTGACCACGTCGACCAACGCCGGCTCACCGCCCCGGACCACCTCGATTGCACGCCGGATCGCTGGTCCGAGTTCCTTGGGGTCAGTGATTGGTCCCTCGGCATGCACGCCCATGCTCTGGGCGAGTTTCGCATAATCGATATCGGGTCCGATGAGCGTCGTTCCGATATGGGGACGGGTGATGCCTCGGTTGTGCCGATCGGCCATCCGCTGTACGTGCATCAACTCCTGATGATAGCCGCGGTTATTGTGCATGATGCTTAAGAGGGGGATGTGGTGATGCGCCGACGTCCACAGAATGCCCGGGGCGTACATCAGATCGCCGTCACACTGGATCGTGACCGTAAGCCGGCCATGTTTCTGGTTCGCGAGAGCGGCGCCGAGGGATGCGGGGGCCGCATAGCCGACACCGTGGCCGCCTGCGCCTCCGATGGACTGGTAGTGTTTATCGAAGGACCACAACCGCATCGGCCAGTTGCTGATCCAGGGCACGGTTTCCGACACCAGCGACCAATCTTTGTCCTTGATCTGCGCCCACAACTCGGCACATAAGCGGGCGGTGCTGACCGGACTCGCGTCCCAGGCGTAGGTCGCCTCGGTGCGCGCCTGCTCCAGAGCGTCCTGCCGCGCGGCCGCCAGTGCCGCCCCGCGTTCCTGGAATACTCGCTTGCGATCACCGTTGATCCCACGCTTGACCGCCTCGATCAGCGCCGGCAAGGTCGCCTCCCCGTCAGCCGCCAGCGCCAGGTCGACCTCCGTGTAGCGCTGGAAGTCCTGATAGTTGCTCTTCAGATAGAGATCGCTGGCCGTGATGCTGATCAGCTTCGCGCCGGGATTCATGATCGGCTCGGAGGAGCGATGCAGTTGCTCGCGGAAGGAATTGACCGTCCCCCAGAAGTCGGTGACTTCAAGGCCTAGAATCACGTCCGCATCTGCGATCAGTGTTCGGCCTTGTGCGGATTGGTTGAGGGGATGACGCGATGGAAAATTCATCCGTCCTCCCTGGTCAATCACGGGCGCCTGCAGCGCTTCGGCGAGTTCGATAAGAAGTGCAAGGCCGGCTGGCGTGCGGGCCACGCGGTCAGTGATGATTACAGGATTTTCCGCCGCTACCAGGAGCCGGGCGGCCTCTGCCACCGATCCCGAGTCGCCCTGCGGAGGCGTCGCCAGGGTAAGCTTCGGAACGCGCAACCCGGAATTTTCCGGAATTGCTTTCTCTTGCAATTCGCTGTCCGCTACCAGCAGCACCGGCTCCATCGGAGGGGTCATGGCAATCTTGTAGGCACGCACGGCGGATTCTGCAAAGTGAGGCAGCGAGATCGGCAGGTCATCCCACTTCACGAAATCTCGGACCGTAGCCGCCGCATCCTGCACGCTGTGGTCCCATTCCACTCCCGGGCGCCGCAGAGTTGCGTCGATCATGTTGCCAACGATCATGTAGACCGGCACATGGTCGCAGTAGGCGTTGTAAATCGCCATGGCCGCGTGTTGCAATCCAACCGTGCCGTGGAGAAACACGCCCAACGGTTTGCCGTCAATTTTCGAGTAGCCGTGAGCCATGCCGACTGCCGACTCTTCATGGCAGCAGGTAATCAACTCAGGGTTTTTGTCACCCCCGTAATTGATTACCGATTCATGCAGCCCGCGGAAGCTCGACCCCGGATTGGCGGTGATGTACTCGATGCCCAGCGACTTGATGATGTCGACCATGAAGTCAGCGCCGGGGCGGTCGGTGGTCAGAACTTCGACACTTGAAGGGGTGCCTGTTTCGGCCTCCTTCGACATCATGGGCACCATGGGTCGAGGGTGTGCGAGCGGCTGCGCGCTGGCCGCTCCGGTGCCGGCGACCAGTGTCGCCACACCGCCTGCGGCGGCGGTCTTTAGGAAATCACGCCGGTCAATCGAAACCTTCTTCGATCTCGCCATGGTTTGTTAGCTACTTATCACGCCAGCCCTGCTTGAGGGCATATCTTACACGTCACAATCATTTCGTTGTGACTCTCAAATCGTCGAACGAAGTGACGGAATCCGCTTTTGTCCAGAGACCCACTTTGCCAGCATCCTTGAACGTCTCGTCAGTGGCCTCGATTTTCTTATTGCCGTCGTAGTAACAAATGATCTTGTTGCCCACTGCCTCCACACGTAGTTCGTGCCATTCTCCTGAGGTCACCTTAAAGTTGGCTCCCGCAAACTGGCTGCGGCGACCATTGACCACGTGATAGAGACGGTAATTGTTCTCCAGCGCATTGGCGCGAACGATGTAGTAGTTGTTCGGGTCTTTCAGCCGAAAAACCAGGCCTCCGGCTCGGTCGATGCTCCCAGAGACTGCCTTGAACTTCACGCTCAGATCCAAGTCCTGAAAAGATCCTTCATCGGAAATCAGCAACGGGAAACGGTAGTCGGTTCGATCCGTTGAAGTCTGGGCAACGACGTTCGATTTAGAAGGAGCCGCTGGGTCCGCCATTACAGCCCACTTCTCTTGCGTACCGCCTCCGGTTTTCGCGCTGTGAAACTTCGCGGGCATCTGCCCGGGCGTGTCGGTGTCGAAGTTGTAAACGAATTGTTTGCCGGATGATTGTTGGGGCGCCGGTTTTTCCGGTGTGGCCGCGGCAGGAGTGGCTGGACCTTCCTCGCCTTCTTCACCTTCATCTGTATCCGGCTTCTGTTCGGGTGTTTGGGCTGTCGATTGCGTAGACGCCACAGCTTTCGCGGTGCTGGTTTGCTGTTCATTCGTATCCTTGTGGTTGCAGGCCAGGAGACCTGCTAACCAGACGAGAGCAAGCGCAAGAACGAAATTAACCCTGGTCATATCCTCCTCCTCAATCAATACGCCGACGGAAACTGGGCCGAAGCCGCAAATATTGCATGCCTTCGTCTTCAGTCCTGCACGGTATAGATCAAAACTTCAGCCTCGTGGTTGGCGCGTGCCGGAACTGCAACGTAGAAGACCTCGAAGCCCTTGTGTCCCTTTCCAAAGTATCCCGCCGTGCGCGCACCGATAGCGGAAGGAACTTTGGCAAGACGCTGATAGTGATCGCGCTCCTTTTGCTGAAACACGTCAATGGAGCCTTCCCCGCCCGGCACGTAGATGCGTTTTCGCGTTGAGTCATAGTAGACGTCATCAGAGTTTTGGACACAGGGAAGAACACCCACGACATGACCCGATCTCGTGTCGAGCACCGCCAGGCGTGCCGGGGCGTGGGTGACAACGAATAGCCGATGGCCGGCCTCGTCCAGCGCCATGGGAAAGTTGCTCTCCAGGGTCAAAGGCCATCGTGTAATGGCACGAGTACTGCGATTGATGACGGCGATCTGTTTCAAATCCGGCAGATTTACATAAATGTTCGGTCCGGACCTTTCCAGCTGGAAAGACTCGGGATGCGCCCCTAGTTTGAACTCATCATCGAGGCGTTTATTGGTGGCCGCGTCAACCATCCCGATCGCGCCAGCCTCTTCATCGCCATAGGCGACGTATACCCGTTTGTTGACTGCATCGTAGCGGAGGTTATCGACATCATCGCCAAAATCGATGGATGTGATGAGTTCAAACGAGGCCCCGTCATAGATGTACAGCTTGCCTTCATCGCTCCCCACAAAGAGCTTGTTCAACTCCGGAGAATAGACAACGCCCTGGGGCTTTGGCACGCCGCTAATGCTATGGACTACCCTTCCCGCGCCTATGTCGATGACCTCTTCGGTATTGTTGCCCAGCGCGGAAACAAACAGCCGTCCTTTGGGATCGAGCCCAAAATGATCGATGCGACCCTGCACGTTGGGTAGAGGAATCGCTCCTGTCAGGACAAGCGGCTGTGCTCTCTGAGGTGTCTCACTCTTCTGAGCGACTAGTGGCATCGCGGATGTGACCACCACCGTTAGCGCGAGACCAATACCCCAGACACTCTTCATCCTGTTCCCCTGACCGCTTCAAAAACGCCGGCTAACAATTTACACGATATGTCTGCCCTTGCGTCAAACCCGTTTGCCCAGCAACACCGGTCCCGTGCTGCCTGAGTCCTCTTTCCTTCCGAACGCTTTCCGTATAATGTCAGGCCTCAGCGGAAGCAATTGTGAGAGTGCTGAAGATACCTTGTGCGCTTCAGCGGGAGAAATGAATGGGCAAACTTCGGCTTTCGATGGCGTGCTGGAACTACGACCGCACTCGCGCATTGCTGGAAGGCCGCATACCAGTCGACGGAATCGAGCTCACCTACCTGAGCCTTCCAGTTGAAGAAACCTTCTTCCGCATGCTGCGCCACCGTGAATTCGATGTGGCGGAAATGTCCTTATCGTCCTACGTGCTGTCTCTGTTCGCAGAGAATTC
Source organism: Terriglobia bacterium (assembly GCA_041494805.1). Taxonomy (GTDB): domain Bacteria; phylum Acidobacteriota; class Terriglobia; order Terriglobales; family Acidobacteriaceae; genus JBGQBN01. Next base: position 8,944 of record JBGQBN010000059.1, on the reverse strand, counting down.
TCCATTCATCGCCATCCCGATTTTTCCTTCGCGGTTCTTCCGGCACTCGTGCATTTACATAAACCAGAACAGCGGAATTCGTGAGCCCAAGGATCTCGTCGGGAAGCGCGTTGGAACTCCGGAATATCAGATGACGGCTGGAGTCTGGATTCGTGGCATCCTCAGCGACGAGTACAACGTTCCGGTCGCCAGTACTAGGTATTTCAACGGTGGGGAAGAAGAACCGGGACGAGGGGAGAAACTTGCGCTTTCACTGCCACCCGCGATTCATCTGGAAGCCATCCCTGCAACCAAGACTCTTTCAGCCATGCTGGATGCGGGTGAGATTGACGCACTGTACACAGCGCGCATGCCATCCACCTTCGTGCGTGGTTCCGGCACGGTGCGCAGACTATTCGAGGACTATCAGGCCGTGGAACAGGCATACTACCGCAGAACCAAAATATTCCCCATCATGCACACGGTAGTGATTCGCCGCGAGGTTTACGACAAGTATCGCTGGGTCGCCCAATCCTTGTATAAGGCGTTCGTGTTGGCGCAACGTGAAGTCTATCAAGACCTGTATCAGACGGCGGCGCTGAAATACATGCTGCCCTGGCTCATTCGGCACGTGGAAGAGACGCGGGCAACCATGGGACAAGACTTCTGGCCCTACGGATTTGAGCCGAACGTGCATACTCTGAGCACGTTCCTGCGCTATCACTACGAGCAGGGTCTTTCCAAGCGCCAGCTGACGCCCCGACAACTTTTTGCTCCGGAGTCCTTGGAGTCGTTCAAGATCTAACGGCTCAGGTCTTTTCATCTGCAACACTGTAAGGAGACTCCATGGCAGCAGACGGAAACACGACCGCGCGATGGTGGCTGCCGGGACGTGGCGACATCGACGCCACCGTTGCCCAGGTGGGCTTCAATATCGCTCAGATGATCATCCCCGTCTTTCTACTTGTGCCCGTGGGAATTCCGTTGGCATTCAGTGTTGGACACCTGTTGCCGGGCTATGCGTTGGGATTCCTGATCGGCTCTGCCGGCCTGACGGCCATGGCGGTTCGCCTAAGAAAAAAAGAAGGCCGCAACGACGTCACCGCCCACGTTTACGGGAATAACGTGCCCGCCATCATCGCCTACACCTTGTCCATCGTGGTGCCTGTGTATCTTCAGACTCATGACGAGACTCAGGCCTGGCAGATGGGCGCTGCGGCAGTCGTTTGGACGGGTCTCATCAAACTGATCGCGGCACCCTTTGCTGGTTGGTTGCGACGCTTCATCCCGGTGCCGGCCGCCATGACGGTCTTCGGGGCAGCAATGTACAGTTACCTCGCTCTGGTCCTTCTGCAACGAGTGTTTGATCAGCCGTTGGTTGGCATCGTAGCCCTGACCATCGTTGCGATCAGTGTTCTTGCCAATGTGCCCATCACCTCTTGGAGAATTCCTCCGTTTATCGTCGCCTGGATACTCCCGCTAATGGTTGGGCTGAGCATTGGATATGTTCACCCCGTGTGGCAAGGGATCTCGCCTGGCGTTCCGTGGGTCGCATCCCTGGGGCCCCTGCGGGCGATGGTGCTTGCCTTGCCTTACTTGTCCGTGATCCTGCCGATAGCCATCTATCAAGTTCTTCAGGATATTGCTTCCGTGGAAGGCGCCACCGCCGCGGGGGACAACTACGACGCCAGGAAGGTAGTCGCGTGGGATGGCATCGGCACCTTGGTTTGTGGCGCCGCAGGCAGTGTAGTTACTCCCGTCGTGTACGCCATGCATCCTCCCTACAAGGCAATGGGAGCTCGAATTGGCTTCGCGCTCTGGACCCCCATCATCCTTGCCCTCGTGGTCATGAGCGGACTCACATTCTTTATTGCACAACTATTTCCCTGGCCCATTCTGGCGGCGATGATTGCTTATGTATCCGTGGGCGTGGGGATGGCCACGTTGCGGCGCGTGGATCGAAAATATCTGAGCGCGGTCCTTCTGGGATTTGTTCTGCCAGCCGGCGCTGTCGTGGCGGCAGCGGTAAACTCCGCGTTACCAGCCCTCCAGCTTTCCCCGGCGAATCCTGAGGTCCAGACTGCACTCAATCACTCGATCTATTGGTCGTCAGTGCAGGGACTTGGCAGTGGGTTCCTCTTCCTCGTTCTGGTTGTTGCCTCGATGATCACGGAGTTGATCGATCGAAACTTTGGGTGCGCGGCTCTATGGTGTGTGGTCGCCGCGGTGTTTTCGTGGCTCGGAATGATGCACTCGGCAATCTTCCGTTGGGGAGCACAGCCGATGTATGCCGCTGGATGGTTAGCGGCAGCCGTGATCGTATATTCCGCTCGATGGTGGAGAGGCGACTTAGAGACGGTGCGTGACGGGATCTGAACCTTCCCGGTGGGCGCTGCCTCCCCACTGCCATTCGCTCTAGTTCTGGCGCAACAGAGCGACCACGAAAGGAACGGCGGCGGATGCCATCGGTAAACACTCGCGTTTATCATTCCCTATCCGGTTAGTTGGTAACATGCGCTGTTATCAACAGCTATCCGGCAGCCTACTGCATGAATGCCGCTTCCCGGAAACGCAGACTGATGAACCGTCAAGGCTCAGGATCCAGAACCGGATGTTCGGGGGCAACGTCCTGGATCTCGAACTTGTGCTCGGAGGTTGGTTCCCCTCGGTTTCTGGTCGCTCTGATCAGAGCTCCCAGCCCACCCCAGAGCGCCAGTGCCATCCACTCGTAGCGCGTAAAGTGACCCGGAACGAAAGGAACTACTTTCACCACGACCATGAGTGAAGTAACCAACAGGCCGAACGTGGCAGCAGCGCGACCGCGCAATGAGGGCGTCATACGGCAGTAGGAGGCGCAGCCTGCCATCCAGCCGACTGCGGAGGCCAGCGCTCCAACTTCCAAGATTGGGACCAGCCCTGCTTCCCCGAGCAATATAGTAAGCGCCGTCGCTACCCCCACAGTGATCACCGCCGTCGATGGCGTCTGATTCACAGAATGAATGCGGCCCATGCGGTGGTCGAGCAGGTTTCGCCTCCCCATGGCGAACAGCAATCGTGATGAGGCGACCATGTTCGCGTTGAATGCTTGTATCAAGGCGATCAGTGCCGACCCCATGATCAGGATGACGATCCAGTGCGCGTGCAACGCCCGTTCGAATGCCACGGCGGTCGGGAATTGCTGATTGTTCCTGAGAGTCTGCCAGGGAGCCACATAAGCCACGGCCGAGATCACCACCCAGAAGAAAGCAAGTCCCACAAGGATCGTGAGCGCGATGGCAATGGAAAAATCGCGTCCCAGGAAATCGGGACTGGCCTCTTCGGCACACTTACCTACTGATTCAAAGCCCCCCAACAGCCAGGGAACTACCTGCCAAACCAGTAACACGGATAAAAGAGGGGTGTGGCTGAATAATGGATGAAGGTTGGGTGCAGCGCCATGGCTTGCGCCCGCCAAAGCAAAGATCACGACCAGAGTAAGGAATGTAAATGTTGTCCACTTCGCCAATCGTGCGCTCGCTTGTATGCCGCGATAATTCAACCAGGTCAACAGGACCGTGATGATGAGTCCGAGAATTACGTGGGGCAGATAAACGGGGTGCCCGCCGAGGCGATACAACTCAAAAGTATTCAGTGACGGAAACAAGTAGCCGCTGATTCTTCCCGCGGCCAGGGCCTCGAACGGGCAAGTCAGGAAGTAGCTCAGGAACACCATCCAGCCGGTCACGAAACTTACTCCCGGCGAAAAGAACCTGGCCGTGTAAGCCACCTCCGCACCCGCGTCGGGAATTGCCCTGACCAACTGGCCATAGACATAACCGATAGGCAACAACATCAGTGCGCCCGCGGTGAATCCCAGGAGCGCGCCCAACGGCCCGCCACGCTGCAGTATGTCGTCCATGACGACCAACCAGGCAGTTCCTACCATCACGCCGAAAGCTAGCGCAAAGTAATCGATCAACCGCAGCTTGCGAGCCAGTGTAATCATGAGATTTCTAGGAGTCTATAGGAAGGTCCGGACGGCCGTGCGATCGTGACCGTCCGAAGCCCGCATCCTCAAAATTCGTACCGCAGTGCGAACTGCATAACGCGAGGTTGCGTCAGCAGGCCGGTGTAGTCGCCGAACGATTGCGGCACCTGTTGCAATGAGGCGATGCAAGCGCAAGCTTGCGTCCCCAGACCTGACAGGACGTTAAACCGGGTGAGGTTCAGCACGTTGAAAACCTCCCAGCGGAACTGCAAGCTGTGGCTCTCGAATGGCATCTTCAAGCGCTTGCTCAGGGCCATGTCCAAACCGGCGTACCCATCCCCACGGACCACATTTCGTGAACCGCTTTGGCCGGGAAAAGGATGAACGAAGTCGTTGAAAGAAGTGGACGGATTGGAGAAAACACTGACCGTGCCATCTGATTGCTTGAAGCTTCCAGTTTGCGGTCTGGCGATCATTTGTGCGATACCCTGCTCATCCCAGTCGGTGGGCCAGAAATTACCGTTATCTACGGTGAACGGGAAGCCGCTAGTCCACCGCGCCAGACCTGAAAGCTGCCAGCCGCCAATGAAGGCATCGAGGGCCGAGCCAGCGTTGCCGACGAAGTGCTTGCTCTTGCCAAACGGCAGTTCAGCAATCCAGTTGGCGTTGATCTGGTGGGTCGTGTCGAAATCCGAGACTCCTCGGCGCTGGTCCGGAGAAAATGCATTCACCAGCCGAGTTCCGGGAGCTCCAACGTTTACGCTCGAGCTAAAACCCAAGCGGGTCGCGGAGGAACTGATGTCAATCGACTTGGAATAGGTGTAGTTCAGGTCGAATTGCAACCCAGAGCTGAACTGCTTCCTCAGACTGGCCTGGAGCGCGTTGTAGCTCGATCTGCCGATGGAACTCCAGGCGTACATTGTCGTTGCTTGATTGTTAAGAACATCGCCCGGTCCTGGCGTCCCCTTCGGATTGTTAAAGAACAAAGCGTTGCCCAGGTTGTCCCCAAGCCCGTAGTAGATGTCGATATCGCCAAGTCCCACCACTTCGTTGCCGACGTAGGAAACATTGGGGTTGTAATAAAGGTCGTATACGGCTTGAATTAGGCTTCCGCTAAAGCCGGTAAAGAGATCTTGATAGCTTGGGGCAACCGGCACCATGCCATGCCAGAATGCAGCCGTCGGGCCAACCATTGTGTCGGTGACCTGGCCGGCCCCAAACGATGGGTTGTTCTGATGCGCTAGAGCCACCTTCGCCAGTGCCGTGGCCGCCGAAAAGTAGTCGATCCCAGTCTTCGGATCCACCAGATCGAGCGGCTGTCTCAGGTCGCGCTGCGTGAGCAGGTTGCGGCCTAAACGGCCCGCGTAGGACAATTGCAACGAGAATCTGTTCGGCAACTCGCGCCCAATCGAGAAGTCGATGGCGTAAGCATAGGGAGTCTTAATGGATTGGTCGATTCCCCATGTGATGGCCTGTCCGAATGGTGGCGGCGTCTGCGGGAAAGCTCCCGCAGGAGCCGGCTCAAAGAATACGTCACCGAACTGGTTCGTCGTGGGAATTACGTTGACATTGGTTATGCGCGGTACGCCGTCGGCGGTATCGTAAGGCGTTCCCGAACCCCCGGGATCAAGCGGACTGCAGCAAGGGTTCTGCACGGTTGCGGATAGGCCTCCAGGAGCGTTGGCGTCAAAGGTGCTGAGTAGTTGCATCCCCGCGCGATCGTAAACCTTGCTGAAACCTCCACGGATGACGGTCTTGTCGCCTGCCCCAACGATTCTTCTCAGCCAACCGCTTTGCGGACGCGGCGAATACGCGACGGAGACGCGTGGCGAGAAATCCGACTTCTCAAAGTTGTAAAAACCAGGCCCGTTGTTGGCTGGCCCTCCAAGAATGAAGGAAACGAGTGGAGTGGCGTCATACCCCACGCCTTGTTGCATGTTCTTGACGTTCTGGTCAAACTGCTGCCCAAGGTTGACTGTAGGCGAGGCCTGTAAACCGTTCACCTCCCAGGGCGGCGGAAACAGCGACCAGCGCACGCCGTACGTAATCGTCAGGTTCGGCTTAATGCGCCAGGAGTCTTGGGCATAGAGTTCGTACCAGTTGAGCCCATAGTTCCGCTTCACCGGAGCGCCGGGCGCCAACGCATTGCCACTCTTGTCGTAGTTGTAATTCCCGACCACATCCGAAACCATACCCAGCAAGCCCAGAATTGGATAGTCATAGGCTGGGCTCGATTCCGGTTCCGCAAACCCACCATTCGCAGGATCCAGCAAGCCGCCGGTATTGGCGAAACCAGTGGGGGACATCCAGTTGGTGGCCCCTTTCCCCAAGCTGAAAGAATGCTCATAGCTGACACGAGGGTCGCGGGCGAAGCCGACGTTGCCCCCCAACTGAAGGGTGTGGTTACCCTTAGTCCAGGAGAAATCATCGAGCAGATTGTGCACGGGCGTCTGCGCGTTGTGGCTGTAGGTGAAGCCCTGATCGAGGCCGTAGAAAGCATCCCACGACTGGTTCGAGTTGCCCACAATACCGGTGCTCTGGCGAGTGAATCCCCAGTGGAAAGTATTGACCACCGTCGGGGTGAGAACAGACGTGTATCCGACGACGAATCCTTTGCTGTGGTCCGTCAACGTTTCCTCGGGCGGCGCTCCCGGCAGGAAGGGCGCCTGCGGATTGAATATGTTTTGCAGGGCGCCCCGCCAGAACAAAGTGTGCTTGCCATCCGCGGTGAGATGGTAGTCGAGGCGGGCAATGAAGGCGTTGTTATCCAGGCTGACGGGCGCACGAAAACGGTAGCCGGCATAATTCAAACCGTCGCCTACTGAGCTGTCATTGGTGGCAAATTTGCCGGTGCAGAAAGTCTGGTCGAAGTATCCCGTCTTACCTGCGTTTTCGATCGCAGGATTGATGCCCAGACCTAGAGGATCGAGATTCTTAATGTCGCTCGGCGTCAGCTTCGTGATTCCGCCGTTCACATCTACATATTGAATATTGCCTTGGCAGAGGCTGGGAGTGGGAATCGTGCGCACCGTGCTCTGCTCTTCCCGCTGCCGCGTGCCCTCATAGTTTACGAAGAAAAACAAGCGATCTTTCCGGATTGGCCCGCCTAGCGAGACCCCGAAGATATTGCGGATCAACTTGGCCGGAACATTTGGCTGCCCGCTCCGGATTTCCGCGCCTTTGACGAAGTAGTCGTTGGCGCTTGTGAAGGTGTTGCGGTGGTATTCGTAGAGCGAACCGTGGAAGGCGTTGCTGCCGCTCCTAGTGACCAGCGCCACCTGTGCCCCAGAACCGTCCCCTTGATCGGCGTTATAGTTCGCGGTGGTGACGCGAAATTCCTGGACGGAATCGAGCGTCGTAGGCAGCACGGAAGTGAAGGCATATCCATTGGACTCATCGTTCACGTCCACGCCGTCGAGAGTGATGTTGCTTTGATCACTCCGTGCGCCATTCACCGCACCGTTGCGCGTGTCCTGGTCTTTGTCAATATCCGGACGATTGCCAGTATAGGCAACGCCGGCTTGCAGGCTCAGCAAATCGGGGACATTGCGGCCTTCCAACGGAATCTGCTTGACTTGCGTTTCATTGAAGGAGTTGCCGATCGACGCATCCACCAGATTCAACGCTGGCGCTTCCGACGTTACCGTAACAGTTTCACCGGCTCCGCCCACCTTAAGCTGCACGTTCGCCGTGGCCGGAGTATTCACCAGCAATTCCAGACCGGTCTGCTCGTAATGCCGAAATCCGGTGGCAGTAACTGTGAGCGTATAGATCCCGGGAGGGAGAAACAGAAACCGGTACTCCCCCTCCCCTCCCGTCGTGGCGGTCCGCTCCGTCTTGGATTCGGCGTTCGCCAGAACCACTGTGGCCCCTGCCACAACACTGCCGCTCGGATCCGTCACCGTACCTCGAATCGAGGTCTGTCCCCAGGCAGCTCTGGTGCCCGCCAGCAACGCGAGAAGCATCACCGCCGTCGTCAAACAAATTCGGACGATTCTGATCCTCTGCAGTTCTCTGGATCCCATAGGTATTCCACTCCTTCCCTTGCACTTCATCGATAGGGTAGTGATGCACTGCCCCCCAACCATTCGTGCGCTGGAGCCAACGCGCAACTTGTGAAATGGCCTCCCCAGGCCGAGGGCCTGTAAAACATTTATGAATGCAAAGGAAAGAAATGCGGTCGAACACCGCCCGGACACGATCAGCACTGACGACGCGATTCTGCCTATAACGCAGCAGCCATGTCAAGCCCACAAATCAGGATTCTTCGGTGTTTGGAAACCATGTGGTTTCGACTCACGTCTGACCAGCAAAACACGGCTAGTGCCCTGATAGAGTTACAGACCCTCCGCATATTAGGTTTTCGGCACCATGATCTGCCATAGCGGCCCTGCGCGGCCAATACACCCCGCTACGCCCTAAGGGCGTACCTGTTGTGCAAGAGATTTCAGTTCCGCCGCTATATGTTGAAGCCAACGCTCGGGAACTGGGTGATCCATAGACCTTACTCCGACTCAATTTCACAAGTTAGTGGAGCTAATCGCCGAGCCCTACGCCACAATGGTCTATGTGGCGATCTTCACGGGTCTTCGGGTAAGCGAGTTAGCAGGTTTGAGGTGGGAAGACATAAACGAGGAGTCAATCACAATCGATGAGCGGTACTGCCGTGGCGATTGGGGTGCGCCGAAAAGCGAGTCTTCAAATGCCACGATTGCAGTAAACCGGTGTGTTGTCGAGCGGATCCACCACATGAAGATCCTGACGGTGGAAGTAAAAGCCAGCCGAGCCGTGCGCAAATATCGAGCCGTAAAGTGTGATGGACCAGGCGACTTGGTATTTCAATCGGTGAAGGATGGCAAGCCGATCCGAGACAACAACATTCTCACTCGTTTCATCAAGCCCGCGGCAGGGAAGTTGGGACTTGGCTGGGTCAACTGGCAAAGCCTCCGAACATCGCATGCCGTTTGGCTAGAAATGGTCGGCGCCGATGTGAAGGAT
>JBGQBN010000012.1:0-85398 GCA_041494805.1 Terriglobia bacterium | reverse complement strand
CTGAACCCGCTGCATAAGCGGCTGGGCGTGGTTGCGGTTGAAGGTGACATCGCCGGAGTAAGAAGCCGAGATCTTGTGCTTGCCCACGCCCAGGGCGGAGGTCGTCAGACTGGCCTGACCTCCATTCAGAGTTACCTTTCCTAGCGTCTTGTTACCATCCTTGAAGGTCACCGTGCCCGTGGGCGTGCCGACGAACGCAAAGGTCGCGGCAACCTTAGCCGTGAAGGTCACTGGCTGGCCCAACTTGGAAGGATTCATCGAGCTGGTGGTGGAGACGCGAGTGCCGCCGGTATTCAGAAACACAGCCAAAGTAACCCCGGACTCGGCAAAGGTCAGGTCGGGAGCTTGGTCGCCGTTGAAATCACCCACTGCCAGTCCATAAGGTCCGGCCGCGGCAAAGTTGATTGCAGTTTGAAAAGTGCCGTCGCCGTTGCCGAGCAGCACAGCTATATTGATGCCTTGTATAGCCGCCGCAGCCAGATCCAGCTTCCCGTCCCCGTTCATATCCATCGTCACCAGATATGTGGACTGGGGGACTGCGTAATCCATCGGGGGTTGAAACGTACCGTCACCGTTTCCCAGCAGTACAGCCAGGTTGCTCAGGTCGGTCACCGCTAGATCGAGTTTGCCGTCGCGGTTGAAATCTCCGCTCACAACAGAACCATATCCCCCGGCATAGCTTCCCGCCATTTGGAATGTGCCGTCCCCGTTGCCTAACCAGATCGTGTCGCCATCTTGGCCTGACACGGCCAGATCGAGCTTCCCGTCCCGGTTGAAGTCACCGGCGGCCGCCGAGAAGGGAGCCACGCTGGGGTACAGTATCGGCGGCTGAAACCTCCCATCACCATTTCCCAGCAGAATGGCAAACTCGCCCGAATCAAAACTCAGCGCGGCCACGTCGGGTTTCCCGTCGCCATTAAAGTCGCCCACAACCAGGAAATCGTTTTCCGTCGTCTCCGCCAGGGAGGTCACAGGGCGCTGGAAGGTGCTGTCCCCTTTTCCCAGCAGCACGCTTACCTTGTTGCCTCCGCCCACGATCACATCGGGTTTGCCGTCCAGATTAAAGTCGGCAACAGCCAGCGAGAAGCTGCCCGCCCGAACGCCATAGGTTACTGCCGTGCGGAACGTGCCGTCTCCTTTGCCGCTAAGCAGAGCGATTTCAGGTTTGGGATCGTACAGGTTGGCTGTGACCACATCCGCTTTTCCGTCCCCATTGAAGTCCCCGACGCCGACCGAAAAAATTCCAGCACCTGCGAAGAAGTCCCTAGCGCTTCGCAGCGTACCATCGCCATTGCCCAGCAGTACAGCCACGGCATCAATCCCGCTGTTCTGGGCAAAATCCAAGCTGCCGTTTTCATCGAAGTCTCCCACCGCCAGGTGAACGCCGTTTCTCATATACCCTATAGGGGCTTGGAAAGAGCCATCGCCATTGCCCAGCATCACGCGAAGATCATCGGTAATGCCAGCTACAACCACTAAATCCTGTTTAGCGTCATGATTGAGGTCTGCAATCAGGATGGACTGAGGCGACACGCTCAGCCCAACGCTCTGGCTTAGGGCCGGCTGAAAGGTGCCATCCCCGTTGCCGAACAGGATGCTAACGTCATCGCTTTGCGTGTTCGCCACCGCCAGGTCCAGGTTTCCGTCGCCATTCAGGTCGCCGACGGCAACGGATACGGGATTTGTTCCCACAGCGTAAGAAACTGGATTTTGAAAGCTGCCGTCGCCATTGCCGAGCAAGACGCTGACCGTCCCGGTGCTACTGGCGTCGGCCACCGCCAGATCCAATTTCCCATCTCTGTCAAAGTCTCCTATGGCTACCCAATAAGCGTAAGCTCCTGCCGCATACGCAACCAGCGGCTGGAAGGTACCGTCACCATTCCCAAGTAGCACGCTGACTGTGCCACTGGCAGCAAAGTTGGCGACGGCAAGATCCAAATTCCCGTCTCGGTTGAAGTCTCCCGTGGCAATGAAATTGGGCCGGAATCCCGCGTTAATCGGAGCAGAAGGCGGCTGGAAAGTACCATCGCCAATGCCCAGCAGCATAGTGAGATTGTGGTTGACACCACCTGCCCCCAGATTAATTACCATCACGTCAGCACTGCCGTCCCCATTGAAATCTCCCACCGTAATGAATGTGGGACCCCCGTTGCCTGCGGGAAAGTCCATGTGAGGCGCAAAGGTACCGTCTCCGTTGCCGAGCAGCACACTGACGCTGCCGTCCTCAAAGTTCGCCGTCGCCAGATCCTGCTGCCCATCACGATTAAAGTCCGCCGCCACCACCCCACCGGAGTCCAGGCCCGTCGGATACGTCGGCGCGGTCAAGAATCCGGCAGCGGCGGCTGGCTCGGAAAACGAAATCAGCAAAATAACGGGGAGAGCAAGCCAGTTGACGTGACTCTGAAGGGAATTCATGGCCTTCCTGCCAGTCTGGTGCGGCTCCGGACAAAAGCCTCTGTAACTGTGCCCGGAGCCGCACCCGACGAAGAGCTACTGCAGCTGCAAAAAAAGGTTCGTGGTGGGGGATACATAGCTCATCGAGGGTATGTTACTCGAATTCACGATGATAAGCATGTAAAAGCCGGGTGGCGCCATGGCTCGGTTCGGTAGGGTCGGTAGGGTCGCCAGCACCTGGCCCGGCGGCTGCGAGTTGATGGTCAACTGCACGTAGCGCTGCTCCGTATCGTTGGCGTGTGTCGTGGTTCCTGGCCGGATCAGCGCTACCTTCCCAATGTTCCCCGCGTCCGGAGTGTTGATTGTGATCTGTGACCCGTAAGTGGAGCTCCCCGTCACGGAAGTAATTGTCGGTCGGGTCGCAAACATATAGGGTGGGCTAAAGATCTGGAAGGTGTTGTCGTTCGTGCCTGGGTGCTGCTTGTGAAAGGTATCTGACCCAGCCGAAAGCACGCGACCGTCGGGCAGCAGCAGGGCCGTGGAGTGGTAGGTGCGATTCACAGGGTTTCCACTGGTATCGAGTGCGGGTGCCAGCACGGTCCAGGTATTCATGACGGGGTCGAACAACTCCGGAGCCGGAATGGGACCCGTGTAATCCGGTCCGGTGGGATTTATTCCATTTCCGCCGCCGACCGCCAGCACGGTCCCGTTCGCGAGTAGCACGAGATTCAAGTTATACCGGGCATAGCACATGCATCGATTGCCCGGCGGCGCTGCCCAGCTTCCGGTCAGCCCGTCGCTGGAAAGGGTGTAAACTTCCGCGGTGTTTGTTGGGCATCCCGCGCCCTCCTGCTTGGTGTCTCCACCGGCCGTGAAGATTTGTGTGCTAACTCCAGGTTGGAGCGGAAGCACAACCACGCCTCCTTGGGAACGATTGTTGCCAGGGTTCATCATTGTTCCTCGGTGATTCCAAGTTCCGCCTGGCGGATCCCAAATAAAGGTTTGCGCGTTTTCGCCCGCCATTACGAATTCTCCAGATCTCTCGGGCACGAGCTTTACTCGCGGATATAAGCTGGTCTGGGTCGGGAGCGTCGGCCCCTTCGGCGCCCAAGCCACCCCAGCCCACTCCTCCATATTCGTAACCATGTGACCGGGCAGGTCATTTCCTCCGATAACCAATGTGTAGTCACTTGGGCTTGGCTCCTGAACATTACTGGGGTAAAAACGCGCGGTAACCATCTTTTCCGAGTCAGTACCAGCTCTCCAGCTCCCCAAGCTGGGCCCCAAACTGGGCTTGAAAAAAGTTGTGTTTCTAATCCCGGAGACGTCGTCCGCTGCCATGCCCCCTGTGGCAATGATCGTGCCGGCCCCGTCAGTTGCGGTCGTTCCTGTCGACATGCCCGCGCAAAGAATGTCATAGTCAATCGGCGGGCTCACTTCTGTCTTAACGCAGTCCAGCATGTTTGGCGAGCAGTGAGGGAAGCTTATGTTGCTGAGCACGTATGAGTTGTGGGTGTCGTGGGGGGGCGTGTTCCCGGTGATGTACCAGAAGAGCGCGTTGCCAGTGTTGAGCAGGGCAGCGTGCACCGCGCTGCAAAACTGGTTTTGCGATGGCGGGTTGCAGATGTTAATCGGCACGGTCCAACTCCCGCATGCATTGACTCCTCCGCTGCATTTCTTTATTACAGTCGCCGTGCAGCTCGCTGCTAACGGGTGGGGAGTGCCACAATTTCCAGCATCGATTTCAGTTTGGCTTGGCCTAGCAACGTCGCACGCGGGTGCGACCCACTGTGCCAATGCCGAGTGAGTGCACATCACAGCAAATAAAGACATCGCGAACAGGGCCGCCCAAGGGGCCTTAATGCTTTGAGTTTTCATAGTTGCTCCTTCGTGCTCGAAGGCGGCAGGACAACTGTCGCGGGGGGAGGCCGCTGAACGTCGCGGGCGAGTACTGTAGCGGCGCACGTTATCACGTGCGGGCCAGTTCGACAAGCTGGCGAAGTAGTACACGCGGAGGTGACCGAACCTGAGAACTCATTGCTAGCCGGCGAATTAAGCAACCACCGTTGGCATTCAGGCGGAAGGAGAACCCAGCGCTTCAGATACAACCTGGCCCTTGCCAACGTTTGGGTTCTCGGGGCGGGCTTCGGCCAGCGGCAGGCGCAGGCGGAAGGTCGTGCCTTCACCCGCGACCGATTCAAAATCCACTGACCCGTAGTGCCACTGCATGATCTGGTAGGTCTGTGCCAGCCCGATCCCACTGCCGCCCTTCTTGGTGGTGAAGTACAGTTCAAAAATCTTGTCCTGAACTTCGTGCGGGATGCCCACGCCCTGGTCGCGAATCTCGGTGATGACGACGTCTTCGTCGCGCCGTGCGGAGACCGTCAGGGTGCCTCCCTGCGGCATGGCCTGCAGGCCGTTGAGCACCACGTTCAGGATGGCCTGCTTCATGAAATCAGTATCCACCTTTACCGTTAACGGTTCGGAAGCAAGCTCGCGGGCGATGGCGACCCCATGCTGTCCAGCGTCCGGCGCCGCCAGCGAGGCGACGTCTTCCAACAAGCGGCGCAGATCAACTTCCTCTAGATGCAGGTCGCGCGGGCGGTAGAACTCCACCAGGATCTGGACCACGCGGTCGAGACGGTGGATCTCGCTGCCGATGACGTCCATATGGCGGCGCGTGTCTGGATCGATCTGCTGCAATTTGCTCTGCAGCAGCTGCAAGTGCAGAACAATGGCGTTGATCGGGTTCTTGACCTCGTGGGCCACGCCGCGGGTGACGCGGCCACTAGCCGACATTTGGCGTGATCTTTGGATTTCATCTTCGATACGTCGCACCGACTCCGCGTCGCGCATAGTCAGCAGGGCGCCGATCGGAGAGCCTTTCTCCTGGATGAAATCGAGTGAGACTTGTGTCCGCGTGCCGTTCACAGATTCGATTTCACGCTGTCCAATCGCCCGCCTTGCCTGGAAGGCCTCGAGTACGAGTAACCCTAGCAGCGAGTCCTGCGAAAAAATCTCCTTCACGCTCCTACCCAGTAACTCACGCCGGGGGCGGCCCAGGAAACGCTCGACCGATGCGCTTACCAGCACCACCCGCGAGTCCCGGGTGAACAGCATCAGTCCATCCTGCAGGTTGGCCATGATCTGGTCTACGTTGTCTTTGAGCGCGGAAAATATCTCTCTGGCATCGTGCATCTGGCGGCCGAGGTGGGCGATCTTGAGAGAGACCAGACCATACTCGTCGTGGCTGTGCTCGTGCTCCGCGACAATAGCTTCAGCATTTCCGCTCGTGACGCTGTCGAGGCTTCGGTTGATTCGCTCCAGTGGCCCCAGCGCGATCCGCGAGAGTCCCGCGGCCAGCACCAAAGAAAGCAGAATGGCGGCGCCGGAAAAGATAGCCGCATGCTGCAGCCGTGGTGTCAGTTCGTTTTTCAGAAAGACGGTAGAAACTCCCACGCGAATGCTGCCGAAGGGAGCGCCGTTCAGCTCGAGCGGCATGTGCACGTCATAAACGGTAGGCGGGTTGTACACCAGGCGAAGCTGGCGGCGAAACCTGGCATCCTGGACCTGCTGAAAGTCGGGGCGGCCAGGGACGGACTTTCCAAGTAAGTCGGGGTTGGTGTGCAGGATGGCTTTGCCGTCAGCGTCCACGATAGCCGCGTCGTAGACGATGGGCCAACTGCCCACTACGGACTCCAGAAAATTATTTAGATCACGATCGGTTCCGAGGTAGTAGGCGATGGCCCGGCGCACGGCCTGGGGATTGCCCGTGTCCACGCGAGTGCTGCTCAAATCCGGGGAGGCGTTGGTGGCAAGATAGGCGAGCTGCGAAGCCAGCAAAGACGCCGTTTCATGCGCCGCCGTCACCCGCTGGCGCAGTATTTCCGAAATGTAGATGTAGGAAAATGCCGACACCAGCGCCGTCACCATGAAGGTGATAGCGAGCACGATTTTGGTTCTTCGGCGCATGCCTCAGTTACTGCCGGGTGGGTTGAAAATGCGGCGCCACCTTTTCGAGCGGAGCCTGGGGGGACTCCGCCACACCGCCGCAGCCAGCTTACTCTTCCTTGCCTGCCAGGGCCTCGGCGGCCGCGCTGCCGTACTCCTTCAGCTTATTATGCAAGGTTTTCAGGCTGATGCCGAGAATCTCGGCAGCCCGGGTCTTATTGTTGCTGGTGGCCTCTAGCGTCTTCAGGATCAGCAACTTCTCCGCCTCTCCGACGGTCGTACCCACACCCACACGCACCCCTTCGGCATCTTCGGCGGAAGCGCGCACCGTGGTCTGCCCGAATCCCGGTGGCAGGTGCCTGGTTTCAATGACCGCGCTGTCACTGACGATCACGGCACGCTCCAGGGCATTGCGCAGCTCGCGGACATTGCCGGGCCAGGAGTAATTGCGAAACTGGGTGAGAACGGCTTCGCTGATGGCGGCAACTTTTCGTTGGTGCTTGGCGCTCATATCCGCCAACAGCGACTCCACCAGGGCGGGAATGTCTTCCTTGTGCTCCCGCAGCGGCGGCATGTGAATATTGAAGACATTCAGGCGGTAATAGAGATCATTGCGTAACTCACCCCGTGCCACCGCCTCCTCCGGTACCTTGTTGGTAGCGGCGAGGACGCGGACGTCTACCGTGGTTTCCACCTTGCTACCTAAGCGGCGCAGCTTGTGGTCCTCGAGCACGCGCAGAAGCTTAGCCTGGGTGGCGACCGGCATTTCGCCGATTTCGTCCAGCAGCAAGGTTCCGCCTTCCGCCAGCTCAAAGCAGCCGGTACGGCGCTCCAGCGCCCCGGTGAAGGCGCCTTTTTCGTGGCCGAAGATTTCGCTTTCGATCAGCGTCTCTGGAATGGCAGCACAGTTGATGGGGACGAAGGGCTTATTGCGGCGCGGGCTGAGTTCGTGAACCGTGCGTGCCACCAGTTCCTTCCCCGTGCCGCTCGCCCCCGTGATCAGCACTGCAGCAGTACTGGGAGCCACCATTTCGATCAGGTGGAAAATCTCCTGCATCTTGGCCGACGCCCCGACCAGGCTGCCGAGAGCGCCCGCATTGCGCAATTTACGGCGGGTGACCTCGAGTTCAACCCGGGTTCCCAACAGCTCCGAGGCGTTCTGCAAGATGGTGCGCAAGCGGTCGGTATCGATCGGCTTGGTGATGTAGTCATAGGCGCCCATCCGCATGGCCTGCACCGCGCTGTCAATGGTGCCTTGCGCCGTCACCACGATGACCGCCATGGTATGAGTCTCGGCGGCAATGCGCTCCAGCAGGTCCAACCCGCCCATGCGCGGCATTTTCATATCAGTCACTACGATGGAAGGTGACCAGCTACTGATCTTTTCCAATCCCTCCGCGCCGTCTTTGGCGGTTTCGGCACGGTAGCCCCAGGCAGAGATCAGCTCCGCCAGGCCCGTGCGCTCATTTTCTTCGTCTTCAACGATGAGTACTTTTTCGCTCATAGAATTAATTGCGTTCGTATCATTATTAAGGCTCCCGCACTCCCCTGCAAGCTGGGTGCGCCGTTTTCAGGCCGATCTGGCCGAGGAAGAAACCCGGCTGGTCTTGGACAAAGCTGTGTCAATATGAGATTTCCAGCCAACCAGGCTGACCGCTTTACCCTGGCTCGCAGGTCTGACGTTTGGCCTAACGAGGACTATGCGAGTAGTATGGCAGGTTGAAATTGCCATGTTGTACAATCGTCGTCCACAGAAAATGCATCCTAAGTCTTTCCATGAGGGGCCCCGTTCTTGCATTTGAGCGTGGACGCAGCATTTTAATCGCGCAGTTTTGGAGGATTCCATGTCACGTTGTCGCGATACAGGGAGTAGCCGTGTGTGGTCTTGGGTTTTGCTGCTGGGGCTGGCCGTGGTTCTGGTTTCGGCCACCGCGCTGGCACAGGAGGAACCAACTCCGAAGGTGGATGTCTTTGTTGGGTACCAGTGGCTAAATCCGGGCGGGACCGTGCCGGTCAGCAACGTTCTGCCCTTCTTGGGGCCGCAGCCGCCAGTAGCTACCAAGCTGCCCGACATGCCAAGCGGATGGGGAAGTACTCTCACCTACAACTTCGATAGCCATTGGGGACTGTCTCTTGATGTCGGTGGCAACTATCAACGGGACGCCAATGAAAGCACGATTTCCGTGGGCCCGCGCTTCATGTGGAGAATCGAAGGACTTAACCTATTTGCCCACACATTACTGGGGTTGAACCGGCTGGCGCCCCGAGCGGTGAATGCCAGTAACGGTCTCGGAGCGATCTTGGGCGGTGGCATCGATGTCAAGGTCTGGCGTCCACTCAGCATTCGCCTGATTGAAGCGGACTACGCATGGGGCAACCATAATTTTACAGACGCAGTTTCAGCGATTTCGGATGCTCGCCGCCCGAAGCTAAACGGAGCCCGGTTGCGCGGCGGTTTGGTCCTCAACTTCGGCTATCCCTCCGAGGTGACGCCCACGGCAAGCTGCTCGGTTCAGCCCAGCGAAGTGATGGTAGGGGAGCCCGTGACTGCGACTGCTACCGGCAGCAACTTTAATCCCAAGCACACGCTGACCTACACCTGGAGCGGCAACGGGGGAAAAGTCACCAGCAAAGAAGGTACCGCGACCATGGACACCAACGGCGTAGCCGGAGCCAGTTACACCCTGACCGCGCACATCACTGACCCCAAGATGAAGAAAGGCGGGGTGGCCAGCTGCTCGGCAAACTTCACGGTGAAAGAACTGCCGAAACATCCGCCTACCATGTCGTGCTCGGCGGATCCCACGTCCGTTCAGAGTGGGGCGTCGTCGAACATTTCCTGCACCTGCAACAGTCCGGACAACGCGTCCGTGACCGTGAGCGGTTGGACGGCCAGTGCTGGCAGCGTCTCGGGAAGCGGCAATGCTGCGACTCTGAGCACCACGGGCGCTCCGGCAGGTCCGATCACCGTGAGTGCGACTTGCACCGACTCACGAGGTCTGACCGCTTCGGCATCGACTCAGATCACCGTCGAGGTCCCGCCTCCACCTAAGGTCAACCAGTTGGAAGTCAGGCTGGCTCTCCATAGCGTCTATTTCCCGACCGCCCAGCCGACCGTGCAGAAACCCACCGGAGGCCTGCTTGCCAGCCAGCAGCAAACGCTCATCGTGCTGGCCGGCGACTTCCTGAAGTATCTCGAAACCAAGCCGGATGCGCACTTGATTCTCGAAGGCCATGCCGACGCACGGGGATCCGTGGCATACAATCAGGCGCTCTCCGAACGGCGTGTCGAGCGCACCAAAGGCTTCCTGGTCGAACGCGGTGTTCCCGCGGCAAACATCGAGACCAAGGCGCTCGGCAACCAACACAACTTGACCGCTGACGAAGTGAAAGTCCAGGTGGAGACCAACCCCGAGTTGACTCCAGAGGAGCGGCAGAGGATTCTCAAGAACACGAAGACGATCATCTGGGCGAGCAATCGGCGCGTGGACATCACTCTGAATACCACCGGCCAAGAGTCCGTCCGCCACCTTCCGTTCAACGCCGCAGATTCCTTGTCTCTGATTGGTGGCCGAGAGGTACCCAAGAAGGCGGCGCCCGGGACGAAGAAGGCTGCCCCCGCGCCAAAAAAGGGGGCAAAAAAGAAGCAATAGGACGACAGAAGCGAGGTGCGCTCCGGGTCAATGCCTGGCCACAAGACGGTGGCCAATAAAGGGACCGGTCGCGCCGGAAACTATGGGAGATGCGGATAGAACGCATCTCTCTTATTTTTTCGTTCCACCCGCTTAGCGATTGGCCAACACAGAGACATCAACGCAGGACTTCCCAATCTTCTTCCTCGCCAGCGGGAGAAATGATGTCGCCCACGATGCGAATGGTTCCTTTCAGGGAGCCGAACTCTCTCTTCGGGGGTTCCAGAACGGGTGGTGGAGTGATCTCCGCGACCGGCTCGCCAAAGCGCGTCGCCAAGACACGCTTGCCGGTCTTGCGTACCTTTTCCAGTACTGCCAGGCAGGTCGCCTTGAATTTCGAAATGGCAATCTCTTCCATGGACTGAGCTCAGTTCTTTGATTTTACCGTGGTCAATGACCATAGTCGATTCTTAGCCCCATCATCCTTGGGACTTGCGCTGGCAAGAACTACCTGCAAGAACTACACGCCCAGTAACCAGTTACCCCTGCCAAGTATATGACTTATCGGGCCCGGAAGATGGCATCCTCCTTGCGACTTGTCATTGGCGGCAGGTGGCGGGAGGATCGGTACATGCGGTTGCCGAGTCGGAGTCGGGGGAAGGCCGCTAGTTTCACAGTTCTGGTGATGGCCCTGGGGCTGGCTGCGGGATGCTCGCGGCAGACTGGCCTGCAAGCAGCAGACCCGGACGCGGACCAGCGACTGCCTTTTGCCCAGGTGTCCGACAAGAATGGAGAATCGCCTACCGGGTCTCTGCTCGCGGCTGAAATCCCGGCCGGAACTCCGATCACGATCCGCCTGCAGGCTGCCGTATCCAGCGCGACGTCTCGGGCTGGTGACACGTTCGAGGCTGTGCTGGACGAACCCATCATCCTTCAGGGACAGACGATCGTGCAGCGCGGTGCTGCGCTGACCGGGAAAGTAGTTGCCGCAAAAGCATCCGGACGATTGCATGATCCCGGCTACCTGAAGCTCACCCTGACCACAATCTCCATCCACGGAAAGCCGCTCTCCGTCCAATGCTCCAGCATCTTCGAGAAGGGCGGTTCGCATGAGAAGCGCAACCTGGCAATGATCGGTGGAGGCACCGGCGCTGGGGCGCTGATCGGCGGATTGGCGGGTGGCGGCAAAGGCGCGCTCATTGGCGGCGCAGTTGGGGCAGCAGGGGGTACCGGAGCCGCGTACGCCACTGGCAGTGAGGATGTGGGATTCCCTGCCGAGCGCCGACTTACCTTCCGGTTGACCCAACCGTTGCCGCTGCAGCTCTGAACCTAATACCATCGCGACTTCCCGCCCATTTGCTTGCTTCAAAATTCGACTTTCTAGACTCTTCTCTCTGTCACAAATCGATGTGACGGATACCCTTCGCAGGCACAGAACCACAGCCTAAACTTCCCAAATGGGGAGTGCGTGCCAGAGCCGGTTGCTGCTTGATAATTCCCGATTTGGTACACCATTGTCCTTCCGGCACCGCCCTTCAATGCATTTTCCCTTTTCGACGGTACCGCTTGCGGCTGATCCTCTCATGTGGATGGCAGATGCTTCTTTCCAGCGGAGCGGCGAGGTTGGTCGGCCATGAGCGCCATAGCACAATTGCAGGCAAAAGGTGACGAATCGGCGGATTCCATTCTGCTGAGTGCCGCGGTTGAGGCCTGTCCAGAAGGCATGGCCATTGTCGAGAGTGGCCGTGTTCTTTTTGCGAATCGTGCTTTTGCACAGATGTTCGGACATCGCCATGGGTCCGAGATACGGGGCCGATCAGTGGCTGAATTTGTTCCCGAATTTGTTCCCCAAGACCGCCTCTGGGCCCGTCCCAGCGCAGCGCACACAAACCGGAACCACACGATTGGAAGCGGCCATTTCTTCTTTGAGCTCAGCGGCGAACGTGAGGACCGCATCCGGACACAGATGGAAGCTTCCTATGTTGGCTTTCGTGTGCATGACAGGAACCTGTTGGTCCTCAGCACGCGTGATGTCAGCCAAGGCAAACAGATAGAAAGGCAGTTGCGCAACTCGCAGAGGATGGAGGCCATGGGCCGACTGGTAGGCGGAGTTGCCCATGACTTCAACAACCTGCTCACCGGCATCATGCTGTATTGCGATCTGCTGATCGCCGGATTGGATGGCAACACCCGCTTGCGGCGCCACGCGGAAGAGATTCGCAGGGCGGGCGAAAACTCCATCGCTCTCATCCAGCAGTTGCTGGCGGTAGCTCGGCGACGAGCGATTGAGCCGCGTCCGCTGGTTTGGAATCAGGTCGTATCCGGCATGCGTGATCTCTTGGCCAGGCTGATCGGGGAAGACATTGAGTTGGTATCGCTGCTGGCATCCGATCTAGGGTGCATATCCATGGATCCAGCCCAGGCGCAGCAAGTCGTTCTTAACCTGGTGCTGAATGCGCGCGACGCCATGCCCGACGGCGGGCGGGTTACGCTCCAAACCCGGAACTCCAGCGCAAATCTCACCAGCCTTGGCCACCACCGGTCCAGGGAAACTGCCTGCGTCGAGTTCAGCGTCACGGATACCGGCTGCGGGATGGATGCCAAAACCCGCTCCCGTCTGTTCGAACCGTTCTTTACCAACAAGCCACCTGGTCGCGGCACAGGCCTGGGGTTGGTCACGGTGTACCACATTGCTAAACAGGCCGGCGGAACTATCGAAGTGCAGAGCGAGCTCGGGAAGGGCGCGCGAGTGAGCGTCTGTCTGCCGCGAATCGATGCTCCGGCTCATGCATCCGAACCCAAGAACAAGAAGAAGAGGTGATCCATGACTACTGCTATGGCCACTATGCCCGCTCCGTTTCAGATTGAGGGCGCGAACTTTCTGAACCTGATGATCGTGGACGACGAGCGCGCCATTCGCGAAGCCTGCCGTGAGGTTGCCCAGTCCCTGGGATTCAACACCTCCGTGGCCGACTCCGCCGAGCATGCCTACCGCCTGCTGGACGCGCAGGCCATCGATGTGGTGCTGCTCGACCTCAGATTGCCCGGAGCGGGAGGCTTGGAGGTCTTGCATCGGATCAAGGAGCGGCGGCCGGATGCGGAAATCATTGTCGTGACCGGATACGGCACGGTGCAATCGGCGGTGCAAGCCATGAAGGGTGGCGCCTATGACTACGTCACCAAGCCCTTCAGCATGGACGAGTTGAAGCTCCTGCTGGACAGGGTATCCGGCCATCTGAGGCTGAAGACCGAAAATCGCATGCTGCGCGAGAAGATCAAATCCAAACAGGGCTTTGGCAGCATCGTGGGCCGAGCGCCGGAGATGGAGAAGCTATACCGCATCATCGCCAAGGCAGCCCACAGCAGCCACCCGGTATTGATCCTGGGGGAGAGCGGTACCGGTAAGGAAATAGTGGCCCGCTCCATCCACTTTTCCGGGCCCTTCCGCGACAAACCATTTATCCCGGTGGACTGCGGCTCCCTGGTGCCCACTCTGATCGAAAGCGAACTTTTCGGCTATGTGAAGGGAGCCTTCACGGGGGCTGTCCAGGCCAAGGATGGCCTGCTGGCCATCGCCGAAGGGGGCACGGTGTTCCTCGACGAAGTTGGAGAACTGCCGGTGGATCTCCAGGCCAAACTTCTGCGTGCCATCCAGGAGAAAGAAATCCGTCCCGTGGGCAGTACCAAGCGTATTGCCATCAACGTCAGAATTCTGGCGGCCACCAACCGTGATCTGGAGCAGGCCGTGGCCCAGGGAACATTCCGGCGCGACCTGTACTTCCGGCTGAATGTGCTGAGCCTGCGGATTCCGGCGTTACGCGAGCGGCGGCAGGATATTCCCCTGCTGGTGGCGCACTTCCTGGAACGGTTGTCCCGCACCTCGGGACAGGAACGGACGCTGAGTGATGACGCGCTGAAGACCTTGCTGGCCTACGATTGGCCGGGTAACGTGCGAGAACTGGAAAACTGTTTGGAGAGGGCCTGCGCTTTTACTACCGGCCCGGTGATCCACATCGCCGATCTGCCGACCGACATTCGCGGCCGCAGCACCAGCACACCGTCAGGAGGAAATGGCTCGGCCAAGATTGTGCCCATGGCGGATATGGAAAGACAAACCATCCTCACCACCATCACTCAACTCAATGGAGACAAGCTGATGGCGGCCCGCCTGCTGGGGATTGGAAAGACGACCCTGTACCGCAAGCTGAAGGAGTACGCTTCCCAAGAATAACCCGAAACGCGAACTGGCCTCCCGCAATGGGAAATGAAGGAGGCAAGAAAAGCATAAGTAGCATGTTTTCAGTCGCAAAGGGTCTGGCCGAAGACGTGCACCTGAACGCTTTATGATCTTACTCATCACCCCTGCCGCGAAGGCTCAGGGATGTGCCCAAGCGCTGCAGGAAGCCACCACTGAAACCACGCAAGTAGCCGCAACCCTGCGACAGGCCGCCAGCCTACTGCGCGCGCGGGAGTATTCGGCAGTCGTAATTGATCAGTCCATGCTAGAGGTGGAGCCCGACGAGGGCGAAATGGTTCTGCAGCACATCGGGTTGGCCATCCCGGTGCACGTGAACTTCGCTATCAGTGGAACCGAGCGCATCGTGCGTGATCTGCGCGCGGCTCTGCAGCGCCACAAGCAAGAAGTCCTGGTGGCGCGGCAGGAGGCGGAACAGGCCTTGCGCAACGAACTCAAAGGGACGGTCACGGCACTGCTCCTGTGCTGCGAAATGGCCCTGCGGGTGCCGAATCTGCCCCCAGCCGCAGAAGTCAAGCTCCGCGCGGTTCACGAATTAGCCCACGAGATGCGCGCCAAGCTCGGCATGGCCGCCTGACGCAGCACTCCCAAGAAAACAGAGAACTAACAACTGAGAACTGCTCTATTCCCCTGCTTGCTTGAGCCCGAGCCGACGAGAGATCCACGGATACCGCACGCTGCCAAGGTCCAGTTGTGAGGGCTGCATCCGCGGAAAACGCGCTTGGTACTACCGGGATCTGTGCAACATTTTGCAGTGTCACCACCCCAACCTAAGAAATCCTGCAACAAGTAGGGAATTCCACACTAAAATAACAGGGCGCAGCAACGGAGATGGGTCCGTCCACTCCGGTTTGTCGCGCTCAAGATTCCCGGGAGATCCAGTGCACGTTCTCGTCACCGCCGACACCTTGAGTGGAGTGTGGACCTACTCCCGCGAACTGGTCACTGGACTAGTAAGCCGTGGCATCCGCGTCACCCTGGTCAGCTTTGGTGAAGTTCCCCTGCCTGAGCAAACCTCCTGGATGGACAACCTGCACGGCCTGGAGTACCGCCCAACCGCCTTTCGCCTCGACTGGATGCAGGAAGGCGAGCACGACCTGGAAGACTCCACCGAGTACTTGAAGGCGCTGGTCGGAGAGTTGAAGCCCGACCTGCTCCACCTCAACCAGTTGTGTTATGGCAGTCTCCCGGTTGATATACCGCGCGTGGTGGTCGCTCACGGAGACCTGATCACCTGGTGGAAGGCGGTACACGGGCGCGAGCCGAAAGCGACTCGCTGGCTACGTTGGTATCGGGAGGTGGTAACGCGGGGTTTGGCCGAAGCCACCGCCGTAGTCGCCCCTTCCGTCTGGATGCTGGACACGATTCGCGCCTGCTACACGCGCCCCCGGCGAGACGCGGTCATTTACAACGGCCGCAACCCGATTTTTTTCAATCCTTACGTGAGCAAGGAAGATTCAATCCTCGCGGTGGGGCGGCTTTGGGACGCAGGCAAACAGGTGTCTCTCCTGACCCAGCACACGCACCCGCTTCCGGTCTGCATAGTAGGGTCCGACACCACAGTTCCAATTCCGAAGGTTCCGATTCGCGCCGATGTCAAACTCAACGCCGACAACATGTCCGTCGCCTTAAGAGGTCCGCAGACCGAGGCCCAGCTGCGCACGCTCTACAGCCGCGCCGCGATCTACGCCGCCACCTCGCGCTACGAACCCTTCGGCATGGCGGCGCTCGAAGCCGCGTTCTCCCGCTGCGCCATCATTGCCAATGACATTCCTTCCCACCGCGAAGTCTGGGGCGACGCCGCCCTCTACTTCCGCGCCAACGATGCGAACAGCCTGGCGGAAGTGATCCAGCGCCTGAGCGAAGAGCGCGACCTGTGCCGCAGCTACGGCAATCATGCCTTTCAGCGTGCCCGCGAGCATTTCACCGCCAAGCGCATGATTGATGAATATCTGCAGCTCTACCGGAGTTTGTTGGCGGAGGAGCGGGCAGCAGCGTGAAGACAGCCTTCGGCCGTGAGCCTCAGCTCCGTGGTGGTGCGACAAGATTCAGCAGATGAACAGTCAAACCGATGAAACGAATCGAAGGCGATTTCTGTGGGGCGTGCTCCTCGCTTGGATACCGTTCCTTTTCGTTGTGTTTCCCACGATTATCGGCCTCTTCAGTGCCCTCCGTGAGATTTCCAACCAGAAGGCCACGGGATTAGGGGCTGTCGCCGGCGGTTTGGGCGAGACTTTCTCGACCTTCGGCTTCGCAGCCTTTGCTGTATTCGAAGCGGCCGCGATCGTCCTGCTCCTGCGCGCATTTTCCAGAGGGCATCCTGTGCGTGCTTTCGTCTCTGTCGTCTCTATCTGTTGCAGCGGACTCATGATCACAATCATGGGCTTTTTCCTGTGGGTGCTTTTTCTCCGACCGCCTCGCTAGAAGCTAGCAGCTAGGAGCTAGTAGCTGATATCTTCGTGATGCATACCTATCTATTCCGAACGGAGGCCTCATGTCCGTAAAAATCACTGTCAGGAAAAACGGTCCGTACCGCGTAGAAGCTCCTGAAGGTTCCGTCGAACTAGTGGACGCCGACGGCAACAAGTACGACCTCACCGGCAAGCCCGCTTTTTCCCTTTGCCGCTGCGGCGGCTCGGTAACCAAACCATTTTGTGATGGCACGCACAGCCGTATCGGGTTCCAGGGTGCAGAGTCAGCCGTGAACAAAGCCGGCACGTCGAGCTGAGCGCATGGGCAGTTGGTCTGCCGGAAAAATGTAGCGGCCCGGGATATAATCCCACGCGCTTACTCCGCAGTGAAACGGCTCACCTACAAGGCTGAGTTTGCAGGGGACTCCTGTGCACGATTCGCGAGATCGACAGCTGGGCATGGGCCGCGCAATTACGCGGCGCGATTTTCTAAACGGAGTCGCGCTGACGGTCGGCGCGGCCATTCTTCCTTCACCGTGGTTCGGCGGATTCGACTTGCAATCCGATCCTGAAAGTTCGACCAACTACTACCCTCCAGCCCTGACTGGCTTGCGCGGAAGTCATCCCGGATCTTTTGAGATAGCCCACAGTCTGCGTGATGGTACTTTTTGGGACCAGGCAGGGAAGCCCGAAGATACCGGCGAGACCTACGATCTGGTAGTCGTAGGCGGAGGCATCAGCGGGCTCTCCGCCGCGCACTTTTTCCGCAAGGCCGCCGGAGCGAAAGCTCGCGTCCTGGTTCTCGACAATCACGACGACTTCGGCGGACACGCCAAGCGCAACGAGTACCACACCGGCAACCGCTTTCTTCTGGGCTTCGGAGGGACATTTTCGATCGAAAGTCCCGCCCCGTACAGCCCGGTCGCCAAGGGCCTGATCAATGAATTGGGAATTGACGTCTCGTCCTATCCCAGCTACGTCTCGAAGGGCCTCTACCGCTCCTTCGGAATGGCTCCCAGTATTTTCTTCGACAAAGAAACCTTTGGCGTGGATAAGCTGGTCATCAACCCCGCGCCCATGGGAGGCAACGAGGCCATCGGTTACTCGGCAGCAGCCGACCACTCCGACCCGTGGAAAGAGTTCATGGCCTCGGCTCCGCTCTCCGATGCGGCGAAGAGCGATATCCAACGTTTGTTTCAGGAGAACAAGGATTACCTGCCCGGCCTCACCTCTGACGAAAAGAAATCGCGCTTGGCGCGAATGAGCTACTCCAGGTTCCTGCTTGATCTGGTCAAGGTGGACGAGCAAGTTGTACGGCTATACCAGGCGTTACCGCATCCCTTGTTTGGCGTGGGGATGGACGCGGTCGCGGCGCAGGATGCATGGGGATTGGGCGCTCCGGGCTTTGATGGCATGAATCTTGATCCCGCTCCCGGTAAAGGCATGAACCGTGACGCCATTCGGAGCGAGGAAGCAGAAAAATACTTCTTCCACTTTCCGGATGGCAACGCCTCCATCACGCGGCTGCTGGTGCGCCAACTGATTCCGGAGGCGATTCCGGGCAACTCGGCCACCGATGTGGTCCTGGCGCGTGCCCGCTATGCCAGGCTCGATGAGGCTTCGTCGCCAGTCCGTATCCGGCTAAACAGCACGGTAGTGCGAGTGAAGCATCAAGGCGATCCCGCCAGTGCCAAAGAAGTGGAGATTAGCTACGCCCGCGGCGGCAAGGTGCACACCGTCCGGGCCGCTCACTGCATCCTCGCCTGTTGGCATGTAGTCATTCCATACCTCTGTGAAGAACTGCCGGACAAACAGAAAGACGCGCTGGCTTCCGCGGCCAAAGTCCCATTGCTGTACACCAACGTCGCTCTCCGCAACTGGAAGGCTTTCCAGAAGCTGGGCGCCAGTTCCATCTACGCGCCCGGCGGCTATCACACGTACGTGAACCTGGATTTGCCAGTTAGCATCGGCGGCTACCAGTGTTCCCAAAAACCGGGAGATCCCATCGTCGTACACATGATGAAGACGCCCTGCAAGCCCGGACGTCCCGCCCGTGATCAGCACCGCATTGGCCGCATGGAACTCTTCAGCACCACATTCGAGACCATGGAACGCAATATCCGCGAGCAGTTGGCGCGAACTTTGGACGGCGGAGGATTTGATCCGGCACGCGACATCACCGCCATCACGGTAAATCGCTGGCCCCACGGCTACGCCTACGAATACAGCTCGCTTTGGGATAAGTTCTGGCTCGAAGGCGGAGATCTCCCCTGCGAAGTAGCCCGCAAACCCTTCGGCCGCCTGGCCATCGCGAATGCCGACGCCGACGCGTATGCCTATACGGATTGCGCGATTGATCAGGCGTGGCGGGCAGTGGGGGAGATCGTGAAGACGTAATTGTGTCGTCGAGTTTCGGCAGTTCTCCCGTGATACAAGTACTTGGCGAGAAGTGGAGTAACCCTGGGAACCGAGGAGTAATGCTGTGAGACGAAGCAACTTTGCATTGCGGCTGCAGCCTTCTTTGCTGGATGAAGCGCGCAAGCTCGCCGAGTCCGAAGGGGTGGCGCTCAATCAGCTTATTAACGTGGCGCTGGCAGAAAAGATTTCTGCTCTGCGGACCGAGGACTACTTTGCGCAGCGGGCACGCCGCTCGGATCCACGGAAGATTGCGCGGATATTGAAGCGGGTGGGGAGGGGGAAGCCGCCGGTGGAGGGGGATGAACTGCTGGCGGGGTTGCATGCAACGAAGAGAGGAAAGAGCCGTAGAGGCACATAAGATAGCTGGATTGCCTGAGCCGTGACCATAGGCGAGCAAATTGCCGACAACGAATCCCTAACCAGGAAATGTTCTCAGTGAATCGTCTTCGTCTTCCGCGACATGTAATCCATCAGCAAATATTGTCCCAAGGTATACGGCGTGGTGAAGTACGCCTTCCCACGGCACATTTCCGTGACTTTCTGCACAAATTGCACCAAGCCATACTCTGACGCCAGCATAAACGTATTAATCAGCACTCCCGCCCGCTTGCACTTGGACACTTCCTCCAGAGTCTGGCTTACTACGAGCGGGTCAAGGCCAAAAGCATTCTTGTAGATGCGCCCATCTTCTAGAGTCAACGCGGATGGTTTCCCATCTGTGATCATCACAATCTGCTTCATGTCCTTACGCTGCCGCTGCAGAATGCGCTGCGCCAGCCGCAACCCCTCCCGCGTATTGGTGTAGTAGGGTCCAACCTTGACGCGTGCCAGTTGCGAGAGTGGCACTTCTTCGGCGGAATCATGAAACAGAATCAGCGAAAGGGAATCCCCCGGATACTGCGTTCGGATCAGGTGCGACAAAGCCATGGCAACTTTTTTAGCCGGAGTGAACCGGTCTTCTCCATAAAGAATCATGGAATGCGAACAATCCAGCATGAGCACGGTGGCGCACGAGGACTGATATTCACACTGGTGAACCTGCAGGTCGGAATACTCGATATTCAGCGGCACCTGTAATCCCTCGCGCTGAATCGCGCTGGAAAGCGTAGCCGTAATGTCCAAATTCAACGTGTCGCCAAACTGGTACAGCCGCGATGCCCCGCTGGTCTCGATACCGGTAGCTAGATCGCGCGTGTCATGCCGCCCAAAACTCGACTTGCCCAAAGAACCCAGAAGATCGCGCAAAGTGCGGTAGCCAAGAAAATCCAAACTCTTGTCGGTGACCTCGAACTTGGCCTGAGCTTGCGTCTCACCCACTTGCCCATCAACACTCGATTGCCGCGAGGGATCATGCGGATCATCGATGCTGATGTAGTTCTCCTGCTCCATGCGCTCGATCAGCTGCTCGATGAGTTCGTCGAGCGTGCCATCCATTTGCATCTGCTGCAGCCGCTCGCGCATTTCCTGGTCCAGCAGGTCACTTTCAAGCAGCGCATTCTCGATCGCACGCCGCAGCTCCTCCAGCGTCCGCTCGCCCTCCGGCGGATCGTAATACATGTCCTGAAAACCGCTCTGCAAGAAATAATCGGACAGCGCGCTGAGCAGATCTTCCATGCTCATTTCGCCGGCAGGATCGGGAACGTACTTGCTGTAGCGGATGCGTTTCATGGGAAGTTGTCAGTGGCCAGAGATCAGTGGCCAGTAGAACAAGACTCTGCCCACTGACCACTGGCCACTGCCCACTAGTTAAACGACCTTCTGGGCCGATGCAACGGCTCCTCCCGCTCGAAAGATTTTTCAGCGGGCTTGGGCTGTTTCTCCCCAGCCGTGAACACGCGTTCTTCATTCCGCCCGATACGCTTGTGCGCGTGCAAGCCTTCCAGGACGAACTCCGCCGCGGAAACCTGAACTTCCGGACTGTCCTTCGGTCCCACTCCAACCTTGCCCAGCTTTTCCATGAGCCCTTGAATGTTGCGCAGCGATTGCAAGGCATCACCCGCGCTAGCGGTGTCGGCCAGTTGAATTTCTCCGCCTAGATCGAACCACTGCACCGCCTGCTGCATGTTCACGCCCGCGAAGTACTCGTCGTAAGTCTTGGCGATGGCACTGCGAATCAGCTCGCGGCACACGTAGTCGGCGCCTTTCATCTCACCTTCGTACTCCAGTTCCAGTTTGCCGGTAATAGCAGGCATGGCGGCATACACGTCCCCGATTCGCGGCACCACCAGCTTCTCATCATGGTGAATGGCCCGCCGCTCAGCGTTAGAAATCACATTCTCCATACAGGAAATAGGCAGGCGCTGGCTCACTCCGGACCGCTTATCGACCTTCTTGTCCTCGCGGGCCCCAAACGCGATTCGCTCGATGACCTCATGCACGTACTTGGGAACATGCAGCCGGTATCCGTCGCGCTGGATCCAGGCTTCTTGCGACGTGATGGCGATTCCTTCTTCGATGGTTGTTGGATAGTGCGTCCGAACTTCGGAGCCAATACGATCTTTCAACGGCGTGATGATCTTGCCGCGCGCCGTGTAGTCCTCGGGGTTGGCGCTGAACACCATCGCAACATCAAGCGGCAGGCGAATGGGATAACCCTTAATCTGCACGTCGCCTTCCTGCATGATGTTGAACAAGCCAACCTGAATCTTGCCCGCCAGATCCGGCAGTTCATTGATAGCGAAGATGCCGCGATTTGCCCGTGGCAGCAGCCCGTAGTGCACGGTAAATTCACTGCTGAGTTCGTGCCCGCCCCGCGCCGCCTTGATGGGATCAATGTCGCCAATCAGGTCGGCGATGGTGACATCCGGCGTCGCCAGTTTCTCCACGTAGCGCTCTTCCGGCGTGAGATAAGCGATTGCAGTGTCGTCACCATGCTTCGCGATCTCCTCGCGGCAACGGCGGCAAATCGGAGAATAGGGATTGTCGTGGATCTCACATCCAGCGATATACGGTGTTTGGGGATCAAGCAAGGTAGTCAGAGCGCGCAGGATGCGGCTCTTGGCCTGGCCGCGCAATCCGAGCAAAATGAAATTATGCCGGCTAAGAATGGCGTTAATGATCTGCGGCACCACGGTGTCGTCATAGCCCACAATGCCGGGGAAAATCGGTCCGCCCAGACGGAGTTTCACTACCAGGTTCTCGCGCAACTCGTCCTTCACCCGCCGGGTGCTCAACCGTGCTTGGGAAAATGGACTGTGGCGGAGTTCACCGAGCGTTCGGGGAAAACTCATGATGGAAAACCCCCAGAGCGAAAGACAGACCAGCTTCTGGCTTCGATTATACCCCCGCTCTCAACACAGTCTGCTGTGATGGATTCACCTGGAGAGTGTGGCCGCGCGCTCGCAGGTCACACTCCGTGCCCATTGCCGCCGGCCCTCTTGCGAATATGTACTGCCCGCCGCAAGTTGGGCAAGATTGCTTCGAAGTAGGTAATGACGGCCTGCACGCGCTCGGCTTCCGATTTCATGCCCAATAAAGTCTGTTTGAAATCGAGATCGAGCGGAAGCGACCCGGCGAGATGAAACGACAGCCGTGAGCCATCGATTTCGAACGATGTCTCCGCTTCTGCTCCCGCCAGGCTCATGATCTCGCCGTGCAATTTCACGGCCTGCGCCACTTCGTCCTTCGTAGCGCTGCCCGCCTCATCCTGCAGATACAGGACCTCCGCTTGTAGGAAAGAACGTTCCTGGTTGACGTGTATCACTTCGAAGCGTTCACGGCCTTGGGTCATGATATCCATGCGGCCATCAGCATGTTTCCTGGTGACGTTGAGGATTTCCGCCGTACAGCCGATGTCGGCAACTCCCTCGTCTTTGCTCCGCACCACACCGAACTGCTTTTTCTGCTCCAGGCATTCCGAGATCATCTCTTTGTAGCGCGGCTCGAAGATGTGCAGCGGCAAGGACGCACCGGGAAGCAGAACCACCTCGAGGGGAAACAGCGGCAGGAGTATGCTCACCAAGGGCCTCCGGCAAGGGCGCAGCGCGCGTACGTTTTAGGGATTGTACGCCTGTGCTTCAATTGGCGTCTTGACTTGGCACCCCAGGGAGAATAAAAGCTCGGCATGGGCTCCAACAAAGCAGAACTTTCCGGGAAGATCGTGGTGGTAACGGGCGCCTCCATGGGCATCGGAGAGGCGATCTCCCGGATCTTTGCCGATCAGGGCGCGAGCGTAGTCCTGCTCTCACGTGATGCCGGACGAGCCGAAGCGGCCCGCGGACGAATCGGCGACACCGCCCGCACCCTCGCCCTCTCCTGCGACGTGCGCAACCGCGAGGAGATTGATCGCGTTCTCGGCCTCACTCTGCACCATTTTGACCGCATCGATGTCTGGGTAAACAACGCCGGCCACGGGCTGCTGGATTCCGTCGCTCAGATGGAGATGGCCGCCTGCCACGACCTGTTCGATACCAACTTCTTCGGTACGGTCGCCGCCATGCAGGCCGTGGTCCCGGTGATGAAGCAGCAAGGCTGGGGAATGATCATCAACATTTCAAGTGTCGCCGGACATATCCCGCTGCCATTCCACGCAGCCTATAGCGCGACCAAGTTTGCCATGAACGCGATTAGCAAAGCCGCGCGAGTGGAACTGAAGAGTTCTGGCATCCACGTGATGACGGTGTGCCCCGGCTACGTGCGCACTGCCTTCGGCGCCAACGTTATCAAGGGGAGGGAACTGAAGCAGGTGCGGCCATCCGCTGCCCGTGGGATCAGCGCAGAGCGCGTCGCCCGCGCCGTGCTACGCGGATATCTGAAGCAGAAGCGGGAAGTGATCGTGCCCTGGACGATGCATCCGGTGATCAAGCTTTATCAGCTATTCCCGGGTTTGGTGGAATGGGGGATGCTGAAAATGGCGCGGCGCGTGGAATGAAAGCAGAACTACGAACGGCGGAGAGAATCGTGAAGTTTTCGGTTGCCGATTGCCAATTGAAGACCACGTAAAAGTCGAATGTCAGCACTTGGAAATCGGAAGTCTAAGGAATTATCCCAGCTCCGCCAGCATCGCTTCCATCTCCGACTGAGCGTGGGCGTTGCCGGATTTCTTCGCTGCGGCAATGCCACCGTTTAGCATCTTCTTTGCCTCGTCCGTGCGATTGGCCTTCGCCAGCGTCTGGGCTGCCATGAAATAACCTGCCGTGTAATCCGGATGGGTTGCCAGAAGTTTCCCGAACTCCTCCAATGCCCGCTCAACCTCGCCAGCCTTCGAGTGCTCCATGGCCAGGCCATAGCGCGCGAAGGGGTCGTCGGAATTCTGTGCCAAAATCTCAGTGAGCATCGCGATGCGGTCCATAGAATGTTCCCTGTTCTCAGCTGCAGTTCAGAGGTTACTACGGCCCCAGGGCATTCCGCGCGCCACTAGCGAGCATCTTTTGCCACGAGTACAATGGCCATCATCCGGCAAGGAGGATCTTGATCGTTGGCCTGCCCGTTCTTCATGCCCACGTGCAAGCTGGAAGGCGGTCCCTGGCTCCATCCTTCGCGGCTCCCCTTGGGCGGCGGCTGGAGCGGTACCTGTTCCGCCCCCGGCCATGAGGGCTCCCAGCCCACGGACGTGGAACTGAGAGCACTTTGCAACCTCGGGTACGCGGCCAACTGCACGCGCCTGCCCAGGGAACGTACCTGTGACGCGGTACGGTTTTCCCTCGCCAGTGATCGGGGCGCGCAGTTGTTCTTGTGGTTCGTTTGCGAGACTGGCCACCGTCCTGCCGGCCACGGCACCTTGGAATACGATGTGGCTCTCGGGCGGTGGGTTTCCACGCATCCCGACCCACGCATCCAGAAAATGGCGGAGTGTTACTTGGAGTCCTATCTGCTCCGCAGAATCCGGTCCGCCCCCGCGGACTCTCCCTCGAGCGTAAACCGATGAACCAGTCCGATGACCTCATGATGCCGCGGCCTGTCCGCGACTCGCAGTCCGAAGTGACCGAAATCGTTCTCCCCAACGACGCCAACCCGCTGGGCGCGCTGCTCGGCGGACGCCTCATGCACTGGATTGACCTCGCTGGCGCCCTGGCGGCGCATCGCCATTCCCGACACTACGTGGTCACCGCCTCCATCGATCACATGGATTTTTGGGTCCCGGTGCACGTCGGAGACCTGGTCATCCTGCGCTCCTCCGTGAACCGCGTGTTCCATACCTCGATGGAAGTCGGAGTAAAAGTGTGGGTGGAGAACTACCTCATTGATAGCTGCCAGCACGTCAGTTCGGCCTACTTGACCTTTGTGGCGGTGGACGGTGGCGGACGCCACCTGCCGGTCCCGGCCGTCGTTCCAGAAAGCGATGAGCAAAGGCGCCGCTACGAAGACGCCGGCCGCCGCCGGGAAATCCGCCGCGACGAACTGGAGCGCCGCCGAAACAAGCTGGGGTAGGCGGCGGTTGCATTCAAAATGCATCCCTCTCTGTAGAGACGCAGCTTGCTGCGTCTCTTTTTGCCCCAGTGTGGAACCGTACGAGACCTGTTCTAGACTATTGCGAGCATGAACTCCCGCTTGAAAGACAAAGTCGCCATCGTCACTGGAGCGGGTACCGGCATCGGCCGCGCCTGTGCCATTGCCCTCGCACGCGAAGGCGCGAAAATCATGCTGGTAGGACGCCGTAAGGATCGGCTCGAACACGTCGCCCACGAAATCGGCGATTCCGCGCTCGTACTCCCAGCCGACGTCTCGAAAAAGCAGGAAATCACTCGCGTGGTCGAGCAGACCGTAGCTCGCTTCGGCGGACTCCATGTCCTGGTCAACAATGCGGGTGTTCTGCACGTCGGGACAGCCGAGCAGATCACAGAAGAGCAATGGGACCAGACCTTCGACATCAACGTCCGCGGTGTCTGGCTGCTCTCTCGAGCTGTCCTACCGCAGCTGCGCAAGGCTGGAGGCGGTTCCATCATCAACATCGCCTCCGTTCTCGGAATTAATGGAGCCCGCAACCGGGCATCGTACGCGCCGTCCAAGGGCGCCGTTGTCCTGCTCACCAAGTGCATGGCCATCGATCACGGACACGAACATATTCGCGTGAATGCCATCTGCCCAGCTTTTGTCGAGACCGATCTGACCGCCGCCGTCATCAACAAAGCTCCCGACCCGGAAGCCGTGCGGCGGGAGCGCATCGCCGTGCACCCCATCGGCCGTCTCGGCCAGCCGGAAGATATTGCGGGAATGGCAGTCTATCTCGCCAGCGACGAGTCGTCATGGGTGACGGGGGCCGTGTTCCCGGTGGATGGCGGGTATCTAGCCGTGTAGGAAGTAGCACTCAGCAGTCAGCACTCTGCTAGGAAGAATCTCCGCGGCTATTCCTGAGATCTTTTGCTGTAACCATTGCGAACCTGGATTGGCTAAATGCTAAATGCTGAACTCTCAGCTCTCTGTATAATCGATAGGCCAAGCAAAGGTGATTCCTTGAATTCCCCCATGCTCCCACGTCCCGGACAACAACCCCAGGGCCCGCAACCCCTGCCTGGTGTGGACGCGATCATCGCCGTCGGCTCCGGCAAGGGCGGAGTCGGAAAGACGACGCTAGCCGTGAACCTGGCCGTCGCCATGGCCAAGCTGGGACACAAAGTCGGATTGCTCGACGCAGACGTTTACGGCCCCAACGTACCGCTCATGCTGGGCATCAGCGCTCAGCCGAAAGTTTCCGGCGATAACCGTCTCCAGCCTTTGGAAACTCAAGGGCTCAAAGTTATCTCCGTGGGTTTCCTCAATCCTGGTGACAAACCGCTGATCTGGCGCGGCCCCATGCTGCATTCCATCATCAAACAGTTCCTCGGCTCGGTAGACTGGGGTGAGCTCGAATATCTAGTCGTGGACCTGCCTCCAGGCACGGGCGATGTATCGCTCTCGCTCATTCAGACTGTGCCACTCACGGGCGCGATCATCGTCTCCACGCCATCCGATGTCTCGTTGCAGGACGCCCGCAAAGCCATCGAAATGTTCCGCCAAATGAAGGTGGACGTCGTGGGCATGGTCGAGAACATGAGCTTCTTCGTCTGTCCCCACTGCCACCAGGAGACGGATATTTTCTCCCGCGGCGGAGCCGAAAAAACCGCCCAGCAATTCGGGGTGGCGTACCTGGGAGCGGTGGCGCTTGATCCCGATATCCGCAAGGCCACCGATAGCGGCAAGCCCACGGTGCTCGAAGGAGAAGACTCCGCACCCGCCAAGTCACTCTACGAATTCGCCCGCAAGGTCATCGCGCGAGTAGACGAGATCAAAGCCAGTGCAGGCGAAAGCGTAATCCAGATTCAGTAGGACTCACCCTGTCTACCGCTCGGCTGGCATCAGCCCCAACCATGTAACTCTCTTGACAACGGGCAAACGCTGCGCGGCGAGGTATGGCATCGCCGCAGGTCGTATGAACTCCTGTAGGGATATACTTGTGAGTCGAGCTACGATTAAGCATGCTGAAGAAATTACCTCAAGAGCAATTGGAAGATGAGAGCATCGCGGCGGTTTCGACAATCTGTCACTCTCACAACTGGGATTTTGCTCTGCAGGCGAAAGACAAGTCAGGCATCGATGCTGAGATCGAGGTCGTCCATGGGGTGTCTCGAACCGGCCTTTTTCTCAAGTGTCAATTGAAAGCGGGTCGAAGTTACATCTCGTCAGAAACTGATGAGGTGCTTCGTGTGCGTATTGAGTCCAAGTACCTGCAGCACTGGTACCAATCCAACGTACAGATCGCCCTCCTGTTTTACGAGCCCTTAACACAAAGTGTCTTTTGGAAGGACATTCGCGATCATCTTCGGGTTCATCCAAACCTGCTAATCGGCACGCAGGAAACAAGAATAATCGAGTTCCACAAGAAGCTAGATCTCTTAACCTCGGAAACGCTCCCTGTCCTAGAACAGGTTGCACGGGGAGAATTTCATTATGGCTTTATCAGCTTG
The DNA here is from genome assembly GCA_041494805.1 of Terriglobia bacterium. GTDB lineage: Bacteria > Acidobacteriota > Terriglobia > Terriglobales > Acidobacteriaceae > JBGQBN01. The sequence goes on along the minus strand of JBGQBN010000012.1, from coordinate 57,455 downwards.
GAAGAGAACGTAACCGAGCTCGCTTTCAGCAATCGATTTCCCGCTCTTCCGTTGCCGCCGGTTTGGGTCGCGCCAACATCGTTCGAGCAGAAGTCACAAATAGTGGCACGGCTTCAGCAACAGTACGCATTTACCGTTAACGATGGCCTGCTCTATTCTTTCGCAGACATCCGAAAGAGCCAGTGTGAATTGGGTTACTATTGCGACAAGCTGAAGGGAACTCCGCGCATCGCGAGCGATATAGCAGCACCGATATTGACCGAACTCCTCAATCTTTGCAGAGACATGACTATGTTCAGGCGCGGACTCGACTGGCGGCGAGAGAGATTCTTCTTCCCACTGTCGCTATTGAGTAAGCCATCGACAAACAAATTTACCTATTTGTCGCTCCAGGGAAAGCAGGAAGAGCGGACACTGATTTACGTTCAAAACACTGACGGTAAACTAGAGCGGAAGCATCATGCGGTGAAGCTCTCATTTGCTCATGAGCACCGTGAAACGTTTCTTCAAGTTGAACCGGATTGGCACTTCACCTTCCCGCAGCAAATGCCACCAGCGGAGCGTAAAGCGAGGCTTATTAGCGAGAAGGCCGGGCTCCACAACAAGGATTATCTCTACCTGCTACACTTCTGGAGACAATACCTCTCTCAGAACCGTGACCGGATTCTTTTCCTGATCAGTTCGAGTCCGATATTCGGGAACGTAGAGTTCGCCAGCAGCCCAATAGAACACGTACTTCCATTCCGGATGATGAATGACTACTTTGGTCCAAAAAGAGCAGTCGGCCAAGACGGTTGAGCTGCTGCGTGAGCCTTCGATTGTCACGAAGGACCAGGAAGGCACCTACGCAAAGGAGTGCCTTTTTACTGGCCCTTATGCGGCCCGTCGTCCTAGTCACACTGAACGCCTTTCGATTGGCTTGATAGGCACCTACCACCTGATCGATCTGGTGAAAGAGTGGATCGCTTCAGCAAACTCCTTCATCGAGAGTATTCCCACTAGGACGCTAGAAAGTACGTTCGACCAAAAACGGCACAAGTTGTTGTTCCCCGACTTTCCCGGATGTCCGGTTGCGTTCTCAAAGACGCTTGTCGTTGAGCCTGAGTTTGAAGCCAAACTAACGCTCAACGAGATAGCGGAGCTAGACGGTTTGCAGCCACAAAACTATGCAGGTCGGCTTGAATCGCTTATCGAACAGCGAGTTGCGGCGATGCTCAGCCTCGCAGAAGGAAAGCTAGATGTAATCATCATTCTGTTGACCGATGACATGTATGACACCTGCCACATCACGGGGAACTACCATCAAAAGCTGAAACCTGAAGCTGAAACGGAATCTGAGCAACTCGACCTTTTCTCTGACTTTGACAAGCTCGCCTTGGACGTTGACCCGAAGACGGTAGAACCGCTATCGCACAACTTCAGATCCCGACTGAAAAAGATTGCCATGAATCCCCAATACGGAGTGCCTATACAGATCATCCGTGAGCAAACGCTAAGGGGTAAAGGGACACAAAACTTCGCGACGCGAACTTGGAATTTACTCTGCGGGCTGTATTACAAAGCTGGCGAAATGCCTTGGATTTTGGGTGGACTTGATGCCAAAACGTGTTTTTTGGGCATTAGCTTCTTTCATAAGAAAACAGCAGCAAGGGATCTCGTCCTTTCTTCGATGTCGCACCTATTTGCGAATGACTTCAACAGTCTCATATTGCGGGGGGAACAGGTTGCTTACGACTATGCATTGAGAGCGCCAGTGCTAACTGCTGAGTCTGCCGGCCGGATCGCACAGCGCGCACTCGAAGAATTCCACATCGCAAGAAAGACTCATCCGGAACGAATTGTTGTTCACAAGAGTTCGCGTTTTAACGCCGAAGAGATCAAGGGATTTCAGGCTGCATTCAATAGTGCTCATCTTGCCTTCGACCTGGTATCTCTCGTCAAGTCACCCCTCAGAATAACCCGCTGGGGACTGTATCCGGTACCGCGTGGCACGGTGCTCATTTCGGGGGACTCGGATGCGCACCTGTACACCAAGGGGTTTGTCCCTGAGTTGCAAACCTATCCTGGATCACATGTTCCATCACCATTTGAGATCAACAAGGCACGAGGCGACGCCTCGATAAAGACGATTTGCTCCGAGATTCTGGCTTTGACGAAGCTCAACTGGAATACAGCAGATTTCTGTTGCGGTGTTCCCATCACAATGAGCTTCGCGCGGAACGTAGGCGATGTGTTCAAGGAATTCGATGAAGCATCACCTTACGAACCGAGTCGATACTTCCGCTTTTATATGTAGGCAGTGCTGCCGATGAGTGTACTTCCGCAACGACCGACTGCCCATGCGGTTGGCGACCAAGCCGTACGGCTGTTTCTCGGCTCATGTCCCAGCGAATGGGCCATCTCACCAGTTGCGCCAGACTACGGTTTGGATTTTCGGGTCGAACTCGTTCGAGGAGAACGTGTCACGGGCGAGGAGTTCGGAGTTCAGATCAAGGGCAAAAAGCGTTTTCGACCAGGGAAGGCAGGTGGGGTTGTCGTCACTGTCAAGCAGTCGACTGTCAACTACTGGCTCGGTAAATTGAATCCGGTCATGGTCGTCGCTGCGGATATTTCGCGCTCCCGCCTGTGGTTTGGATGGCTAGAACAGGTATATCGAGATTACCCGGTGCGAGGCCAAGCCGAAGGTGAAGTTGCCATCCGGCTATGTTCCGAAATTAGCAGGGACTTTCGTCAGGTAGTCGATTCTTACGTTTCCGACTACTTCGCTCGTATGCGTGCCGACATTCACAACCTTCCAGATCACGCCCAATTGTCCAAATTCTCTTTGCACGTTGCAGCCCTCGCTCGAACGCTGACACGGATACACCTCACGCTCACTAGCGGACGCCCAGTTGAACAGCTTCAAGATCCGATGCATTGGCTGTTTCTTGAATATGGACTTCACGACTCATTCTTGCTAAGCCTCTGGGAACCTGACTCACCGTGGCGCCAGCCGCTTTCTTCCCAAGTCGCCGAGGCAGTGGGGGCGAAGCTGGCCGAATATATCCGTCTTCGGAGTCACTTCTGGATGCGTGAAAGACGGACCAGACACAGTGATTTCGAGTTAGTGCCGTTCTCGTACAAGGGGCTGACTGAGTACTTGCTACCGACGCTTGAGTCGACTTGGGAGCTACAGGACGCATTGAGTCAGCTGGTCGTGCTTGGCTCCACCGTAACATCGTGAAGGCTGTTTCCGTGTGCTTCAGCCAACCGGGATAACCCACAAGCCAGTTCTCACGTAAACTCTCCGGGGCTGTCTTCATCCGGGCTCTTCCGTTCTGCCCGCACCCAAGTTTCTATTTCCCAAACCGCGCCAGCCGAAACAAGGGATTCGGATCTCCGTGCTCCACCACCAACCCCGCCAGCATCTCCCCCAAAGCCGGCCCATGCTTAAATCCATGCCCAGACCCGCCGCCTAGCAGCCAAACGTTGCTGACCGCCGGATGCCTGTCAATAATGAAATTGTTGTCCGGACTATTCTCATACTGGCAGACGCGCGTTTCCACAAGCGGTGCATCCTTCATAGCTGGAAACCGGAAGGCAAGATACTCTCGCATGGCCTTCAGACCGTCAGTACTCACCACACGCTCACCCGAAGTCGGATCGAATTCCGGCCCACGACTATCATCCGCCATCTTGAACCCGCGTCCCTGATTTCCCGGAATACCGTAAATAAACCGGTCGCGATGATCAGCCCAAACCGGAAGTTTCTCCTCCGAAAACCGGTTGTCCCCGGCGGGCGTCCCGAAGAAAAACACATCCTGCTTGGTCGCACGCACCCGATTACCGATAGTCTCCGGAAATAATTTGCCCAGCCAAGGCCCGCAAGCAAAGACATACTGATCCGCGACCAGCTTCGAGCCGTCCGAAAGCGCTAGGCCATCCCATTTGTCACGCTCAAGATCATGCGCCAAAACCGCTGCCTGCCGATATTCACCGCCCTCCGCCAGAAACCCTTCCAGCACCGCCTGACAGGCAATCCGCGCCATCAGAAAACCACCGTCCGGTTCGTAAATGCCCCAGCGCACGCCTTCCAAACTAATCTGCGGCCAGCGTTCCCCGATTTCCTGGACGGATAGTTCTTCATAAGTGATGCCGGCTTCGCGCAGCAATGGCAAAGACCCACGTTCGAACTGATCGTCGCCACCCTCGGCCATCCACAACACACCGGCACGATGTAGAAGCTGGCGATTCCAGCGTTTCTCGTGTTCCTTCCACAACTGCATCGCCCGCGCCGCCATCTTCGTATAAGGCTGGTTCGGCCCGTACGTCCCACGGATGACCCGGGTCTCGCCGCCGGAAGAGGCTCGCGAGTTACCCGGCCCCCACGCGTCCACCAACGTGACTCGCGCCCCGTGGCGCAGCAGATACAAAGCTGTCCATCCCCCGAACGCGCCAGCTCCAATCACGGCTACATGATGTTTTGATTGCATGTTGATTCCAGCCGAGCCTTTCCCGGTTCCGTTGAGCATATTCGCAGAATTGAAATTCAGAAAGGGGACGCCCGCAAGAGTACTCAACCCGCCAACCGCAGCGCAGGCCTTAAGAAACAAACGGCGCGGCGGCGAATGGTCGCCTTTCCCAGTGGGATTCATAGAGTGCAGCATCGCGGGCGCCCCAAACTACATCTGTAAGCAGGATTGGTCAAGAATCAGCATTCCGAAGCCGAGAGTGCTAACCCTTGACAGGGCCAGCCATGCTTCCTAGAATCCAAAGTAGGGAGTTTCAGCACTCTCCAATCTAAGTTTTTGGATTTAAAGGTACTTAACGAGATCAGGCCCAGAACTGCAGGTCGCGTCCTGGGATAACCTAAAGCGACAACCGGAAACGGGGAGCTCGATGCCAGCAGGACCGCCAATCGGCGAACGGGAGCGCGAAATCCTCACCGCCATCGTGGAGACTTTTATTACCACGGGTGAGCCGGTAGGATCGCGCACTCTTGCGCGTGCCAATCGCGAAGGCCTGAGCCCGGCCACCATCCGCAATGTGATGGCGGACCTCGCCGACGCCGGTTTTCTGGAGCAGCCCCACACTTCCGCCGGCCGGGTGCCCAGCAGCGAGGCCTACCGCTATTACGTCGAGCAACTCACCGGCGAGGCACGGCTCTCGAATGAGGATGAAACCATCATCCAGGATTCGCTGCATGGCATTTCGGATGTGCAGGAATTCATGGAGCGCACGTCGCATGTGCTCTCGCTCATCTCCCACAACGTGGGTGTCGCGGTGGCGATCGGTGGGCCGAAGAATGCTCTGGAGCACGTTTACTTCTCGCGGCTCGGCGATCAAAAAGTCCTGGCGGTGGTGGTAACGCGGTCGGGCATAGTACGGGACCGCGTGCTGCGACTCGATCTTTCGCAAACCGATCTCGACGCTGCCGCCCGCTTCATCAACGAAAACTTCCGGGGCTGGACCATGGACGCGATGCGGACTGAACTCGCCCGCCGCTTGGAGCAGGAGCGCAGTGAGTATGACCGCCTGATGGCCTCGCTCGAGCAGCTCTATCGCCAGGGAGCCCTGGCCGGCGACGACGCAGCTCAGGTGGTTTTCGTCGAGGGTACAGCCAACCTGGTCACCGGTGAGCAAGACCGGCAGCACCTGCAGGAGTTGCTGAAGGCCCTCGAGGAGAAACAAAAAATTGTTGAGCTGCTGGGCGCCTACCTCGACGCCAAGCAAGAAGCCGTGCGTGTGGTGATCGGTCTCGATCAGGCCCTGCCCTCCATGCGCAACCTTGTACTGATCGGTGCGCCCGCCCGCGTGGGTGGCGAGGTCATGGGGTCGCTGGCGGTGATCGGACCCACCCGCATCGACTATCAGCACGCCATCACAGCCGTTTCCTACATCGCCCGCTTGTTTGACAAAGTCTTGAACGAATCGGAGTAAGCAGTTTCATGGCAAGAACCAACGGAAAATCGGAAGTCGAGCCCCAGGATCTGGATGTAGAGCACGAATTGCCAGCAGCGGATGAAACCGGTGACGTCCCTGCGAGCGCAACCGCGGAAGTTTCTTTGCCCGCTGGCGATTCGGAGTTGCAGAAACTCAAGGCAGAGCGCGACACCCTGCTCGACCGTCTGGCCCGCCTCCAAGCCGAGTTTGAGAACGCCCGCAAGCGCGCCTCCCGCGAGCAGCAGGACTTCCGCGAGTACGCCCTGGCCGATGCCATCAAGGCGCTGCTCCCCGTCTTGGATAGTTTCGCGCGTGCTATAGAGGGCATCTCGTCCAATGATGCGGAGTTTCGTAGCGGAATTGAGCTGATCCACAAGCAATTCCTGGACGCGCTGGTGAAACTGGGGTTGCGTCCGATCCCGGCGAAGGGTGAGCCCTTCGACCCCCATCTTCACCAGGCCGTCGAAATGGTGGAAACTAAGGATGTCCAGGACCATCACGTGCTGGAAGAACTGCAACGCGGCTACAAGCTGAAAGACCGGCTCCTGCGTCCCTCGATGGTGAAGGTCGCGCGCAACCCCAAGCATTAAGCCCACGGGAAAATCTGAGAGGATTTGGGAAAGGCCATTCTGACCAGTAACGGAAAACGCGATTACTACGAGGTGCTCGGCGTGGCGCGCGGCGCCAGCGAGCAGGAGATTAAAAGCTCCTATCGCAAACTCGCGCTGCAGTTTCATCCCGACCGCAACCCCAATAACCCCGACGCGGAAGAGAAATTCAAGGAGGCCAGCGAAGCCTACGCCATCCTGGCGGACGGCGAAAAGCGCGCTCTATACGACCGCTTCGGCCACGCTGGTGTCAGCAGTGCAGGTGGAGGTGCAGGTTTTGATGCCAGCGCCTTCCAGGATTTCGGCGACATCTTCGGCGACTTTTTTGGTTTCGGCGATATTTTCGGCGGAGGCGGGTCCCGCCGCCGCAGCCGCGCCCAGCGTGGCGCCGACCTGCGTGAGGACGTAACCCTGGAATTCGAAGAAGCCGTCTTCGGCACCGAGACCAAAGTCACGGTCCGCCGGCACGAGACCTGTGAGGAGTGCCGTGGCTCCGGCGCTGCCTCTGGCAAGGCGCCCGTAACCTGCCGCTCCTGCGCCGGACGCGGCCAGGTGCGCTACCAGCAAGGCTTCTTCAGCATTGCCCGCACTTGTCCCACCTGCCAGGGCGCGGGCAGCGTGATTACTGATCCCTGCCCTAAGTGCAAAGGGGAAGGACGAATGCTGCGCCAGAGAACGGTGGACGCGAAAATTCCTGCCGGCGTGGAAGACGGCACCCGCATCCGTTTCACTGGTTTGGGTGAGGCCGGCCTCTACAATGGACCAGCGGGCGATCTCTACGTCGTGCTCCACGTCAAGGAGCATCCCTTCTTTGAGCGGGAAGGCAACGACTTGCACTGCGTGATTCCCATCTCCTACTCGCAGGCGGCATTGGGCACCGAACTTCACATCCCAACGCTCGAAGGCGAACACACTCTGAAAGTGCCCGACGGAATACAGTCCGGCACCACGCTGCGTATCCGCGGACAGGGCGTACCGGTGCTGAATGGGCACGGCAAGGGTGATCTGTTCGTCGAAGTCCGCGTGCAAACCCCCAGCAAACTCAACAAGCGCCAACGCGAACTGCTGCAGGAACTGGACGCAATTACCCGCGTCGAAAACAAGCCGCAACGCCGTTCGCTCATGGGCAAAGTGAAGGATATTTTTGGATAAAGTCGTCGGTCCTCAGTCACCGGCCGTCAGGAAATCAGAATGAACACCAATCCTGACAACCGACGACTGACGACCGACGACTGCCCCACACATGACCCGCCGCCGCTGGATCGCCGACGAAGTCTCAGGCAAACGCGCTGTCCTGGTTGGCGCCCACGCCGACCACCTCTCCCGCGTGCTCCGCGCCCGTGTGGGCGAGGAGTTTGACATCGCCACCGGCGGAAGCATCCACCTCGGACGCATCACCCGGATCGATGATGGCCGCATCGAGTTTGAACTGGGCCGCGAAACCCCGGCCGTCATCATTCCGAGCCTGACCCTCGCCCTTTCCATCTTCAAGTTCGACCGCATGGAGTGGGCCATCGAAAAATGCACAGAACTGGGCGTGACGAAAATCGTTCCGGTAATTGCGCGTCGCACCGAAGCTCGTCTCACCGCTGCCGCCCCCAAACGCCTGGAACGCTGGCAGCGAATTGCTCGCCAGGCTTCTGAGCAGTCGCGTCGTGTCTCTCCGCCTGAGATTGTCCAGCCCATGAAGCTGAAAGAGGCAGTGACCCTGCCGGGCGCCACCCGCATCCTGCTCGCCGAGTCGGAGCAAGAGGTGATGCTGAGAGACGCTCTCGACTCCAATCCGCCGAGTGGAGACGTTGTCCTCGCGCTTGGGCCAGAAGGCGGGTGGACGGAAGCGGAACTGGAAATGTTCCGCGCGGCAGGCTGGACCTCTGCCTCTCTGGGCAGCACCATCCTGCGCGCCGAGACGGCGGCGATTGCAGCCATGGCAGTAGTCATCTCAGAACTACACTGAACCCAGCGTAACGCTGGCGAGACGTCGGCGCTACGGTTCTTAGAAACCAACCCGCACAGAATATCCTCGACCATCTCTGGTATTCTCCTGCCCAGTGGCAACCCCCAGGCCCATCTCGCATCCTCCAGCATTCGAGCCCGACGAACGCCAGCGTGAGGCCATCGAGCATCTGCACGGGCCCATGCTGGTAGTGGCCGGCGCGGGTACCGGGAAGACCACGGTTCTGACCCGTCGCATCGCGCGCCTGATCCGTGAGGGCGATATCCGTCCCGACCAGATTCTGGCCGTCACCTACACCGACAACGCCGCCCGCGAAATGCGTGAGCGCGTCCAGGCCGAACTCCGGGGCACCGACCTGAAGGGCCTGCAGGTCACTACTTTCCACGCCTACTGCAACAATCTCCTCGCCCGCTGTGACAAGAAGTTCGGGGTCTTGGACGAAAAAGATCTCTGGATCTACCTGCGCAAGCGCATCCGAGAGCTGCACCTGAATTACTTCGTCCGCGCGGCGAATGTCAGCCAGTTCCTGGACGACCTGCTCGATTTCATGCGCCGCTGCCAGGACGAACTCGTCGGCCCGGAGAAGTACTCTGACTACGTCCGCCGCCTCAAGAACGGCGAGTTGCCCATCCCCCGTGTCAGCAAGTCGAAAGACGCAGCTGCTCTCACCGACGAAGAGGTCCTCGGCCGGTGCCAGGAAATCGCCGGCATCTTCACCACGGTCGAGCGCATGCTGCGCGCAGACAACCTGGGCAGCTTCGGCCACATGATCACGCACGCCCATGATCTGCTGGCACAGGACGCCGAACTATTGGCCCGCGAGCGTGAGCACGCCCGCTTTATCCTGGTCGATGAGTTCCAGGACGCCAACTTCGCCCAGGTCAAGGTGCTTCAGAAACTGGCAGGAGAAGAGCGCAACGTATTCGCCGTCGGTGACCCCGACCAGGCCATCTACCGCTTTCGCGGCGCGTCCAGTGCTGCCTTCGGACTCTTCCAACGCCACTTTCCCGGCTCCAGGCTGGTTGCGTTGGAGAAAAACCGCCGTTCCACCACGCCCATCCTGAAATGCGCCTTCGCGCTCATCTCCAAGAACTCCGATATCTTCCCCGCTGGCAAAGGTTCTACTTTTCCTTACCGGCGCTCTCCACTGGTTTCAGCGCGTGATGAAGATGCTGCCCGGGAAGCCAGGGCTCTACCGGCCGTTCCGGTCGAGACCGTGCTGCTGACGGCCAAGGAGGTTGAGAGCTCCGACTTGGTCACGGCCATCCGCCAGCGGCAGCGCCAGTCGCATTGCTCATGGCACGACCTTGCTGTCCTCTACCGCCAACATCATCATCGTGATCAGGTAGCGGCGGAATTGGCCGCGCAGGAAATTCCGTTCTCAATCGAAAACATGGACGTGATGGATACGCCCGAGGCCCGTGACCTGTTTGCCTGCCTCGGCGCCGTAGTCTCAACCGATGATGGCGCAAGTCTCTTCCGGATCGCCGCGTTGCCTCAGTTCGCCATCGATCCGAAAAAAGTGCGTGCCGCGATGAAAGCAGTTCCCCGGGACTCGGCAAGTTCCGGCGTAGCGTCGATCCTGGCGAAGATCGAAGGTGGTCCTGCCGTGCTCGAGGCGCTGCAGCAGACGCGCAACGAAATTACTCGTGCAGGCGCCAAGGGACGCCCCGCGGTTGAGATCGTCATCCGTCACTTCAGGTTGGACCGCAGTTCCCGGCCACTGCTGGCCGTGCTCGAGTTTATCGCCGACTGGGAAGAGAAGCCGGTCACCAAGACCGGCGAGATCGCCGAATTTCTGGAGTACCTGGAATATTTTCGGGAAGCCCGCGGCGCCATTCCCATGCCCTCTCGTGACGAAAATGCCATCCGCCTCGTCACCGCCCACGCTGCCAAAGGACTCGAGTTCAACCACGTGTTCCTCCTGCGTGCCAATTCGGGTTCGTTTCCGTCCAGTTACAAAGAGCTCTTGGTGGAATTCCCCCGCGAGCTGCGTGATCCCGACTCCGTCGCCCAGGATGAAGGCAAAGACTTGCACGACCAGGAAGAGCGGCGCTTGTTCTACGTAGCTATGACCCGGGCTCGCGACTCTCTCACCATCTATGCTCGCCAAGGGAAGGGAAGAGACACCACTCCGCCCGGCTTCCTCCGCGATCTATTGAAGGACTCGAGCCTGGGCCGCTGGCTTCGTAAGCGGCAAGCCCGCGCCTTCCAGACAGATTTGTTTGCCCAGGCGGCCTCTCCCCTACCTGCGTCGCGCACCAGCGAATGGCTCTCCCTGCCACCAGCCTCCGACTTGCACACGAAGTTGAGCGCCAGTGCGGTGCAGACTTATGAGACCTGCCCCCTGCAATTCAAGTTGCAGCGCGAGTGGAAAATTCCCCGCGAGGTCCCAGCTGCCATGCAGTACGGCGCCTCCATGCACCGGGTCCTGCGTGCCTACTATGACTCCGTGCGTTTCCAGCGCCCTCTGGCGGAGGACGCCCTGATCGCACTCTTCCGCAACGATCTGACCGAAGCTGGTCTTCAGGACCGCTACCAGCACGAACTGTATGAGAAGCAGGGAGTCGAGCAGCTACGCGAGTTCCTCATCGGGTGCCAGAGTGGTTCCGTGCCCCAGGTGTTGCATACTGAGGAACCTTTCGAAGTGAAGATCGGCGGTGCCACCGTGGTCGGTCGCATCGATCGAGTGGACCGACTCGGAGATGGCGTGGTCATTACCGATTACAAGACCGGCAAACCGCAATCCCAGGAAGATGCCGACGAGAGCCTGCAGCTCTCCATCTACGCCCTGGCTGCCCGTGAGAAGTGGGGATACCACGCCGATCATCTCGCCTTCTACAACCTGGAAGAAAATGCTTCGGTGATCACCCAGCGTGACCATCTCCAGTTGGACGAAGCCCGGCGAAAAGTGGAAGATGTAGCGCAAAACATCGCCGCGGGAAACTTTGATCCCAAACCCGGCTTCTACTGCAGCTTTTGTCCCTATCGGAATCTCTGCCCTGCGACCGAGAAACGGCTGTTCACGCTGCCCGCGGACAAAAAGACCAACCGCAGTAATTAGAGGCCTCGAGGCCGGTCATTCAGCGGTAGCACTTTCATCGGAGAAAAAACTCCTTACCAAAAACTTAGGGGACGCTCTCGCGTCCCCCGGTTCGCTTCTTACTGAGTACTGCTCTTAGTGTTTCTTTTTCTTTTTTGCTTTCTTCTTGGTTGCCATGGTGATCTATTCTCCCTTCCATTTTTCGTGGACTACAGCAACGGTCGTCTGTTGCAACTAATTGAATGTATAGAGTCAATAAAAAGTGATGTCAAGAAAAAAATCACGTCGGCGCGCGCATTTGACCCACACACTAAAGTCACCAGAACTGGCGGGAGAGGAAATTCTCCTGCTCGACGCCGTGATGATGATCGTTTCCGGACGAAAAAATCTCCGTTCACCACCACGTGCAGTCAACTCCGACGCATCGAACCATGCGCGTTGGTTTGTCCTCACAGGCCCATTCCGCTTCATCTAATTTCAACTTTTCTGCGTCTGGCACATCTATAATCGAAGAAGGAAAATCATCGCAGGAGCATATGAATGGCCGCTTTGGACGAAGTTGTCATCATCTCAGCTTGTCGAACCCCCGTCGGAAAATTTCAAGGCAGCCTCTCCGATCTGGGCGCCACTCAACTGGGTGCAATCGCTGTGCGCGAGGCGGTGCAGCGTGCCAAGCTCGACCCCAAGCAGGTGGATGAATGCATCATGGGGAACGTGGTCTCCGCCGGCCTGGGCCAAAACCCGGCGCGCCAGGCAGCGATCTTTGGGGGTTTGGCTCCCGAGGTGGGTGCCATGACCGTCAACAAGGTCTGCGGCTCCGGTTTGAAAGCAGTCGCACTCGCCGCGCAAGCCATACAGACGGGAAACAGTTCCATCGTGGTCGGCGGCGGCATGGAGTCAATGACCAACGCACCTTATCTCCTGCCGCAAGCCCGCAAGGGATACCGTCTGGGCAACGCGCAGGTCATCGACTCGATGGTGCAAGATGGCCTCTGGGACATTTACAACAACTACCACATGGGCATCACCGGCGAGAACGTCGCCGAAAAGTACGGCATCACCCGCGAGGAGCAGGACCAGTTCGCGGTGAACTCCCATCGCAAGGCAATTGCCGCCATCAAGGAGTGCCGCTTCAAGTCTCAGATCGTTCCCGTTCAGCTACCCTCAAAAAAGAAGGGTGAAGCCCCAGTAATGTTCGAGAAAGACGAATCGCCCCGCGAGGACACAACCATTGAAACCTTGCGCGCCCTGAAGCCCGCCTTCAAGAAAGATGGCACCGTAACCGCCGGCAACGCTCCCGGTGTAAACGACGGCGCTGCCACCGTGGTGGTCACCAGCGCCAAGCGCGCCAAAGACTTGGGTGCGCAGCCCATGGTTCGCATCGTGGCCCAGGCCACCAGCGGTATCGATCCCCAGTGGGTGATGATGGCTCCTGTGGGCGCAGTCCGCAAGATCTGGGAAAAGACCGGCTGGAAAAACGAAGACGTAGACCTCTACGAATTAAACGAGGCCTTCTCGGTCCAGGCACTGGGCGTAATGCGCGAATTAGGCCTCGATCCCAGCAAGGTCAACGTAAACGGTGGAGCGGTAGCTATCGGACATCCCATCGGAGCCAGCGGCGCCCGCATTCTGGTAACGCTCATCTACGAAATGATTCGCCGCAACGCCCACCGTGGCATCGCTGCTCTGTGCTTGGGTGGCGGGAATGCCGTGGCGATGGCGGTCGAACGCTGAATGCACCGCTGAATGCACCGCATGCCCCCCAGTCGTGAGCGGACCACCTGCTAGGTGGGAGTCTCCGTCCCTCCCGTTGGCAGCGTAACTGTGAACACCGCGCCGCCCCCCGGGCCAGAAGCTGCCTCGATATTCCCGCCATGCTCTCGCAAGATCGCTTTGCAAATGCTCAGTCCCAACCCTGTGCCGCGCCCCGGTCGCTTGGTGGTATAGAAGGGATCGAAGATGTTAGGCAGAATGTCCACGGGGATGCCCGGCCCATCGTCTTGAAAAGTGGCCGAAACCGAGTCACCCACCTTCCCCAGGCGGATGCGCAGCGTACCGCGGTCTCGCACCTCTCGCATGGCCTGCTCCGCGTTCAGGATCAAGTTCAGAAAGACCTGCATCAGTTGGTGCGGATCGCCGCTCAAAGTGGGAAGAGACGTTTCCGGCAGAAAGTCTACGGTAATGTTGTTCTTGCGCAGGGAATAGGCTTGCAGGTGCAAGGTCCGCTGCATCAGTTCGCTGAGATTGATGGGGCTCTTGCCCGGCGCCGGCGGCCGGGAAAAGTACATCAGGTTCTGCACAATCTCCGCCGCGCGCCGGCTCTGCTGCTGCAGCATGTTCAGTTGCTTGCGGACCGCCTCGGTGGCTTCGCCTTCCTGCAGCAGTTCGGTCACGCCCAGAATGCTGGTCAACGGATTGTTCAGTTCGTGCGCAAAGCCGCCGATCATCTGCCCCATGGCCGCCAGCCGTTCGCTCTGGATGATCTGCTGCTCCAGCTTTTTCTCCACCGTGATGTCCCGCACCGAAACGATCACGCCATTCAGTTTGCTTTCCGCATCGAACAGCGGGCTGGCGGTGGCGCGCATGGTGCGCCAGCTCCCGTCGCGGTGCAGTGCCCCGTATTCGCAGAAGCCGAATTTCTTCCGTCCTGCGATCACATCCCGGTACAAAGCAACGAATTCGGGTGAGTGGTCCTGCAGATCCTCCACTTTCTTCGCCAGTAAGTCTTCGGGCTTGTAACCCAGCAGGTCGCGAATGCGCGAGCTCACAAAGCTATACCGTTCGTTCAGATCAATCACCAGGATCAGGTCCGGAAAACTCTCCAGCAGGTAGCGCTGGAATTCTTCCTGCCGGCGCAGCGTCTTTTCCATCTCCCGCCGCTCGGTTACATCCACCAGCGTGCCCTGATAGCGGATAATTTTGCCCGCCGCGTCCCACACCGCGCGGGAAGTATCCTGAAAGATGCCGGCCGAGCCATCCTTCCGTCGCAGTGTGATCTCCCGGGCGCGCTCGCTACCGCGGTCATCCGCGCTTCGCCCTAGAACCGGGCTTTGGCTGGAGTCGAAGTTCAAACCGCTTGGATCCAGAGACAACAGTTCTTCCTTCCCGCTATAGCTCAACATCTGGACCAACGCCGCGTTGGCATCCAGCAACTTTCCTTCCGGAGTGCTGAAGTAAACCCCCTCCTGCAGAGTTTCAAAAAGCTCGGTGAAGCGCCTCTCTTTCTCGCGCTCTTCCGTGACGTCCCGGGCAAGAACGCTGACGCCTGCCACCTCGTCACCTTTCACGATCGCGTTCAGCACACAGTCGAAGTAGAGCAGGCGCGCACTAGTCTTCAGTCGCACCGGGACCAGCCCAGACCACCGCCGCCTTTCAAGAAAACGGCCCAGCCCCTGTTCAAAGGCCGCCCGCCGCGGCTCCTCCACGAACTCATCCAGCTTGTGGGCAACCACCTGCGTGTAGTGCAGCCCCAGCAGCTCTGTCAGCCGGCGGTTCACCGTCCGCAGCGTGCCATCCAGCGAGCTGGCAAACGCCACATCATCAAGCGAGTCGATCAGTTCCTTGAAGCTGCGCTGGGAGCGCGCGATCACCTGGCCCAGCTGATCGAGTTGCTCCTCCGTCGGCGTACTCACGCGCTCCTGCAATCCCCGGAGCAGAGTATTCAGTTCAGTGACCTGCTTCCTGCGTCCATAGCTGTAGACAGCAAACAGGATCGCCAGCACCAGCAATCCAATGGGCAGCGCACCCAGGCGATACGGAAGGCTTTGTAGTCGTTCCCAGGAAAGTGCCGCCAGCCCCGTCGCCAACAGGACAAGGAAGAAAAGCGCCATACGCCACAGCTTGGCCTCCTCCTTTTCCAGGTGACCAGGCATGCGCGCTGGACGCGCGGGTTTTTCTGGCTCTTCGTGCATATTCGTTGGCCGCCGTACTTGGAGCGATAGGACTCTCGTAGCGGTTAGTCGAATCCTAGTGCACGCCGCTGGCCCAGACAACGAAAAGCGTATTGGGAAACTTGGTTCGCGGAGGCCGCAACCGGTCTCTTCCTCCCAGAACTGCTCCCAACAGAACTCCTCCCCGCTGTCATCCTGAGCGTAGTCAAAGTACCCCTCTCGTCTTGACAGCCGCTTTGCCTGCCAATTCCCTTATCACCTCCGCTTGTGACAGCAGTCACCATCCCCCTCAGCACCGCACGCGTATCGTGGACACTTACCCGGCTTGTCGGCTGGACTCTTCCCGTCGACCGGTCCAGACCCATCTGTCTCCCGACAGGATCCATGCTCTATAAGACCCTGAGTGCCGCAGTCTATGGCATCGATGCCAACATCATTGAGGTCGAAGTCGATGTCTCCGCCATCAAGACCCTTGAAGACCATTTCCACACCGTAGGCCTCCCCGATGCTGCCGTGCGTGAAAGCCGCGACCGGGTGAGAGCCGCCCTGAAAAACTGCGGCTACGACATCCCGCCCTCGCACATCACCATCAATCTCGCCCCGGCCGACATCCGCAAAGAGGGCTCGGGCTTCGACCTGCCCATGGCGCTAGCCATCGTCGGCGCATACGGAGGTTTGAATAAGAAGGAGGTCCCCGACTGCCTCTTCGTCGGCGAACTATCGCTCGATGGCGGCGTGCGCGGCGTCCGCGGAGCTCTCCCCATCGCTATCGAGGCGCGTGGCAGGAAAATCTTGCGCCTGGTCGTGCCCGAACTCAACGCCAAAGAAGCCGCCATGGTGCAAGGCGTGGAAGTCTACCCGGTGAAGTCGCTGCTGGATGTCATCCGCTTCGTGAACACGGGCAACGGCACCCTGCCGCTCAAGGTAGATAGCGAAGCCCTGCTCAGCGAATCGCAACACTACACGGTCGACTTCAAAGATGTGCGTGGCCAGCAAACCGCCAAGCGCGCCCTCGAGGTGGCCTGCGCCGGAGGCCACAACATCCTCATGATCGGCCCTCCCGGCTCGGGCAAGACCATGCTGGCCAAACGCATGCCGACAATCCTGCCTCCATTCACTTTTGACGAAGCTTTGGAGACCACGAAAATCCACAGCGTAGCCGGCGTGCTCGATGCGGGCGCAGGCTTGGTCGGCGTGCGTCCCTTCCGCGCCCCCCACCACACCATTTCCGACGCCGGCCTGATCGGAGGAGGCGCCATCCCCCGCCCCGGCGAGGTCTCGCTCGCCCACAACGGCGTGCTGTTCTTGGACGAACTGCCAGAGTTCCCGCGCAACGTGCTCGAGGTAATGCGGCAACCGCTGGAAGATGGCACCGTCTGCATAGCCCGCGCCGCCATGTCGCTGACTTTCCCAGCCCGATTCATGCTCGCCGCCGCCATGAATCCCTGCCCCTGCGGCTACTTCAACGACCGCTCTCGCGACTGCCACTGCACCTCGCCCATGATTCAGCGTTACATGTCCAAGATCTCAGGACCGCTGCTCGACCGCATCGACATCCACATCGATGTTCCCGCAGTGAAGTACAAGGAGATGCGCTCCGGCTCCGAGCCGGAAAACTCAGCCAAGATTCGCGAACGCGTAATGCGCGCCCGCGAAATCCAACTACAAAGATTTTCCTCTTCCAAAAGGGAGAAGCTCTACTGCAACGCCCAAATGGCGCCCCGCCACATCCGCGCTTCCTGCGAACTCTCCGCCGACTGTGAGCGCCTGCTGGAGCGCGCCATGGCCCAGCAAGGCCTGACGGCCCGCGCCCACGACCGCATCCTGAAAGTCGCCAGGACGATTGGGGACCTGGAAGGCGCCGCCGCCATCGAACCCAAGCATATCGCCGAAGCCATCCAGTACCGCACGTTAGATCGTACCTTCTGGGCGTAGTGGCATCAGCACAGAACACGTAGGGACAGCCGCCCTCGGCTGTCCAGCCGAGCGAAGCTCGGCAGCATCTAGTTCACAATGTCATGCCTAGTGGCAACGAAGACAGTGTGTGATACTTGCATTGCGGGGAGTATCGTCGCAAGGTATGACCAACGAAGTGATAGCGGACGTGCTCAAGGTGAAGCCGCCAAGGCACTAAATGTGGTTTGTTTTTGAGGGAGATCGCAGGGACTTTGCCCCAGGGGACGCCTTCGGGGTGCTGGGTTGGGCGTGCATTTTTGCCGTTCTCATCATGATTCCGGCCATGCTTGGCTGGTGGCGTCTCTATCGCAGAATTTCAGAGCTGGGCTTGTCAAAGGCATAGTCCCGAAAGAAATACTTGACGTCCCAATCTTTTCCAGCTAGGGTAGAACGTTCCAAGGGCTGTCTAAGCCGGTTGTCCGTCTGGCGAACCTCCGCCGACAATCGGGCCAAATCCAGAAACTAAGAAACTTTTGGGCTTGGCGGTGCATCTATACTAGTAACACAGAGCTTTCCCGTACAAACCATTTGGATTCAGCTATTTAGGTGCTCTGGCCAGGAATCGCCTTGTCGGCAAAAGCGGCAACAGGCTTAGCATGCCGAGGGCTAGGAGAAGGACGAATGAAGCGCTCTGATCGCGTTTTCGATGCTTTACATACTTTCCGTAACCGTTATATGCTTTGCCAGTTGGCGTCCAAGGCTACCCGTAAGTTTCATAAACCCAACACCCGAATCCAGGAAACCATGAACGAAGTCCTGGATCGCATTGCCAGTTCGGAGCGCCAATCGGTGCTGGCCGAACCGGAAAACGTTAACGAGGCACAACGGCGGGCTGCCTGATTCAGCCCCGCCGCCTGCCCGCAAGGTAAGTCTCCCTTAAGTGTACCCCCCTTGAAAAATCTCCTCGCAGGTGAACAATGACCATCGCAGAACTCAAAGAAAAGAATATTACGGAGCTGACCAAGATCGCCCGATCTTTGGATCTGCCCGGCGCCAGCGGTTTGCGCAAACAAGACCTGATCTTCAAGATCCTCCAGGCGCAAAGCGAAAAAGAAGGCCACATCTTCGCCGAGGGTGTGCTAGAAATCCTGCCCGACGGCTACGGCTTCCTGCGCTCGCCCGATTACAACTATTTGCCCGGCCCCGACGATATCTACGTCTCGCCGTCGCAAATCCGCAAGTTCGACCTCAAGACCGGCGACACCATCAGCGGCCAGGTCCGTCCGCCGCACGAGGGCGAGAAGTATTTCGCCCTGGTCAAGATTGAGGCCGTCAACTTCGAGTCCCCCGACGAGGCCCGCAACAAGATCCTGTTCGACAACCTGACTCCACTCTACCCCCAGGAGCGCCTCAAGCTCGAAACCGTCCGCGAAAACGTCAGCGCCCGCGTCATGGATCTCCTGACTCCCCTCGGCAAGGGACAGCGCGGCCTGATCGTTTCGCCGCCCCGTGCCGGCAAGACCATGCTGCTGCAAAACGTCGCCAACTCCATCACCACCAACCATCCCGAAGTCGTGCTGATGGTTCTGCTGATCGATGAGCGTCCCGAAGAAGTAACCGACATGCAGCGTTCGGTCAAAGGCGAGGTCATCTCTTCAACCTTTGACGAGCCCGCCGCTCGCCACGTCCAGGTCGCCGAAATGGTGATCGAAAAGGCCAAGCGCCTGGTCGAGCACAAGCGCGACGTGGTCATCCTGCTGGATTCAATCACCCGTCTGGCTCGCGCCTACAACACCATCGTTCCGCCCAGCGGCAAAGTCCTCTCCGGCGGCGTGGACTCCAACGCCCTGCAGCGTCCCAAGCGCTTCTTCGGCTCGGCCCGCAACATCGAAGAAGGCGGCTCGCTGACCATCATCGCCACCGCGTTAATCGACACCGGTTCCCGCATGGACGACGTGATCTTCGAAGAATTCAAAGGCACCGGCAACAGCGAAATCATCCTCGACCGCAAGCTCGTGGACAAGCGCACCTTCCCCGCCATCGATATCCAACGCTCCGGCACGCGAAAAGAAGAGCTGCTGATCCCGAAAGAAGACCTCACCCGCATCTGGGTCCTGCGCAAGGTCCTGAACCCGCTCTCCCCGGTCGAAGCCATGGAACTCCTGATCGACAAGCTGACCAAAACCAAGTCCAACGGAGAATTCCTGGCAAACATGAGCTCGCTGTAGCGCCGCTACCTATGTGGGGACGGGCGCCCTCGCCCGTCCACCGAGCGCAGCTCGGTCATGCCAACGACCAACGGCCAACGACCACGGTCTCGCGGCAACAACCAAGCCCAGGCAAGGTTTTGAAACTACCGCACACGTATAATCTCTCTACTCCAGTCTTCCCGAGGTGACTGTGCGAATCAAACCACTACTATCGGTTGTTTTGCTCTTACTGCTCGTGGTCGCCCTGCCGGCTGCGTCCTGGGCTGAGCCCGGTCAACAGCATCCCTTCCCGCCGAATCAGAAGCCCACTCCCGAGGACGAGGATCGCATCAAAATTGAAAAAGAAATGGCCAAGAAGGCCAATCAGCAGCGCCAGGAACAGCTCAAGCGCGATACCGAAAAGCTGCTCAAGCTGGCCGCCGAACTCAAGCAGTACGTGGACAAGACCAACGAAAACGTCCTCTCACTGGAAGTGCTCAAGAAGGCGGAGGAGATTGAAAAGCTAGCCCACAGCGTCAAGGAGAAGATGAAAGGGAACTAACCACCAGCCAGGACACCCGTAGTTTCTCTATGTTTGTCCGCCCACCAGCCCCACGGAACCATGAAGGGCGCTCAATTGCACGGGGCATGGTCGCGACCCCAAGAAAGCATCGGCGGCTCTACGCTGCTCACGCGACACCGGTCTTCTTGCGAACCAACCCCAAGGCCCGATCGCCCCACTGCCAGTGTTCCATGATCGCGGGCATGGGGTCGCTCCATCGAAATATGTCTGAATGAATCGCGGGATGAAATCCGCTCAGGTACTGCAGTGTGGCACGAAACTTCCCAGGATTGGTTCCAGTCGCCGGGACCTCTCCTCCTCTCCAGTAGTTGAAGAGCGCCATCATATCTCCGAGATGCCAACAGGTCAGGCTTCCGATCTCCAGATGCCCAGGTTGAGGTCTCTTGTTGCGCAGGAAGTAGTCGTACGTCCAGGCCGGGAAATCCCAGCCGGCGTGTACCGAACCTTCGGTGGAAGCCCAGAAGCGGCCGTTGGTCTCCATATACCAGGCCTTGTGGCGCTCTTTGTCTACAAAGAAAGCCACATGGGCCACGCCATCCCAGCACAAGGCCCGCAGCAGATTGCGCGTGTGGCCGACCAGTTCCGGGATCGGCTGCACGATCTTGCGCAGTACGCCGGCTCCCTCCCTCCGCCGGAGGGATTGGTATTCGTGGATCGCGATTAGCTCTCCCCGGGCCGCAAAGCAGCACAGGTTGTGTACTTCTCCTGCCGCAAATTCCTGGAAGAGGGGATAGACCCCTTGCCGGCAATGCTGGTCGATGTAGTGGCGGAGTTCTGCTTCGTTGTATGCATAGAGCACGCGAAAGTTGAATTTGGGCACATGCTCATCCAGAGGGTCGCCCGGCCGCTTCAGCACGATAGGGAAGCCCAGCGCCTCGATCATTTCCGGAATTTGTTGGGGGTCCTGGAGCTCGAACTGCTTCGGACAGGGGACGCCCAGTTGCCGAGCCACTTCCAGGTTTCGCCGCTTGTCGAGCACGTTGCGCAGCGCCTCGGAGCTGGCCATTGCCAGCCGGGTATGTTTCTCGAAGTGCTCTCGGTGCTGGTCGAAAAGCAGCAGAGCGTGGTCGGTAATGGGGATGGCCAACTGGATCTCGTACTTGCGGATTGCATCCAGAGCAAACTGGACAAACGCCCCCGGCTCGGAGCTGGGAGGAGGTGCAAGCAGAGCGTGTTTCACATAGCGAGAATAAAAGGCCGGGCTGTAGCGGTCCGCGCCCAGCAGCAGAAACGAGACACCACGACGCGCCAGTGACCGCGCCACGGCCAGGCCGGCGCGCGTGTGGCCGTCCGTCACCAGGACTTCGATCGGTCTCGCGAAGTTACTGTTTTTGTATGTAGACACCACCCGAGCTGTTCCTAGTAGATCACTTTCGGATAGAGCTTTGTGGCTACCCCAAGCAGCACGATCAGCAAGACAGCTTGTACCAGCAAATCGAAGCCGAGGCCGTAGACGCTATGCCCACCGCTGAGCATCACGGTCCGCAGGGCATCAACCATGTAGGTGAGAGGGTTCATTGCGCTGATGCGATGTAACCAGGGAGGCATGATCTCCAGGGGATAGATGGCATTGCTGCCAAAGAATAACGGCATGATGAGCAGCTGATTGACGCCCATGAAACGCTGCCGGGTCTTAACCAGACACGCAATGATGAGCGAGAGCGTCGAGAAGACGGCCGCTCCCAGCACGATGAACACCAGGGCCGCGGCCACAGCCGTTGGGTTGAGACGGACGTGAACGCCCATCAGAAGCGCCAGCACATAGACCATGGCTGCCTGCGGTAGGGCGCGGATGCCGGCCGAGAGCGCCTTGCCAAGCACCAGCGCCAGCCGATACGCGGGACTAACCAGAAACTTTTGCAGAATCCCCAAGTCACGCTCCCAGATGAGGGTCACGCCGAAGAATACGGCAACAAAGAGGACACTCTGGGCCAGGATCCCGGGCGCCATGAAATCGAGGTAGGGTATTCCGCCCGTGGGGATTTCGCGCAGATGCGAGAAAACTCGACCGAAGACCACGAGCCAGATGGCGGGCTGGACGGCTCGTGACAGCAGCTCAAATTGATCGTGACGCAGTTTGCGCAGCTCCGCCTCGACCATGGCCATCGTCTGCCGCAGGAAGTCGAAGAAAGGGTTGGCCTCAACCCAGTCGGCGGGCTGTACGACGGGTTCGGACAGCATCCTTGTAGCCTCCTCGTTCGTCAGTGCGGTCCTCGGTGTAATAGCCGAAAACATCGTCCAGAGTAGCGTCGGTCCCAACTCGGGTCTTTAGTTCGGCGGGCGGACCCACGGCCCGGATTCGTCCTTCGTGCATGATCGCGACCACGTCGCAGAGCTCGTCCGCTTCGCCCATCTGGTGAGTCGTCAGAAATATGGTTGTACCCAACGTGTCACGTAGTTCCAGCATGTGCTCCCATACCGCTTCCCGGGCCCGAGGATCCAGGCCGACTGTGGGCTCATCCAGGAAAAGGATGGGGGGGCGATGCAGCAAGGCAAGAGCGATCTCCAACCGCCGGATCATGCCACCTGAATACCTCTGGACCAACGTGTGCTGGGCGTCTTTCAGACCCATGAACTCGAGAACCTGCTGGATTCGTTCCCGGTAAACCCGGGACTGGATGCCATAGAGCTTGGCAAAAACCAGAAGATTCTCGAACCCAGTCAGGGAGCCCTCGGCGGAGATTACCTGCGGAACGTAGCCGATGCTGCGACGGACTCGCTGGGGCTGCCGGACGATGTCGAAGCCAGCCACGTTCGCGCCGCCCGAGCTTGGAGGCAGCAGAGTCGTCAGCATCTTGATGGTGGTGCTCTTGCCTGCTCCGTTCGGGCCTAGCAGGCCGAAGATCGAGCCCGAATTAAGGCGGAGGCTCAAGCTATCCACGGCGACCAGCGATCCAAAGCGGCGGCTTAGCTGCGATGTCTCTATCGCTGGAGCGGAAGTCGGCTCCATCGTGTGGTGTTGGGATTCCAAACCGAGTTCACAGGGGGATGGGTCTTGGCCGTCGGCTGGCGTTTGGGACATTTTAGTGTTAGCGCCCTGCGAGTTCGCGTGCGAGTTTCCTAGACTTGGCAGGGTTTAAAACGAATCAACATCCTGTGGGGAAGGGCACGCCGCGAAGCCTGGAAGGTCGCTACACCTGCTGTTGCAGGCCAATGAAGCCCTTCGCGGACAGACGCAATCATACCACGGAAAGTGGCAGCCTCGACTGCGAATCGGCCCTGGATCCGACCCTGGTGCTATGTCTACGCCGCCTGTCCTGCCTTTCTCGCCGACGGGGCTCGTTCCCCCTGATATCGGTCCCGATCTGGGGGAACGACTGTGCTAGATCCACCGGGGAAACATTTTCGCCCCAGACGTCGGCCAAACCAACAGAAAAGCCCATTTTGCCCCCAAGCGTAGGGTGTAAACGTGTCTTGAGCGATTGAAACAGAAGGATGATCTCAGGGAAAGCTATGTGTGTCAAAACCACATGGTTTTGGACATGGGGTAGTCTATGGCGTCAAGCTCTTGCGATGGACTAGCTCAGCGAAACGCTGATCGGAGCGCAAGGGATCGAAGTTGGGGGTGTTCAGCACGGTAGCCGTCGGGTAACCCTCAGCTAGCGCCTTCTCCAGCCATCCCAGAGCCTGAGTTGTTTCGCCGAACTGGTTGTACACGAGTGCTGCCTTGAAGTGCAGGTCAGCGTCATTCGGCGCAAACTGGAGACCCTCTTGCAGGTAAACGAACGCAGGCTCTCTCTCGCCTAACATGGCATGGCAAATAGCGACAACTCCTAATGCGTAAGCATCTCGCGAATTCACTCTCAAGGCGTCATTCGCCAAAGAAATTGCCTGGCGGTAGGCGTGATTGGACTGTGCACGCTGTCCTGGGGCCCAATAGTAGCCGTCACCCAGATTCCACCACACAACGTAGTCCTTTTCTTTGAGCTTTACCGCCTCTTTGTAAGCGCCTACAGCCTGTTCGTACCGTCTTAGATAGAAGTGGGCGTTGGCAAGATTCGAGTAGGCACCATACGTTTGGCGGATTGCGATCGAGCGTTCAAGGACCGCGATCGCTTCAACGTAGAGGCCTTGGTCAACATAAACGGCACCCAGATTGGAGTATCCACGAATATTGTCCGGAGCCAGCGCGGTAACCTGCTTGAACATCTCGGTTGCTTCTGCTAAGCGAGACTGGCGGTAGTAGAAAGCTCCGAGCCAGCTGTATCCCGCCCAGTAGTGGGGACGAAGTTCGATAGCGCGGCGATATGTCTTCTGTGCTTGATCAGGTGCACCCAGTCGTTCGTAAGCCGAGGCTAGGCCACGATAGGCGTCGTCATTGGTGGGCTCAAGCTCGATAGCACGCTCAAACTCCGAGACCGCCCTCCCGTAGTTCCCGCTGCCGCTGTAGAGCGTTCCTAGACAGATGTGAGTGGGGGCGAGCTTCGCATCGAGATCCAAGGCCCGCTCGCAAGCGTCTCGAGCGGGTTTGATCCACTGTGTATCGCTCGAAGCCACATATTTCATCCAGTAAGCCTGTCCCAGCCCGGTGTACGCCAGACTGAAGTTCGAGTCGAGAGACAGAGCTCGCTCCAACACGGTAATTGCATTTTCAAGGTTTTCCGCCTTGTCGTACTCTTGTAGGTAGCCTCGCCCCTGCAAGTAATAGTCGAAGGCGCCCGCTACTTGGGTGTCACTACTCCTCCAAGATTCTCGGAGGTTTGCCGACACTTCGAGTTTCAACATCTGTACCGCTCCGCTTACGACCTCATCCTGAAGTGCGAACGGATCGGAAGCTGCGAAAGTAATCGTCTCCGCGCGCAGTTGTCGGCGTGTGCCAGCATCGACCAAAGCATAGTTAATTCGCACCAGATTCCCAGATTTGTCCAAGCTTCCTTCCAAGACCAAGTTGACACCAAACTCTTTTCGGGCGTCATCCGCCGTTTTGACGCCCTTAGCTCGTAGCTCAGCCGCGGGCACTACTTGCAGCGAGCGGTCTGTCGTAAGTTGGGTGAGCTTGGCGGTCAGGGTCTCAGTCAAACCATCACTAAAAGCTTGACTCTTGGGGTCGCCACCCACAACGTTGAATGGCAAAACCGCCACCTGTTTTTCGCGGGGGAGCCGAATACTCCCAAGCCAGTTCTCAATACGTGGCCGCAATGAAAAGGAAACTGTCGCTAAAATCGAGAACGCTATTACAACCAATGCACACGCGAGCATAGCTTTCCGCAATCCAGATCTGGATGCATGCCCGGACCTCGGCTCCGTAGGGGCAACCGGAGACGTCAACTGCCCGAGATCCGCGTCGACCTCTTTCGCGGCCTGATAGCGATTTGTCGGATCTTTCTCCAAGCACTTCAGGATGATTTCTTCCAGGCGAGGTGAAAGATCAGAACTCAACCGTCTGGGCGGTGGAGGTGGTTTGTGCAAGATGTCATCGATTAGCTGCGCTGCTTGCGTTTCGGTGAAGGGCCGTTGTCCGGCCCTCATCTCGTAGAGGACCACACCGAGAGCGTAGATGTCGGAGCGTCCGTCCACTTTCTGGCCTCGCAACTGCTCGGGAGCCATGTAGGGCAAGGTGCCTACGATCGCCAGTGCCTCGGTCAGGCTTCCGGTGACCGTCAACTCGCTTACCGGGTGCACTAGCTTCGCCAAGCCGAAGTCGAGTAGCTTCACTTCATCGCGTTCAGTTACAAAGATGTTTGCTGGCTTTACGTCACGGTGAACAATTCCTCGGCTGTGAGCGGCATCCAAGGCGTCGGCGAGTTGCATCCCGAGCTTCGCAATCAGTCCGGCGTCCAGAGATTGCCCTTCAATACGGTGTTTCAACGTCTGACCTTCCAGCAGTTCCATTACGATGAACTGGCGACCCTCGTGCTCGTCAATGTCGTGAATGGTGCAGATATGGGGATGATTCAGGGCAGAGGCGGCACGGGCTTCCAACCGGAACCGCTCCACAGCCTGTTGATCCTGAGACAGGTTCTCGGGCAAGAACTTCAGTGCGACGGTGCGCCCGAGCCTCGTGTCCTCGGCTTTGTAGACTACTCCCATGCCGCCCCCACCCAGATTCGCCAGGATACGGTAGTGCGAAATTGTCCGACCGATCATGGGAGAGTACGCCCCTTGGGCAGGCATCTTAGGCTGGACCCCTAGGCCAGTCAACCTGCAGGGTACGATTCCGGCTTGGCGTGCACTTGGGCAGTGCCACAATCATTTCTTCCTAGCGCAGTTGAATCGGACAAACTCAAGTAAGGGTCCTGCTTCCCGTTAAGCTGTGCCAGATCCACCGGGGAAACATTTTCGCCCCAGACGTCGGCCAAACCAACAGAAAAGCCATCCGGTTTCCCGGATGGCCTTCGCAAGTCCGCCACTTGGGCTCAGGCTTTTTCCGTCCCAATCCGCATGCCGTAGAACGAGCGGTACACAAAAAACACCGACACCGCAAAGAACGCCGCCGCCAGCAAGTGAGCGAAATTGTTGCCTGCTTCCAGCGTCACCTTGACCGCCAACTCCACTGCCAGCAAGCCGAACAGCGTAGTGAACTTGATGACCGGATTCATGGCCACCGACGACGTGTCCTTGAACGGATCACCCACCGTATCGCCCACGACGGTGGCATCGTGCAGCGGAGTACCTTTCTGCTTCAGTACGACTTCCACAATCTTCTTGGCATTATCCCAGGCCGCCCCGGCGTTGGCCATGAAGATCGCCTGATACAGGCCGAAGATCGCAATCGAGATCAGGTAGCCGATAAAGAAGAACGGCTCCACGAAGGCGAAGGTCAAAGTGCCGAAGAAGACCGCCAGAAAGATGTTGAACATTCCCTTCTGCGCGTACTTGGTGCAGATCTCGACAACTTTCTTGCTGTCGGCAACCGAAGCCCTCTCCACTCCCTCCAGCTTGATGTTGGCCTTGATGAACTCCACCGCCCGGTAAGCGCCAGTAGTCACCGCCTGCGTGGACGCGCCGGTGAACCAGTAGATCATCGCCCCGCCCGTAATCAGGCCCAGGAAAAATGGCGCGTGCAGCAACGACAGTTTCTGCACGTTCTCCGTAAGCCCCTTGGTCAGCGCCATGATGATGGAGAAAATCATCGTCGTAGCTCCGACGACGGCCGTCCCGATCAGCACCGGCTTGGCCGTTGCCTTAAACGTGTTGCCCGCGCCGTCGTTCTCCTCCAGCAGGTCCTTGGCGCGCTCGAAGTTTACGTCCATGTTGAAATCTTTCTTGATCTCCGCCTTCACGTTCGGGATTTGCTCGATCAAAGAAAGTTCATAAACCGACTGCGCGTTGTCAGTCACCGGACCGTAAGAGTCCACCGCGATAGTCACCGGACCCATGCCCAGGAACCCGAAGGCCACCAGGCCAAACGCGAAGACTGCCGGAGCCGCCATCAAGGCGCCCAGTCCTTCCGTGCTGAAGTGGTACGAGATGGACATCAACGTGACCATCGCCAGCCCCAGCCAGTAAGCCGAGAAGTTCCCGGCCACGAATCCCGACAGAATGCCGAGTGACGCTCCCCCTTCCCGCGCCGAAGTCACCACTTCATTCACGTGCCGCGATTCGGTCGAGGTGAACACCTTCACCAGTTCCGGGATGACCGCCCCAGCTAGCGTCCCGCAGGAAATAATCGAAGCCAGTTTCCACCACAAGGTCGTGTCACCGCCCAGGTCTGGCACGATGGTCGAGGAAATCACATAAGTGATCGCGATCGAAACCAGCGAAGTGATCCAAACCAACGAAGTCAACGGCGCTTCGAAATTCATTTCGTTGGCGTGGCCATACCTCGCCTTGGCAATCGCGCCATTGATGAAGTAGGCCGCCGCACTCGAAACCAGCATGGCGATGCGCATCACGAAAATCCACACCAGCAGTTGCACCTGCAAGGTAGGCTCTTTCACCGCCAGCAGGATGAACGTAATCAGCGCCACGCCAGTGACGCCGTAAGTTTCAAAGCCATCCGCCGAGGGCCCCACCGAGTCGCCGGCGTTGTCACCAGTACAGTCGGCAATCACGCCCGGGTTGCGCGCGTCGTCTTCCTTGATCTTGAAGATGATCTTCATCAAGTCCGACCCGATATCGGCGATCTTGGTAAAGATACCGCCCGCGATCCGCAGCGCCGCCGCCCCCAGGGACTCGCCGATGGCGAATCCGATAAAGCAGGGCCCCGCATAGTCACCCGGCACAAACAAAAGAATGAACAGCATGATCAGCAGTTCGACGCTGATCAGCATCATGCCGATACTCATCCCCGCCTGCAGCGGAATGTTGTAGATGGGATACGGCTTCCCCGCCAGTCCCGCAAACGCAGTGCGCGAGTTGGCAAACGTGTTCACCCGAATGCCGAACCAGGCTACGCCGTAGCTACCCGCGATCCCGACCACGCTGAACAGAAGAATGATCGCCACCCGCACCGGCTCAAACTTCAGCAAAACGCCAAAGTAAAGCAGGATGATGACCGCAATAAAAACCCACAACAGCAGCAGAAACTTGCCCTGGGTAATGAGGTATGTCTTGCAGGTCTCGTAAATCAGTTCCGAGATTTCGCGCATGGCGCGATGCACCGGCAGGTTCTTCAGCCGCGTGTAAATCACCAGCCCGAAGCCCAGCCCGAAGATACAAAAAAGAATTCCAATCATGAGCAGCCGATGACCGTCCAACCCCAGAAACGACACCGTAGAGAGGTCAGGAAGCTTCAGGTTGGCCTCGCCCCCCACGGCTTCCGAAGCCGGCTGGGCCAGAGCCGCGGACGCGCCCAGCGTCAGCACGGCCAGCGTCGCCACCATTGTTTTGGCGAGCCGGCATCCTCGGGACGCAGTACTCGCAAGCCAGGTGCGCATAAGAAATCCTCCAGAAAATACTTATTAGGATGACTGCGTATTCAGGCACTACCCTCCGGCGGGCAGCAGCCTCCGCACGCCCCCGCTGCGGGTGCCGGGGAGCGTATTTGCCGGTGTTCCGAACACGCTTCCACTGCAAGACTGTAATAAGGAGTACTGAGCTTGGCCGCGTCGGATGCTCTGCGCCAGACCGTCCTCCAGCAGGAGTAAACCCGCGTCGGGCAGCCCGATACAAAGCCAGCTTTTATAACATGTTAGGGAGAGATGGTCAAACCCAGGTGGCCGTTGCTGTGATCGCTACCGGGGCGCTTCGGGATCGATCGTCTGGTCGAGGTAGATCCAGAGAACCCGGGCAAACAGTGTGATCGGGGGCGCGAGCGGCAAGAACAACACCACCGCCCAGATTGTATCTTTCGTAATCCACCATCCAGTCAGGGCCCACAACAGCGTCACGAGGAGCGCGATGATCACCAGTGCCAGCCCGTAACTGATATACATGGCGCCCAGGAAGTAGCCTTGTTCCCGCTCAAACTTGAGGCCGCATACCGCACACCGCTCGTACATCTTGGGAAGACCCCGGAAGATGAAATAGCGAAAGATGGAAAACCGAAAGATTTTCCCTGAGCGGCAACGCGGGCAGCGCTGCTGAAGAATACTTCCCAGCGCGGACGGCTTTGTGGCGATTTCCATCAGCCCCCGACTCGAGTCGCGACCCGGTCAGGATAACCGAAGCAGGCCACCGCCAACCCCAATTCTCCGCGCGCGCCCACTCCTCCGGAGGTATACTCTTGCGCGAACGCCGTGCCCGCCCTTAGAAGACAAGGTGGGCGCGGGCGAAAGCGAGGGGGAACAACTATGAACTGGAAAGCCAAACTGATCCTCGGAATCCTCACGGCTGCGGCGATGTACTTGCTAACCTTTGCCCTGCCCAGGGGAGGTCCCCTGCAAGACGCGCAACTGGTGCAGTTCCCGGTAACCGTGGGAGTCTGGGCGATCTTCGTGTTGCTCTTCGTGAAACTGAAATAGGAAGCATCACACTTCCGGCATTCCGCATCACCGGTGACGTCGCGTGGCTAACTTCGACCATCGACGCGACCGGTGCCGGCTATTCCGCGCACCTCGCCTGTCACTCGCACGCCATGTGATGAATCTTTTTCAGGTAACACATGTACCAGTCGTTGGCCAGGATTTCCTGTCCCCGTCCCAAGGTGACGGAGACCGGCGGCCGGTTTTTCTTTGCATTGCTGAATTTCGCGTTGGGAATATCCAGGCAAATCGCATCATGGACGTAACCCTCCACCCGGTCCTTCTGCAGCGCCCCAGGGAGAACCGAAGTGCTGTTCGGATGTGCTTTGTCCCATGCCCCGCGAGCGCTCTGCGTCTTGGGATGCGTGGCATCTCCGTACGCTTCCGGCCACAGGTTTTCCACACACGCCGGACATCCGCCATTTTGCAGCGAGATCAGGTGGTCAAGTTCGTAGTGAGTCGCAGCATCGGTGAAACCATACGCTGCCATGGTTTGTTTCTTGATTCGGTTGGTCACGCTCGTGGGCGGACGGACGCTATCCGTGGTCCACCCCTTTTTGCAGATATTGTTCTGAATGTTGTCCTGCGTAAAATCGGAATTGGTTGCCCCAGGAGTCTTTGTGGAGTCAGGATAAATCGTCTCTGGCCCGGCTTGAGGCTGCGCCAACGTGACCGTCGCCGCAGAGACCGTCAGCACGAGGGTGGCGAGCCCACGCAGTCCACAGCCTTGCCAATTTCTAATCATAAAACTCTCCTTTGTGGGATTTCCGAGGGGTCTGATGCCGACCTACTGATTCTGCGCCGCCGCACATGCTACACGAAAACCTCCCCGGACAACCGTTTTATTCCCGGCTGTCCGGATAGCCCATATCCACGTGCCTTTCAGGGCGTTCAGTGCTATAGTTCCAAGCCATTAGGACTGCCGAAACCTCTATCTTTCAAGCGCACAGGGGTTCCGCAATGGGGGGCAAATGGGAAGCGGACAATTCTCGCATCTGGGTAGGATTCTAGGCATTTTCGCAGTGGTCGCGATGCTGGTAGTCGCAGCCTCCGCCAGCACCACCACCGTGATCTACAGCTTCGCCGGAGACGACGATGGTGAGTACACTGACACCGATCTGGTGGTCGACAACGCCGGCAATATCTACGGCACCACGGTGCTGGGCGGAGATTTCGGCACCGGCACAGTTTTCCAGCTAACTCCTTCCGGCGATACCTGGACCCACACCGTGCTCTACAGCTTCACCGGTGGCAAAGATGGCGGCCAACCCTACAAAGGCGTCACCCTTGACGCCCAGGGCAATCTCTACGGCACCGCGGTCATTGGCGGCAAGCACGGAGCTTGTCCCGAGGACGGATGCGGCGTGGCTTACAAGCTCACCAACTCGGGCGGAGCCTGGACCCAGACCGTGATTCATGGCTTCAACGGCAATGACGGCTACGGTCCCGGCGCCGGCCTGACCTTCGACCAGCAAGGCAATCTCTACGGCATGACTCCGGTCGGAGGCCCCAACGGCCTCGGCGTCATCTACCAACTCAGACCCCAGCCCGACGGCAGCTGGAAGCTCAAGATCGTCCACGCCTTCACCGGCGGCAAGGACGGTTCCTCAGGCTCCGCCGGCCGCCTGCTGCTCGATAATGCCGGCAATCTCTACGGCGTAGCCACCACCGGTGGCGCCAATCAAAAGGGCACCGCCTTCAAGCTCACACAAGCTCCGAGTGGCAAATGGAATTTCAAGACCATTTATTCTTTCAAGGGTCAACCCGACGCCGGATTTCCCTACGGCGCTCTGACTCTCGATGCCTCCGGAAATCTCTACGGCACCACCTACTACGACGGCGCCAATAACCTTGGCTCCGTCTATCAACTCGCTCCCCGGCCCACCGGCCAATGGAAAGAGAGAGTGCTCTACAGCTTCAAAGGCGGACGAGATGGCAACAGTTCCATCAGCAACCTGGTGTTTGACAAGGCCGGCAACCTCTACGGCACCACCAGCGAGGGTGGCGCGGGATGCAGTTGCGGCACCATCTTCCAACTGACTCCGGGCGGCAGCGGGAAGTGGAAAGAGAGCGTAGCCTATCGCTTCCAAGGCGCTCCGGACGCAGGCTTTGCCTACAACGGGATGGCGGTTGACCAAGCCGGAAACTTCTACGGCGCAACCGTCCACGGCGGCGCCGACAACGAAGGCGCGATCTACAAGTTCACGCCCTAAGGCGGGCTGACAAAATGGAGAAGTGTTCCACGTGGAACATTGTGAATACGATATTGTACGTACAACAGTGACAACTTAGTGTGTAGCGCGGGCGCCCTCGCCCGCGCTTCTTACCTCTGCTCAACTCTCCCCGGGCAAGAATCACGTAGGGACAGCCGCCCCTTCGGCTTCAGGGCAGGCCCCCGGCTGTCCAGCCGAGCGCAGCTCGGCCCCCCGGCGATGGCGCCGGCACGAACAGTCGCGCCGTAGGTCTGCAGGAAGGCTCTGATTCGCGTAGGGTTCGGGAGGGCACGACTTCAGTCGTGCCGATAAGCTGGCAAGTCCACACGTTCAAGTAAAGAAGACCTGCGGCCTTCGGAAAGCCGCACCCACCTGCCTTACCGCATTCCAAAGATTCGAGGCTTCCAAACCGGCCGCCGCATGGAAACCCATTGTGCTGCCGGTTCCTGGACCTGGTCCTCTTCCTCTGGGACTGCGGCAGAATGCGACGCGCTTCCGGCGTGGGAAGGGGAGCGCGGTGGTAGCAACTGAAGGTGACGAAATGGAGACAGCGTGCCTCCTGAAATCGCTTCAGTCCCCAAGGCATGGGGGAGAATACGACGGAAGTCCAACGGAGGGCTGTGATGGATGAACTTCCCCACCCTGTCTTTCCAAAATCCGGAAAGATAAGGGCGGGACACCCTCTAGGATCGTTGTGGCGGGAAAGGGTGGGCCAGCCCCCACGCCTTCAGTCGTGCCGATAAGTCTGCCCGTACCCACCGGCGCAAAAGGTAGGACACCCTCACGTCTTTTCGAGTTAGACCTCCCTGACGAAAGCTGGGGGCCCGCCGTGCCAACCACGCCCAAGTCACACAGCCATGTGTGCAGGGTCACAGCATCCCGCTAGCCAGAAGAAATAGTCTGATCACGTAGTCCGGGAGGGCACTATGCGCAAACGTGCGGTGCTGTCAGGCCTCTCCTTTTTTATAGCTTGTCTGTGGGCGCTCTCATCGCTCAGTCTTTCAGCCCAGCAACCTTCGTCAGACACCTATCAGCATCAGGATCGCGAGAAGCGGTTCGCGAAATATGTAGAGATTCCAGGTGCGGAGCGGCTGGGTTCCGACCAATGTCGCGCGTGCCATGAAGAACAGGCCAAAACGTTCCGTCGTAGCAACCACTCTCAACAGGAGTTGGAGTGTGAAGACTGCCACGGCTCGGGCAGCCAGCACATCAGCAGCGACACGCACGGAAATATCATCAAGTTCCGTGAAGTGAAAGCCGAACAGGCAAACGGCATCTGTCTCTGGTGTCATGCCGGACACGAACAACTGCAGAACTGGTCTTCCGGCTCTCACCAGGCGCATGACGTGCGCTGTATTGATTGTCACCAGGTGCACACCGCCCAGCCGAAGCTGGCCACCAGGCATGAGCGGATCGATGCGTGCGTAGGATGCCACCGCAAGCAGGAGTCTGAGAGCAGGCTCCCTTATCATCACCCGGTTCGCGAAGCGAAGATGAGTTGCGCGGACTGCCACGACCCACACGGTGGAACTGCTTCCAATAATCTTCGCTCTTCCAATCTCAATGAACTCTGCTTTCAATGTCACGCCGAGTTCCAGGGGCCATTCACATACCAGCACGCACCGGTGGTAGAAAGCTGCGCCAAATGCCATACACCGCACGGTTCCATGCAGCGGAGTCTGCTGCTGGTCAGCCAACCTACGCTGTGCCTGCAATGCCATGCGGGACACCATAACGGCTCCGCTGTGCCGCTGCTGAACAGTTGCACAAACTGCCACAGTTCCATTCACGGCAGCGACGTACCTTCCGCGACAGGCGGAAGCTTATTCATGGACAAGTCCTCGTTGAACCCGAAGTAACGGGCGTCAGTCGCCGAAGGGTGGTCTGCGATGAAGAAAACATCGAATTTCGTGCTGGGGTGGCTGGTGATGCTATGCCTGGCAGTCTCGGCGGCGGCTCAGGCCGCTCCGGCGCCCACATCCAATCCTCCCAAGGCTGAGGGGCCGGAGGTCAATTATCAATTGTTCGTATTCCTTCCGAGTTACCGGTTTGTGAGCACGAGTGGGTATCCGGGAAGAGTGGGTGAATACGACGGTCTGCAGCAATCGGTGGGAGGCGACCTATCACTGACGTGGCTCGACTACACCGGGCATACGTCTCTGAAGAGCCGCAGCAACATTATCAGTCGTGATGATTATGACGTGAACACCCAGTTCCACCTGGGGAAGTACTTTACGTTTGGCATGACCAACCGCAGCTTCATCCGCCACTTGGACAACGTGCCTTTCGGTACCAATCTCGACGAAGACGCAACCATTCGCACCAGCTTCATACCCGATGGAGCGTTGTTCGGCGTCAAGCGCACCATGAACACCGCGAACGTCCGCCTCAAAGTGCCGAAGACACCTCTAACTGTCTTCGTGAAAGGGGGCTGGCAAGCGCGGCGAGGCTGGAGCCAGATGCAGTTCTTCGATATGGGTAACCAGACGAACCCGCAGATCTTGCCCCCTGCCCCTGAAAGTTGCGACGGTTCCTGCCACTCCACCGCCCGCTATCGGCAGGTTAACTACACCACCCGCAATGTCGGAGGCGGCGTGCAGATGAAAGTGTGCCATGTCGTCCTCACCTACGAGCACGACTACCGTAGTTTCAACGAACGACTGCAGAACCCCGTAGATTTTTTTGGCACCACAGCAAGCATTGCCGGAGAATCGTTGCCCCCATTGGGGCCAAACACCATCAAAGTCGTGGACGATACCGTGCAGGGCTTCTATCTGCATAACATCCTGCCCCGCCACGACAGCCAGATCGACACGGTTCGCATGCACGCTCCTCTCACCCAATCACTCACCTTCAACGGCAACGTCAGCTACGGACGTGCGCATAATCTCTTTACGAACAATCCTCAGAACTCCTTCAATGCCGACGCTACGCTGAACTGGAACCCGCTCAAGGTGAAGAAGCTACACACCATCGCTGACTTCCACCAGCAGAACACGCTCAACGAATTCACGCCGTTCTACACTCTCTTCGGAAACCCGTCGATCCACCGGTTCTGGACGGGAGTGCGCACGGAGTACAGCATTGCTTCCATGTTGGACGTTGAAGCACATTACCGGCGCACGGATGTAACACGCTCGAATGCGGACTTGTGGCCGCAGTTCTATTCGCTCAGCAGTGTCGGACTGATAGGCTCTTCGGCAGATGCGTTTGTGCCCAGGCTCGTTGCTTCCACCTTCTCGAATACCGTTGGTTTTGGAGTGAAGTTCCATCGTGGCGAAACTTGGAATCTGCGCTCCGGCTATGAGTGGATTGGGACACACGCACCGGGATATCTGATCGATCCACAAACCTCGCACCGCGTGTTTGCCGGTGGAAGCTTTACGCCCAATCAAAGGGTGAGCTTCACCGAGGACTTTAGTGTGTTACGACAGAGCGACTTCCAGACGGCAACTCAGCAGCCTTTTCCACGCTCGAACCGGCTGTACCTGAACACCAGCTATGTGACATTGAGGCCGGTACAGGATTGGTCGTTAGGTGTGGGCTATTCCTATTACCAGAGCAACCTGAAGACGGATTTGATGTTTGGCACCGACCCTTTCTATCTAGATCCGCTGGTTCCCTTCAAATCCATCAGCCAGAGCTACAGCGTTTCCTCAACCTATCTGCTGAAGAAGAAGCTGGCCTGGAATGTGGAATTGGCCCATGTGGCTTCCAGCAGCAGTTTGCGGCCGAACCTGTCGAACGCCCCTATCTGCGATGCTGGCCCCGTGCCCGTGCCTTGTGCAGACTCCGTTATGTTTGCCAGCCAGTTCTCCACGGTCAGCGTGCCGCAAACCCTGGCCAGTTCCACAATCGACTATAAATGGCCGGGCGGGTATGACAGCGGCCTCCGCTTCCAGTACGGGAGCTATAGGGACCAGGTGCATCCCGAGGTCAACGGACACCTGAACACATACGGGGTGTTCTTCGGCAAGACCTGGTAGATCTGGTTGTTGTAGAGGGGGCTGGCCTACCCTTTCGCACCAATACTATCTTCGAGGGTGGGCTCATCCCTTCGGGGTGGGTACGTGCGAAGCCTCTAATCGGGCTGGGACACAGGACCAGACGTCTCGGCTTGCGCGTACATGTCTTCGATGCGGTCGCGGTAGCGCTCTTCCACCACCCGTCGCCGCAATTTCATGCTGGCCGTTAGCAATCCGTTTTCCGCAGAAAATTCCTCCGGCACCAGGAGGACTCGTTTCAGCTGTTCGAAGCGGGCCAGGTCCTTATTCAGATCGTCCACGATCCCCTGGTACAGTGCCTGCACCTTGCTGTCGGCCACGAGTTCCTGGCGCGAAGTGAAAGCTACGCCGTTGTTCCGCGCCCAGTCTTCCAACAGCGTGAAGTAAGGCGCAATCAGGACGGCAGGGAACTTGTGTTTCTCGCCTAGCACCACGGCTTCGGCGATCAGCGCATTGTGCTTGAGCGAGTTCTCGATGGGCTGGGGCGCAATAAATTTTCCGCCCGAGGTCTTGATCAAGTCTTTCTTGCGGTCGGTGATGGAGAGAAAGCCATCGGCATCGAGGTTGCCGATGTCTCCGGTTTTGAACCAGCCGTCCACGAAAACCTGCTGAGTTTCTTCCGGCTTGTTCCAATAACTCCGGAAGACGGATGGCCCTCGGACCAGAATCTCGCCGTCGTCGGCGATTCGTACTTCGACATTCGAAAGCGGCTTGCCGACCGTACCCAGCTTGTGCGCGTTCGGAGTATTCACCGCGATAACCGGTGAAGTCTCAGTCAGGCCGTAACCTTCGTGAATGCGGATGCCAATGGTGGCATACCACTCGGCCAGTTCGCGTCCCAAGGGCGCTCCCCCGGAGATGAAGATTTCCGCCCGGCCGCCCAGGCCTGCGCGTATCTGGGAATACACCAACCGGTTGGCGATTCTCCAGGCCGGCGCAGCCGGCGTCTGGCCGGCAAGAATCTCAGGTTTGTGGGCCTGGCCGACCGACAACGCACAGTGGTAGATCCATCGTTGGGGAAAGTCCTTCGCTTTCTGGTCGACCTGGGCATGAATTTTTTCATAGACCCGCGGCACGCCGACAAAGATCGTGGGCTGTACTTCCAGGAGCGCCTGCGGAAGCTGCTCCACAAAAGGAACATACGCGAGCGTGACACCGTGGTAGAGCATGGCGAAATCCACGTGGCGCGCGGTGACGTGTGACAACGGAAGAAAGGAAATGCTGATGTCGCCGGAACTGACGCCGAATGCCGAGAGTGAGCAAGCAATGTTCGAAGCCATGTTGCCGTGCGTGAGCATCACCCCCTTGGGAATGCCGGTGGTCCCCGAGGTGTAGATGATCGTCGCAAGATCCTCGGGCCCAACCGCACGGGCGCCGGCGTCAAATTGTGCATCGCGCTCCTTGGGACCGTCCTGCATCAGGCGATACATGTGGGCCGCGTGGGAGGTCTGGGCTTCGTCCATGACGACTACCTGTTCCAACAATGTCCGATCCCGGATATCAAGTACCTTTTGCAGATGCTTCTCCGTGGAAACGAAAACCACGCGCGCACCCGAGTCCCGTAAGATGTAGGCCGTCTGCTCCGCGGTGAGGGTGGTATAGATAGGCACCACCACGGCCCCAAGCAGAAGCGCGGCCATATCCGCGGTTGTCCATTCCGGCCGATTCTCACTCAGGATGGCTACCCGGTCACCACGGGAAATACCCCAGGCCTTCAACGCGCGGCAGACGCCAACCACTCTCCCATACAGCTCGTGGGAAGAAATCGGAACCCAGCCGCCCGTCGTACGGTAGGTCATCACGCGGGGTTCACCGCGCTCCACGGTCGCAAAGAAGATGTCGTTGAGAGTCTGGAGGCTCATTCGCTGGCGAGGTCTGCTAATGTCTCTGCAAAGAAATGTACTGGTTTATCGGGTCATTACGCAACGTCTAGGAAAATTTGACGTTGACCTGCGCCAGCCGGGAGAATAGCCTTTTTGCAGTGATTTCCTACGAGGTGACTTCTATGCGGAAAGTTGTGCTGCCCGCGCTAGCGGCTTGGCTGCTGGTTGGGGCAACGATGTCCCCATTCTCGCTCGCGCAAAGTAACCAACCCCCCGCACCGCCGCTCACCTTGAAGGTCGGCGACATGGCGCCCGATTTCAAGCTGCAGTTCTTCGATGGTAGCGACCTGAAAGACGTTACCCTCAGCCAATATCGCGGCAAAAAAAATGTTGCGCTGGCCTTCTACATCTTTGCCTTCACCGGCGGTTGAACCCAGCAAATGAAAAACTTCCAGCAGAACCTGCAAAAGCTGGAAGCTGCCGACACCCAGGTCCTGGGTGTGAGCATGGATAGTCCCTTCGCCAACAAAGCATTCGCCGATCAAATTGGAGTCACTTTCCCGCTGCTAAGCGATTGGGGCGGGGAAACTACGCACAAGTACGACATCTACTTCGACAAGTACAAGACCGCCCGCCGGGTCAACTTCCTGATCGGCAAAGACGGAAGAATCTTGGAAGAGCAAATAGATAAAGAAGCCATCGACCCAACAAAAATCGTAGCCGCCTGCGAGCGTCACAAACTAAAAAACTGACGCAGTTTGACGCTGAGTGGTGCGGTTGTTATGATGAGTGCGCGGGGTGGAGCAGTCTGGTAGCTCGTTGGGCTCATAACCCAAAGGTCGGTGGTTCAAATCCACCCCCCGCAACCATCCGAACGTCCCCTCTGCAGGTGAGGCTTCCCAGCAAATTCCAGTCTCCCTGACAGATGTAGTGTCGACCACCGTTTTGTTCGGCCGGGTGCATGGTGATTTGGGTGACATGCTTGGCCAGCTCGGCCCGTGCTCGCGGGACATCGCAGGAAAGTAGATCGGGCAAGGAGGAGAGCCGCTTTACCGCGAATTGCCGCGATATTTCCTCTTCTAACTTCGTAAAATAAGCAAAACAATCACCACAAATTGCAGCCTTCCTTCCAAATAGGTTTCACACCGTGATCTCTACTCTGTAAAAGGAAGGTATTACGGGCTGCCTCCAGTTCCAAGTACCAGAAAACACGGTAGCTGAAACGAAAGCCGGACCTGCCCCAAAGTTTCGCTTCGAAGAGCGGGCTGACCGTGGGGGCTACCGGGTGTCAGAAATTGAAACTCAGAGATAGCTGAACGATGCGTGGGCTGGAATCGAAGCTCAAAACACGGCCGAAATCGCCAGGACTGAGAATGCGGCCGGTCGGATCCACATTCTCGGCAACACTGATGTCGCTGATCGGATTACTTCTGCTGGCGTGATTCAACATGTTGAAGAAGTCCGCCCGCAACTCAATGTTCTTGGATTCACTGAGCGGTAGCCGTTTGAGGATAGAGAAATCCACATTGCTCTGGCTGGGACCGCGCAACAGGTTGCGCCCGAGATTCCCGATGTCCGTTCCTCCGTCGGGGGCGACCGCAGTGGGATCATGGGCGCTCGGGATGGGCTGTCCTGGCTGTACCGTGGGGAGCGAGAAGGCGAAAGGATTGAAGTAATACCCCGGTGGGATGTTGCCGGTTGCTGTTTTGCGATTGGCGCCGGGCGCCCAGTTGGGACGCGCCCCAGTCAAACCATACAGTGAGCCTGCTGCCGGATCGAAGATATCCAAGGGAAGACCCGACATGGCGATGACCAAGCCCGATAATTGCCAATTGGAAAGCAGAGCCCGCAGAGGAGAATTGACCAGCGACGGTTTCGGCAAATCCAAAACATAGCAAAGCACCAAGCGGTGGGTGCGATCGAAATCGGAGACACCGCGGTTGGCGTGACCTTCAAGCTGATTGCCCCACACGTTGCCGGTGTCGAGCGCGCTACTGGTGTCCAGGGAACCGTCCGAGAACGCTCCGCCGCCTGCGTTCGAGGCATTGTCGATGGATTTTGAAAAAGTGTAAGACGCTTGGAATTCCAGGCCATGCGACAGCCGCCTGGTCAGTGTGGCTTGGAGCGAGTGGTAGGTGGATTGTCCGTTGGTCTGATTGAGGCTGAAGAAGCTGGTTTCCGTTCCCTGGAAGGGTGCGCGGAGGGGAGCGTTGTTATCGGTGTTCACAGTGATTGGCTCGCCGGTCACCGCATTGACGACCGGGTGGTTCTCGCTGGCAATGCGTGCCTGATTGGTGGCCAATTGCCGAAACAGACGGACCCCCCGGGTGCCCACGTAAGCAATTTGAAAAGCCGTGTTGCGCGCCAATTCATACTCGACGCTGGCATTGAAGTGCTGGAAGTAAGGGGTGCGGTTGTTGCGGTCCATGATGGCCGCAGTGAGCGGAATGCCCGGCTGCAGAACCGGGAAGCGGTTCGCGGGAAGCGCATTCGGGAAGGGGTCGGCAAAGGTCTGCCCGAAGGATAGAGAAGTGATATAAAACGGGGCTGCGAAGAAATCGAGGCCGAGATAAATGAATGACGGTCGCGAATAGAAAATGCCGTATCCACCGCGCAGCGCCAGGCGATCGGAGTTCAGCGGTGACCAGGCTAAGCCCAGACGTGGACCGAAGTTGTTCGGGTCAACGCTTTTGAGAATGCGCTTTCCAACCTTCGGAACCCCAGGCAAGTCGTACTGTGGAAGCGCATTCCCGGCCATTACGATGCCGCCAACCGGCGGCCCCACCGGAAACCCGTTCTCATCCACTTCCATGCGCGGCCGGTAGAGTGCAGGATCGAAGCCACCGATGCGGCCTTCGGTGTCGTAAGGTGGCAGGTCGAGTTCATAACGTAGTGCCAGGTTGACCGTCAGCTTGCGCGACAACTTCCAATCATCCTGTACGAAGACGTTGTAGTCGCTGGCGCGGAAGTTGCGACGGTCGAGCCCGGTTCCGATCGAGGAGAAGTCGCTGGCTCCGGTCAGAAAATCGTTGAAGGTGGCGAAATCAATCTCTCCATATGCATTCACGTTAGCGTGAGCATCCCACCGGTAATGGCGAAACTCTCCGCCGACGCGGATACTGTGCCGGCCTCGCTGGAGGGACAGAATGTCCACCAGCGATAGGGATGGAGAGGTACCTTGCACGGTAACAAACGACGAACCGATTGCCGCCCCGCCCGATTCGCGGGCCAGCAGAATCAGCGGCAGGCCGGGAAAAGTGTCGGCCGTCGGACGATGAATTCCAATGTCCGAGTCCCGGATCGCTTCCTGCGGCACTTCGTTGTTGCGGATGAAGTTGTAGCCGACGCGGGCCTCGTTCACGGTGAGAGGGCTGAAGGTATGGACTTCCTGAAGCGAAAGAATCCGGTTGTTGACAGTGCGTTCAGTGCCAAAACCGGGCAGGCTCGACCCGCCGCTGAAGGTCGCTCCGCCCAGGGCGTAGAATTGCGGCGCATCGGCGAAGAAGAGTTTTGCGGCGAGGGAGTCCGCAGAACCGATGCGGTAATCGAAATTGGTATTGAACTGCTCTTCGTGGTACGTAGACACCGCCGTGCCAGTAACCCGCCCTCCCCGCTGTGGAGTTGGGATCAGAAACTGACCGCTGGGGAGCTTGGCGTTAAGAAGAGCCAGTGCAATCGAATCGATCGAGGACACCGGGAAGGTATTGAGAAGAGTCGCCTCGGAACGGTCATCGGTCAAACCATCGGCAATCAACACGCTCTTGTACAAGCTCTGGTCGGTGGCGCCGTTGGCTTCTCGCGTGCCCTGGTAGGAGAAAAAAAAGAATGCCCGGTCTTTGCGCAGGGGTCCGCCGACCGCGGCTCCATACACATTGCGCCGCAGCACTGGCGGACCCAAACCTACCGCCTTCAGATTGGGATCGTTGGCATTGAGCGCGGTGTTGCGAAAGTATTCGTAGACATTTCCGTGCAGCGCATTGCTGCCGCTCTTCGTCACCACCTGCACACTGCCACCCGCGCCGCCGACGGAAGCGTCATACATCGAGGTCTGCACGACCAGTTCGCTGATGCTTTCGGGCGCCGGGATGGCCACTGCGTCAAAATCGTGCGCGGAGATATCGTTTGCGTCCACGCCGTTGATCTGGAGATTGTTCTGCGACGTACGTGCGCCGTTCACCGAGAAGTTAGGCGTGTTGCGGCCAATGGCGTTGTTGTTGGTCAAAGGCATGCTGGCCCCGGGTGAGAGTGCGGCCAGCTGGAGAAAGTTGCGCGTGGGCAGCGGAATGGCAGAGAGGGTACGCGCGTCGATGGCAACCCCGATTTCCGCACTGCTGGACTGGACCAGGGGCGGAGCATCGTTGACCGTGACTTCGGAGGTGGCTCCCGCGACTTTGAGCACGCCGTTTACGGTCGCGGTTTCGCTGATCCCTGCCCTGATGCTGAACAGGGCGGAGGCAAATCCGTGGGCCGAGATGCTGATCTGATAGGCGCCCGGAGGAAGCGCTGTCAGAACAAAGCTGCCTGACTCGTCAGTTGTGACCGTGCGCCGTTCTCCCGTGTCGGCGTTTTCAGCCGTGACGTCCGCTTTGACGATCACGGCTCCCTGTGCATCTCGCACGGTGCCGGCGATGCGCGCGGTGGTTTGGGTTTGCGCGGTAGCAGGGATAGGAAAGATCGCCAATAGACAGGCGGCAACGGCACGCACGAGTTTTGTGACTGTGCTCACGAGAGA
The DNA here is from genome assembly GCA_041494805.1 of Terriglobia bacterium. Taxonomy (GTDB): domain Bacteria; phylum Acidobacteriota; class Terriglobia; order Terriglobales; family Acidobacteriaceae; genus JBGQBN01. The sequence continues at coordinate 14,750 of JBGQBN010000012.1, read as the reverse complement.
AGGGGATTATGGCGGCAGCCCAACGCGGTGAACCAGGTCTTTGAATCTCGGGTCCGAACGGAGAGGGCCATACATGGGGTTTCCCTTGAGCCACATCAAGCCGCCGTCGGAGCCCAGGCTGTACTTGTGCTTGTACGCGTCTTCCAGCCAGTACAGAGCGCGGTCTTCGCCTCCCGAGGTTGAATAGACTTCCGCCAGGATGCCCGGCATGTAAATCTCACCCTCTACCTGCAGCTTCTCGAGGTCCGCCGCAAAGACCCTGGCGGCGTCCGGGTAGCCCGAAGTGGCGAAAGCATGATCCACATGAGCCGCGATCTCCGGGTGACCAAACAGCCTCACTGTCCGCCCTATTTCCTCGACTGCCTGCGGGTACATCCCTCTTAACACGTAATTTTGATATTGCGCCCAGTGCGCGTAGCCGTCATCGGGGTGGCTCTCAAGATTGTGCTTCCCCAGCTGGATAGCCTGGTCCAACCCAACCAGGTTTGACAGATGGTGCGCCAGATGGTCGTAACTGGGATCGAGCTGCTGCGCACGCTGGAACTCCTTCATGCCTTCGTCCAGGCGCCCGGTCGCGTCTAGAAAGTGACCCAAACTGTCATGGGCATCCGCGCTGTTGGGATTAAGAGCGATGGCCTGGCGGTATTCTTCTTCCGCCTGAGACCAGTTCCAGTCGTCGCAGTGCAGTTCGGCGAGGAGGACGTGGACCTCCGCAGAGGTTGGGTCTAATGCTGCTGCCTTCCCAGCGGCCGCCTTTCTGATCTCGTAGTCTCGTGGCGAGAGACGCATCAATCCTTGATGGGCGCGGGCCAGCCCGATGTAGGCCGGAGCGAAATTGGGGTCCTCGTTGATGGCTCGCTGGAAATACTGCGCCGCTTTCCTGGGCTCCTCATCCCCGAATCCCTTGCCGAGCCGATCCAAGTGGTAATTGCCCTCAAGGTAGGCATCCAGGGCATTCAAGATCACCGTGTGCGGTGCGTTTAAGCGCGCCTGCTCATTCGGAGAAACCTGGACTCTGACTTCCTCTGCGATGGCGCTCGCGACCGTGCTCTGCAGGGCCAGCGCGTCGGGCAAATCCCGCTCGTAAGTGCGGGCCCAGATGTTCTTGTCTCGCGGTGCATAAATCAGCTGGGCTGTAATGCGGACCCGGTTGCCCGAGCGTTGCACCGAGCCTTCCACGATCGCATCCACATCCAGTTCGTGCGCAATCTCCGGCAGGGACTTGCCGGTGTTCTCGTAAATTTCGGACGAAGTGCGCGAAATGACTCTCAGCGCGCTGATCTGGGAGAGATCGGTGATCAACTCCTCCGTCATCCCCCAAGCGAAATACTTCTGCTCGGGATCGTCAGAGAGGTTCTTGAGCGGCAGCACCGCCAGGGAGCGGATGACAGGCACATCGCTCTTGCCCAGCATGCGGTCGAGCAGGCCACCCGCGTTCAGCCCGAACAGCAGACCGCAAAGCAAAACGATGCCAACGACAGCTAGTGCGCCGATCCGCCACGTGCGACTGCCCCAACGGGCCCCACCGTGCGCAGGCTCTCCCGCCCACGATGCCGCAGAGTGGTCCCCCGATGTGCCGTTAACGGGCACGACCGGCGCCACCAGCCGGTAGCCCCGCTTGGGGATGGTCTGGATGAAACGTGACTCCCGGGCGTCGTCCTCAAACACGCGGCGTAACTCGAAGATCGAGCGGGTCAATACGTCGTCGCTGACGAAAGTGTCGGGCCAGACCGAATGCAGCAGCTTCTCCTTGGAGAGCGGTTCGCCGGGGTGCTCGGCCAGGCACACCAACACCCCCATCTGCTTCGGCTCCAGATGCACCGTCGTCCCGTTGCGAGAGACGGTGTTCAGGCTGGGTTCGACCAGCCAGGGCCCCACTCGGAAGTCGCCATCCACGGCTCCCTCCTAACCCAAAGAACCTTTGGATTATAGACCCGTTACGGAAACTCTAATACCCCTTTTGAGCAGCCCAGACATCAGCAAAACATCAGCCAGCCCTGAGGACTTCCTCATCTTGCCGCCGCTACAAACGGCCGTGAGCACCAGGGTCCGGGGTAGGGGGCTGTCCGAACTAACCCCCAAGACAGCCACCGCCCGGCCCCGTGCGGCCGGTTCCCGGTCGTGGAGGCGATTCATGAAGGCCAGGGCGATTTTGGCAATGTGTCAACCAAGAAGATTTCTGACCGTCGGTCTGCTCTGGCTATTATTCGTCCATCCGGCTAATGGTGCCGCCGGGGGCCTCGACGGTGACACCAGGCCGGATCTGGCCAAGGCCAACTCTGGTCGCCAGGAAGTCCCCACTTCGCCGGTGGGCCGAGCCGCCTGGAACGTAGCAGTGCCGGCACCGACGGGTCCCAGCAAAGTCGGGACTCTCTGGATTAGAGCGGTAGACCATGGCAGGACAGATCCTTACTTGCGGAATGGTGCAAAGCGGGAACTGCTCGTCCGATTTTGGTATCCAATCTCAGCCGCCGAACCCTGCAGGCCAGCTCAGTACACTTCGCCGAAAGTCTGGAGCTATGTGTCGCAACTTACGGGAATCCAACTTCCCGAAGTTAGAACTAATAGTTGCGCGAACGCCCGCGTGGCCGACGGAGCTTATCCCGTTATTGTCGCCTCCCACGGCTACACCGGTACATTCACGGACTACACCTTCCTATTCGAGGACCTCGCAAGTCGCGGCTACGTGGTCGCTTCGTTGGCCCACACCTATGAATCGACGGCGGTTGAGTTTCCTGACGGAAGGCTGGCCAGGTCGGCTGTCGGCAGCTACCTCGACCCAGGCACCATGCGTGCGGATTATGCATCCCTGGAGTTCGCACGTTCTGTAAGGCTGGCGGACCTGAAATTCTTCCTGGCTGAATTGCTGCGGTTTAGTACCGCGAGTGACAACCCATTCGCGGGCAAGCTCGACACCGCCCGCCTCGGAGTGATGGGTCATTCTCTTGGGGGCGAGGTCAGCCTCGCCGGCTTGGAGCGGGAACCGCGGTTGCGCGCAGGTGTACTCCTCGACGGCGTGTTATCCGCCGAATCTGTTCTTGGAACAAGCAAACCTGTCCTGCTTGTGGCAGCCGGGCGCGAGCGTTGGCGCGATGACGAGTGCACATTGTGGCGGAACCTGCACGGACCTCGCCTGGCGCTCAATCTCAGAGGCGCAGACCACTTCACCGTCTCCGACTTCGTGTGGCTGTTCAAAGGCTTGCCCGGATTGGGCGCACCGGCGGGCGCCATGCGGACGGAAGGAACGATCTCGGCGGTGCGCGATTACGTTGCTGCATTCTTTGACGCCAACCTTCTCGGCAAGTCTCCGAACCCCTTGCTGATGGGTCAATCCTCTAGTTATCCGTTCGCGCTCATCACCACGCAGCAGCAACAACTCTGCCGCGACAACCCAGCGGTTGCCAAAGGAGGCCTGCGATGATTAGGACCGGTTTAAAGAATCTGCTTTGGGCATTTCGCGGGAAAAACGCGACAACAAAACCGGTTTCAGCCGCTGAGGGATGCGCCTGCGCTTCCAGCCGTCGCCGCGCCACGGTTAAGACTGGTTCTCAGTGCTTTGCGTTGGCACTGATCGTGATGCAGGCCATGCCGTATAGCTGCCCACCCCCGAAGATCCCCGGAGCAAGTTTTTCACCCAACACCTTGACATTCCCTCCCCAAGTTGTGAGCCCAGGGGGCGCGGCAAGTGCCGCTCAGACAGTCACATTGACCAATATCGGAACGGGGAATTTGGGCACTACTACCCTGGTTGCCAGTGGCGACTATTCGCAAACCAACGACTGTCCTTCATCCCTCGTGCCCAAGGCAAGTTGCAGCATTCAAGTGAGCTTCACTCCCAATGCTATTGGAACCATCAATGGCGCAATCACACTCTCAGAACCTTGGTTTGTAGGCCTTTCAGGGGTCGGTCTCGCGCCTGTGGGTTTTTCACCCTCCAGCCTGGACTTCGCAACCATAGCACCGGGCGCATCCAGCGTCGCTCAAACTGTAACTCTGACCAACAATCAGAGCGCAAGCTTGGCCGTCAACAGCGTCTCTACCAGCGGAAACTACTCGCAGACCAACAATTGCCCAGCGTCGCTGGCGGCCGGAGAGAGTTGCACCATTGACGTAACCTTTTCTCCGACATTGTCTGGTTCGATACCGGGGGCACTGACCGTCACCACCGATGCTTCCCTTGGTACACAACCCATCGCCCTCAGCGGCATCGGGTCCGGCTCGGTTATTCCTGACGTGTCCTTCACTCCGGCAAGCTTGGCGTTCGGCAACCTGGAAGCAGGCACCGCAAGCGCCACCCAGACCGTCACCTTGACCAACACCAGCGCAAACTCCAGCCTCACAATTAACACAGTGAGTATTCCCGGCGCGAATTACAGCGCGACGGACAATTGCGCTGGCCAGATAATTCCGCCGGCTGGCACTTGCACTGTCAACGTAACCTTTCAGCCCAGCCCGGATTTTGCTCCAGTCAGTTATCCCGCGGGCATCACGATCTCGGACAGCGACAGCACGAGCCCGCAGGTCGTGGGCGTGTCCGGAACTGCGGTGGCGCCGATCAGCGCTTCTCAGGACGATGTACAGTTTGGCACTGTATACAACGGAGCGACGAGCGCTCCCCAAACTGTAACTGTCACCAACAACCACAACGCGGCAGAAGATGTTTCCATTGCGGTCGGAGGTGGATACGTCATTGAGTCAAACAACTGCCCCCCCAGTGTCCCGACCGGAGGCCAGTGCGACCTCGGAATCCAAAAGACTGCCGGTGGGGACGGTGTCACGAACAGCGCGGTAACGCTTACTCCGTCCAGCGGCAGTTTCCTGAGCCTCCACGTGATCAGCCTTTCGGCGTGCAGCACCGCAGTGGTGTTGACGCCACCAGGTCTGAACTTCGGCGACGTGTCACCCGGTACATCGAGCGATCCGCAAACAGCAACCATAACGAATGGCGGGTTTACAACTCTGAACATCACGGACATCTCCAAAAGCGGCGCGAACGCCAGCGAGTTTTCCATCTCCAACAATACCTGCGGCGCGGTTTTGCCATCAGGCCAAAGCTGCATCGTTAGTACGGTCTTCAATCCAGCAAGTTCGGGGACGAAGAATGCAACTTTGACCTTCGGCGATGATGCTGCTTGCAACCCGCAGGCTGTCGGCCTAACGGCTGGCTCCTCGGCCGGGCCGTTCACCATTGCGGTGTTCGTGACCGGCAACGGGCTGGCGGGAACAGTGACTAGCGATTTGGCGGGGATCAATTGTGGCACAAATGGGACCGCCTGCTCCGCGCCTTTTACGGGAGGCAGCACGGTCACTCTGACCGCTACCCCAGATGCGGGAGTCCCCTTCGTCGGCTGGTTTGGGGCCTGTACCGGAACCGGATCCTGTGTACTGGACATGTTGGCCGATAAACAGGTCATTGCCGTCTTTGGAGCGAACCCCATCCTGGAGGTGGATGTGGGTGGGGGCGGTGCCGGAACCGTCACCAGCATGCCCGCAGGAATCAACTGCGGCAGCACTTGCTTGGCGGAATTCGCCCCCGGGACAGCGGTCACGCTGACAGCTACACCAGCCGCGGGATCGAGCTTTGCTGGTTGGTACGCGGGGTGCGTGGGGACAGGACAGTGCACGACTACAGTGCTCGGGTCCGATCTGGTCGGTGCCAACTTCATTACACCTGATTTCTCTCTGGACGCGACTGCCGCCGTGCCGGGCACGGTAGTATCCGGCCAATCGGCCACCTCAACGGTGACGGTAACGTCGATAAACGGGTTCAGCAGCAACGTTTCCCTCAGTTGCTCTGTGCAACCGTCGTCGAGCTTGACGCCTACCTGCTCTCTGAATCCAGCATCGGCGACCCCAGCTGCGGACGGGTCTGTGACTTCTACTCTCACGATCTCGACCGTGGCACGGACAGCTTCAGCCAGTCCGCACGGGTTCGGCAGTTCCGGCCTGCAATACGCCCTGTGGTTGCCGGCAGCCGGACTTGCATGGTTGGGAATTGGCTTAGCTTCGAAGCCGGAGCGAAGAACACGAAAGAGAAAACTGCTGGGCCTGTTGCTGTGCTCGGCGTTGTCCGCCGGAATCACTTTCGAAGCCGCTTGTGGTGGGGCAAGCCAAGGCCCGCCCCTCAGAACGCCGCCGGTTACTTACACCATCACCGTCACTGGCGCCTCCGGTTCCTTGCAGAAATCGGTCCCGCTGACACTCACGGTTCGGTGAGAGTTGTGCCAGAAATCGGTGTGCGGAAATCTCAATGAAACTGATGACAGAACGCAGGAATAGTAGGACAAGGAGAACGCTATGCACGCTAACTTCTTTGCCTCTAAAAATTCAGGATGGCGTCCAGCCAGTTGGTCTGCTTCCATGCGGCTGGCCCTTTGTCTTGTCGTCCTGATGCTGGCAGCTTCGGTCCTTACTCTAAGGTCTCCATCGGCCTCCACGTTGGTCAGCGTCACCACCTACCACAATGACAACACCCGCCAGGGCCTGAACGCGAATGAAACCATACTTACACCGGCGAATGTTAACCCGGCCCCGTTTGGCAAACTGTTTTCCCATCCCCTGGATGGCTTGACTTACGCCCAGCCGCTTTATCTGCCGGGGGTGCGGTACTCCACAAGCCGATTGCGGTCCCCCTGGATCTGCTCCACATCGCCAAGACCAGCATCACGGCGGCGATGAAACACGGCGACTTCATGGCCAGAATCGCGCAGCTCCCGCACAAGCGGTGAGCCGATGAATCCGTTTCCGCCAATCACAAGGATTCGCATAGCACTTTGGGTGAGCACTTACCGTGCTGAGCTTTCAGTGTATCCGGGAACATGGGTCGTAGAGCAAGTTGGTGTAATCGCGCCAGCGGCTTCACTGAAATCATCTCATGTCAAGTGCGTACGGCTTACTTGGCGCTGTTTTCCGTAGAAGTGGCCGCGCTCGGCATTTCGGTTCGAAGCCACCATGGGACAATTCTCGGATTGTCGGCAACTCTTCGACAATCCGGTCGTATCCGAGTACGCCGTGATGGGAGAGGAACGGAAATCGCCTTATCTCCCAAGCTTTGCGCGATAGGCGTGGCGGGTGTAGCATTCTCCCGCCGCTTGAAGAGGAGGGCATATGAGACGTCTGATGTGTGTGACGGTTGCGGTACTGCTACTCGCGGGAGTTGGACTCGCGCAGGACCCCGTAAAAGTGGATCCCAAGCATCACAAGGTGGAATTCGAAGACAATCAGGTCCGGGTGCTGCGCATCACCTTCCCGCCTGGCGAGAAGTCGGTGACGCATAGTCACCCCAACGCTGTTGCAGTATTTCTGACCGACAGCACGTTAAAGCAGAATGTATCTGCGGGTAATGCGCCGCAGGGTCCCCGCAAGGCCGGCGATGTCGTGTGGGCGGAGCCGTTTACGCACACGCCCGAAAATATCGGCAGCAAGCCGACCGAGGTGATCCTGATCGAGTTCAAGGAGAAGCCGGGCGTAGTAATGGCAGCTGCGAAAGAGAGCGAGGACGACTCCACCAAGCTTGATCCGAAGCACTACAAGATGGAAATGGAAAACGACCGGGCGCGGGTGATACGCGTGCGCTACGGTCCGGGCGAAAAGTCCGTGATGCACAGCCATCCGCGACTGATCGCCATTAACCTGAGCGGGGGAAATTTCGCCTTCACGCTGCCCGACGGAACGACGCGGGAGAGTCCGGGCAAGCCCGGCGACGTGAACGTCATGCCTGGAGAAAGCCACCTGCCGCAGAACCATGGCGACTCACCATCGGAGGTCATCCTAGTGGAGCCGAAGTAGGATCGAATTCACCTTCGAAGTAGGGAGCCGCTCGATGCGGCTCCTTTGTTCTTGCTCTTTGTTTGCCGCTCACAGGCGCGCCGGCTGATTCATACTTTTTGCTCCAAAACTGGAGCATAAATGCGAGAGTCGATTTCTTGGCCTGTTTGGGCTTGCCTGGTCACGAACCGGGCTCGTTGGCCATCGTTCCGTTCCCGTCGGACTAGTTCTGGACGATTTGTCGACGACTCGGAAACTATCCCAGAGGCTACCAGGTCCTGGATTGTTGATGTAACATCGCCATTTCACCAGTAACCGGGTCAAGTGGTGTAAACGCCTGTTTACAACAACAATCTCGGATGATGACACAATGAGCGAGGTTCTCGACACGCGGCTGCGCGGAAGAGGGACAATTTAGTCGCGGCCAGTTATTGACTCACGGAACTGACATTGTGCCTCTAACAAATTCAGCCAGGACTGGAGGGTAACTCGCGAGCCTTTTTCGATGTGCAAGAAGCGCAAGCCCATTTCAAAAGAGTCGCTCCAAACAATATCAGCTTTGGCACGGAAAGGCTGTGGCACAATGCTTGGAACGTCGAATTCTACCGGAACGACTCCTTTGAAATGCACTGGATCAACCAGTTTGATGGCCAGTCCGCCCTCGCTCACGTTCTTCATCCTAGCGGCGACAGATTGCCCAAGATGATTCCGAAGCGTCACGGGCAAATCTATGTCGTATCGGAAATACCGGCGATGTTCACGCTCCATCTTGGGAAGGGCGATATCCAGGACGGCACGCAGTCGAGTTTCCTGAATCGGCTTGCAGAGTACGAAGTTTGCCCCTAAATCAAGAGCCTTTTCTACGCTGGTTGAGCCATTTACAACCGCGACAATCAGGGTTTCCTTATTTGAGCGGCTGTTTCGTACCTTAGAGAGCGTCTCTATGCCTCCGGCTACATCATCACAGTCGACGATAAGTCCGTCCAAATGACGGCGGGAGGCGAGTTCTGTCGCGCTTGCAGAATCCTGACGGAAATCAAGCGAAGCTACGTGCGCATTGAATTCTGATTTGATCTGACCTAACAGGGTAGTATCGCCAGTCACGATCAAGCACACTAAGCCCATTTGCATGATTCTAGCGAACAGCGGTATCACGACCAAAGTGACCGAGGTGTATGGCACCTATAGGTCGTGGTTTTGACCTATCAGGTTTCACCTTTGCGGCAGCGACTTACCACCCAAACAGATTGCTGTCGTAAAATCGCCATTACACCAGTAATTCTCAGTTGTTCGAAATCGGCTAGATGATCCAGCGGGAGGAGCGACGAGTTCCCTCTCGGGGAGCCTGAAGACTCCGCTCGATGAGGTCGAGCAAGGTTTCCACGCTTACGCCCGCGTTGAGAATCTGGATCATGTCCTCGACGGTGATCCCAGCCTGCTCGCCGACTCGGGCGAGCTTCTCGATAGCCTGCGCTAGTACTGGTTGTTGCATCCTCTCACCTCAATTTGGTGGGAGTTTAGGACACCTTAGAGAAGTCGTATGTGACCTGCATCACAGACTGTAAAATCCAGGTCCTGGCTGATAGTTGAAGTAACACCGCCATTTCACCAGCGACCTCTCCAGTCTAGGGCCGATGCCCTCCCCAGCCTGCGGGGTTGGGGTAAGGAGAGGCGTTGCAAAAGCGGGCTGGAATCTGGGGCAATTTCGGGCTGTGCTGGCGCGGATCGCAGACCGCAGACCGTTGGGGGCGCTCCGGATGAAAATCGTCTCAACACCGTCGGAGCAGGCGATTCGGGGGTATAATCGCTGCCGTTTTCGAAGTCAAAAAAGAAATTCCGGCTAACGTTGAGCACGAGACGACAACTCGTCATTTGGTTGCTGGCAGCGTTGGCGGCGACCACTTTGCTGGTCCTGGTGCTCACGTGGCGGCAGAGGCAGAGCAAACGGTTGGTGACGTTCCTGATGGGCGATCCGCAAACCGGCGCCTGGATCTTTGAGCGGAAAGGCTGCCCCCGATGTCACAGCGTGAGCCAGATGGACATCGGCCCGGACTTGGGTGTTGCGGCAACACAGTCTGGTCTCAGCCAACTGGTGACCGCTATGTGGAACCACGCACCACGCATGTGGGAGCGTATGCAAAGGGAGAAGGTGACGCCACCTGTCCTCACCGAGGAGGAGATGGTCGACCTGTTCGCGTTTTTGTACATCGCCTGCTACGAGGATGAACCTGGCAATGTGGGACGTGGACAGCAACTGTTGAGGAACAAGGGGTGCATTCACTGTCACGCGGTTGCTGGGCGCGGCGGCACCAGCGGGCCGGATCTCTCCACCATTCAAGGCGTGGATACGCCTATCGAGTGGGCGGAAACCATGTGGAATCACGCTCCCGCCATGGAAGCGACCATGCAGCGCATCGGGATGGAGTGGCCCCAGTTCCAGGGAAGCGAGATGACGGACCTGCTGGCCTATATCCGCGAGGTGTGCAACGCTCCTCGCCGGGAGCGCGAACTTCTGCCGGCAGATCCCGGGCGCGGATGGAAGATTTTCCAAAGCAAAGGGTGCATTACGTGTCACTCGGTGCGCGGACAAGGCGGGCGGATCGGTCCCGACTTTGCCTCGCGGCGCCAGTTGCCAGCCACCTTATCGCAATTTGCCGGGGTGATGTGGAACCACTCCCCAGCAATGCTTCGGGCGATGCAGACGCAGAAGGTGGAGCGTCCCAAGTTCAAGCCGCACGAGATGGCTGACCTGATGGCCTTTTTCAACAGCTTGGGCTATTTCGAACCAACCGGCTCGCCTCAACTGGGAGAGGGCTTGTTCAAGCAGCGTGGTTGTTCGCGCTGTCACGGCCCGGGGGCGGAAGGCACGGCGTCAGGCCCGGCTCTCCGCGGGCGCGATCAGGTCTTCACCTCCATCACCCTGGCGGCGGCGCTCTGGCGCCACGGCCCGGAGATGTATCGCAAAACGCAGCAACTCGGGCTCTCCTGGCCCCAGTTGGCGGAGAGCGACCTGGGAGACCTGATTGCCTTCCTGAACTCCTCGCCGGAGGGTAGGCATTGATGCGTGGAGGTCTTCGGCAGAGATGGCCTGAATAGCGTGCTTGAGATTCTTGGGCCAAAACTCAAAACGAAACGCAGGTTCTCCATGTTGCGGGCGGAGTGAGTAAGCGTTGCTCGGAAGTCCGGAAACGCCCCTAGTCCGCAGATCGTTGGCGTAACATCGCCATTACACTCATTGACCGGGGATAGTTGGTGTAAACACCTGGTTTCGACAGTTATCGCGCTCCCAACCTCGTCGCGATGCTAAGGAAAAGCCGCCCGGAGTCGAGCGGCCTTGGCTTTCGTTGTAACCACAGCGTTCTGCATTCCCTACTGCAGCGTCACAAGCACCTGAACCACGCCTTTTCCTTCGCGGAGCGGTTCCAGAGCCTTGCCGACAACGGCGCCGCTAGGGTAGCTGCCAGTCCAACGCGTAAATCTCATAACTGCTGATGTCACGGAGAGCCAGCGGAGAATCATCGGGAGCCAGACCCGTCCAAGCGCCGAAACTTGCCGTGTTTGGGCGCTTAATGTTGGCCAGGCTGGCCACGCGCTCTACCCTATGATTTTTGATTTGCAGACGATAAATTGCCGGTTCACCTTCGGCGGCAGAGTTGAAGTACACATATCTGCCATCATGCGACCAGTTTAGGGGAATTACGCAAGTCGGACAGTTGTTCGTTATCAGACTCGATTGGGTGATCTCGGTCCATTTCTGAGTCTTCCACTCAAACAGTTCGAGATGGCCAGCCTTTGAAAGAGCGGCAATGAAGGCGCCGTCTGGCGAGAGTCTGGGAAACCAAGTCCCGGCAGAGCCGCCGAGCGTGGTGATGTGGCCGGACTTCACATCGAGGAGATAGATGGCGGTAGGAGCCGACCCCTCCAATTCCCATAGCGCGTTTCCGAAGATCAAGGAATTGCCATCCGGCGACCAGTTGGGGAAAACTTCATCGCGTTCCCCCTTCGTCAGTTCTTTGGGAGCCCCTCCGTCCGCCGACACGGTGTAAATATGGTTTGGTCTGCCCGGCACATAGGCGGCGAATGCAATCTGCTTTCCGTCGGGCGCCCATTGGGGTTGCCACGGTGCCATCGGGGGAGAACTGAGCTGGAGGCGCTCCGTGCCGTCCACCTTGCTGCGCCACAACGTCCCATCGGGGTAGCTAACATACGCGACCCATTGCCCATCCTTGGAAAATGCCAGTTGGATGGCCGATATGCCGGAAAGGAAGGGCAAGAATTGCTGAGACTTTGCGTCGTACCGGACGAGCTCGCCAAGGGGAGCCCCCCCGATCGCAAAGAGCTTCTTTCCATCCCGGCTCGGCACTAGGGCATGCATCATTGTCGGGCCGGTGGTCAACTGTACCGGCTCCGAATGGTTTCCGCGGAGAAACCCACTCTTTTCTCGAATCGCCCAAAGGTTACTCGTATTTGCCACTCTCTCCGACCGAAAAACGAAGTAGCTCCCATCAATAGTCCAGTTCCCGCAGCACTCTGAAGGGGAATTGCTCCACCCGGGAAGCAGAGGATGCAGGCGAGTTCCATCAGAGGCCACTTCCCACAACGAGCTCGAACTGGTCTTCTCGTCCTCTATAGTGAACCGTAACACTTTCCCATCCGGCGACCACCGAGGGGAGAAAGCTGGCCCTGGAAGGGTGACCAGTCTACGAGACTCGCTTCCGTCGGGTTTGGCTAGATGCAATTCATTCCCGCGCGCATAAACAATCTGTTCTCCCGTGGGAGACCAGCCGGCATCATGTGCGAGAATGTCTCCTACGCGACGGGGCAAGCCGGCTGGCAGGGGTAAGGTGTAAACGGGCCCGTCGGAACTCTGCTCATGAGATTGACCAATCAGCAGCTCGGACCCATCGGGAGAAATGTCATCCAGCCAAATATCCTCTAAGTGTGACGGAATGGGGGCCGTTTCTCCGCCGGATGTGGAGACTTCGGCGAGGGTCCATTTGTCTTTCTGCGGCATCATGAAGTATAGCCGCGTGCCGTCTGTGACCAGGGGAGGAAACTTCCGCTCCCGATCGCTGGTCAGGTCCGTGTAGTTCAACACTTTCGGGGCTGGCAGCGGTGACTGTAGCCAAAACGCGAGCACCATAATCACCACGGTTGCAAGCGCGCCCAGAGCAAGCCACCGCAGATGCGCCCACCGGGGCAGCGCTTCTGACGCCGCCGCCTTGGGCAATGCGACAGATGGGTGCGATGCGCTCCGCTGCCTCAACCGATTCAAGTCGGCCCGCATTTCGGATGCATGCTGGTAGCGAAGCTCGCGATCTTTCTCCAGTGCCTTGTTGATGATCCGTTCTAGTTCGGCTGGCAAGTCAGGATTCAGCCGCACCGCGGGGACTGGGTCACGATCCAGAATCTCGCGGAAGATGACCGCAGAACTCTCGCCACGGAAGGGCAACTGAGCGGTGGCCATCTCATAGAGGACAGCTCCAAACGAGAACAGATCCGTACGGGCGTCCAATTCTTTCGCCCGCGCTTGCTCCGGTGACATGTAAGCGACCGTGCCGAGAGTAGAACCGGGGCTGGTCAGGTGCTGTTCTTCGGCCGCTGTCATCGTATTCGCCGATGCAATCTGGTTCGGCGAACTGGCCGCCGTCGCGACCTTCGCAAGTCCGAAATCGAGAATCTTGGCGTGGCCACGTTCGGTGACAAAGATGTTCGCAGGCTTGATGTCGCGATGAACGATCCCCTTGGAATGTGCGGCGTCGAGCCCGTCGGCAATCTCAATCGCCAGGCTCAGCAAGATATCCGTCTCCATGGGCCTTCCCGCAATGCGATGCTTGAGCGTCACGCCGTCCAGAAACTCCATTGCAATGAATGCTTTCCCCTCCTGCTCACCGATGTCATAAATGGTGCAAATATTGGCGTGATTCAGTGCCGATGCGGCTTCTGCTTCGCGTTGGAAACGGGCGAGTGCCTGCGGGTCTCGGGCAAGCTCCGTGGGGAGGAACTTCAGGGCGACGAAGCGATGCAACCGCGTATCCTCGGCCTTGTAGACCACCCCCATGCCGCCACCGCCCAATTTCTCGACGATGCGGTAGTGCGAGATGGTTTGGCCGATCACGCGCAAGCATGCTATGGCGAAAGCGTAGGCAAGTCAATGAAAGCTGTGGAGTTGGCGGTGTCTCAAAGGGTTGTTGGCGTAACATCGCCATTACACTCATTGACCGGGGATAGTTGGTGTAAACGCCTGTTTACAACAGTAATCCGCAGTGAGGTGTTTGGATAGCCCATCTTCGTTAACGTGGATTGCTTCCGGATAGCCCGTTAACCGGCCAAATGACCCCGATGGTTCGAGGACTTCCGCTGGTTGAATGGCTTGCAGTCTGGGGGTTCCCAACGGAACCTACTTGCAATGGTGTACGTATACTGACAATGTGGAGAATTCCGCTTCATCCATCCGTCCCAGAACTTACGTGGGCGCCTACTTCGCGCTTTGGGCGGTGGTTCTCATGTTGCTGCGGACCTTTGAGGGGTTCGAGGCAAGCGAGGCGCTCGCCGCACTGGTGATTCTCGGGGCGATATTCCCTGCGCTTGCCATGCTGTCCACACGTCGAGTGTCAGCACTGCCCCATGTTGTTCGCCAGCCCGGGATCGAAACTGCGGTTCTGGTGATGTATCTGGTGGTGATCGCATGGGTGCTCGTGTCGGGATTCGGTCGCGTGGCGCGCTTCAGGACTGAGCCGTTGCACTCTGTCGTGCTGCTGAGCGTGAAGCTCATGGCATTTGTTGCCTTTCCCGCAGCGATCACGTTGGCGTTGGGCCACTACAGGATGGCTGAGCTCATGCCGATTTCACTGAAGTGGCGTGAGCTCCGTCCAGCGCTGTTGATGTCGTTGGCTGCTCTCCTCATGCAATCATTCCTAGGGCGCGGCCTGCACGACATTCGGGAAGCACATCTGCCGGTGTGGGTACTTGCTGTCGCTACG
>JBGQBN010000039.1:0-37444 GCA_041494805.1 Terriglobia bacterium | reverse complement strand
TTGTACATCTGATTGTCCCAAGCGTCTGGATCGGGGGGCTGTATCTTCTGCTTGACGCGCTCGTCCTCATCCATCTTCGCCGGTAGCCACCAACTCAGTGAGCCGGGATCGCCACGCCATGAGCGCGCCACATATACCGGCAGCATGTCGTCCAGGCTAAGCAGCGTAGCCAGCGCATAAGCAGCGAGGTTGTACTTGTAGGAATCTATGAAGTTCATTTCGGTTCGCCCACTGGCCAATGTTGCCGTGGGCTTGTGTTCGTCAATCGATTGGAAAGAAGCATCATGTGTCAATGTGCCGTCACTCAGCGTAAGCCGCCAAGGTTGGGTGATGCCCTTGGTAGATTGCTTGCTGCCCACCACCTTGGCGGTGAGAAGGAAATTCTTAATCTGCTCTTTGTTGAGGGTGGACTCGTCTGCGGCCATGACCAAGCATGGGAAAATCAGACAAACCACCGCTGCAAGAATCAGCCTCCGCCACTGCAGATGAAATATTTGCATGGGAATAGCCCCCCTGAATTGTGTTGAGAAATGTACTAAAGGCCTGCTTGTTGAGTTCATGCTTTGGCCACAAATTGCTCTAGACGCTGTTTTGCTGCCCGCGCCGTCTCTCGCAGCAGCGGGTCTGAATCATTGAGACATCGATTCAATTCACCTTCTAAAGATTTCAATCCGAAGGTTCCGATTGCATAGGCGCCGCAAGACCTTAGCCAGGGATCGTCGCTGGTCACGAGTGCCGCCACTGCATGTTCGCGGCTCTCAATCTTGGTGCGCACCAGCCGGTTCGCTATGCGAGCACGCTCACCCACGGTGATCTTACCATCCAGCAGCGGCACCAGCATGTCACGTAGCTGGGACTTTAAGACGTTATCGAGGAATTCCAGCGCGTTGTCGTGCACAGATACACTCTTGGATTGCAAGCCCAAATAGGCAGCGTGCAGATCAAGGTGGGGATATAACAGACCGAGCAGACGAAAGATGCGCTCCAATTCTTGCTGGATGGACTCCGTCAATGCGCGGGCTACCGGATCTTGACCGTCCCCGGTGGCGCCGAGCTTGTCCAGAATCTGGTACGACCGGTAGTGCCCCAGAATCTCGGCAGCTAAGACCGTCTCCAACGTCTGGATGTCTGTCTCGATCTCAGGGTGGAGGCGGCGGAGCTTGTTGAGAGCGCTAATCGTACGGAAGCGCAGGGTGGTGTCGCTTTCCAGGAGGTTCTCCATCAGCACGTGCGCCGCTGCTGGTGTCCCAACCTTCACCAGTATGGCGGGGATTTCTCTTCGTGCCTCAATTGCTACCAAGGGGTCGCCAAGATGGTCGCGCAACGCTCCGACGATCGTGTCCCCAACCTCCCCGAGGGCTTTAGCAGCTTCGCCGCCCAGCTCGCGATGCGCCAGGCGATCCAGCAAATCCGGAACCAGCCGCCGCTTGCGCAGTTTTCCCACGGACCGGATCGCTTCCCGCGCGACGGCGGTGTCGGCATCGGCGAGCAGCGTCGAGAGCAGCGGGTCGAAAGAGTCCGGGAGCAGGCCCAGTAGCCGAGCCGCTTCCACCCTGGTCCGCTGCCCTTCTGCACCTTGCTCGCTGACCATGGCAGCCAGAATCTGCTGCGCGGCCTCCAGGTTCTGGGCTTGGCCGGGTCGTGCCAGAAATGCCACGACGGCCGAACGCACGGAGAAGTCGGGGAAGTCGCCCACTTCCTCGATTAGCTCCAGCGGGTCCACATGTGTATGGTAGGTCAGGTAAAGCAGAGCTTCCGTGCGCACGTTGAGGTCGGGATCCCGTAGCAGCCGCTCCATGTCTGGCCGCACGGTCTTGTCGCTGGATGTCGACAGAATAGCGATTGCCTTCCGCCGGACCTCGGCTGAGGGGTGGCTTAACAGGCTCCGAACTACGGGATGCACAGCTCTCTGCCGCTCCACCTCAAACAGGCTCAGCGCGTAGAGGATGTCGTTGGGATCGGATGCCGAAAGTTTGGTCGCTAACAGGTCCGCGGTCGAACGGTCCAGCACCGCTGTGGAGGTTTGCTCCACGTCGACCCGATGTTGGCCGATACTTTCCTTCAGCGTAGCAACATATTGCCGCCGCACAACAGAAACTGCCACCGCCCAGCCGCCGACCAGCAGCAGCGCAATCCAGCTGATTTGACGTGCCGGCAGATGCAGGGAGGTGGCAAAAATGAGAACGGTCAACCCGGCAAGGCCGTCGCCCAGGCGCCAGATCACAGTATCGATAAACCATTTGACCTGTAACTTGACCCGGGCAGACAGCGGCAGATAGAGCAACTCGGTCGTGGACTTGTCAATGGAATACCGCAGCACTTGGTCGCAGCCTTTCAGCGCGAGTGCTGCGCCCAGCGTGCCAAGAACCAGCAGGCCGGCCGAACCCAGGAACACGGTAACGGGCAGCACGAACAGCGACGTCCCGATGCCAAAACGGCGCAGGAACCTTGTGGTCAACAGCAACTGGAACAACAGCGAAATCACCCCAGCATAAAAGTTGAAGTTTCCAAAAAAGATCGCTAGTGCGTCTTTGTTTATCAGGACCCGCTGCGCAATGGCCAGGAACTGCCAGCCCGTCAAGGTGGTCACAAGAGAAGAAATACAGATCACGGCGGCGATGGCCCGTAAGTATGACGAGGAGAACACCAACCGCATGCTCTGGTTCAAGTTCCGTGGGCCAGTTTCGCCAGCTCCCTGCGCGATTTCATGCGCTCCGCCGACGGCGACTTGCCCGCTGCGCCAGATCAGGATCACCAGCCCGGCACAAATCAAAAGAAACAGCGCCATGCCCAGCAGCAAGCTTTCCGTGCCGAACGTTTTGGTTATGGTTTTGGAGAAGAGGCCGGCAAAGATCCAACCCGCAATGGCGCCCCCACCCACCATCCCAAACACGCGCTTCGCCTCGCGCGTCGTCAAGACATAATTCGCCAGAGTCCAGATCTGCGTCGGTGCCAGCACTCCAAAGATCTTGACCCAGATGTAGAACGCCGGAGCGAGCCAGGTCAGACCGGAATAGTAGTGGGCAAGCCCCCAGAACAGCGCGCAATTGCTGGCGAAGAATAACATGCTGCAGACCAGCAGATTGAGCAAAGGAGCCCGCCGCGCAATAAGTACGTAGCCCGCTACGACAAGGGCCACCAGCACCGAGCTGGAAATGTCCGCATAGGCAAGCTGCCTTGCCGGGAACCGCGCGAGGAATAGGGCAGCGCCAGCCACTTTACCAATTACGTAGCTGCTGATGACCAGGAAAAGACAGGCGCACAGAAGAGTGCCGCGCCCCAGATCCCCGGGATGGATGTTCAGCGCGCGCTCAATCCACCTTTTCATCCGCAGAAGCCTCTTTTGTGACCCTCGTTTATCGCGGTGCCGCTGTTATTAGAGGACAGCTGGTGACAGAGGCTCGGGGGGACGGCGGGCTTCCCGAAATCCTTGCAGCATCCCCAATCCCTGCAGGTCCTCCAGGCCCTCCGTTTCGAAGCGAAAGCCCAGCGGATTCGAGAAGCACCACCCGTTGGTCCATATACGCGGCCGTGAATTTCGTGTCGCCGCGGATTTCCAGGGCTGACGGCCTGCCCCCAGGGTAGTAGCTGCTGAGCATGCCAGTGTCGATGAGAAACACTTTGCCACCAAAGCGGGACCGGATGCGCCCGCCCTTCTGAACTGTGTGCCCTACCGCGATGTGTGTCGCCTTGTAAGCATCCAGGAGCTTGTCGACCTGGGCCCCGCCTTCTTCTTCGCTCCACTGGTCGTAACCGCGAAACCACAGGGGACCATCCGCACGCACGCTGAGCCAGTCTCCATACCCCAGGAATTGCGTGAGCCTGGCTTGGCGTTGCTGGTTCGACGGCACCCGCGACTTGCGCTCTGCCGCGAGTTCGGCCTGCACGATGGCGGTAATTTCCTGAAGATTAAAAAATGGCAGAATTAACTTTTCGTCCTGCAAGTATTGTTTGGCGGCATCGAATGCTTTAATTTCGTCCTGGATGCGGTCATTGATCGCGTCAAGTTTCAAGTTGGCCAGGTCAGGATGGAGGCCGCCGTGCAAAAAGATGACTCCGCCGATTTTAGCTACCGCAGAGTGCCCTCGTAGCCATTTACCGTAGCTCCCGTTCGGACTGAAAGCTTCGCGCTGCTCGATGAAGCCTGGCGGGTGCCGTGCCATCCACTCCGCTTCGGTTAGTTCCATGGGCTGGGGAAGCTCGGCTAAGAGCTGAGGGTGACTACTGCGCCATTTCACGTACTCCTGATAGGCAGATCTCTGGCGCTCCGCCGAATTGCTGTCTGCGAAACTGGCATAGTTCTGGGCGGTGACGTAGCGAAGGTCTCCCATGAGATTCATCATCTCGTGGTTGCCCAGCAGGCTCACTACTCGTCCGCCTGCCTTTGGCGCTTCCCTGTCCAGCGACATCAGCAGATCCATCACTTCACGGGGCTTTGGCCCCCGATCCAAGAGGTCCCCGACTTGAACCAGGGTAGTCTGATCGCCGGTCCAGTGATGCTGCGCGTCGATGAGCCCGGCCCGCTGGAGAATGGTGACGAAGTCATCAAAGTCACCGTGAACGTCGCCGATGGCGACTACGGCTTCCGGTTGATCCGCTGGGGTTTTGGCAGGTCCCGCCCATGCCAGGCCGACCAACACCAAGAACAGAAGGGCGGAAATACAAGCGCGGTGGTGGGTAGAAACACTGACCGGAGGGCGGACCATTTTCCTGCCTCCTGTAGCCGAGCCCTGCCGGATTTGCAGGAAAACACTGAGTTCCTCAGGGCATCCCTTATGGAGTGTGCATCTTAGGCTGCCGGGCTGAACAAGTCAACAAGCTGAAATGAGCGGTAGTGTCTCAGTTTCAAATTGACACGCATGGCTCGGTGGGCCCTTTCGTTGGGCACTGATGGGCGCGTCCAAACGCAACCTTGCCAGCGCTGGCAATCATTTCTAGATTAGGCAAGTTATCCCCGATGCCCTGGCACTGGAGTCGCAGGGCCAAGAGCAATGGTCGCGAGCGGAAGAGAATTCGGTTCTCTCTGCTCAGGCCTTCGCAGTCTCCAAGCTTGGCCGCACGGAAATCTTCGGCAGGCAGCGCCGCAAGACTTCGAGGATTCCTGTAATCAGCATGGTCGGCGTTGGTGGGCAACCGGGAATGTACCCGTCCACAGGAAGGCACGCGTCGACACCGCCGACGATGGCATGGCTACCGGCAAAAATGCCGCCACTGCATCCACAGGCGCCCACCGCTACCACCAGCTTGGGAGCGGGCACTGCTTGATACGTGTTCTTGGCAGCTTCGGCCATGTTTCTGGTCACTGGTCCCGTAACCAGCAGCATGTCAGCGTGTTTCGGGGAAGCGACAAAATGGATCCCGAAACGCTCCAGGTCGTAGTACGGACTGGTTAATCCTGTGATCTCGGCCTCGCAGCCATTGCACGAGCCCGCATCCAGTTGACGGATGTTCAGGGCTCTTCCGAGAAGCGAATGGATCTCCGTGTGGACAGACTCGGGGGAAATTTCATGCGGGGTTGTCTCTGTCCCGGCTTCAGTATTCCACTGCCTCACCAATCCTTCCCGTGTAACGCCGCAACGACTGAACCTGGTGGCAATACGGAATGCATTCTCTCCGAGCTCGACGCATCGACCACAACCGATACATTCGCCGTAGTCCATGCGGAGGTGCAATTGTTTACCTATCTCGCTTACGGTAAGCGCGGAAGTGGGGCAGGCTTTCGCGACGCGCTCGGCGATTGCGGGAGTTAAAAACCTCGAGTCGATCTCCGGCATCCGGCTGCCTTCAGAATTTCCGACCAAGCTTGCAACCGGAATTAATGGGCTTGGGACTTTAAGACTGTAGCGAACTATGTCAGAAATCATCGGTCGCATCCAGAATAAGAAAGATTGAAGCTCTTGTTGATGAGCGGGAAATCAGCTATCACGTTGTCGGCCACCGCAAAGGGGAGTGCTGGCCAATTCTGGAACGAGGGAGACTTGATGTGGCAGCGAGCGATCCGCCCCTCGTACGCCTCGACCCAGTAGAGAAGCTCTCCGCGTGGCGACTCGACTGCTGAGAATCCCCGAGCGCTGCCCTCAAAAGCGTCCGATGCACGAATGGGGCCCGCAGGTAACTCGTGCAAGGCTTGCCCGACTAGTTCGCATGAGACCGATGCTTCGTCAATCCGAATGCGCGCACGAGCCAGCACGTCGCCATAGTGCAACCGCGGCACTCCGACCTTCATTTGGTGGTAGAGCCCATAGGGGTGATCGCGTCGTACATCGATGTCTATGCCGCTCGCTCGCGCAACCGGGCCAACCACAGCTAAGTCGCGAGCGACTTTGTCTGTGAGGTACCCCGCGGACTCAAATCTATTTTGGACTGAGGGGGAGTCGAGGATAATATGTGCGAGCCGCACGAAGTCAGCGTGGGCTTGTCTGACGGATTGCGCAAGCTTATCAGCAGCGGGCGGGGAAATGTCTCTCTTCACGCCGCCTGGCACAGCGAGTCCGCGCAAGAATCTTGTACCGAAACACTCATTCGATGCCCGGAGCAAGAATTCTTTGAGTCGAGCTGTGTGCGCGGCAGGAACCGAGAAACCTACGTCGCCGCAAAGCGCACCCACATCGCCGATGTGAGCCATCATACGTTCCAGTTCGAGCCCAACCAGCCGAATGGCCGTCGCCTTTGGAGGGGCGAAGACTTTGTAGGCGTTTTCTACCGCCTGAGCGTAGGCCACGGCGTGGGCAAAACAGTTGTCTCCTGACACCGATTCGGCAATCATGGAGCCATCTGTGACGGGGCTGCCTTCAAACAGTTTTTCCGTACCCTTGTGGGTGTAGAAATGCCGTAGTTCGAGATGTACCACTGTGTCTCCAACCACACTGAATCGAAAATGTCCTGGTTCAATGATTCCCGCATGTACCGGTCCAACCGGGACTTCGCAAACGCCCTGACCCTGTACCGTTAAGAAGGGGTATGGATTCGAAGCCCAAGCGACGTTGTCGACAGGGTCGACCATGGGGTGGACCTCAGTGGGCCAGTTTTCATGCAACAGGAGTGGGCGGAGATCAGGATGCCCCACAACCTGTATCCCATACTGGTCATGGAGTTCGCGCTCGTACCACGCCGCTGCCGGAGCTACTGTGGTCGCCGAGGTTAGTGGTTGGCGCACCGCATGGTCAATTACCCGGTAATCCCTCTCTCCCAAATCAATTACATAGTGCACGCGGGGAGACCGGTCCCTATCCAGACTGGCAAACAACGAAACCAAGCGGCCCGGACGATCGTCTCCCTTCTTCTCCAACAGCCGCAATGCTTCCTCGCACGTGCCTCCCGGAGTCGGGTATTCATCGATGAGCTTCATGGCTGTAGCACCTCAACGGCTCTGTGCAAGAGTGTCTGCAGGGTTGCTGGTACATGTAACCCGAGGAACAATAAACATGCTGCACAGATGGCGATGGCAGCCAATTCCGAGCGGCGCCCGCGCGGCATAGCTGGTTCACCCATGGGCTCGCCGCAAAGCATATGGAGAAAGTGGAAAAGTATGGCTCCAAACACCAATGACAATGCCCCCAACATCAGGATTGCTACCACCAGATGCGACTGAAAAAAAGCTTCGCTCAAGATGGCGAATTCGCTGACAAAGAGACCAAACGGGGGCATGCCCGTGATGGCGCATGCTCCCAGGACGAGTGTGGCGCTGGTCAGAGGCAGTGTCCGCGCCATTCCCCCAATCCGCTCCATGTGTAGGGTTCCAAAGTTCTCCCGTACATTGCCAGCGGCGAAGAACAACATGGACTTGGCAAGAGAATGATTGAACGTGTGAAGCAACGCTCCGTATAGGCCAAGAGGTCCACCGAGACCAATTCCGGTGGCGATAATCCCCATGTGCTCCACGCTGCTATAGGCGAGCAGGCGCTTGAGGTCTCGTTGTACCAGCATGAGCAGCCCGGCCACCACCAGCGAGAATCCGCCGAAAAAAAGCAGAAGATGGTGGCTGAAAGAGCTGCCGATCGCACGTGCGGTGATGGCATCGCAGCGCAGCAACCCGTACATGGCGCAGTTCAGGAGAACGGCCGAGAGCATGGCACTCACCGGAGAGGGCGCCTCGGCGTGTGCGTCGGGTAACCAACTGTGCATGGGAGCGAAGCCGACCTTGGTTCCATATCCGACAGCCAAGAAAACAAACGCAAGCTTCACCAGATCCTGTGCCGGGCGCAAACTCGGCGCCATTCGCATCAAGGTTGCCCAGTCCAGAGCGGAACGCGCATCCAAGCCGGACTTCACCGCCGCCATGTAGAGAGCGATTGTGCCAAACAGGGCGAACGCAAGACCAACGGTGCAAACAATCAGATACTTCCAGCCCGCCTCTACCGCGCCTTCCGTGTTGTAGAAGCCAACCAACAGCGCCGAGGCAAGAGTGGTGGCTTCCATGAGGATCCACAACAGGCCCAGGTTGGCCGAAAGATAGACAGCAACAATGGTGAGGACGAACAAGAAAAAAAGTGCATAAAACCAGCGCGACGATGCAAACCTCTCTTCGGGAACATGCTGGAGATAACCCACGGAGTACACGATAACCAGTCCAAGAATGAGTGCCAGACTGACCAGGAAAAATGCTGTCAGGCCATCCGCGCGCAGATACTGGCCTGCTTCGATTACGCCATACCGATGGATGCCCAGTACGAGACGGATTATTGCGCCAATTTCTGCCGCTCCGGTCGCCAGGGCAACAAAGGCAGATCCCCGCGCACTGCGGAAGCCCATGACAGCCACCGCACCTAACACCGGAATTACTAGGGGCAGCACCAGTATCATCGGGCTATCCCCTCAGCCGTCTTAGCTTGGATACGTCGAGATGCTCAAAGGTGTCTCGAATCCTGAATGTGAATATCCCCATCAACAGCACTCCCATGACAAGATCGAATGAAATCCCGATCTCAATGACCAGCGGCATACCAAAGGTTGTGGCCAACGCCGCCAGGAAAACTCCATTCTCCAGTACGAGGAGACCCATTATCTGCATCAGCGCTTTGTTGCGGCTAACCATCAGGAAAGCTCCACTCAGGATCAGCGCTACGCCGGCAGCCAGGGCTTCTTCCATGCCGCCCAGATCGGCGGCGTAGGTCCGCACCGCGGAAAAGGCAAGAAAAATCAGGATCACCGCAACAAACACCGACTGCGCCGGACTAATTGACGCGCCTACGCCGCGAGGAGAATGCAAGCGCTCGATGAGCCGGAAAAGGGCATAAGGAATCCCGACCACCTTCAGGAGTAGAACCATAATCGCAACCGCGTAGGCTTCCGGGGAGTTGTTCAGGTAGGCGATGATGGCGACCTGGACGGTCAAGATGGCGGATTGCAGGGCAAAAAGAAAGATGATGGTTGAGATTCGCTTGGTGGCTGCCATGAGCAGCACTGTGATGAAAAGCAAGGCTGCCGTTGAGGTGAGCGCTTTGGCCGCAGCTAAAGATACCAAGTCCATTCAATTACCTTCCCGTAAATGCGGTGAACATTATCGCCAGGATCCCCAGAGCTGAGCCTACGCCCAGAAAATCTGGAACCAGATACATCCGGAGCTTCGCCAAACTGCTTTCGACCAGCGCGATAGTAACAATGAGTACGCCCAGCTTAAGTAGATAGGCGGCAATCGAAATCCCGATCACACTTGCAGAGAGCCCGGTGGCCATGCCCCAAGGCCCGAACAGGCCGATTAGAAGCGCCAGAACCAGGTTTAGCTTGATGGCCTGTGCCCACTCAATGAAAGCCAGGCTCGGTCCTGAATACTCCAGCACCATGGCTTCGTGAATCATGGTAAGTTCCAGATGGGTCGTAGGGTTGTCCACCGGCAGTCGTCCGGTTTCCGCAATACCGACAATCACCAGAGCAGCAAAAGCCAGAGCGTGCACCAGGGATATGTCGAAAAAGTTCTGTCTGAGCGTCCAGGACACTATGTCGCTGATGCTCCCGCTGTGTGCGAGTATGGCAACCGACATGAGGCTAAGGAGCAGAGGCGCTTCGGCCAGGGTAGAAACCAGAGCTTCCCGGCTCGCGCCCATGCCCCCGAAAGCGCTGCCGCCATCGATTGCGCCTAATGACATGAAGAAGCGGCCGAGAGCGATGAGGTACACAAGCAGGATGAAATCAGATGCGGTCCCGAAGAGCGCCGAACTGTGGAGAACAGGGACAAATCCCGTCGCTAGTACTATCACCGCGAACAACAGGACAGGGGCAAAGCGAAACACCGGTGAAGCCGCAGGAGGCACCAGATCCTCCTTGCCAAAGAGCTTGCCCAAGTCCGCGTAAGGCCTCCAGATACTGGCACCTTGGCGCCGCTGGATCCAGGCCTTGAGCCGAGCAATGATCCCCCTCACAAGCGGCGCGCCCGCCACCAGCAATAGCGCTTGCGCTAGGTCCAGGTACACTCTCATCGGAATATCCTCAAGAACGCCAGCAAACCGACCAGGGTTAGAAAAATGTACAGAAGATAGAATTGAATATTACCGGTGTGCAGGCGTCGCAACTGATGGGCGACCGATACGATCCCGTCAACGGCGGGACGATAGAGGGATTTTTCAAACGAGGTGGTGCGCACCGACCGATATGAGATGCTAGCGGGAAAGTAAGAGTCGGCTGGGGATACTTCGATCTTGCGGTCCGGTCTGTACACGGAAGAGAAGACCCAGCGGATCGGCTTGGAAAATGCTGTCGACGTATACTCCATTCGCGAGGTGAGTTCGGGAAGCCCACAGGCCCATGTCGGAACGGCTCGCCGATTGCGGCGAGTCAAGCTGATAACTGCGAGCAGCCCCAGCAGGCTGACAGCGATGAGAGGTACGGTGCGTGAAATCAGCGTAATGTCCGGTGGAATTTCGCTGTCCCTAATCAACCCCGATACCACAAGCAGAAGTGGTTGTAAGACAGCACCAGGCAGAATTCCGATCGCCAAACATGCTGTTGCCAGTACCATCATTCCAACTCGCATTGCGGTAGGAACTTCCAGCGCAAGCGTGGCCCCCGTACTGCGGGGTCTTCCCAAAAAGGCAATTCCGTAGGCTTTTATAAAGCAGGCAACTCCAAGACCGCCGATTAAACCCAGCGCACCCGTCATCAGCGGCAACAGGAACTGCGCTTTTGCTCCTGCTAAGGTGGAACCTGCCAAAAAGCTTCGGAAGGTAAGCCACTCGCTGATAAAACCGCTAAAGAGTGGCAACCCGGCAATCGAGCCACAGGCGATCAGAAATGTCGCACCAGTAAAGGGCATACGTTTCTGAAGTCCGCCGAGCTCCTCGAGATCCAAGGTATGCGCGCTATTGGAAATCGCACCGGCCCCCAGAAATAGGAGGCTCTTGAATATGGCGTGATTCAGGGTGTGCAGAAGAGCTGCGATCAGCGCCAACGTTGCCCACATCCGGGCATCGTGAGCCATGAAGATTAACGCCGTTCCTAGTCCCAGAAAAATGATTCCGATATTTTCGATGCTGCTGTAAGCCAGCAGCCGCTTGAGGTCCTGTTCGCTGAGAGCATAGAGCACTCCCAGGATCCCGGACACTGCCCCGGCGAAAAGCACCAGATATCCCCACCACGCGGGTCCCCCGCCCAGAAAATCGAAACCGAAGCGTACAAAACCGTAAACCGCTGTCTTCAGCATGACTCCTGACATGAGAGCGGAGACTGGGCTGGGGGCGATGGGATGAGCCCTGGGAAGCCACAGGTGGAGCGGTATGATGCCCGCCTTCGTACCGAAACCAATAAATGCCAGCAAGAAGATCAGAGTTCGGGTGGTGGGTGGCAAATTACCAGCAGCCCCACGGATCGCTGCAAAATCCAGGCTGTGCGAATAGGGCAGGAAGAGAAAATAGCAAGCCACGACTGCGGCTGCGCCAACGTGCATCATCAGCAGGTAAATCATCAAATCGTGGCGGCGTTCCGGGGAATCTCCTTCCACCAGAATCAAGCCAGCGGAGAACAGTGTCATCAGTTCCCATCCGAACAGAAATGCAAAGGCCGAGGATGCTGTTGCCACTACCACCATCGAGAGCAGGAATAATGGCAGGAGTATCCAGATCCAAGTCCTGCCGGCACGATGGTAGTGATGCTCAGCGTAGGGAATGAAAAACACGATAACCGGACCGGCAACGAAGCAGATCAGAAAGAGGAAGAAGGCACTAAGCCGATCAACCGTGAGCGTAAAGGCAAATGGTCCGACGCTTGAGAAATCCAAGGAGACTGGCACACCCCGAAGCACGCTAGACACAGCGACAGTGGCTCCCATTAGGACCGCTACGAGCATGGTCGCCGGGACGAAATACCGTGCGCGGTCCCAGCGACGCAAGAACCACGTTAGAACAGGAACGCCAGCGAGGGTTGCTAAAAGAAAGTAAAAGGCGAGTTGGATCACCGTTGCGCACCCCGGGTGTGCCTGACCGCTGTTGGGTGTGTGTGTCCTCGGCGAACCCGGGGATGACCGAATCCTTCAGAATTGGGCCCGGGCCGCGAGGAAGACGATTGCACGTTCCCATGATCTTCGCGCTTGACTCCTTTGTTCACAGCCGGCGAAGGCTCGAACAATTTGGCGGGAGTGATCCGTTGAGCGAAGACCTCGAGGCTCAGAGCCAGCCTCAGTCCTAGACCTAAACTCCCGTTCACTGCTAGTGCGGAAGAATGATTAAAGTATGTGGTCACCGGTGCTCTCTATGAAAATCTCGTCCTTAGTTATACTCACAAACAAAGAGCGCCTAGTTCGACCCAAAATCCAGTTGAGACAAAAGGTCCTTCACGTCGATCAAGTGGTTGTTAAAAATCTTCTTACCGACATCGAGCAAGTTGAAAATTTCGGGGTCGGGAACCGAATACAGGACGCTTTGCCCATCCTTCCTGCCTACAACAATGTTGCGGTTTCTCAGAACCGCCAGTTGCTGCGACAGTGTGCTTTGCTCAACGTCCAGACGGACGCAAAGCTCATTCACCCCGACCTCCCCGTTCCGCAATTCGTCCAGGATCCTGATTCGTAAGGGGTGAGCCAGCGCTTTAAAGAACCCGGCCTTAAATTGACTTAACCCAGGCATTACATTGCAATATTTGTATATTACAATGCATCTGTCAAGTTACGACTGAAGCGCAGAGAAGTAGTTCGCATCCTGCTGAAAACAGAGCCAGAAACGCCGGCGCTGTGCTACCTGCTGTTGTCATTGTAGTTATGGTGGGACATCAAGAGCGGCGGGTCTTATGATAGCTAGGCAGGGTTAACCGTGGAAAATCTGAAGACAAACAAGAGCCAGGTGGCGGAAAGACGCTCGAGAAACCTCGGGCAATCCGGGCCAAAATCCGGGCTGGATGCATTATTCGTTCCCGAATCAGTGGCCGTGATCGGGGCAACGGAGCGCCCGGGGACGGTCGGAAGAACCGTGCTGGAGAATCTGCTGCACGGTTCATTTCATACGAAGGTGTATGCCGTCAATCCTAACCAGGGGCAGATTTGTGGGCTGGACGCCTACAAGAGCATTGGCGACGTTCCCGAGAAGGTGGACTTGGCGATGGTGGTGACGCCCGCGCCCACGGTTCCACACATTATTGGCCAATGCGTCGATGCTGGGGTGAAATCGGCAGTCGTCATCTCTGCAGGATTTCGAGAGCAAGGGCCAGAGGGCGTCGAGTTGGAACGGCAGATTCAGGAGCAAATGCGTCGAGGTTCCATGCGCCTCATAGGTCCCAACTGCCTGGGGATCATGAATCTGACGATTGGCCTGAACGCTACGTTCGCCAAAGATGCGCCACGATCTGGCAATGTCGCCTTCCTGAGCCAGAGTGGAGCGTTGCTGACTGCAATTCTGGACTGGGGGCAGCGCGAGGAAGTGGGCTTCAGCGCAATCGTCTCGACGGGCTCGATGTTGGATGTAGGCTGGGGTGACCTGATTTACCACTTTGGCGACGATCCGCACACCCACAGCATTCTGCTGTACATGGAGTCTGTCGGCGATGCGAGGTCGTTTCTCTCCGCCGCTCGTGAAGTGGCGCTCCGTAAACCGATCATTGTGATCAAGGCCGGCCGTTCGGAAGCGGCTTCGCGAGCTGCGGCTTCGCACACCGGTGCGCTTACGGGAAGTGATGAAGTTCTCGACGCGGCCTTTCGCCGCTCGGGCGTTTTGCGTGTGCACAACATCGCGGATCTGTTCTACATGGCAGAAGTTCTCAGCAAACAGCCACGTCCCAGGGGACCACGGCTCACGATCCTGACCAATGCCGGCGGACCGGCTGTTCTCGCCACCGATGCGCTGATTGCCAGCGGTGGGCAGCTGGCTGCTCCTTCTGAAAAGACCCTGCAGGCGCTGGATCAGTTCTTGCCCTCGCACTGGAGCCATAGCAATCCAATCGACATTCTCGGCGACGCTGATTCCGAGCGCTATGCCAGAGCTCTCGAGATCGCCTCCCATGATCCCAACAGCGATGGTCTTCTGGTCATCCTGGCGCCGCAGGGCATGACCGATCCCTCCCACGTTGCGGAGCGCCTGAAACCGTACGCCAAGTCGTCTGGGAAACCCGTGCTCGCGAGTTGGATGGGGGGCGCAAGCACGGCCGCAGGGGAGGTCATCCTCAACGCTGCCGGAATTCCCACATTCCCCTACCCCGACACGGCAGCCCGGTCCTTCACGTACATGTGGCGCTACAGCTACAACCTGCGTGGGCTCTACGAAACCCCGACATTGGCGGAAGGTACGGACATCGACGCCGCTTCTCGACGTGGGGTGGAAACCATCATCGAGACAGCTCGCCGTCGCGGCCGAGTGTTGCTGAACGAGTTTGAATCAAAACAGATTCTGTCGCATTACGGTATTCCTACCGTCGAGACCCGAATCGCTCAGGACGAATCCGAAGCGGTGCTGTGCGCTCGTGATATCGGCTACCCTGTCGTGCTGAAAGTTTTTTCCGAAACGATCACCCACAAGAGCGATGTGGGGGGCGTGAAGCTGAACCTGCGCGATGAGGAAGCGGTCCGGTCCGCGTTTCAAGCGATCAGGTCTTCCGTCGCAGAGAAAGTGGGCCCGGATCAATTTTTAGGCGTTACCGTGCAACCTATGGTTAGGCTCGAAGGCTACGAGTTGATCCTCGGCAGCAGCGTGGACCCGCAGTTTGGCCCCGTGATCCTGTTTGGCTCGGGAGGGCAATTGGTCGAGGTCTATCGAGACCACGCGTTAGCGCTACCGCCCTTAAACAGCACACTTGCCCAGCGAATGATGGAGCAAACGCGGATTCTTACGGCCCTCAAGGGTGTTCGCGGCCGCCGGCCGATTGACCTGTTGGCGCTGGAGGGGTTGCTCGTCCGTTTCAGTCAACTTGTGGTCGAGCAGCCCTGGATCGCGGAGATCGATGTCAATCCTCTGCTGGCTTCGCCGGAGCGCTTGCTGGCGCTGGATGCCCGCGTGGTCCTGCACGATCCGGAGACCAACCCCGATCAGCTCCCGAGACCCGCGGTTCGACCGTACCCGGTGCAATATGTCACACCCTGGCTGATGAAGAACGGCGCCGAGGTTACGCTGCGGCCAATCCGGCCTGAAGACGAACCGCTGATGGTGAAGTTTCACGAGACGCTTTCGGACCGGAGTGTGTACTTGCGTTATTTTTGCTCACTCAGCCTGAGTTCCCGGGTGGCCCACGAGCGCCTGGTGCGTATTTGTTTCGTGGACTACGATCGCGAGATAGCAATGGTGGCGGATCACAGGGATCCGAAGACGGGGCAGCATCGCATCCTGGGAGTCGGCAGACTGATCAAATTACACGTGAGGAACGAAGGTGAGGTTGCAGTGGTGGTGTCCGATGAGTGTCAAAAGCAAGGCTTGGGAACGGAACTGTTCCGTCGAATCGTTCAGATCGCACGAGACGAGAAACTAAGCCGTGTCAATGCGGAAATCCTGCCGGACAATTTAGCCATGCAGATGATCGCCAAGAGACTCGGCTTCCGCTGGCGCATGTTGGACGACCCTACTGTGATTCGAGCGGTCCTCGATTTCTGAGAACCGATTTCTGAAAACCACGATTTCTGCAAACCACGTGGCGCGCTACGACGCCAATCACATTTTAGGACACTCGCCATCATAGGTTTCCGGTCACGTGGCCTCTAGCGGTAGGTGTTCCACATATCGTCAATGAACGTGTACTGAGGAAATTCTCCTTGCAGCCAAAATCGGGTCTGGCCCTGGCGCTCCCAATTCTGGCTGTAATCGAAGCCGGATTGTGCCTTGATGTCGGCAACGGCCTGGGTGTCGTCTTCGGTCATCCAGCGATCCACATAGTCAAAGAATGCGGGATGGTTCCAGACATTTTCCGTGTGCAGAATATGCATTGCGAGCGCTTCTCCAACCCAAGCGACGGACGTACAGCATCTTCGATAGGCCTCGCCCAACTGCTCGTTGCCGTTTATCAGTGGCCAGTTCGCGGGCTGTAGTTGTTCGTACGGACCGTACAAGCCGGGGCTGACCGGCTGGCCGTCGCTGGTTACGCCGTAGTGGCCTCCATAGATCACGGTTGCGCCTTGCCAGGCCTGCAGGTAGCCGCCAGGAATCTGGTCCACGTAGACGGTCTGCATGTCTTCGCCGAACTGGTTCGGGTGCGCCGTCGATACGCTTTTCATTCCGCCGTCATTCAACAAGATGCCAGCAAAGACAATCGGCAATTTTCTGCCGCTGTGATGTCCACCGAATGCAGGCCACCCCACGCTGGCCTGGAGGCAGCCGTAGAGGTCAATGCCGTATTGCACGAGGTAGTTAGTGAGGTTGACTTTTTGGGCGGCGGGGAAATTCAGCATCAGAAGAAGCGAGGCATACGAGTCGGCGAAAGCAACGTGCTGGCCGTAGCTGGGCATGTACTCGGCGGGCGCATCGAACAGGAACGGGTCCGTGTCAATCCAGGGTCTCCGATACCAGGATTCAAATTGTGAAAGTGGTGGTGTGCTCGAAGGATTGGGCGGCACGAGGGAGGGCAAGAGATTTCTCTGTAAGGCGTCGGCGTGATAGATGGTTTGACTTCTGTCGCAATAGGATGGTCGGAACGCGTCCGCGGAAGGTGGCGCCGAAAGAACGGTAAGTGCGGAAACTGTTCGCACCGGGCTCGCGCTCATGTCAGAAGCGCGCATCACTTCCGGAAGTGAGTGAATTTGCGCCAGGCTGATGGAGGAGACCAGCGCGTCTCCCGGTTTTAGATTGAGCGGCGGATAGGCTCGCAGCGATGCGTCAAACCACCACGACTGGTCGGACCCGTCGTTGAGCCTCGAATCGAAACCGCTCTTGCCGTTTGCGGTGGGCAGATTCAGCACCGATCCGTTCTCGTAAGGAGAAGAAGCGGTGGGGGGAGGGTCTATCGAGGTAATCGTGACTGGGCCCACCACGTAGTAATCGCCGTTGACAAACTGTCCCACGGGGACGGCTTGGCTGAAAGTCCACGTGATGCCATCTTTCGTGACCGAGGACGCGGTTCCAGGAGGCGGCGGAGGACCAGTGACTGCAACCGTTGCTTGGGCTGATTTCGAGCTATCCGCCACGCTCGTGGCTATGACCTGATAGCTGCCGGCGTTGCTGCCAGCGCCATACATTCCGGTCGGGGAGATGGTCCCTCCTGAGGCCGACCAGATAACGCTGGTATTCGAGGTTCCCGTGACCGTGGCAGAGAATTGTTGCGCGCCACCAGCGGCTACTGACACCGGGTTCGGGGCAACCGAGACAGCCACAGTCGGAACAGTGGGATTCGACGCCGGGGATGCAGAGCCTCCGCAACCGGCCAGGCTCAAGACTGCGAACAGAACACAAGCGAGCCTGGCCGCTATCCAAACGGAATGCCGATTCTCCATGGGATTGGCCGCGCCTAAGCGTTGCCCTGGTTTGCAGTTGCGGGTGGAAACTAACTCGTGGAAGCGGAAGTCACCTTCGAGTCTTGCATGGTCGAATCCGATGTTCATGTGTGCAGTGCACTCTGGTTAACCTGCCATCAGGATGCGATATTTGAAGGGTCCATCCAAGTATCGAAAGTGCATGTTGATTCGGCCATTCGACCATGCAATTCGAGGTGCATTAGGACTACTGAACACTCCAACTCTCCATTCCTGACCGGCGTCCAACCCATTGAATGCGCTGGTGCTTCTCTTTCTGGCAAGAGAATGAGGAGGGTTCTCCAAGAAGGGAGGTGACACTTCTGTGATTGCTATCACGAACAACTGTGACCATGGCCACCGTTTTTGAGAGACCAGCTGGGGATAATCATGACCGAGGATCAAATAGAGGGTGGAGGAATGGAAAACGAATACAAGTTCGACGTGGTGGCTTGGTGGACTTCCGGACAAACCGGTCTTGCCAGATCCGATGTTATACCCAATGCAATTCACTTCAGTGCTCCACCGGAATTCGGCGGGCTTGAAGGCCGGTGGACACCTGAGCACTTGCTGCTGACTGCGCTGGCAAGTTGTTTTACGACTACCTTCCAGGCAATCGCTGGATATTCGAAGTTCGAGTACACCGACCTGCAAGTGGAGACGGAAGGTACAGTGCGTAAGGATGAATCAGGATACAACTTCAGAGAGATCGTTATCCGACCCACTCTGACTATTCCTCACGAAGACAGCCGGGATCGGGCGGTCAATCTCTTGAAGAAGACCAAAGCGCTGTGTCTGGTTTCCAAGACCCTGGCAACCCCCCCGACCATGGAGCTTCGTGTGGAGGTTGGCAAAGGTTTGGCGGTGAGTTCCCATTGATTCCACCCCGTGACCCAAATCACCGGCACCCATGACGAGAGTCACGGCGGTACTTTCCTGCGGATGACATATTCGAGCTAGTCCCAGGAGGTGGGTCATGACGTCTGTAGCAGCAGGGACACGAATAACCCTCAAGAACATCCTGTTTGCCACGGATTTCTCGCCGGGCTCGAATGCGGCATTCCCCTACGCGGTATCGATCGCGCGCCAATACGGGGCGAAATTGTGCGCCGCGCACGTCATATCCTCCGAGGCGCATCTGCTACTGGCGCCCGAAGCCTGGCCGGCCCTGTCCCTACAGGAAGAACAACGGATCCGGGGACAGTTTGACCGTCTTGAAGAGAAACTGCATGGCGTACCGCACAGCGTTCTGGTGCGTACCGGGGATGCTTGGAAGGTGCTCTCCGGGCTTGTGAAAGAGCAGGAGATTGACTGCCTCGTGGTCGGCACTCACGGCAGGACCGGTTTTCAAAAATTCCTGATGGGCTCAGTCGCGGAAGAGATCTTCCGGCATGCGTCTTGTCCTGTCCTGACGGTAGGGCCCCAAGTCCGATTCAAGACGGAAGCCCCGCCCGAGTTCAAGCACATTGTCTTTGCCACCGATTTCAGCCAAGCGTCGCTGGCGGCTCTGCCTTACGCCTTGTCGCTTGCGGAGGAGAACGAGGCGCAACTCGCGTTGCTTCATATTCTGGAGCGCCCTGCCTTGGGCGGGGTAGATCTGGAGTCGAATGCTGCTTTTCTGTTGCAGCGGCTTCAGGACCTGGTTCCACCGGAGGCAGAAGTGTGGTGCGATGCCGCCTGCTTTGTTGAGTACGGGGAAGCCACCGATCGAATTCTCGACTTCGCACGGAGCCGGAATGCAGATCTGATCGTCCTGGGTGTGCGCCCGATGAAGGGCAAACTGGACGTCTCCACACACTTGGCAACGAATACGGCCCACAAAGTTGTAGCGCACGCCACATGCCCAGTGCTGACTGTTCGTGGCGGGTGAGCTCAGGTCGCCTTTTCAAGAGACGTGACCTGGATCGCTGGGTATCGCAACCCCCCATTCCCCGCGTCCCCAGCGGTTCAAGCATGCTTCCGTTTATCAAACAGTTACAGCAATAGTTGCTGCGAGCTTCCCCACATCGGCAGACCTGCGCCGGTATATACTCTCAGCGAGTAGTGGAGTTATTTGTGGTGAAACCAGGCGGGTGCGCCTCTCGGCCTGTCCTCACTTATCGGGGAATGAAATGGAAGAGCCCAAATCCCGGCCAGTTCGGCGCGAAACCGCAGGCGAAGGCGGTTCACCGGGCCTCCGGGCTCCCATAAAGGGCGAAAGTTCTTCCAGCAACAACCCTGAATCCCTGCCGTCCGATCCCCCGAAAACCCCGCACGACCCCGAGGCCACCATGGTGGATTACGACGCCACGATGGTGGATGGAGTCATTCCCATTTCCCCTCCGCCGCGCCGATCTTCAGCTCTGTTTGTCAGTGCTGCGGTGCTCAACCTCGGAGATGTGCTCGGCGGCCGCTATGAAGTCTTGCAGTTGCTCGGCGAGGGCGGCATGGGCGCGGTCTACAAGGTCCGGGACCGGGAGCTGGATCGCTTCGTAGCCTTAAAACTCATTCGCCCGGAACTGGCAGCGAGCCCGGCGATCCTTGCGCGTTTCAAGCAGGAGTTGCTGCTGGCGCATCAGGTCACGCACAAGAACGTCATCCGCATTTACGACCTGAGCGAGGCTGACGGGGTCAGGTTCATCACCATGGAGTACATCGAGGGAGTCGACCTGCGTCGGCTGCTCCTCGATCGCGGCAAGATTCCACCCACAGAAGCTGTCGAAATCATTCGGCCGGTGTGC
Organism: Terriglobia bacterium; assembly: GCA_041494805.1. GTDB lineage: Bacteria > Acidobacteriota > Terriglobia > Terriglobales > Acidobacteriaceae > JBGQBN01. The sequence continues at coordinate 16,882 of JBGQBN010000039.1, read as the reverse complement.
TTTGCGCTCTATGCGGCCCACACCGTTGGCGTAATCCACAGAGACCTCAAGCCACAAAACATCATGCAGGATCAGCAGGGGCGCATCCTGGTGATGGATTTCGGTCTGGCACGTTCCATTGAGTCTGAGGGCATGACTCAGACCGGCGCCTTGGTCGGCACCATGGAGTACATGTCGCCGGAGCAGGCCATGGGCGGGGATCTCGATCAACGCTCCGACATCTTCGCGCTCGGCCTGATCTTCTTCGAACTGCTCACCGGGAAGATGCCCTATAAGGCCGATACGGCACTAGCGAGCTTGCTGAAGCGGAACCAGGAGCGTGCCATTCCCGCTGTGGATTTGGATCCCGCCATTCCCAAGGGGATGAGCGACATCGTCAGCAAATGTCTGGAGCGTGACCTCAACCAGCGGTATCAGAATGTGCAGGAAATCCTGAACGATCTGGATGCCTGGCAGGGGAAGCGTCCGATTTCTGCTTCTGTGGTCACACCCCCTCCGCCGCGGCCCTTGCCATGGAAATGGATCGGCATCGCGGCCTTGGCAGTTCTCGTGGCTGTCGGCGGTTGGGCGTTGCGCGGGAAAATCACCTCCAGGACCGCCAGTCGTGCGGTACGTGGCCCGGTGACATCGCTCGCCATACTGCCCTTCCGCAATGCCTCTGGCGACCCCAGCCTCGACTGGCTTGGTTCCAGCATGGCCGACATGTTGAGCACCGACGTAGGGCAGTCATCGCAGTTGCGTACCGTCAGCTCCAATCGTTTGCAGCAGATATTCACCGACCTGCGCATCTCTTCCACGACTGCCCTCGATCCGCCTACGATTCGCCGCGTCGCTGATTTCAGCAACGCCGACCGCGTGGTTTGGGGCCAGTACGCCAAGTTCGGCGACCAAATCCGGATTGACGCCACACTGCAGGACATCAAGAACGATCGCAGTGTGCCGCTGAAAATAGACATCCCCAGTGAAAAAGAGATTCCAGGTGCGGTCGATCGCCTGGCCGAGTCCATTCGTCAGAAACTTGCGCTCCCCGAGGATGCCCTCAAGGAGTTGAAGGCCAGTTCGTTCCAGCCGACTTCAAACTCAGTTGATGCTCTGCGCGACTACAACCAGGGCATCGGTTTGCAGCGGGACGGCAAGAATCTCGAAGCGCAGAAGCTATTCGAGGCGGCGACGAAGGCAGACCCCACATTCGCCCTGGCCTATGCAAAGCTGGGGCAGACGTACGCCAGTCTTGGTTACGACAACGAAGCTGAGCAGGCCTCGCGGAAGGCCGTAGACTTGAGCAGCAACCTGCGCACCCGCGAGCGATATCTCATCGTTGCCAGCTACGCCCGCATCGTCAACGACAATCAGAAGGCAATCGAGTATTACACCGACATGGCCAAGGTGTCGCCCGAGGATACCGAGGTGCAGTTTGCCCTGGGGAACCTCTATGAAAACACTAGCGCGTACGACAAGGCACGGGAGCATTACAACAGTGTGCTGAAGCGTGATCCGCAATATATCGATGCACTGCTGGCGATGGGCCGGGTGGAAACCAAGGGCGGCGATGCCAACGGCGGCCTGGAGTACCTGAATCGCGCTTACAGCCTCGCTATCCAGCGCGACAATCAGGAGCAGAAGGCGGCCAGTCTGCACGCCATGGGTCTAGCCTACGAGGCATTAAACAAGCTACCGGATGCGTTGCAGAACTTCCAGGACTCGCTTGCCATCAAGCGCCGTATCGGTCAGCTGCGCGGCGCCGCCGCCGGCCTAAGCGAACTGGGCAACATCCAGGCGCAATTGGGCAAACCGGAGGCCGCCCAAGCCAGCTTCCAGGAGGCCCTCAAGATCCGACGTGACATCGGCGACAAACGCGGCGCCGGCGCCACCTTGCTCGATTTTGGCAATTTCGTTGACGACCGTGGCGACCATGACCAGGCGTTGCAGCTGTACAAGGAGTCGCTGCAGATCCAGCGCGACACCGGCAATGAGAGCCTGCAGGCCATCTGTTTGAATAACATAGGAAGCACGTATTTCTCCAAGGGAGAATATGAGGATGCCCTGACTTATTTCCAGCAGGCCCTGCAATTGCGCGAGAAATCCAAGGTGCCGCAGGACATCGTCGACAGCGTGCACAACGTCGCCGAGACCTCGGCTATGATGGGCCGGTACGACCAGGCTATTTCGCAGTACATGCGAGCGCTGGAGTTACACCGCACCATGAATGATGCGCGCGGAGCCGCGATCGAGTCCTATAGCATCGGAACCCTGTTTGACTACCAGGGACGGTTCGGCGCGGCCATCAATTCCAAGCAGGATGCGCTCAAGGCGTTCCGTGATCTGAAGGACAGAACATTCTGGATGGCCGAGATCCTGGGTGGCTATGCCGACGCGCTGATACTGGGGGGACGCGGAGACGAGGCGAAAAGCCATCTTGATGAGGCGTTGGGCCTTTCACGCGAACTGAAGAACGATGGCCTCGTGGCCCAGACGCTGTCCTGGCAAGGTGATGCCCTTTATTATCGAGGGGACGCCAAATCGGCGAGGCCGTTGTACGTACGCGCCTTGCAGGCAGCTACCCACACGACCGAGCGCGACAAGGTGCTGATTGCCAAGGTGAACCTGGCAAAGGTAGATATCCAGGAAGGTCACTCGGCGGCGGCCATCAGCGCCCTGCGCCCCCTGGTGCAACAGGCCAGCGGACTGGGGCTAAAGCAGATAGCGGTGGTCTGCTCGATCTACATGGCCGAAGCCATGGCACAAGCGAAGGATTTTTCGCACGCCCGCCCGGAACTGGAACGTGCTCTGATTCAATCCGATAAGCTCGGCTTGAACCCGTTGAGCCTCAAGGCCCATTACCTTCTCGGCACTGTCCTTCGCCAATCCGGACACAGCACCGAAGCCCAGGACCACTATCGTCAAGCTCTCCGCCTGCTGGACACCATCCGCAAAGAGCCCGGTACAGAGAAAGTCATGCAGCGTTCTGACCTGGACACCATCTTCAACGAATCCAACCGCTGGTTACAACCGGCCAAGAACTGACCGATCAAGTTCCGTTAGAGCTTTCGCTCACCACAATTCCATCGCACATTCCAATCGAGCCCAATGAAAAATGGAGCGCTGCCTGAGGGCAAGCGCTCCATTCTTGCAGACACCACAGAGCTACTTAACTTTCGTCACCGCAGTCGAAGAGTTGTTTTTCGTACGCGGGTCAGGATTCAAAGCCTGCACCGTGGCGGTGTTGGTAATCGTGCTGCCTGGGGACGCATTTACCGTAAACGTAAGTTGTATGGCCACCGCCGCCAGAGTCTTCAACGAGAACGGCAGCAGGTTGCCCGTCTGGCAAGTAACCACGCCGGCGCTCAATATACAGGGCGACTGGTTGCCCGACAAGCAAGTGACTCCGCCCGTTCCGGTAGTACAAACCGTCGAGCTGACGAGGGTCCCCGTCGTACCGCTCGGGACCGGGTCAGTCACGCTGACTGCGGTTGCTGGGTTAGGCCCAAAGTTCAACACCAAGATTCCGTAGCTCAGGTTGCTCCCGCTGTTCACTTTGGGGAGTGCCACCTTGGTGATGCTCAGATCGGCGGACGGGTAGGTCAGGCCCTGTACTGCGACCCAGCACGAGGGGGTACCGCCGCTTTTTCCCTTACTAGTAGGGTCCAGCCGCGTCTGAGAGAATGCGTCTAACTGGTTGCTGAAGACTGTTGCATGGTCACAATCAGGTTCACCCTTCCCGAAGCCCGGGCCGAGAATGTTGCCCCCATCCACGTCATAGCTGGTGGCAAACTCGGCATAATACGTGCCGCCGCAATCCGGGCCATTGCACTGGATGTCGAACTCCCGGCAATCTCCGCCAGTGTTCGCGTACACAATGCACGTGCCTGTTTGGCCGTCGGAGAAGTGAATCGGGGTCCCCACAGGTATGGGTCTCGCGGTAATCGTCAAACTATTCCCGTTCTGAGTGTTCTGTGACGGCGTAGATTTGAAATTGAACGGGCCGAAATCGAAGACGGTAGTCACTCCCGGCGGGGTTGGCAGGGTCTGTGAGATCGATGTGAGGGAGTCAGGCGTGCCTTCCAAGGCAAACCACGTGTTGTTGCCAGCAAGAATTGGTGTAGTGAAGTTGACCGTTCCCGTGGTCGTGTTTTCGGTCAGGCTAAATGTGTTGTCAGGGCCTTCATAGCCGGTAGAGCCTTCGTCATTGCACCACTGGTAGCGCACTCCTTCCTCAAGCCCAAAGGAACAGGGGCCATCGGTGTCGAAAGCGAACAGGTCAGCCAATCCCCCGATGTGTGGCGCGCTCAAAGTGATAGAATTCAGGGGAGAATTGGAATTGTTCTGGATTCCAACCAAGGTGTCTTCTATTTCGTCATAAGGGTTGCCGTTGTGGGTCTCGAGGTTCGGGATCGTCACGACGAAGAAAGTTGCATTCCCCGACCCATCAACTCCAGTTACGGTGATCACGACGCCGCAAGTGTCTGGACCGTCCGCACTCCCAACGGGCCCGGTTCCCTGCTGTTCCCCCGACGGCGCAGAGCACTGGTCGGCCCAGGCCGGGGCGGCGAAAAGCATGAGCAGGGCGCAGCAAAGGAGCGTAAAGGCTATCTTCTTCGTGGTGGCCAAAGTGGTGGCTGGCATTAGACGCGTCTTCATCTGAACCTCTTCCTTTTCTCTTGTTAGGGTGCAAAGATTTGGAGTCATAGCGCATCCCCTCCTGGGAATTCTCCGCCTGGGCTCGAAACGAAAATCTTGGGATCAGAAATGAGAGTCTGAGATGGACATCCTCAACAAGACTCCGGTTCCTGGGGAGCGCAGGACCGGGCTATCTTATGCGCTGAGGGGGCGATAGTCAATTGCTATTGGAACGCCAAAAGGCGCGGTGTGCAAGGGTTTGCAGCCTTCTTGGAGCGGAGGTGGAGCGACGAAAATCTGCTGCGGCCTGATGTACCATGCCGAGCCCGCCACCTGTTGCGTGGCATCGGGTCAAACGCAGCATGCTGCGAGCTGCGGCCTAACCGCACCGAAAGGGTCTGTCAAACGTATTTTGCGCACACCTCGGCATGCACTCTGAAGAAAGCGGAAGGGATAGGGCCGAAATAGCGATCCACGATTCGACGAAACCAGCTCCCAACCCGGGGTTTGACCGCACGCGTCCCCCTGCGAACCCGGCTACCCGCTAGCAGGAGTATGGGAAAAAATGCTGGGCGATTCGCCTAGCAGCGGGTCTTAAGCTATTGCCGTTGCGTCAGGAGCTATAGCAACCCGTTCCCGCCCGCGCCAGCGAGCGCATAGCAGCACCTCCTTATCATCTATTCCCCGCATCTATTCCCCCCGCCTCTCCCGCTGGATCTCGAGGAGTGTTCGAATCGCGCGGTAGAGGTCACGCTTTAACCTCTGGGCTCACTCAGAAGATGCTGAAAGTGCAAAATCTTGCATCTTCAGGCTCGCGGGCCTCACCGTACCGTACCGCGGTCCTTCCCTGGAGCCTGCAAGTAGGGAAGGGGAGTTCAGCAACCGCATCGCGATACGGGGCTTCACATTAGAGGTAATGTGTTGCGCGTGGGGCCGTTGCTTTCGTCCGGTACGGCGGCCGTGAAGGAGCTTAACTCCCGGTTTCAAGTATCAAGAACACAGACGGTTAGCCCTAAGTGACGGGAACGTTCGCGTATTATTTACCCTTGGCAGAAAAAGTGCGGCAAACCAGCAGGTTACATGTCAACCTCCCTCAATGCCCGCCGGCTACTGCAGGTGTCCACGGTGACCTCTGGATGGCCAGCGGCTTTTTCCCCAGTCATTTCCCGAAATCTGATCTGGCAAGGCGATTCGGCCCAACAATCTTCCACGGCTGCCCCGGGGTCGTTTGCGAACCTTGAATATTTTTCATTCCCGAGTCTTTCATTCTCGCGCCGCGTCTCAGAAATTTGCTCGGTAACTTAAGGAGAACAAGACAATGGGATCCAGGAAGCAATTTGTCAGCGTATTGCCGGTGGTTCTATCAGTCCTGATCTTCTGGTCGGGCGTCCCGGCCAATTCCCAAACCTACGTATTCAATGCCGCGAAGTTCGCCACCGGGCATAACCCAGAGGCCGTGGCCATCGCCGACTTCAATAAGGATGGCAATGCTGATCTGGCTATCACGAACTACAACGACAATACGGTTTCGATATTGCTAGGCGCTCCTGGAGGGAATTTTCAGGCTAGAGTGGACTACACGGTGGGCGAAAATCCGGTCGCCATCGCAACCCGCGACTTCAATCAGGACGGCAAGCTCGACTTGGGTGTGGTTAATCAGAACTGTTCCGCGCTGCCTTGTCCCGGCGACGGTTCGGTCTCCATCCTTGCCGGCAACGGCGATGGCACGTTCCAGGCACAAAAGGTGACCGGCGTGGGCGAAGGTCCTACCGCCCTCCAGGTTGCAGATTTCAACGGAGACAGAAAACTTGATCTGGCGGTTACGAACGGACAGGACAACAACGTCTCGATTCTGATTGGTGATGGCACGGGCCTCTTTACGAGAACCGACGTTAGTGCGGGCACGAACGACAAGGCGCTCGTTGCTGGTGACTTCAACGGCGACAGCAAAATGGATTTAGCCGTTGCCAACAAGGCGAAAAACAATATATCCATTCTGCTCGGTAATGGCGACGGGACGTTCCAGTCGCAGGTTCACGTGGCTACGGGATTGTCACCGGTTGCGATTGTCGCCAGTGACTTCAACCACGATGGCAAGATCGATCTCGCAACGGGGAATGCAGGTTCGGCGGACGTGTCGGTTCTGCTGGGCAACGGAGACGGAACCTTCCCGACCCACACCGAAGTCCTTATTGCAGATCCGGTGCTCGCGCTTACCCTGGGCGACTTCAACGGGGATGGCAAGCCGGATTTGGCCGCCACTTCCGTGACCACCGATTCCGTTTCCATCCTGCTGGGCACTGGCGATGGTACTTTCCAAACTCACGTGGACTACGCCGCCGGTAGCGGTCCGAACTCCTTGGCCGTGGGTGACATCAACGGTGACGGCAAGGCTGATCTGGCAATCGGCGGCAGCGTTGAAAACACGGTTTTGATTCTCCCGGGGAATGGCAGAGGCGGATTTCAGACGGTGCTGCCTACAGTTGCCGGCGCGCAGCCAAGCTCGATCGCCACGGGAGACTTCAATGGGGACGGCATACTCGACGCTGCTGTGACCAACTGGACCAGTGCCACGGTATCGATTCTGCTCGGCAAGGGCGATGGTTCCTTCACAGGAACGCCGGATTCTCCGGCGGTGGGCACCAAACCGGGCGCCGTGGCCGCGGCGGATTTCGATGGCAATGGCATGCTTGACCTGGCAGTCGCGAATTCTGCCGATGGGACGGTTTCCGTTCTGCTAGGCAACGGTGACGGCAGCTTTCAGGCGCAGGCAACCTATGCCGCGCGCACCAAGCCCAGTTACATAGTGGCTGCCGACTTCAATGGCGACAAGCGGGCGGACCTGGCTGTGGTGAACCAGATCAGCCAAAATGTTTCCATCCTGGTGGCCAAGGCAGATGGCACGTTCAGGCCGGCCCAGAATTACACTACCGGTGCTCACACCACGCCGGTGGCTGCGGCGGTTGGAGATTTCGTCGGCAATGGCAGGCTCGACCTCGCAGTAGTGGGTGCGGGGAATAACACGGTTGTTGTCCTGATGAACCACGGGGACGGGACATTTACCCTGCCTATCGCATATCCCGTAGGCTCTTCGCCCAGCGCAGTAACGACTGCGGATTTCAACCACGATGGTGTTCCCGACCTGGCGGTTACCAACTACGCGGGCAACTCGGTTTCCGTGCTGTTAGGCGCCGGCAATGGCACATTCAATGCAGCCGTGAACTTTTCCACGGCCGCGAAACCGCTTTCCGTGGCAGCTCAGGATCTGAACGGAGATGGCCTGGTGGACCTGGCGGTGGGCTTCAGCGCTGCTGGCGCCGACAATGGAATCTCGATCCTGAAAGGGAACGGTGATGGTACCTTCCAGACTCATGTGGACCACGCCACCAATTTCTTGTTGGGCGCGCCCACCGAGGCCCTGGCTGCCGGTGACTTTAATGGCGATGGCAGTACGGACCTCGCGGTCGCTGACCAGTTAGCCAACGCAGTTTCGGTTTTTCTGAACACGCCTCTGGCTTCTGTGTCACCCGCAACTCTGAATTTCGGAGTCCAGCTTTTGGGCCAGCCCAGCCAGCCAAGAACGGCGACCTTGAGCAATACCGGGAGCTCGGTGCTGGACGTCTCCAGCGTAGCCATCAGCGGGCAGTACAGTCAGACCAACACATGCACGGCGGCTGTGGACCCGGGCTCGAGTTGCAGCATCGGCGTGACCTTCACGCCCACGGGCAAAGGAAATCAAGCTGGCACGGTCACCATCACCGACAATTCCCCCAGCGGCACGCAGGCGGTCAGCCTCGCCGGAATCGGTACGGTGGTCCAACTGAACCCCACGAGTCTGGACTACGGTGATCAGCAGGTGGGAACGAGGAACTCGAAGAAGGTAATACTGACCAACATCGGTAATAAGGTTCTGAACCTAACCAGCATGAGGATCAGCGGCACGAATAAGGGTGACTTCACGCAAACCAACAACTGCGGTTCGGGCGTCGCAGCCGGAGGAAGCTGCACGATCCGGGTTACGTTCAGTCCGGCGGCAACGGGTCAACGCAGCGCTGCACTTTCCATAACTGACGACGGTGGCGGAAGTCCGCAGATCGTGCTTCTTTCCGGTACCGGTACCTAGCCAGTGCTGGCGCGGTGGAATGAGTCTAGCCAGACGGGCGGATAGTAAACTCCTGTACCAAAGCCTGAAATGTCCTGCATACCGAGATGCCCGTCCTCCAAGGCATCACACGTAACTAGCTCAATGCGAATAGCTTAGGCAATCCCGAGCGGCCTTTGCAATGGCACCGGGATTGCGCCGATAACCGCTTTACAATCCAATGCGGCAGGTTTCGTAGAAAGCATCTTGGCAACCATCGCTACTGTTCCAAGCATTCAGCGGCGCTTCGCAGGCTCGGCCAGCATTGTCATGGGCAGTGTGATGCTGAGCCGCGTGCTGGGCTTCCTGCGGGAGTGGACCCTGGCGCACCAGGTGGGGTCCAACGCAGCCACCGACGCGTACTACGCCGCTTTTACCCTGCCCGACTTTCTGAATTATCTGGTCGCGGGCGCGTCGCTCAGTGTCATCTTCATTCCGGTTTTCACCAAGTATGTGACCGAAGGACGAGAGGACGAGGGCTGGCATGTCTTCTCCACGGTGACGACGTTCATGGGCCTGCTCCTAGTGACGATCGTCATCCTGGGAGAAATCTTCGCGCCGCAGTTGGTGAACATTATTTCGCCGGGCTTCACTCCTGCCGCCAAGGCACAAGTAGTTTTCCTTACCCGGCTGATGCTGCCGGCGCAGATCTGCTTTGTGCTGGGCAGCATTTTGTCCTCGGTGCAGTACGCGAAGAACCAGTTCCTGATTCCGTCCCTGGCCACCGTGATCTACAACCTGTTTATCATTCTGGGCGGATGGTTCCTGGCACCTTGGATTGGGATCAACGGCTTTGCCGTAGGGGTACTGGTGGGAGCGATCGCGGGCAACATGGTGCTACAGTTATACGGCGCCAGCCGCGCCGGAGCCCGGTTCCGCCCCAATCTGAACCTGCGTCATCCCGGATTCGCGCTCTTCCTGAAGCTGGCAGTTCCCATCATGCTGGCCCTTTCGGTGACCTTCGCCGATGACTGGATCATGCGCTGGTTCGGTTCCTTTCTCCAGCCGGCCTCGATCACTTGGTTGAGCTATGGCAAGACGCTGATGCGGGTGCCGTTGACTGCTGTGGGTCAGGGCATTGGAGTGGTGTCTTTCCCTCTCTTGGCGCAACTCTATTCGGAGGGCAAATTCGACGAACTGAATCGCACCCTGAACTCGACCGTGAAAGGGCTTCTGCTGTTCGTGATGCCGATTTCAGCCTTGACCATCGCGCAGAGTTCGACCGTGATCTATTTCGTGTTTTCCCGCACCCGTCTGCACGGGGCGGATTTCCAGGCGACCGGGAATGCGCTGGCACTGTTCTCGCTGGGGATGTTTGCCTGGGCGGCGCAGTACATCTTCTCCCGTGGTTTCTATGCCACGCACAACACGTGGACACCGGCGCTAGTCGGCACGGCAACCACGCTGGTGACCCTGCCGCTGTACGCGTTGTTGGTGCACAAGTATCAGTACATGGGCCTGGCATTGGCCAGTTCCTGCAGTATCTTCCTCTACATGGTGGTGCTATTCGTGCTGCTGAACCGGCACACGCGAAATCATGACGCGGGCAGGGTAATGATTTTCTTTGTCAAAATCAGTCTGGCCTCGGCGGTTGCGGGTTTGGCCTGTTTCCGCCTGACCGCGTGGTTTCAATCCCAGGTGGCGTGGCAAACTCGGCACGGTGCTCTGCTCATGTTGATTCTGGTCAGCGCGGTTGGCATTGTGCTGACGGCAGTGATGGCCAGGCTTCTGGGGATCAGTGAACTAGAGTCGTATTTCCGCAAAGGCGCAATCAGGAAGGCAGTGTAAGCAGAGAGATCGAGCCATCATCCCCGTTGCTGCACTCAGACCGGAAAAGTCGGCATAGCGGTGCAATAGCACGGGCGGCTAAGAGGAAGCGCCGGAGTAATACAGCACCGAGCGCCACGGTCGTTGGCCAAAACAAACAAGCAAACAAGGATATCCCAGATCCCGAGAGGTGCCGGTCATGAGGCGTCTCTCCGGAGACGAGAGCCGGGGTCTTCCATCAGCGATGATAGAAGCGGTAGCCCGCCTGCCTAGGGCCCCTTCCTCTTGAGCTCTTCCCTCATCTCCCTCAGCTGCATGGCGATCACGAAAACCAAGAGAACGACCGCGAACTCCAGTAGACGACCTCCCCCGTACACTTGCAGGATCGTATAGCCAAATGCGTTCGCGATCCTCTCAATCAGGGCGAGCCCGAGCAACACGAATGCGCCAAGAAAGAAGAGACGGGATGCCGCCGAAACTAATTTCTCAAGGTTCATAGTTAGCCTCGACCTTCGGTGATTGAAAGGGATTGCTCATACTCCTGCTACCTGCGTGGAATCGTGAGCACTTTTTCGTAGATTCTCCCCTGGTCAATGTTGACGAAAACGGCGGTGATGGTCTTGTCCGATCTCTGAAACCAGAGCCCGACCCACCCGGGACTGTTCTGCGTCACGCCGATCAGCGCTCCGTAGTCGTCCGGGATCGCGTCGGCGAACTTGGCTGACGCGAACGTCAGCGGTCCTGTCACACTTGGGTTTGCGGGCCCGAGCTTCTTGCACGAGACTATCACCAAGCACACAGCAAGGATGCATAATGCGCCGACAGGTTTTCTTACCATTTGTGACTCCCCTTCCTCTCGCCCTGGAACCTCAAGGCTGGACCGAAGCGAGTCTGGCCTCCTAACCTTACCTTCCCCGGCCCCAACTATGGCTCGCGCCCCCCTCTGACCCTAGCCACTCCTAACTCTTTCACGAAGTACCTAGTGCCTCACAGACGGCTAATCCAACCGAGGCAGCAGTGGCCCTTGCGATGATGTGTAGGCGAGTGACATGGTCCATGCTGATACGTTCCGAAGTCGAAGAGGGCGGAAAGACCCCTTCACCCTGCTATTCAGGCGAGGCTGATTCTATCCGACATTTCCGCCATCTCTGCAGGCTTTATTTTTTGTTTTGTTTGGAACCAGCGATAAGAAACTCAAATAGCCGGCATGTTCCTTAGATTGAGTAACTTGCCGTGATGTCGCAGGGGTTTGCAACCCTGTTGCAATTATTCTCAGTCTTGACAGGTAAAACCACTTCTATAAACTTCCAATTAGTTATGTTGCTTGGGGAGGATGCATGAAGCTCGGTTCGTGGAAGTTGGTAGGCATAAGCGTACTCTTGTTGTCCGCAATCGCGCTTCCGGCGCGGGCGGATACGATCAGCACTTTCGGCTTCTCTAATACTCCCCTCGTAGGTTCGCCCGGCACAACGGTTTCCGGATCGTTCACTTACAATTCTGCGACGAATACGATTTCCGGAGCTTCGATTTCGTTCAATGGCAGCCCGGTATTCGCAAATCTGACAATCAATCTGGGCTCGCAAACGGGAGACAAGAACACATTTCTGTTTACGTTCACGACGACTGTGTTCAATCCGAACACCGGGAAAACAGATGCCGTCAGCTTCACTGTTCTTCTGAACCCCTTCAATCACAGCATATTGGCTGTAGGGGGGAAGATTTATGACCCCACCGGTCAGGGTGGAGGCTTCTATACGAACAAGTTGAACGTCCCTGAAGGGGGAAGCGAGTTTGGTTATATGCTCCCGTCGGCGATGGCGATGTTTGGGGGCATCCTGCTCGCAGGTAAGCGGCGCTTACCGCTGCGAACGTGAAATTCTAGAGCTGCGCTCGTCGTACGTACGCTAGAACTTCTGGGCTCGGATGGCTGTCCCGGCTTTACCTCCCCCATCCAAAACCCCCCTCCACAGAACGCTGCCCCATCTCTGGGCGACTTGCAACCCAACCATGACATGTTTTGCAGATTTCGGTGCGGTAAGTCTTAAGTGTCTGCAATCCCCACTGACTAGCCTAGATCAGCCTTGGAAGAGAACGCCAATCAGTTGCTAGACTTGTGGAATCCTTGGCAACAGCTGGGTTAGAGGTTCAACCATATGGGTTGATTTCGATGCATACATTTCACGGTCAGCGATATCAAGTATCTCATCGAGAGTCTTACCTTCCGACCATTCCGAAACGCCAATACTCAGACCCATCTCGAAACCATCGAGATGCCCGGCATGATTCCAGTCTTGCAGGTAATCTCTAACTCTTTCGACTACCCGCCCAGCATCGGCAGGTGACGTGTCGGCCAAGATAACCAGGAACTCATCTCCACCGTATCGGACGATGGCGTCGGACCCACGAACTGAACTCTTCAGCAAGGCGGCAATCTCAGCCAGGATAACATCGCCCGTCAGGTGTCCAAATCGCGTGTTCACCTCCTTGAACCGATCCACGTCGATCAACAGGAAGGTGAGCGGCTTGTGCAAACGCCTTGCGTGACTGATAAAGCGCCCCGCCATCTCCCCCAGTGAGCGGCGGTTGTAGATTTCAGTCAGCGGATCAGTAAAGGACTGTTGACGCGCCAGCTCGTTCTGAATGGTCGTGGAGATCAACTTCTCCCGCACTCGGCGCAATTCCAAGCGTCGCGTGACCAAGTACGTATTCAGCAGTGCCAACAAGACGATGAGTCCAACGACCAGCTGTCTGGATACGGTAATCTCGAAATGCACGTTGTCTTGCTTCATAAAAGCTGCCGGCAAGAGGATTGCCAGCAACCCGGCGGCAACCAACACGCCCGCCAGCGACACAATGACCCATAACTCCCAGTCGCGCTTTTCCAACTGAGAGAGCTGCTGGCTAACTTGGGCAAGAATGCTCTCAGTCTTGCTATGCATATCGTTGTAAATCGCCCCGATCCAAAAGGAGAGGTCCAGTGTAATGCGTTTATCGAAACCACGTTATAGTACTAAGGTAATGTGGGATCGGTCCCATTCTCTGGCCCTGCCCCCATCAAACTCCATCTATCTGAAAGGCTTTTGCCATAGATCAATGCTCAGAGATGAAGTCCTGATGGCCCCGGAATTCAAGCGGGAAGGGAAGTAGTGCAGTTCTCTGAGAGGCGCGTCTCTCGGGCGCAATCCGGCCGGGTGACAGGATCATTCCCAAGCGGTCGCAATTAGTGCGGTGCTTTCTCCTCCGGCGGAGCATTTTTCTTCGCGAATGTCCGAATGTAGTTAACCAGGTTCCAGAGTTCAATCGATTTCAGTCGATCTCCCTCCGGCGGCATCTGACCTTTGCCATTCTTGATAATGTAGAAGAGTTCTCCGTCGGTCCTTTCTTTCAAAGTCGCCGGGTCGGTAAAGTCGCTGACCTTCACCTTCATATCCGTTCCCACTTCACCCTTGCCATCGCCGCCCTTGCCATGGCACATGGCACAATCGTATCCATACCACTTCTTGCCTTCAGCGATCGACTCTGGAGTCGGCTTAACTGGATTAGCCTGGCGCACTGCGTCGACTGGAATCGTGTAAGGCGCGGCAGGTGCCGGCTTAGGGGGTGTTGGGCCTTCCTGGACTGATGCAGAGAACCCAAAGAACCACAACGCCGAAAAGATCAGTAAAGGCTTCAACATGGCAGCCTCCCAGCTAGGAGCACGGTCGCGACCTTCGATAGCATTCTACGCTCCAGGGGGCGACCGGTTGAGACTGCACAGGAATTTTCACGTCACGCCCTGGTGCCGTGCGGAACACGAGTAACAAGCCGCCTCTCCGGGGCGGCTTTTCAGTTGCAGCAGGAGTGTTGTTAGAGGCCCTGCGAAAGTGGTCGTGCGCCGTGGGGCCGTTAGACGTACAACGCCGATGCGAACATCGCACATCCTCCTGTGCGCTTGATCACTTCTTCCATCTGCTCCGCTCCTGTAGTCTTTCTGGTTCCGTTGACGGTATCAGTAACTCTCCATACCAGGTGCACTCATAAAACTTCTGGTCATTGGTTCCGGCATGATGGGTTCGGCCGCGGCGTATGACATGGCGCGGCAAGAGCAAGTGGAGTCGGTCACGCTGGCGGACAACGATCAGCGGCGGGCGAAAGAGGTCGCGGCGCGCGTCAACAAGATTACCGGCGAGAAAAAAGTGCGGGCGGTCGCGCTCGACGCTTCGAGCGAAAAGGCCGCGGCCAGGATGATGCGCGGACACAACGCGGCGCTCTCGGCCGTTCCCTACTTTCTGAATCTGGGGCTGGCCAAAGCCGCGGTTGAGGCTCGTTGCCACTTCGCCGATCTGGGCGGCAACAATACCGTTGTCCGCCAGGAACTGGCACTTTCGAAGAAGGCCGAGCAGCGCGGCGTGGCGGTGGCGCCTGATTGCGGGCTTTCTCCGGGGATGGCTTCCATCCTGGGCGGAGAACTGGTTCGGCGTCTGGGCGGGCGGGCGGATGCGCTCAAGCTCTACGTGGGCGGGCTTCCGGAACGGCCCATGCCGCCATTTCATTACCAGTTGGTATTCTCGGTCGAAGGGCTGATCAACGAATACGTCGAGCCGGCGCGCATTCTGCGCAAGGGCAAGCTGGTCACGATTGAGGCGCTGACCGAGCCGGAAGAGTTCCATATGGCGGGCTTCTCGCCTTTGGTCGCATTTCATACCTCGGGCGGCACCTCGACCTTGCCGGAAAGTTTTGCAGGCAGGGTCGGCGAGTGCTTCGAGAAGACGCTGCGCTATCCCGGCCACTACGACCTGCTTTGCGAGCTGAAAGCGCTGGGGCTGTTCTCCAGCGAGAAGATGAAGATCGGCAAGGCGGAGATCGCGCCGCGGGCAGTGATGTCGAAGCTGTTCGAAGGCAAGTTCGCCAGCAAGGGACCGGACGTTTGCATCATGCGCCTGGAGGCGCACGAGTCGGTGCGTTCGCCGGGTGTGCGCGGGCTGCTGGGCGGACGGTTGAAGGGGCGGGTCGCGTCGTTCACGCTGGTGGATCACTATGATCCCAAGACCGACATGAGCGCCATGATGCGCACCACGGCGATTCCCGCGTCGATTGTGGTGCAGATGCTGGCCTCGGGGGCGATTGCCAAGCGCGGCGCGGTATTGCAGGAGCGCGACGTACCGGCCGACATGTTTCTGGAGGAGATGGCGAAGCGGGGAATCAAGATTGACTATGCGATCGAGTAGCAAATTTTCAATTGCCGATTATCCTTTTTTCGAGCAGCACTTCAGCCCTTCCTTGTGAAACCAAGAAGAGACAGGCTTCAGTGCCCGGAGTTCGGAACATTGGCACCCGCACTAGGCCGCCAGGTCGCGAGCCCCGCCAGGCCGACCAGTCCAACAAGACACACCCACGCGAACCAGTCTCCCAAACGCGAGTAAATCGTCCGCACCCCCTTGATCGGCACCTGCGAGATCAATGTGTGATCCGTGGCCAGGTAATGATCCATGGCTGCCAACCGGCGTCCCTGGTAGTCATACGCAGCCGACAGCCCTTGGCTGGTGTGGCGCACCAGGTTAAATCCCTGCTCGATCGCCCGGAAGCTCGCCATTTGCGTATGCCAGGGATCGATCGCGCGCCAATCGTTCGAGGGATCGAGCAGTACATCCGTGCCCAGCGCGCCTGCCTGAGCCAGCAACTGGGGAAAGTCCGCGTCGAAGCAGATCACTGAACTCATCCGCCCGTATGGCGTATCCAGGCTGCGCAGCTTGCCATCCTTCCGGATGGACATGGCGGCCTCCCCACCCGGCACCGGATGCGCCTTGAAATACTCCCACGCGACCTGTCCATCCGGCTGAATCAGCACCAGCTTGTTTTCCAGCGGCGGATTCTGTCCCCGGTGCCAGCTCGCCATCGCCACCCCCAGATAGATCCCGTACTTCGCCGCCAGGTCGCGCCCGCGCGTGATCAGTGTGGA
Source organism: Terriglobia bacterium (assembly GCA_041494805.1). GTDB lineage: Bacteria > Acidobacteriota > Terriglobia > Terriglobales > Acidobacteriaceae > JBGQBN01. The sequence goes on along the minus strand of JBGQBN010000039.1, from coordinate 419 downwards.
CTCGTCCTCCTTGAAAACCATGGCGTTGGTTTCGCCCCAAAACACGATTTTCGCTCCCGCTTGCGCCTCGCGTTCAGCCCGCGACAGCAAATCACCGTTCACCGCATTCGCCCAGGCGCGGAACTCGTCCAACTCCGCACTTGAAGCGCTGTTCTGGAGCACGTGTTGCCAAACTGTATCGCTGGCCTCGGGCTCGACCTTGCCCTTGGACAGGGACGCGACCCGCACGGTCTGCGCCAACGGCGGGAACACCGCCATCCGCGCCCCCCCTAGCAGTACCACTCCAAGCAAAATAGCGGCGTAGATCGCGGCGCCGGTCTGCACCCGCTTTGAATCCGGTCCTTCCTCCCACGCCCAGTTACAGACGGCAGCGAACCAGCCGATCAGGAAGGTCACCCCCCAGAGCCCGGTCACGGAGA
>JBGQBN010000068.1:0-20124 GCA_041494805.1 Terriglobia bacterium | reverse complement strand
TGGGGCTGGACCTGGGTCGAAGACGAACCTTGGGGCTTCGCTCCCTTCCACTACGGACGCTGGGCGTTCGTGGAGAGGAGATGGTGCTGGGTCCCCGGCCCGGTCGTGGTGCGGCCGGTGTACGCCCCCGCGCTGGTGGCGTTTGTCGGTGGGGGTGGCTCCCATTTCTCCATCGCGATTGGCGGTGGACCAGGGGTGGCCTGGTTCCCACTGGCCCCGGGCGAAGTGTACGTGCCGCCATATCGCGTCAGCCACGCATACGTGAATAACGTGAACATCACCAACACCCGAGTCAACGTGACCCAGGTCACCAACGTTTACAACATCTATAACAACACGACCAACGTCACTCGTGTCACCTACGCCAACCAGCGCGTGCCCAGCGGAGTGACAGCGGTTTCGCGGGAAACGTTTGTGAATGCTCGTCCGGTCTCAAGGAACCTGGCTCAAGTTGACGCCAGGCAGATGGCTGAGGCCCGCGTCACGCGTAACCTGGAGGTTCAGCCGGCGAAAGCCAGCGTGCTGGGCGCCGGCCAGCCTGTGGCGATGAGACCGCCGGCGCGGGTGATGGAGCGATCGGTAATCGCGCGCCACAACCCACCGCCGCCGCGGGTTCCGTTGGAGCAGCGGCCGGCCACCAGGAACGCCCGCATCGAGTCGCCACAACCAGCGCCACAACCGGAGGTGCGCGGAAAAGAGACCTCCCGGGCTCCGCAGCCGAGCCCGGCTGCTCGTCCGGACGAGCGACCGATCCCCCGTGCGCCGGGATCCGCAAGAACACAGGAGGCGCCTCCGGCATCTCGTCCACAAGAGTCCGCGCGGCCGGAACAACGGTCTAGGCCGCGGTCCTCACCAGCTGCGGAGGGCGCGCGCCCGGAGTCAAACCGTCCGCTGGTCCGACCGGCTCCTCCCGTGCAGAACAAGCCTGAACACCAACAGACCGAGGAACGGAAGTTCCGTACCTGGCAGGAGCAGCGTCCGAAGACAGAAGCGCCACCACATCCCCCGGAAAAGCACCCTCCGGCAGAGCATGCTCCCCAACCGCAGAAGCCGGACAAACAGTAACCATCAACCGCGGAACCAACCTGGCCGGTTCTCGCAAGGGAGGCGGCCATGTTTTTGTGGTACAGATGTCTCACGCCTCCGCGATAGACTACTGAGCACTGGCGATCTGGCTACTCAACGGGGTTTCATGCAAGTGCGCGTACTATTCTTCGGCATGCTCAAGGATCTCGCGGGGCAGGGAAGCGACGCGCTCAGCCTGCCCGAGGGCTCGACCGTTGGCGATGTGCTTATCCACTACGAGGCGCGTATTCCCCGCCTGAAGGATCTCGTGGCTTCGATTGCAATGTCGGTGAACCAGGAGTATGCCGGACCGGAAGCCAAACTGAAATCAGGGGATGAGATTGCACTGCTGCCGCCGGTGAGTGGGGGAGCACCAGAAACGGCGCGTCCCCGGCGCTACAAATACGCGGCGATCGTGCGGGAACGGATTGACACTCAATCCCTGCTGGAGAGCATGAAGCAGCCCGAGGATGGCGCGGCCGTGGTTTTCGAGGGTGTCGTCCGCAACCATACGCGCGGACGTCGCACTCTCTATCTCGACTATGAAGCCTATGAAGAAATGGCGCTGAAGCAGATGGAGGAACTGGTCCAGCAGGCGCTTGACCAGTTCAAGATTCGCGACGCCGCCATCGTTCACCGCCTGGGGCGGCTGGAAATTGGCGAGACCAGCGTGCTGATTGTAGTGGCTGCGGCGCACCGCGCGGCGGCCTTCGAGGCCTGCCGCTGGCTTATTGATACGCTCAAACGCACCGTACCCATCTGGAAGAGAGAGTATTTCGAGGATGGCGCTGTCTGGGCCGATGGCGAGCCTTTCCCCGCGGAGATTCCGCGCGCCGAAGGCACCCCTTCCGGAGAGCGTGCATCTAAGTGAACTGTTTCCTGATGCGACGTCTGCTGCTCTTTCTCACCATCGCAGTCGCGATCTCCGCTGCCCAGGTGCCCAAGCCACCATGGGCATCGTCCCCTTCCAGTCCTCCAAAAGCCGTGCCCGCCGACGGTGCGAACAGCCGCAATGAAGCCGCGCAAGGCGCCGATACCACCATCAAAGTCGACGTCAAGCTGGTGAACGTGTTCGTGACCGTCACCGACGAGCATGGTGCGCCCATTGCCACCCTGAAGAAGGACAATTTCGAGCTGCAGGAAGACGGGAAGGAACAGAAAATCGCGGTTTTTGACAAAGAATCGGCGCTACCGCTTTCCATTGTCCTGGCCCTTGACACCAGCCTGAGCACACGCAAGGATCTGCCGCTCGAACTGGTGTCGGCGCGCCGTTTCGCGCATGCCATCCTGCGCCCCATTGACGCCCTGTCCGTTTATGAATTCAGCGAGATCGTGAATGAGGTCGTTCCCTTCACCTCCGACCTCAAGACCATCGATCATGGGATCGACCGGATCCGCTTAGGCTCAGCCACGGCCCTCTACGATGCGCTATTCCTGGGGTCGCAAGCGCTCGAGCCGCGGCAGGGCAGAAAGGTGATGGTAATCATCACCGACGGCGGCGACACCATGAGCAAGGTGGACTACAAAGAGGCGATGCGCGCCGCACTCCAAGCCGAGGCCATCCTGTACAGCATTATTGTAGTGCCGATTGAATCCAGCGCCGGGCGCGACACCGGCGGGGAGCATGCGCTCATCCAGCTTTCGAGCGACACCGGCGGCAAGTATTTTTACGCCACGTCCGTGCCCCAGTTGGACGATGCCTTCCGCCAGATCAGCGACGAACTGCGTACCCAATATCTGTTGGCTTACTATCCTTCGCAAAGACTGTCCGATTCCGAATTCCGCCGTATCCAAGTGGCGGTCAACGGGCTGTCGGCGAGTTCGAGCTTGAAGGTGCGGCACCGGACGGGGTACTACACTTCAAAGTCGCACTAAGAGCTGTTAGGGCAGTTCTGTTGTTTGACGGGCTGCCGTGCAGAAGACACTCCCAGGTGGCGCACCAGTGATCGGAACTGGTGTTTCTGCTTCCAATTTACAGAAGTCCGGGATTCCACATTTGGAAGCAGCTCACGGGCCAGGCCAACTCACCAGAGTCGTCCCAAGCGTAAGTGCTTGACAGCAGGGAATAGAATGGGCCTTCTACTATCTTGGACTGTCGATTGCTCTTAGCTCATCTCACCGGGGCGTGTGGAGTTAGACGGGGAAGAGTGAGCGGCAGGGCAGTTTCTCTCTGTTCAGTGCGTTCGAGGCCTTCTCCGAATGCGGCAGAGCATGCCAAGCCTACCGTTTTTCTTTCCTGACAAATTAGTGCAGCACTGTTTAGAACCACGAGTTGGGATTTTGAGAAGATCAAACGCCCGAAAGGTAGGTGCACGATGTCGCTAAATCTTCGCTTCGCTCACCAGGCTACAGCGCGATTTTGTTTGACGGCACTGGCAATCGCACTACTGCTGGTGTCTTCGACGCCCATTCACGCCCAGACGACCATCTCGACCGGTAGCATTAATGGCACGATCACGGACCCGTCGGGCGCCGTCGTCGCGGGCGCGAAGATCACCATTACCAACAAAGCCACGGGTCAGGTGGTCGCTACGGCCAGCAACTCGGCGGGAACGTATACGTCCGGAGCGCTGACTCCCGGCGACTACGTCGTGCGGGTCGAATCCAAGGGCTTCAAGACAACGGACCTGCCTCTGAATGTCCAGGTGGGCGTGACCGCCTCGGGCAATGTCAAACTGCAAGTGGGCGAGGCCAGCCAGATTGTTGAGGTCCAGGCCACCGAAGTTCAGGTGAACACCGAACAGGCTTCCGTCCAGGGTGTGCTCAATGCCCAGCAGATCGAGAACCTGCCGGTGAATGGCCGCAACTTCCTCGACTTGGCTCAGCTGGAGCCCGGCGTGCAGATTCAGGACGGGACCAATTTCGACCCGACCAAGGTCGGCTACTCGTCAATTTCCTTCGGCGGGCGCTTCGGCCGCACCGCGCGCGTCGAGGTGGATGGGGTGGATATCAGCGATGAAACCGTGGGCACCACAACCCAAGGCGTCCCAGCCAGCGCCATCGAGGAATTCCAGATCAGCCAGTCGAACCTGGATCTGTCCAATGAGTTGACCTCCTCCGGTTCGGTCAACGTCACCACACGCTCGGGCACCAACCAGGTGCACGGAGAAGCTTTCTACTTCTTCCGGGACAGCGGGGCGGCGGCGAAGTTGCCCTCCCCTCCGGGATTGAACTCGCCCTTCCAGCGCCATCAGTTTGGCGGAAGACTCGGAGGACCGATCATCAAAGACAAGGCATTCTTCTTCATCGATGGAGAGCGTACCAAGCAGGATCTGCAGGCGCCGGTGGCATACCCCGCCCCGTTTAGCTCGCTTTCCGGTACTTTTCCCTCTCCCTTCCGTAACGGCGATCTGGTAGGCAAAGTGGATTACCAGCTGAGCAAGAACGCGCGGGCCTTCTACCGCTACAGCTATTCCCAGAACTCCGCGTTGAACACCTTCTTCGCTTCCAGTTTCCAGGTTTACGCCAACAAGAACTACTCGCGCGACCATGCGGTGGGAGTGGATTTCATTACCGGCAGCTTTACCCATAGCGTGCGCTTCCAATACTTGAAATTCCAGAACGGCATCCTTGATGCGACGCAGGGCTTGCCTTTCGCCAATCTTGGGATCGCCATTTTCAACGGGCCGCTGGCGGTGGGGCCGAACTTCCTGGCGCCGCAAGCCACGCCCCAGAGCGACCACCAGATCAAGTACGACGGCAGCAAAACGCTGGGTTCCCACATCGTTCGCTACGGAGTCAGCTACAACCACCTCCAGGGCGGCGGCTTTGCTAAATTCTTCAGCATCGCGCCGGTTGTGATTTCGGACCCGAGCCTCTACGACGCCAGCATTTGCGGAGCTTGTCCGGGTGGGACGGCCAATCCTCTGAACTACCCAGTGGCGGCCATCATCATGGGCAACGGGCAGGGCTTCTCGACCGAGCAGAAGGCGTTTGGATTCCCCGCGGGCGGCCTGGGGCCGGACAATCGCTTCGGCATATACGTTGGGGATAGCTGGAAGATCAAGCCGAACATCACCATCAGCGGCGGACTCCGCTATGTCCGCGACACCGGACGCACTGATTCCGATCTGCCCGGTATTCCCGCGCTCAATAACCTGTTGTCGGACTTCCCCAACCTGGGCGCCCCGGTCAAGCAGCCCAATCAGAACTTTGCTCCCCAGCTGGGAGTGGCCTGGGATCCGATGAAGAACGGCAAGACCGTCATCCGGGCGGGCATTGGCATGTTCTATGAGAACGTGATCTGGAACAACATACTGTTCGACCGTCCCACACGGCTTTCGCAAGGCGCTTTCCTGGGGAGTGCCACTCCATGCATCGGTCCCGGATCGCCTGATCCGTCGGGTGTGCCGGTTCCCGGGGGAGTCTTGCCGGTGCCGGCCGATGTGTGCGCGGTTGGGAATTCCAGCACCCCGATCACCATTGGCGCGGCGGCCTCTGCCATTGCTGCGTTCCAGCATGCTTACCAGGCAGCTTCACCTTTCCAACTTCTGCCCAACCCGAGCTACATCCCGACCTTGCTCGCCCAGGGAATCGGAATCGGTACCAATGCTGTTCCGCTTACTTTCGGACCGAACTATCAGACGCCCCGCTCGGTACAAATGAATTTCGGCATCCAGCGGGAAATCCGGCATGGCATGGTATTCAGCGCTGACTTCGTGCGCAACGTGACCACCCATTTCCTGCTCGGAGTGGACTTAAACCACACGGGTGATGTCGGGCACTTCAATCTGGCGGGCGCGAATGCGGCAATCACCCAGACCCTTGCGTTCTGCGGAGTGGGCACAATTGCTCAGTCCATCGCTCTCTGTCCGACAGATCCAGCAAACGGAACGGACGACGGCGGAACTTGGATCCCGCGGCCCGCGACCATGTCCGACTATGCTGGCAACGGCCTCACCTCTACTCAGGAACTCGGAGGCCCGGTGGCTTGCCCTCCGGCAGGGTGCGCTTTCCCTGGGATAAATCCCACGGTCGGCAACCTGAACTTCCTGGAACCGATTGGACGCTCGGTCTACAACGGCCTCCAAATGAAGCTGGTGCAGAACCTTGCCAAGCCCATGCGGGGGGTCAGGAACGTCAACTTCCAAGTGGCTTACAGCCTGTCCAGGTTTGTGAATCCGGGCGGCGCCAATGGCACGACTCCTCCCGGCAACCCCATCCAGAGCAACGACCAGGACTTTGTGATCGGCTCTCCCGACAATGCCAATCCGCTGCGCTACATGGGGCCGTCGCTGCTGGACCGTACCCATCAACTCTCGTTTGGAGGAACCTTCGATGTGCCAGGATCCTTCCGCTTCGGGATCATTTCCCACTTCTACAGCCCGCTGGCCAGTCCTTTGGTGGTTCCGAACTCCGGGCTGGGGTCGGGAGAAATCTTCCGCACCGACTTCACCGGCGACGGTACGACGCAGGACTACCTGCCGGGTACTAAAAACGGGGCGTTCATGCGGGACATCGGGCCCGGCGGTCTGGCAGCCGCGATCAGCAGCTACAACACCAATTTCGCAGGCGCGCCCACACCCGCGGGACAGGTCCTGATTCAGCGAGGGCTGTTTACCCAGCAACAGCTGGCACTGCTTGGAGGAGTGGCACCCCAGATCGTGCCACCCGTGTCTGGAAATGTAGGGATGGCCTGGCTCCGGGCTTTTGACCTGAGGCTCAGTTGGAGACATACCTTCTATGAAAGGTGGACCATCGAACCTAGCGCAGCGCTCTACAACCTGTTCAACTTTGCCAATTTCGATCTCCCGCCCAACATTTTGAACTTGTATCTGACCGGGGCGCCGGGTTCGATCAACGGAACCAACTATGCGGGCCAATCCAACGTCCGCGTCGGCGCCGGTACGGGGGTATTCGGACTGGGAGCTCCACGGGTCGCCGAGTTCGGTGTGAAATTGACGTTCTAGTCAGAACCCAACAGAACTTCTTGGGCCACCAGGCTGTTTCGAGCCCTGGTGGCTTTTTTCTTTGGGCGAGCCGGCAAAGCCGGGAATTACGGCGCTAGTTCTCCGCGCAGATGCTTGGAGAGCTTCTCGATGCGCTTCAGTTTTTCGATGGTGTCTTTCGGAAGCAGGCCATGGTTGACGTGCTCAATGTCAGGTTGAAGCGACTGCGACAGCTCCAGAAGTTCTTTGGCTTCACGCTGGAGCTGGACTGGGTCGACGTGAAACCGTGGCGCGGAAGGAGTGTTTGATGTATCCGAGGACTTGTCCGCGGCCTCGGGTGGTTTCGGCCAACGGTTGTGCTGGGCAAAGGCGGGCGTGTAACAAAAAGCGAGAAACAACAAGAAGACATGCAGGGTGAGGAATTTCACGGGTAGACCCCCATTCCGCCAAGCGAGGGAATTCTATCTCTGTTGTCGAACTCCGGAGTCTGATTCTGCGATTTTCGAGGCTTCCGAGCACCCGACCGGCTTTGGGGAGGAAGAAGTGGCGCGGCGTGTAAAATGCCTATATGCCTTTTCACGGCCAGGGAATACCCGGTTCATTGCGCAAAGGAAGGACCCCTCCTCCCGAGGAGACCTCGGAAGAGGCAACGTACCTGAAGGCCCTGGGTGAAAAACAGAAGCCGGTCAGCATCAAGCTGGCGGACGGGGAAGTCGTCCACGGCTGGATCGAGTACTACGACAAGAACATGGTGCGGCTGACGCGCGAGAACGGGCCCAACCTGTTCATCTTCAAACACGAGATCATGTACATCGCGGAAGACTCGGGAAAGCGGAAGTAGAGCCGCTGGCCGCGGCGGGTTCCTACGGGCAGCCTGCGATTGCACACTGGATGACATCTCCCTCCCCAAAAAACGATTTCGTGCCCGCCATGGCGGAGATTGCGCGCGAAGCGGGCGTGCTGCTGATGGAATATTTTCGGCAGCACCTGAAAGTGGAATACAAAGGCGAGGCCGACCTGGTCACGGTGGCGGACCGCAAGTCCGAGGCTTTGATCCTCGAACGGATTCGGGCGCGTTGGCCATCCCATGATGTTTTGGGCGAAGAGGGTGCTAGCATCGAGACGGGTAGCGACTACCGCTGGTACGTGGATCCTCTGGATGGGACCACGAATTTCGCACACGGGTTTCCGGTGTTCTGTATCTCGCTGGCGCTGGAGCACAAAGGGACGCGGATCGCCGGCGTGATTTACGATCCCACCCGGGAAGAATTATTCGCCGCGGAAAAGGGAAGCGGGGCGTACCTGAACCAGCAGCGGATCCATGTTTCTCAGACCGCGAACCTGGCCGAGTGCCTGCTGGCCACGGGCTTTCCGAGTCATAAGCGGCATAAGAATCCAAACATATTTTTCTATCACCAGATCACCCTGCGCACGCATGGGGTACGAAGAGCGGGTTCGGCGGCGCTGGACTTATGTTGCGTGGCCAGCGGAAGGTTCGACGGCTTCTGGGAGTTCAATCTGAATCCCTGGGACACCGCGGCCGGCGTCCTGATTGTGGAGGAAGCGGGCGGGAGGGTGACGGATTTCAGCGGAGGGCCGTTCCAGCTCAACAGCCGTGAAACCGTGGCCTCGAACGGAATTGTGCACCAGGCATTGCTGAGTGAGTTCGAGCAAATCTTCGCGGGACGCGGGCTGGAACCGTTGCCCGACCCGCGAGAACGCACAAGGAGATAACGGTCTCTGTGTCCTCCGTGGTTGGCTCTTTTGCGGACGGCATGACCACAGAGGACACTGAGGACACAGAATATTGCTCGCCGGACGACGTGCCGATGTTTAATAGCTATAAGATAACTACTTGCTAGAAGTCGATTCCAGAGCCTTGTTAGCTCAGGATGACCTTCAGGGTCGTCTCTTCCTCGATTCGTCACTGGAGAGGGCAGCAACGCGAGCAAAGGGCATTCTGGTGAGCGTCTTGACTTCAAGGCCCAGCCTCCAATCGAGCTGCGAGGGTGTCCAAATCAATATCTTGTAGATAACAATCGGCTTAAGTCGAGGCCTATGTTCTTGGGCCAGGGCGACTCGCCGCAAGGGATGCCGTGGGCAATCCAAGAGGTACAATGAAATCGGGAACTTACGAGCAGATGTGGACTCGTATCCCTATCCTGGAAGGAATTGGGTTGAGGTGATGGACTCACTTCTGCAGCGCAAAATTGAAAAGCGGCCGGGCAAAGTCCTGCTCAAAGGGCGGATTCTGTTTCTTACAGAAGACCCGGAGCTGATCCGGCGGCAGCTGGCGGGAGAAGACCTGCCATGGGACACCAGAAACCCGGCCAAGAATCCCAAGTTGCGCGACGACATCTCTACCGACGAGATCACACCCGCGCACATCTGCTTCTTTTTCGATGAAACTCTGGGCGAGTTTCCGTACACCGGGCTGAAGTGCGGCAATGACGCTCCGATCAAACGCGGTGATGTGAAGAAGGGCGGATTTGTGGCCGCAGTGAGCGGCAGGCGGCGGGGCAAGGGATCGAGCCGGGAGCAGTCACCCTATGCCGAGCGCTCGGCAGGGATTCAACTCGTCATCGCGGAGAACATTGAGCGCATCTACAAGCAGAACTGCCAGAACCTGGGGGTGCTGACCTCCACGAACTTTTTGCTCATTGATCGAATCCGGGCGGGGGAGGAGATTCCGCTTTCCGAGTTCACTCAGGGCGAAGATGACATCACGCGCCAGGTCATCGAGCACGGCGGACTTTTTCCGTTCAACGTAGCGCGGATGCAGGGCAAGGTGTTCCTGCCGGCAATCAAAACCGCGGGCGAGGGCGCCCGCGCTACACGCGCGATGACGCTGGCGGAGAAAATCCTCGCGCGGCACATGGTCTCGCCGGATGGCAAAGTGGGCGTGGACGCGGTGAAGCCGGGCGACACTGGCTTTACCCGCGTAGACCTGCGCTTCAGCCACGAGTATGTCACGCCCATGGCGTCGATCTTCTATGAGCACCTGGTCGGCAAGGATGTGCCAGTGAACGACGCTTCCAGTATCCGCTTCTTCCGCGACCATCTGACCTTTCTGGACGAAGTGCTATCGGAAGAAAAGAAGAAGATGGGGCTGCTGGATTTGGCAACGCAGCTCAAGCTGAAGCAGGAAGACTTCGCCAAAGCACAGGGCATCAAGCTGCATGGAGAGTTGAAGGACCGGAAGGGCTCGGAGGGAATCTGCCACTCGGTGATGCTGGAATCGTACGCGCTGCCCGGCCAGGTCAACGTGGGCTCGGATTCGCACACGCCGCACGTGGGAGCGATCGGGTGCATCGCCTTCGGGATTGGGACCACGGACGTTTTCAATTCCTGGATCACGAAAGATGTGCGGGTGAAGGTGCCGGAGTCGGTGAAGATCATCATCCGCGGCAAGCGGCGGCCGAATGTGGCGGCGAAGGATTTCATCCTGCAAATTCTGGCGCTTGACTATGTGCGAAGCGGCAAGGCGCTGGCCAAGGTCATGGAGTACGCGGGTGAAGCGGTCGAAGAACTGAGCGTGGATGAACGTGCCACCATGACCAACATGGCAGCAGAGATTGGCGGGTTCACCGGGATCGTGGCTCCCGACGAGAAAGTGGTTGAGTTCCTGATGGAACGCCGCGGCATGGATCGCAAGAAAGCAGAAGCCATGATTCGAGGACTTTCGAGCGACCGCGATGCCCAGTATGCCAATGTGATCGAACTCGATGCTGCCAAGATCACCCCTATGGTGGCCACGCCCGGTGATCCGGGGAATGGCAAGTTCGTTCGCGAGCTGAACACGCCGGTGCCGGTCGAGATCGCGTACGGCGGCACCTGCACCGCCGGCAAGAACGAAGACATGGATATGTATGCTCGCGTGCTGGCCGACGCCCTGAAGCACGGCAAACGCGTGGCGGACTCGGTGAAGTTCTACATCCAGTTCGGATCGCAGGAGACGCGCGAATATTGCATCCGGAAGGGATATCTGGATGTCTTCCAGAAGTCTGGGGCGCATGTGATCGAGCCGAGTTGTGGGGCGTGTATCAATGCGGGGCCGGGGGTTTCGACTCGCCCCGACCAGGTGGTGATCAGCGCGCAGAACCGGAATTTCCCAGGCCGCAGCGGGCCGGGGCAGATGTACCTGGCCAGTCCTCTGACGGTGGCGGCGAGCGCGGTGGCGGGGTATATCGTGGAGTATGAGCCGAGTGGGGAAAGGGAGTTGGCCGCAGCTTCCGTTTGATTTAATGTCTTTCAGAGTGGTCCGAAAGTGATCGCCACATGTGTCAGCGTCAAGCGTTGCCTGCCTCTGACCTCGGGGGGTGTGAATCCGATGCAGGGCCAGGCTAATCAAGTAATATTTGGAACCACTCACTGCGCAACCCTGTACCCACGGCGGCATTCTTGCTAGAATGTGCGGTTCTGTTAAGTTCCGCATACATCAGGGAGACAGACACTTTATGACCTACGTGATCGCAGAACCGTGCATCGGGACCAAGGACACCGCCTGCGTGGACGCCTGCCCGGTGGATTGCATCCATCCCAAGAAGGATGCGCCCGCCTTCGCAGAAGAAGAGATGCTGTATATCGATCCCGTGGAGTGCATCGACTGCGGCGCGTGCGTGCCGGTGTGTCCGGTGTCGGCGATTTTTGCGCTGGACGATCTGCCGGAGAAGTGGAGGAGCTTTACCGAGCGTAACGCCAAGTACTTCGGGCGGTAGCGGGCGGAGAAAGTTCGCGAGACGGCGCACACTTGGGCAGCGAGTGTGCGCTTTCTGTTTGGCTTTTCGGCACTGAATGCCACTCGCGCGCGAGACGTAGCAAGCCACGTCTCTACAGCGAGGCGGCCTAGTTTCTCTTGGGAATCATCTGGGCACAGTAGGCACACAGGTTACGATCGAAAAAAATCTCCCGCTCATCGAAACGAATGAATTCGCCGCAAGCTGGACACCTGTGGTTCTCTGCGCGCGCCAGTTTGTTCCACTCCTGTTCGGTTTGTGGGACGGTATCCATGGCGCACTATTTTACCGCAGGATTGACGCGCGTCACCAGCCCGAGAGCGGGCTGCTTTCCATCTCCCCAGCAGTCCATTACAATCGAGTCCATTACGATCGAAGATCATTTGCTAGGCTTCCATGGCGCTGAAGGAGTCGGAGGCTATCGTCCTGCGCACGTATCCGCTGCGTGAGGCGGATCTGCTGGTTACGCTGTTTACGCGGCTGGAAGGCAAGGTGCGCGGTGTGGCGCGCTCGGCCAAGAAGTCCAAGCGCCGGTTCGGCGGGGCGCTGGAGCCGCTGACTTACGTCCGGGCGTTTTATGAGGATCGCGAGCGGCAGGAGCTGGCGCGGCTGGATTCCTGCGAGGTGCTGGAATCGCCGCTGGCGACCGAAGTGAGCTATCCGCGGGCGGTTGCGTTGGGCCACGTGGCGGAGCTGTTGGACGAGTTGCTGCCGGACCGCGAATCAAATGACGCCGTGTTCCGGCTGGCGATTTCGGTGCTGGGCGAGCTGCGTGGATCCGATGTCTGGATGCCGATCACCTATTTTGAGCTGTGGATGACCCGGCTGATGGGCTATCTGCCGGAGTTGTCCGAGTGCATGGTATGCGGCCGGACGCTGAAAGGGAGCCGTGCTTTTTTTCATGCGCTAACCGACGGGTTGGCGTGCGTTGAAGACAAGCGGCTGGCGTCGTCTGAGATGTCGGCCGAGTCGCGAACGCTGGCGGCGCAGATGTTTCGGGCGCCGGTAGAAAGCTTTGCCGGTACGGTATGGCCGAAAGCGCGTGGGGCCGATCTGCGGAAATTCCTGATACAAACGCTGCAGCGACACATCGAGAAGAAGTTTGTTACTGCGGGAATGCTCGAGAAAGTCAGCACTTAGCATCTGGCCACGGCAGAATCGTGCCGGGTTCCAGGAAATTGCACTAAAAGGGTCAGGGCTAAGTGCCAAGTGCTAAGTGCCAGTACTCACACTTTGACCAAGACGGACTCCAATCCGCTGACCTTCCAGGAACTCATCCTGCGGCTGCAGACCTTTTGGGCCGAACGGGGATGCGTGTTGCAGCAGCCTTATGACGTCGAAGTTGGGGCGGGTACCATGGCGCCAGAGACATTTTTGCGCGTGCTTGGACCTCAGCCCTACAAAGTGGCGTATGTGCAGCCTTCGCGGCGGCCGGCTGATGGGCGGTATGGGGAGAATCCCAATCGGTTGTATAAGCACATGCAACTCCAAGTAATCCTGAAGCCGCCGCCGGAGAATGTGCAGCAGGTTTATCTGGAGTCGCTGGGAGCGATGGGCATTGATCTGCGCCAGCATGACATCAAGTTCGAAGAGGACAACTGGGAGTCGCCAACGCTCGGAGCATGGGGCATCGGCTGGCAGGTGATGCTCGACGGACTGGAGATTACGCAGTTCACCTACTTCCAGCAGTGCGGAGGCGTGGACCTGTATCCGATTTCAGTTGAGTTGACCTACGGACTGGAACGCATCACGGCGTTTTTACAGGACAAAGACAGCATTTATGACATTGTGTGGGCGCACGATCCGGAGAGCGGACGCGCTACGACTTACGGCGATGTGCGTTTGGCGGATGAGCAGCAGTTCTCGGTTTACAACTTCGAGATGGCGGACGTGGACAAGGCATGGAAGCACTTCGAGCTGTGCGAAACGGAATGCAGGGCGTTACTGGACAAGTATGCTGCCTTGACTAAAGAGAAGAATGTTGATGGCTTTGGCGCGGAGAAGAAACGGTTCCCAATACTCGCCGCCTACGATCTGTGCCTGAAGTGCTCGCATTTGTTCAATATTCTGGATGCCCGCGGCGCGATCTCGGTGACGGAACGCGTGGGAGTGATTGCCCGGGTGCGCGCGCTGGCGGTGGGGATTGCGAAAGCATTTGTGGGCCAGCAGCGAGCTGAGACTCCAGCCGACTCGGAGGAAGAACCTGCGGATGAGAAGAAGCCGAGGGTGAAGCGGGAGAAGATGTCGCCGGTGGGATCGTGAAGCATCGTTGTCATACTGAGCTTCGCTCAGAATGACGATGGTTTGGACAGGAATAAATGCCTGATTTTTTACTCGAAATCGGTTGCGAAGAGATTCCGGCGCGCATGATTGACGCGGCATCGCAGGAGCTCGAAAAGCGGGTCCATGAACTGCTTCAGCGCGAACGTCTGGCAGCTGCGGGAACCATCAGCCGTTTCGATACTCCTCGCCGCCTAGCGGTTCTCGCCTCGGGAGTTCCGGCTTCGCAGCCGGATGTGACAGAGCAGATTACTGGTCCGGCGGTGAACGTGGCATTCAAGGATGGGCAGCCTACTCCTGCAGCCCACGCTTTTGCCAAAAAGGCCGGCGTCGATGTTTCACGGCTGGAAAGAGCGACAACTCCCAAGGGTGAATATTTGTCCGCGAAAGTCACCAAGAAGGGCCGGACGGCTCGGGAGATCCTGTCGGAGTTGCTGCCCAAGGAGATTGGTTCGATCTACTGGCCCAAGAATATGTACTGGCGCAAGCCAAACGAGCGCTTTGTCCGTCCGGTGCGCTGGCTGGTGGCCATGCTGGATGGCGAAGTGATTCCGCTGGAATTTGACGGCGTCAAAGCGGGGAGCACCTCTCGCGGGCACCGCCTGGCCGGCGCGACCGCAGTTGAGATTTCGAAGCCCAGTGTTTACGCAGACAGTTTGCGGAAGGCGAAAGTCCTGGATGCGGGCGAGCGTGAGCAGCAGATTCGGAAAGCACTCGACGCGGTCACTCGAACCATTTCCGGGGCGCGGTGGCGCGAGGATAAGAGCCTGCTCGATACGGTCATCAATCTCACCGAGTTTCCTTCCGTAATTCTGGGCAGCTTCGATCCCGAGTTTCTAGAGCTGCCGGACGAAGTTCTGGTCACCGTGATGCGCGATCACCAGAAATATTTCGCCGTCGAGGATACCAAAGGCAAGCTGCTGCCGCATTTTCTGGCGGTGTTGAATACCGACGGCGATCCTCAGGGCATCATCCGGCATGGGCATGAGCGGGTACTACGGGCGCGCTTCAACGACGCGCGCTTTTTCTGGCGGACCGATCAGAAGCATCCGCTGCGGGAGCGGACGGAGGGGCTGAAGCACGTGACGTTCCAGAAAGACCTGGGCAGCTACCACGAAAAAGCATTGCGGGTGCAGCGGCTGTGCAGTTGGTTGGCGGAGATGATCCGGCAGAGCGGGATGGCGATTCGGCCGGGCGTGATCCACAAGGCGGCGTATCTCGCGAAGGCCGACCTGACGACTGAGCTGGTGAAAGAGTTTACCGAGCTGCAGGGCATTGTGGGCGGGCTCTACGCCCGGGTGCAGCAGTTGGATCTCGACGTTCCCGAGAGCACACGGCTGGCGATCGCGGATGTTATCTACGATCAGTACAAGCCAGAATCCACGGAAGATTCGGTTCCGCGTTCCATCGAAGGGGCGGTGCTTTCGATTGCGGACAAAGCGGACAGTATTGCGGGTATGTTTGCGCTGGGATTGGTCCCGACGGGATCGAAGGATCCGTTTGCGCTGCGGCGGCAGGCGAATGGTATTGTGAAGATCATTGCGGAATATAAGCTGCCCGTGCCCCTGGGACAATTGTTTCTTGATGCCCGCGAGGCATATCACGGATCGGAAGCGGAAAAGAAGTTTTCCGGCAAGATCGATTTCGGCAATGTGTTACGGGACTTCTTTCGCGAGCGGCTGGAGTTCTACCTGCGCGAGGTTCTCGGCTTCAAGTACGACGTCGCCAATGCCGTGTTGGCAGCTGGATGTGATGATGTAGTGGACGCGGCGGCACGCGCCGAGGCAGTGACCAAGGTGCGCCCGTCGGCGGACTTCGAATCCATCTCAGTGGCGTTCAAACGCATAAAGAACATCCTGCGCCAGGCAGAACAAGCGGGCAAGCAAGTAACGGCCAACATCGATTCAGCCGCGCTTCAAGAAGCAGCAGAAAAGGAACTGGCGTCCCAGATTCCGCACACCGCAAACAAAGTTGAGGCCCTACGCCAAGGGCGTGACTACGAGTTGGCTTTGGTAGAGATCTCCAAACTGCGGCCCGCGGTAGACAGGTTTTTTGACAAAGTCATGGTCATGGTGGAGGACAAGCGGATTCGGGCAAACCGGCTTGCGCTCCTGCAAACCTTGTTAAAGGAATTCTCCACAATTGCCGATTTTTCAGAGATCGTGACAGAAGGCAAGGATACGAGCAGGAACTAGAGCCAGATCCCCTACATAGAAAAGGACTCATGATGGCGACACAGATCCTTCCCGAGACAGAAGCGGCCACCACCGAAAAGAGAGCAGCGACCAAATACGTGTACTTCTTCGGCGGCGGCAAGGCCGACGGCCACGGCAAGATGAAAGACGAACTCGGCGGCAAAGGCGCTGGTCTGGCCGAGATGACCAACGCTGGGCTGCCGGTGCCTCCAGGGTTCACCATCCAGACCGAGGCTTGCCGGGAGTACATGCGGACCAACGGCGTGTCCGCAGAAGTGGACCGGCAGATGGAAGAAACGCTGAAGCGTTTGGAAGAACTGCAGGGACAGAAACTGGGCAAGGGCGAGAACCCGCTGCTGGTGAGCGTGCGCTCGGGCGCGAAGTTTTCCATGCCGGGGATGATGGACACCATCCTCAATCTCGGCTTGAACGATGAGAGCGTGGAAGCGCTGGCCAGGCGGAGCAAGAATCCGCGCTTTGCGGTCGACTCCTACCGCCGTCTGATCCAGATGTTCGGCAACGTGGTGCTGGACATTCCGAAACCGGCCTTTGACGGAGTCTTTGACGCCAAGAAGGAGCAGAAGAAAACCAAGCACGACACCGATCTCGACGCGAAGGCGCTGAAGGAAGTTATCGAAGAGTACAAGAAGGTCGTCAAGAAGCACACCAAACGCGACTTCCCGCAGGATCCGCACGAGCAGCTGGTCATGGCGCGCGACGCCGTGTTTCGCTCGTGGCAGAACGATCGTGCCAAGCATTATCGCCGCATCAATAACATCTCGGATGATCTCGGTACTGCGGTGAACGTGCAGGCCATGGTGTTCGGCAATTTGGGTGATACCAGCGGTACGGGCGTGGGCTTCACGCGCAATCCGGCTAACGGCACTAAAGAATTTTATGGCGAGTTCTTGATGAACGCACAGGGCGAAGACGTGGTAGCCGGCATCCGGACTCCAGTCCCGATTCTGGAACTGGAGAAGATCATGCCGGATGTTTACCGGCAGCTCCGAGAAATCACCACCCGCCTGGAAAAGCATTATCGCGGCATGCAGGATTTCGAGTTCACCATCCAGGATGGCAAGCTCTATATGCTGCAAACCCGCAACGGCCAGTCCACAGGTGTCGCTCAGGTCGTAATCGCGCTTCAGATGGTGGAAGAGGGTCTGATCACCAAAGAGGAAGCCATCTTCCGCGTCGACCCGAACCGACTCATTGACGTGTTGGTTCCACGCGTAGATGAGAAAGACGTGAAGCCTGGAGATGTGCTGTCCAAGAGAGGCCTGCCGGCGTCACCGGGCGGGGCCACAGGACAGGTCGTGTTTGCTGCGGATGAGGTCGTGGAACGCAAGAGGGAAGCCGACGACCAGAACCAAAAGAACAAAGAGGCGATCAAACGCGGACGTCGCGTGAAGACGAATACAAGTTTCATCCTGGTGCGCGCCGAAACCACTCCTGAAGACATCCACGGCATGGAAGTGGCCGCGGGCATCCTGACCTCGCGCGGCGGCATGACGAGCCACGCGGCAGTCGTCACTCGTGGCATGGGTAAATGCTGCGTGGCGGGTGCGGAAGACGTCGACGTGAACCAGAAGGCGCGCGAAATGCGAGTGAAGGGACAGGTGTTTAAAGAAGGCGACTGGATTACCCTCGACGGCACTACTGGTCGGGTAATAAGAGGAAAGAAGAAACTGCTTCCACCGGATCCGGCCATCCTGGCAAAACTGGACCAATTCATGAGCTGGGCGGAACCGTTCCGAACGATGAAAGTGCGGGCCAACGCCGACGTTCCGCGCGACGCTATCCAGGCTCGGGCTTTTGGCGCGGAAGGCATCGGCCTGTGCCGCACCGAGCACATGTTCTTCGACGAGAAGAAGCTCCCGCACATGCGGGCCATGATCCTGGCTCGTGAGGAAAAATACATCCCGGCTGCTCTCGCCGAGCACAACTCGGAGTCGGGCACCCATTTCCGCATCAATCAACTGGATTCCAACGACCGCACAGCTGTCGAGGACCGTGCCAAGGAGCTAGCCCGCCGCGCGGCGCTCAAAAAGCTGCTGCCTATGCAGCGTTCGGACTTCATCGGAGTTTTCCGGGCGATGGATGGACTCCCGGTCACGATCCGCACGCTCGATCCACCGTTGCACGAGTTCCTGCCGCCCCGCGAAGACCTGATGGTCGAGATCGCGGTGCTCGAAGCCACCAAACCTCGTTCTCCCAAACTAAAAGGGCTCAAAAGAACGCTGCGGCGGGTGGAAGAGTTACACGAAGTCAACCCCATGCTCGGTCACCGAGGTTGCCGGCTTGGAATTAGCTATCCCGAGATCACGGAGATGCAGGCGCGCGCCATCTTCGAGGCGGCCGTGGCCGTGGCGAAAGAAGGAGTGAAAGTCTACCCGGAAGTGATGATCCCATTAATAGCCACGGCGAAAGAGATGGCGCACCAGGCGGCCATCGTGCATCGGGTGGCCGCGGAAGTCTTCAAGGAAAAGGGAAAGACTGTGGACTACCTGGTGGGAACAATGATCGAGTTGCCGCGAGCGGCGCTGGTGGCAGATGAAATCGCGAAGGAGGCCCAGTTCTTTTCTTTCGGAACTAATGACCTGACCCAGACCACGTTCGGTTTCTCCCGGGACGACGTGAACAAAATCCTGCCCACGTACCTCGCGGAAGGCATCCTGAAACAAGATCCGTTCGCGGCGCTCGACCGGGAAGGGGTTGGACAACTGGTGCGCATGGCCACGGAACGCGGGCGGAAGACGCGTCCGACCCTGAAGGTGGGAATCTGCGGCGAGCACGGCGGAGAGCCGTCGTCGGTCGAGTTTTGCCATCAGGTAGGATTGAATTACGTGTCATGCTCGCCATTCCGCGTGCTGACGGCAAGGCTGGCAGCGGCCCAGGCGGCGGCCAGTGATCAGTTGAAGGTGGAAGGTGGAAGGACGAAATAGAGAGTCGTGTCCTTCGCGGTCACTGCACTTTTTGCAGCCGGGCAATCAGTTTTTGGGCGAGATTTTCTTCTGATTCCGACCACAGCACGCGTGCGCTAGCGCCGGAAGCCTTCTCCGCTTTGGCGGTGAATTCGACCAGCTTCTGGACATTGGCGCGGACCCGCACTTCGGCCTCATCGGTGAGTCGCACCTGTTCCTGGAGGAAAGGGGTGTCGAGGCCGAAATCCACCTGTATGTGACCTTCCTGCTGGAAGACGCCTTCGTCGAACTCCAGCCCGTGGACCAGAAACTTTACTTGCGACGGCAGCAACGCCCAGTGCGGTCCATCGTCGGCCATGGTCCACAGGTCCCAGGCAGCTTCGAAGACATAGGCGTAATCCTCGTGGAGTAAATCAAGGGCGACCGAGACCGCCTCCTCGGGACTGATCCCTGGCCTGAACCGCTGCTCCAGAATCGTCGGCTCGTTCCAAGACACGGGATGCAGGCCGACGTAACCGATCCCCGGCTGCTGCGCGGAGAACGGAAGTTGCTGCATCACAGCCAGAGCGTGAGACGGCATGTCCTCGACATCGAAACTGGGAAACCAAAGGCTGAGATAAAGAGGATCGGCCATAGTCTTGTGGGTCAATTCCTGGCGCAGCAACTGCCCGAGTCGGCGCGCAAAAATATGACATCTACTTTACAAGTTCTCAACGATTCTTTCACATCGTCCTCTACGTTGGGCAAGGCTGGCGGCCCGGTGACGGGGAGGCTCGCTTTGGGGACTAGGTAAGGCCAGGAGATCTCAAGTTCTGTGGATGATGGAATGCTTCCCGGTGCGATCCGGCCCGTGATCGGTTTTGACAGTGGGATGAAGCACTGTTAGGATCAGCATTCCGGCTGCAGATTCGCGTCTCGCTTCGTCCCCGTCGTCTAGCCTGGCCTAGGACATCGCCCTTTCACGGCGGTAACACGGGTTCAAATCCCGTCGGGGACGCCAACTCCTCCTTCGGAGTGCGTCAGCCCTCTTGGTTGT
>JBGQBN010000032.1:0-46984 GCA_041494805.1 Terriglobia bacterium | reverse complement strand
GATGGCCGCGGTCAGCGTGGTCTTGCCATGGTCAATGTGACCAATCGTCCCCACGTTGCAGTGCGGCTTGTTGCGTTCAAATTTCTCTTTCGCCATTTCTCTCCCGTAGAGGCGTAGCTAGCTACGTCTCTACCCTCCACACTAGTAGTAGCGATACAGCTTCTGAAACTTGGTCCGCAGCTTTGGTTCTACTTCTTCAATCCTGGACAGGTAAAACTCGCGTATCTGGCCCTGGTCGGCGACCGTCAACGCTTCGTACAGGCGCTTCGCCGTGGTCTCGGACTTCGCCAAGCTCTCATCCACCTGCTCGAAAACGCCCTTGGCCAGCGCCGTTTCCCAGTCGCGCACCCGGATGCCGCTGCGCTGCAGCCGTTTGAGGAACTTCTCGACCTTTTCCGGGCCGAGGATACGATCCATCGCGCCCTTCAGTTCCTCGAACTCTTTCTCTCTTTCAATGTTGATGGCCGCTTGCTGGAAGCCCACCACAATCACCCTCATGTAGATCCCTCGCAACGAACGCTCGGGATTTCGCCAGCAGGCTCCCGCTTCGCTCACGCCTGCTGAACGGCTCAACTCTGGAGCGGGAGGCGGGAATCGAACCCGCGACCAACAGCTTGGAAGGCTGTGACTCTACCACTGAGTTACTCCCGCTCAAAACCAGCCATCAGCTATCAGCCTTCAGCAAATCCAGCCGGGCTCGCGCCGATTCAAACCAATCTCATGGAGCCGATGACCAGGATTGAACTGGTGACCTCTCCCTTACCAAGGGAGTGCTCTACCAACTGAGCTACATCGGCTTGTGCTCTTCCACGTTGCCGCTGCTGTCCGGGTGCATCCCGTCTCTGCGATGGATCACTGTTCTCAGCGCGAACATCGCCAGAATTGCCAGCGTCACCAGGCGAATCCGCGTGTCCCCCAGAGTGGTCCACGCAAGCACCCCAATGACGGCATACGCAGCCAGCGCAATGGACAACCGGTTCACTCGAATCCGTTCACTCGAATAGCTGGTGCACAGGGAAGGATTCGAACCTTCGTACCTCGCAAGGAGGAGCAGATTTACAGTCTGCCGGCTTTAACCACTCACCCACCTGTGCAGAAACGCCGAGCCCTTGCCTTCAGCATCCGGCAATCACTGCCGGGGATTTGCGCGTGCGCGCAAGGATCGGGTCGCAGCAGGCCTGGTCTACAAAAACGGGATGCGCGCACAAGCATGCCGATGCACGCAAAACACCGCACTTGGAAAAATTTCCTTATGGAGTGCCGTTGGAAAATCTGCTAAGCCGCCGCGCCGCGCAAATACCCTGCATTCCGGAATCGTTTCCTGGAGCTGGCGAAGGGAATCGAACCCCCGACCCTCTGATTACAAATCAGATGCTCTACCATCTGAGCTACGCCAGCAGTTCAAGGACAGCAGCCCTACCGGGCACAAACACGTCCCCCTGATCCCTTCCTGATGTCCGGGACAATCTAAAAAGGTACCATAACAGCAACTTAGGTTGCAAACCGGCAGGGGGTTCCGGAGCCCTCCCATCTTGTAGATATCATACCCCGTGTCCGACGGTCCCCCGCAGTGCTATGATGGCGGTTCCTTGGCCGTTTTCGGTACCTTGTCTTCGGGGTTTCTGGCCGAAGCAGCCAATATTGCATGCGCATACGACGCCGACTTCCCATTATTGTAGGCGTTCTACTGGTCGCGGCCGCGCTCACCCTCGTTGTCCAGTTGCGCAAGCACGCCCCCCCCGAACCGGCACGCCTGCTTCCCGATGGGGATGGCTTCGTTTACGTAAGCCTGAAGTGGATACGGCGCGCCAACCTTTCGGGCCAGTTGCCGACGGTATCCCACGATCCGGAATATGACCAGTTTATTCAGGCGACCGGCTTCCTGTTCGAACGCGACCTGGATCAGGCCGCCTTCGCCATTCATTATCCAGTGCCTGCGCCTGGGAAGAAGATTGATCCTTCGGAACAGTCTCGATTTTCCGAGGTTTTCATCGGGAGAATCAACGGTGAGAAGCTCCGCGCTTACCTGCACCAGATCTCCAGTTCGATCGAAAGCTACCGCTCGATTGACATCTACAGCATCCCTCTAGAAGGGCGCACGGTGCGGGTGGCCGTTCTCGGTGTGGATACGGTGGCGGCGTCGAACCACGATGATCCGCAACTGATCCGCGGGATCGTTGATCGTTCGCGCAAGCTGGCATCGCCTTTTGGTGGGCCGGCACTGTTGCGGCAGTATTACAAGCACGTGCCGCTGGCCAGTCTGGCCTGGGCAGTCTTCAGAGTTGATCCCTCGAACAACCAGCCCCCGCCCGGCCCCCTGGGCCTGTCGTTTCTTTTTCGCAAGCCCGCGGTGGTGGTGGCATCGGCGCGTTACCTGGGCGCGGTGCGGGTAAGGGCCGAGGCGTTTACCGGAAGTGAGGAAGACGCTCAGCGCGTCGCTGAACAGCTCAGCACATTTTTCAACCTGTTTCACAGCGCCGAAAACACGCTCTCGCCGCAAGGCACTGATGCCGACGTGAAGAAGCTTTTCGACAGCTTGAAAGTGGCGCAAAGTCAGGACCGCGCCGTGCTGACCGCCACCGTCCCGCCGGGCTTCATCCGCAAGGCGGTAGCTGAGCCTCCCAAGGAACTGGCCCCACAGCCGCCCCAGGAGCCCAAACCTGCGCCCCCGGCGGGCAAAGCGAAGCACAAGTGACACACCCGGCATGTTCGCCGGGTCAAGTTCGCAACCTCGCCTCTTTCCGCGCATCTTCATGCTGGGTGATCTACCAATGGAGCCTCGCGTCCCTCCAAACCACGTAGGCCCAGACGCCCTCGTCTGGGCGGCGAGCGAAGCTCGCGGAAGTCTCGATCGTGGCAAATCCATGGGTCTGGAGACGTGGCCAGAGCGCGGAGCTTCGCTCCGCCGGGCAGGTGAGGGCACCTGCCCCTACGTGTGCCGTGGAGACCTGAGGCAGGTAGAATAGTTCCAATGACGACACTTCCTCTTCCCATTGCGGCCTTCCTGGCGGGCTTGATTTCATTCCTCTCGCCCTGTGTGCTGCCCCTGGTCCCCGGCTACGTATCGTTGATCTCCGGCGTCGGAGTGGAGGAACTGAAGTCCCAGGAGTCTCATCTACTGCGCAAGGTGATGCTGAATTCCATCGGTTTCATCCTGGGCTTCAGCATCGTGTTCATCATGCTGGGGGCCATCTCGACCGAAGTGGGGCAGTTGATGGCGCGCTACAAGTCGGTGCTGGCGCAGGTGGCCGGAGTGGTCATCATCCTGTTTGGGCTGCATTTGACGGGAATTTTCAAGATCAAGGCGTTATACATGGACGCGCGGCTGCACGGCGTCAAGGGCAGCAGCACGGTCGGAGGAGCTTTCCTGATCGGCTTCGCCTTTGCCTTTGGTTGGACACCGTGCGTGGGGCCGATCCTGGCTGTGATCCTTGGCTTCGCCGCGGCCCAGGATTCAGTCGCTAAGGGTATCCTGCTGCTGGCGATTTACTCGCTGGGACTGGCGGTACCGTTCCTGCTCACCGGGCTCGGCATCGGGCGCTTCCTGAAGTTCTACAGCCGCTTTCGGACGCACATGCATGCGGTCGAAGTGGCCAGCGGCGCTTTGCTGATCGTGCTGGGCGCGCTGCTGGTGTTCGGACGCTTCACCATCATTTCGAATTACCTGTCATTCCTGAATCGATTTGCGCTGTGAGGGGAGTCTTTCGTGAAACGTGATCCAGTTGTCATCATCGTGGTCGCCATGGTGGTTTCCCTGATGCTGGTTTTCGGATTCAACATGACCCGCCGGTCTCCCCATCAAAACTCCGGCGGTAAAATGGCGGGCCAGCTGGCGCCTGACTTCACTCTGCAATCGCTTGAGGGAAAGACCGTGCACCTTTCCGATTTCCGCGGCAAAGCGGTGTTGCTTAATTTCTGGGCTACCTGGTGCCAGCCCTGCAAGATCGAGATGCCCTGGTTCGTGGAACTGCAGAAGCAGTACGGATCGGAGGGATTGCAGGTGATCGGAGTCGCCATGGACGACGCCAGCCCGGAGGACATTGCCAAATTCGCCAAAGACCTGGGAGTGGACTATCCCATACTGATCGGGAAAGAGGCCTTGAGCGAGGCCTACGGCGGGGTGCCGTTCCTTCCCACCACGTTTTATATCGGCCGAGACGGCAAAGTCGTGGACAAGGTCTTTGGCTTGAAAGGCAAGGGCGAGATCGAAGACAGCATCAAGAAGGCGCTGGCCGAGGGCCAGGCCGTGCAGGCGCAAAAGTAAGGCCGTGACGGTGTAGAGACCCCCCGCCTCGCCCTTCCTGCTGGGCACAGCCTAAGGACCCCGCGCTCGGTGGCCGTTTGCGCCCCGCGCGGAGTGTCAAAAGTAATATAGGAAGCGTTCCTTGGTCCGGTCTAACATGGATTCGTTCTAACATTGATCCGTTCTAACATTCTTCTAATGCGTCTGTTTCAAAAGCTCGCCGCCGGTCTACTGGTTCTGACCACCCTCAGCGTTGCTCAGGACATGCCCGGCAAGAAGACACCGTCCATCACCATGTCGCCGGCGCCACTGACGACCATTACTCGCGGCAAAGGCGGCTCAGTGGATTTGGAGTTTCACATCGGCTCTGGCTTTCACGTCAACTCCAACACCCCGAGTTCCGAATTCCTGATTCCCACTACCCTCAAAGTGGATGCTCCCACGGACATGGTGATCGGAAGAATCACGTATCCGCCCGGGGAGGAGATGAGCTTTCCCTTCGCTCCCGATGAAAAACTGAGTGTCTACAGCAAAGAATTTACCGTGGGAGTGATCGTGCGCCCGCTGGCCAGTGTGCTGCCCGGTAAGTACGCGTTTCGCGGCCGCCTGAAATACCAGGCGTGCGATAAGGCTGCCTGTTATCCGCCCAAGACTTTGCCGGTAGGGTTTGAAGTGAAGGTGGTGAAAGCCCCGCCGGCGCCGAGGAAGAATCCTGGGCAGAGTCCGCATGTGCACAACTAGTTTCTTGCTTCTGGCGCGTAAGTGCTCTCGCCTTTAGGATAGTTCTCCACGCTGTCCCGTGCCCCGTTGCCCCTTTTCGATCTTGGCCCAAGTATCTTTCAGAGCTACAGTCCGGTTAAACACCGGCTTGCCGGGGTCCGAGTCGGGATCGACGCAGAAATATCCCAAGCGCTCGAATTGGTAGCGGCTCCCTACCGCGGCTCCGGCCAATGACAGTTCGAGCTTGCAGTGGCTCAGCACCTCGAGTGAATTCGGGTTGAGATTTGCCGTGAAGTCCTGTTCCTCGGCCGTTTGATTGGGATCTTCCTTGGTGAAGAGGTTGTCGTAAATCCGCACCTCGGCGTCGACGGCATGAGCAGCTGAGACCCAGTGAATGGTGGATTTTACCTTGCGTCCGTCCGGAGGAGAATTTCCACCTCGGGTTGCAGGGTCGTAGGTGCAGTGAACTTCGACAACTTCACCTTGGTCGTTCTTCACAACGCCCGTGCAAGTCACGAAATAGCCATAACGTAAACGGACCTCGCGGCCCGGAGAGAGCCGGTAATACTGCTTGGGCGGATCTTCGCGAAAGTCATCCTGTTCGATGTACAGCACGCGGGAGAATGGCACCTTGCGCGTGCCGGCGCCCGGATCTTCGGGATTGTTGACCGCGTCCATCTCTTCGACCTGATTTTCCGGGTAGTTGTCGATAACAACTTTCAATGGCCGCAGCACCGCCATCACGCGCGGTGCACGCTTGTTCAGGTCTTCTCGAACGAAGTGCTCGAGCATGGCCAGTTCGATCGAACCGTTGGTCTTGGAAACGCCGATGGCACAACAGAAATTGCGAATAGCTTCCGGCGTATAGCCGCGCCGCCGGATGCCGCAAAGCGTCGGCATGCGGGGATCATTCCAGCCGCTTACGTGGCCTTCCTGCACCAGTTGGAGCAGCTTGCGTTTGCTCAAGAGCGTGTAGGTGAGGTTGAGGCGGTCGAACTCGATCTGCTGCGAAGGGAAGATGCCCAACTGCTGGATGAACCAGTTGTAGAGCGGCCGATGATCCTCGAATTCGAGCGTACACATGGAATGAGTGACGCGCTCGAGCGAGTCGGACTGGCCGTGAGCATAGTCGTACATCGGATAGATGCACCACTTGTTCCCGGTGCGATGATGCTCGGCGTGCAGGATGCGGTACATTACCGGATCGCGCAGGTTCAGGTTCGGCGATGCCATATCGATCTTCGCCCGCAGAACGCGGGAGCCATCCGGGAACTCGCCGGCTTTCATGCGCTCGAACAGATTCAGGTTTTCTTCCATCGACCGATTGCGGAACGGGCTGTCCTTGCCGGGTTCGGTCAGCGTGCCGCGATACTTGCGAATCTCGTCGGCGCTCAGATCATCGACGTAAGCTTTGCCGGCTTTGATAACCTGCACCGCCCACTCATAGAGCTGGCCGAAGTAGTCGGAGGCATAGAAGAGACCGTCCCAGTGAAAGCCGAGCCACTTCACGTCGGCCATGATGGAATCGACGTACTCGGTCTCTTCCTTCGAGGGGTTGGTGTCGTCAAAACGTAAGTTGGTTTTGCCGCCGAATTCGTCGGCCAGCCCGAAGTCGAGACAAATCGCCTTGGCATGGCCGATGTGCAGATAGCCGTTGGGCTCGGGAGGGAAGCGAGTTTGGACGCGGCCCTGATACTTGTTGGTCTTCAGGTCGTCGAGGATGATGTCGCGAATGAAATTGGAAGGACGCAATTCAGCAGGAGCGGCTGAAGCGCTCCCGGCAGTCCCGGTCTGGTGATTCGATAGATTCATTCCTAGTTAATCTTATCGTAAGAATGAAGGTCAGCGAGGCGACCCACTATTGGCGAGATGAAGTGTGCGGTTCTACACTCCTGCTGTGGCCGCGGCACGCAGCTCTGACGTCGTGAATCGAAGCGGGGCTAGGAGATCCCATCGGGCAGCCGTTCGTCGATAAACTTACAAAGCGTCACGATATCGGAAATCGCAGCATCCATTTTCTCTGGCTTGAGATCGATGGTAATCGGCTGAGGGAAATTGGATTCTTTCCGGATGTTCTTCTCGAGTTCATCGACAAAAAATGCGTCGGGAAACCGACTGTAGTAATCCTTGTTCTGCCTCTTCAAAATCGCGTAATAATCGAAGCGCCCTCCCCTCCCGTGTTGAATGGAGTTCCTTGCAAGAGTCAACTCCTCAAGCCTCGACAGGCTTACACCTGCCTGCTTCCAGTCGATATTCAGTACTCCCAAGAACCACTTTTTGTCCCTCTCGAACCAATTACCTCTATTTGTCGGCCTATTCTTCTCAAAGTCGGGGTGCTGATGCATCGTCGCGTCCAAGAATTCCTTGAAGGACCGTTGCAGTAACGTTAGACAGAGCTGCTCCTGCAGTCTTAAACCTTCGTTCGCCTCCAGCCAGTCGGTTAGGAATGGCGGCTCAGTGTAGTCCTCAAGCGGGCGTCTGGGAACGTAAGGTGGTTCGCTAGCGTCTATCTTTCTCTGGATCTCCCGAAAAGGCAAAGTCGTCTTCTCATAGAAGTCGCGTAGAAAACGAAGTTTGTGTCCCAAAATCTCAAAGCTGCTCACCCGCCCGTCTCCTCAGGTTGGTGTCGCGTAACTGATGGATTCCTTCAGTTGACGCACTGCCGGGTTTTTCATTTGTGGTTCTCGTTCTTGGTTTCTGCCGCATCGAGTATCTTGATGAGTATTTCGTCCAGAGCAACGGAAAGACGGAAGGTAGGATGGAAAAGCTGCCGTCCCACTTCATTCAGCATTTGCTGGTTCATGTTCACTCTCAGACCGAATTGGTCGTAGCGGTCCGGATTCTGGTGCTGAACGATCTGCTGGCACATCCGAAGCTCGGCTAACGACTTCCATACTGCAGCATCCAAAGTAAGGTCGTCCAAACCGGTTAGGAGAACGACGAGACGTTCCATATTCACCCCTCCATTCTTGCCGTGATCGTTGCTGGAGTGGGTGACTTGAATGGCCTTCCTAACGTTCTCGATACCCTCCAAGTCGTCATTTAGCTTCTGCTCATCTAGCGCAGCAGCCTCGGCCTTGAATTCAGTAAGGGTAGCCAAGAAGCCTTTGACCTTGTTGTCGGCATTTTCCAAAATGGGATCCAGTTCAGCCTGAGTCGGCATGTCCTTTAGCTGAGCCACGGTTGGAACGCACAACGCCACAAGGGCCAGAAGAGCCATCACAATCTTCGTCATAGGTTTGATCCTCGGTTGGGAAAACTGTCCCTAAACTCTGGGAGCCCGCACCAAAGTCCTTGCTTCCCTGAGTGTTGAACTCGGCAAGGTCGATCCACAATGACGGTTGGCGGGTTTTCGCCTGCCTGTTCTGCAGTGATGACGCGCAGCATGGAACCAAACAGCGGGCCGTAATACCGATCCACGCGGTAGAACCACTCCTCGCCAGTTTCTCGAATCACCATCCGAAATTTGTAGTCCGGCTCCATACACCCTCCGTAAGTATAGTGTCACGCTCGCAAGTCATTGAAAAGTAGGAAAGAATCTCAAGAAAGTGCAATCTCTAAGTTGGCTGGGTAGCGGGATGCTTCGCGGAGGTGTGCCTAGTGGATTTTCTTGAATCGCCCGTCAATCCTTCTTAGCATCCTCTCCAGGCGGAGTATTCCACTAACCTGAGAGGCGGCGGGGGCATTCTCGCGGGCCGGGCAGGCGCCGCGAACAGACTGAAATATTCGTCTTGCAGATGGGCGAGCCGTCAGCTGGGATGCAGAAATCGCAGCGTGCGCTGCGGGCGTGGTTTGAAGCTCGATTTACAGCCCAGCCGAGCTGCAGCTATCATCCCTGCACCATGAGATCGGCACAAATTCTGCTTCTCACATTCTTGACTGCTTCCGTATTCGCGCAAGCTCCCGCGACCTCCAAGGAAGTTGACTCCGTTTATCCCGAAGCGCATGCGCTGTATCTCGATCTGCACCAGAATCCGGAGCTTTCTTCGCAGGAGACCCAAACCGCAGCGAAACTCGCGGGCCGTCTCCGCAGCCTCGGTTATGACGTCACGGAACATGTGGGCGGAACCGGGATCGTCGCCATGCTCAAGAACGGACCTGGCCCCACCGTCATGCTTCGCACCGAACTCGATGCGCTGCCGGTGGAAGAAAAGACCGGCCTGCCATACGCCAGCAAAGTCCGTACCAAAGACGACGCCGGACGCGACGTCCCGGTGATGCACGCCTGCGGACATGACTTGCACATGGCCGCACTGGCCGGAACGGCTGCGATCATGGCGCACAGCAAAGACACCTGGCATGGGACCCTCCTGCTGATTGGCCAGCCCGCTGAGGAAACCATCTCCGGCGCCCGGCGGATGATCGAGGATGGGTTGATGACCCGCTTCCCCAAACCCGAGGTTGCCGTGGCATTGCACGTAGGCAACTCGATGTCAGCGGGAAAGGTCGAAGTCGGCTCTGGCTACCGGTTTTCCAATGCTGACTCGCTGCGCATCACCATTTACGGAAAGGGTGGGCACGGCTCGCAGCCCAACAGCACCATCGATCCAATTGTGATTGCCGCCCGCACGGTTCTCTCTTTGCAGA
The DNA here is from genome assembly GCA_041494805.1 of Terriglobia bacterium. Taxonomy (GTDB): domain Bacteria; phylum Acidobacteriota; class Terriglobia; order Terriglobales; family Acidobacteriaceae; genus JBGQBN01. Next base: position 37,434 of record JBGQBN010000032.1, on the reverse strand, counting down.
CCATCGTCTCCCGCGAAGTGAAGCCCGGAGAAGTGGCCGTGCTCACGGTCGGATACATTCGGGCCGGCACCAAGAACAACATCATTCCCGACCAGGCTGAACTCCGGCTGACGGTCCGCACGTATAGACCGGAGGTTCGTAAACAAGTTCTCGCCGCCATTGCGCGCATCACCAAGGCCGAAGCGCAAGCGGCGGGGGCCCAGCACGAACCTTTGATCGAGCACTACGAGGCCACCGATGCGGTGTATAACGATCCCGCACTGGCGCAGCGTCTGGAGCGTGTTCTGGAATCGGCGCTGGGCAAAGACAACGTTGTCGCCACCGATCCAGGGCTGGCCTCAGAAGATTTTTCCTACTTCACGGCGCAGGGTGTTCCGTCCTTCTATTTTGGACTGGGTGGAGCCGATCCGCAGAAATACGCGGAAGCCCTAGCGAGTGGAGCGATCCTGCCGTCTAACCATTCTCCCCTCTTTGCGCCCGACGTGGATCCCGCGTTGCATACGGGCGTTGCCGCAGAGGTTGCGGTGCTGCGGAATCTGTTGGATGGATCGTCTTCTCACTGAGCCAAAGCCGCACCCGGCGGTCGTGTACGAAAAACGGGAGCTATCCGCCGCTGATCATCGGTCAATGATCAGTGGACGCTTACCGGGGCTACGTAGAGGTCAAACGTGCTGAGAGGCCCGTCGGGGTTGTCGCCCGTAGAGTTCGAGTTGTCGGCCGCGGCAAAGTACAGTTTGCCGCCGAAGAAAGAAAATCCGCTGTAGTCGCCGTAGTCCACGATGCTTCCGGCATCGTCATCGTTCGAGGCGCCGGCCGACAGGCGGCGGTTGGGCAGGAACGTGTTTCCACCATCGCGGCTCACGGTGGCGTAGATTAGTGCGTCATCGTTGGGAATGCCGTTAGTGTCGCCAGGCCCGTGGTTTCCGGAATCATTGCGCGCGTCATACCAGGCAATCCCGAGAAAGCCGGTGGTGGGATCCAATGAGATCCGGGGATTGAACTGGCTGTTCTTGGTGGTGTCGTCGTTCACCCTGACGGAGTTGCTCCAGGTGACGCCATTGTCGTCGGAGAAGCGCAGCTGGATGTCGGTGTCGTTGCTTTCTTGCGGCTGCTCCGAGACATAAATGAAATAGAGCCGTCCGTTGTGGACGCCTCCGGTGCGGTCCCAGGCGAGTCCGGCTTCATCGTCAATCGAGCGGCCGGACTGGGCGGGGATGAAGTCAAATCCCCCCACGTTGGTGGTCTGCAGAAGTTGGGCTGCTCCGAAACCCTTGGGTCCGAGCCCGTCGGGGTCGAGAGCACCATAGATGGTGGACGGCCCCTCGCCGCCAGTCGGCGTTTGATAGACGACGAACACTTGCCCGTTGGGGCCAATCGATGTGTCCCCGTAGTCCCCGGATGCATTCGCTCCCGATATGCCCTGGGCGGGAACAAACGCGCCCACTTGGCCGAGAGCGGTGACCGGGGCGCCAGTGGCCTTGATGGTGCCGTTGGACGAAGTCCAAGACACCCACACACTGCCCGCCGCTGCCGCGATCGACGGTTGATCCCCACCCACGGCCTTGCCCGGCGCGGCCAAGCTTCTCCATGGCATGGTCGGGATACCCATAGGCTGCGAAGCCAGGAAATTCAGTGGCCGAAAAGTTGCGCCGCCATCCGTGGACATGGCCATCTTCACCAGAATGTCGGACGAGAGATAGACGAGGAAAATGTTGCCGAAATCATCGGCGGCCAGCTGGGCGTCGCAGCAGGCAAATCCCAGGGCGTCCCCATCGGCAATGACTTCGTGTTTCCAAGTGCGGCCGCCATCCGTGCTCCAACCATGAAACAGTCCCGCGCCGGAATTGAGGTTCGACACGGCGGTCAGCTGCAGAGGATTGGTGTGACTGACGGCAACCGAAGTCTCGGCCTCGGTTCCGTGGGTCTTACTGATATTGACGTTCCTGGGGCTGGCCGGGGCCGCAGCTGCTTGGTTCGTGGTCCCGCTGAGCGTGAGTAGAGTTGTGAAGAAGACAAGAATAGAGACTAAAGACCAGCGCATTAAGGACTCCCCCGTGAGTCAAGCCATTCGCCAACGTCTGCGTCAATCTATGTGTAGGTTCCACGGTTGTCAAATGGGAATTTGTTGGTGGCCGGAGGAAGGTCCCCCAGGGAGACTTTTCGCACTATGGTACGCGGTCGGCGATGGGTACGGCTTTGAGCGAATGCTGATCCACGGGGCTACGCCGGCTTAGCTTCAGCAATCCATGCCTTTGGTGTCTTTCGTGTCCCGCAAGGCTATTGTGCTGGCCCGCAGGGTATGAAAACATTACTAGACAGGAACCCCATGTGAAGGTCGCCGGGGGCGGGGAGAGCTGTTTCCAGCGCCAATGAATAGTGTTGCCATCAGTATGGTCCTCGTGCCGGGGGTGGTGGCCCTGCTGCTTTTTCTCGTCTTTACGTACCTTTACGAGCAGAGCCGGCAGGACTACTTCCGCGCCTGGCAACTGGGCTGGGCGGCCTATACGCTGCACTATGCCTTGGACGCTTGGAGCGCATTCCGCCACCCCTCGGCGGTGGTGTCGTTTCTGGCTTCGCTGCTGCTGGTGGCGATGGCGCTGTGCATCTTTGTCTCCACGCGCCTGATGCGGCAGAGGTACCGCCTACGCTGGTATGACGTGGCACTTGGCGTTGCGGGCGCTGCACTGGCCTATTGGAATCTGCAGGCGCGCATGGTGGGTGGCGTATTTCACCCAGAGCTGCTTCCCGACCCACACTTCCGGCTGGAAATTGGTCTGGCGGTCGTACTTTTCTACTGCTCCGGCTATTTTTACCTCTATGCCCAACGCAAGAACTCGCTTGCCTTTAAGTTGCTGGCCATGTCACTGGCGCTGTGGGCAGTGCTGATGTGGTTTGGGCAATTTCGCAGCTCTTTCGTGGAGCTTTTTGGCGCGGCCGGCCATTTGCTGGGCCCGATTCCGCAGATGCTGCTGGGCATCTCGATGGTGATGGTGCTGTTTGAGAATGAGCGCAACGCGGTGCAGGAAAACGCGCTGGCCTTTTCCACCCTGGGGGTGGATCCCACGCGGCTGCTCTCGGCGGAAGACTTGGCTCCGAGCATGCAGAACATACTCGACCGGCTGGTCGCCCCGCTGCCCTCTGGCCGGGCCCTGATTTGCATTTCCGAGCGTTGGCGGGTGATTCTGCCCTCGGTGCAGCGCGGCTTTTCTCCTGAGTTCGTGAACCAGCTGGAAAAGACCGGAGCGGGAGAATACGTCTGCGAACTCGCTTACCGGCGGGGTGGTTTCTTTAGCTTCCACAATGTGCCCGAGATGCCCGAGCCGTTGCCCGCCTTTCCCGGGGGCGGGTTCCAGCAATTCCGCCAAGTGTTGGCGGAAGGGAACATCCGCAACCTTACCGCGGTCAGCCTGCAGACGCGGGAACACAATTTTGGAGTGATCCTGTTTCCCCATGCCGAGCGCCGCATGTTCGGATCGTCGAACCTGCGCCTGCTGATCGGCCTGGCGCTGCAAATCGGCCTGACACTGGAAAACTACGTGGTGATGCACGACGCCCAGCGGCGCACCAAGGAATACGCGCTGCTCACCCAGATTGGCCAGGCCATCAGCTCGCGCCTCGACCAGGACGAAATTTTGCGCGCCATCCAGAAAGAGCTGGGACAGATTTTTGATACCAGCGAGTTTTACATTGCGTTCCAGGAGGGCGAAGAAATCCGCTTCGAGTTGGAAGTGGAACAGGGCCAGGTCCTGCCCAAGCGTTCCCGCAGGGCGGGGAACGGGCTGACGGAATACGTCATCCGTACCGGTCAGCCGCTGTTGATCCACTCCGAATTGGAGAAGAGCCGCGAGCGTCTTGGTGTCACTCTGATCCCTCCGAGACCCGCCAAATGCTTTTGTGGCGCGCCTATTCTGATGGGGGGCAAGCCCGCCGGGATTATGGCGGCCATGAACACGGAGCGCGAGCACGTATTTGAGCAACGCGACCTGGAAGTGATGCAGACCGCAGCGGGCCAAGTTTCCGTGGCGGTGGAGAACGCCCGGCTGTTTGCCGAGGAGCAGCGGCGTTCGCGGCAGTTCTCGTTTCTCAACAATATTTCCAAGACCGCGATCTCCAGTGAAGACTCGGAGCAGATGCTGGCTGATATTGTCAGCGAGATCCAGAAGAACTTCCGCTTCGACCATATCGGAATCGGCATTCTCGACTACGTCACCAAAGACATCGAGATCAAGGCGGAAGCCGGCGCCACTGCCCAGGCCCTGGGCAAGCGGATCCCGCTGGGAGTGGGAATTCTGGGCCGGGTGGCTCGAACCGGCGAGAGTGCGCTGGTGCAAACCACCGGTGAAGAACACTTGCAAGGAGTGCTGCCGGACTCGCGCGCCGTGCTATGCATCCCGATCACCTACGGCGAGAGCTTGCTGGGTGTGCTCAACGTGGAGAGCAAGAGCGAAGACGCATTTACGCCCGAGGACCGGCTCATCATGAATACCCTGGCAGACCTGCTGGCCACTGCCCTGCACAATGCCTTCGTTTTCCAGAAGCTGCAGCAGCAGTCCATCACCGACGGTCTCACCGGGATCAAGACCCGGCGCTTTTTCTGGGAAGCCCTAACTTCGGAGTGGAAACGCGCCTCCCGCTCGGGGCGGCCTTTTTCGGTCGTGCTCATGGACCTCGACAAATTCAAGGAGGTCAATGACACGTTTGGCCATCTCGAGGGCGACCTTGTGCTGGCTCGGGTCGGCCGCCTGCTGGAGCAGAAATGCCGCCAATCGAACGTAGTGGCCCGCTACGGCGGGGACGAATTCATCATCCTGATGCCGGAAACCGGGGTGGAGCAGTCGCAGATTCTGGCGGAGCGGCTGCGGCTCTGGATCACCAGCGACCCCATGCTCCAGGAGCACCACATCACGGGGAGTTTCGGCGTAGGCAGCTTCCCGGTGCATGGCTTCTCGGTAGAAGACATTATCCGCGTCGCCGACGCCGGCATGTACGTTTCCAAGCACGCGGGCGGGGACCGGGTCTCGACCGCCGAGGAATTTGGCGAGGGCGAAAACGCCGCGGTGCAACGGCAGCTCATCTCCGGTTTCATCGAAGGCTTCCTGCAGCGCGAGCACACTGGACCCGAACACCTGGAAGAACTCATCGCCACGCTCAAGAAGCTCTGCAGTGGCGAGGAGGACTGCAACCCCCGCATGCTGCGGGAATCGATTGAGGCGCTGACCTATGCCGCGGAATCACGCGAACTGAACGCATCCGGTCACGGTGAGATGGTGAGCCGTCATTGCGAAGTTATGGCTCGTGCCCTGGGAGTGAGTGCCGAAGAAGTTACCGACCTGACGTATGCGGGCCGGGTGCACGATGTAGGCAAGATCTTCATCCCGGAGCGCATTCTGAATAAATCAGGGCCGCTCACCGAAGAAGAGTTCTACCTGATGAAAATGCATTCTCGGGTGGGAGCGGAGATTCTGGGGGCGATCCCCGGAAGCGGGGTGATGCAACAGGCGGTCCAACATCATCACGAAGCGTTCGATGGAACAGGGTATCCTGCCGGCCTGCGTGGTGAGCGGATCCCCCAGTGGGCACGCATCCTGGCCATCGCCGACGCCTACGTGAACATGACCACCGAGCGCTCGTTCGCTCCCGCCAAGAGTAACGAGCAGGCGCTGGCCGAACTGGAAAAGCTGAGTGGCACACGCTACGACGGGATGCTGGTGAGGATCCTCATCCGTGAACTGAAGGCGGAGAAGGCGTCGAGTTTCGGAAATTAACGCCGATCGTTTCAAAACTTCCCGAAGTTGAACTTCACCGGTTCCGTCGTCTCTTTGGTTGCTGGCTCATACTTCCAGCCCATGACGGCCCGCACCAGGGCCTCCGCCAGTAAAGGGTGGCCACCCATGACTTTTACTTCCTTCACCGTTCCATCCGGCCGCACCAGCGCTACTGCGTTGACCGTTCCCTTGAGCTGCATTCGTCGGGCAATCTCGGGGTATTCAGGGGGAACCTGGGACTTAAGCTGGCGGGCACCTGGGCTAGCGTTGGACGATCCAGAGTCCGACTTGGCCTGCATCAGGAGTTGCGGGCTGAAATGGAGGTCGGCCCCATCCAACGCGTCCCGATTGAGTTCAAAGCGGACCCTTCCGCCTTCCAGAACCAGATTGATCATTCCGCCTTGCCGCAGGAAGGCCTCGTCTTCACCTACCAGAAGAATGCTTGCCTGGCTCAGGGCTGCGATCGCGCCCGGGGTACGCTTTCGCTCGGAAGAACGGAAGAAGACGATGTGGCACGATTTCAATTCGTCCGGTGAGGGTGCAGGTTTCACAATGACCGGATGGGTTTCGATCGTTCTGCCTCCGACCGTCTTGGTCAGAATGTCGACGAACTCGTCGTCCCCGCCAACCACACCAATCACCAGAGGCGAGGGTCCGGCGGGCAGACTCTGCTTAGGCCACTTGGCCAACTTGGCAAAGTTGTAAAGGTAGGCGGCCTTGACCTGATATTCCTTGGTTCTTGGTTCCTGCCCCAGGGACCCAGCGTGGAGCACGAACATGACGAGACCGATCCGTAGAATCACTCGGCCGCGCGGTGACCTGCATTCGGTTCGCCCCGGCCGGGTCTCCAGCCGTACTCGCCTTGCCTTTTCCGGCGGTCTGTAGCGCGCGCTCATGACTATTTGGAACCGGCGCTCTCAGGCTTTGATTGCCACAGGAGCTTGAACACCACTGATCGCGGGACGTCTCCTGCTTGGTCAAGGAAGACGGTGTCCCGGGTTTCACGATGCCGGTCGGATTGCAGATTGCGGCCCCAAACCGCCAACGTCCATTGAGGTTTCACATGCCAGGCAGTTCCGAGATCGACGCGATTAAGCGTCGGAATGGCTTGCAGTGGCGCTGTGGGACTGGCGCTTCCCGGCGGCACTTCACCGTAGTGATAAAGCGCGGCGTCCAACTCAACCCTGTGGGGCAAATCGACACGTGATTGCACGTTGAAGATGTGCTGCGGCGAAGCTTGGATTGCATCCCTACTGCCCCGCAGTTCCGTGATCCCAGTGCTGATGCTCAAACGCGACCACGGTCTCCATTTGGCACTCAACTCAGCGCCGTGACTTTGCGCCGCCGGACCGTTGATGAATGGCGTGTGCAGTATGATTCTGTCGGGCAAAAATTCAGGCACGGCTTGCCGGGTGACGATCAGATCGCGGTAGTCGTTGTAATACGTCGCGAGGTCGAACGAGAGAACCGGATGCGGTTGATAGCGGTACCCGAGCTCATAGGCCTTTAGCCGTTCTGATTCCAGATTGGGGTTGCCGGTTACGGCCAGAAACACCGGTATCCCATTCGCTGCTCCCGCCGGGGCCAAGAGCCGCAAATCGCTGTTGTTGCGAGAAGGAATCCGGACACCCCGCGAGGCGCTTGCCCACACAGCATGGGATCTGTTGGGCGTCCAGACGGCGCGGACCTGCGGCTGGTATTCGACTCCGGTGTAGCCGTTATGTTCCACCTTGGAGCCCCCGAGGACGCGCAAGCGATTGGGTACGATCACAACCTCATACTGCGCGAAACCACTCACCACGTTGTTGCGCCGGCGCTCCGGCGAGTAGGGCGCCGCATCGGGCGACAGGTCATCGCCGGTGCTGAAGAAGGAGCCTCCCCAGATCAACGAGTGGCGGTCGTTGAAGGCATGACTGTGCTGAAACTCCAGATCACAAGTGTTCCGCATCTCGCCGGGCGCGCCAAACCGCGCATACCAGTCGCAATAAGACGTCGTCTCGGTGCTGGATCGGTCGGAGATGGAGTGCTTCCAGTGAATCACCACGTCGTTACCTTTCAATAGGTTGGTAACGGGAATTGTTGTCTGAGACCGGGTGCTGCCAAATCTTGCATCAAACGCCCCGCCCTCAAGGCTGATGGTGTCTTTGTCGGAAACATTCCAGTCCAGGCGTGCTCCGGCTTGAGGCATGCCAAGGTGGTCCGGGAGGTCGCCTCCAGAGGGGGACTGCAGCGGCTCCCAGTAGGAGGCTCTTCCAAACAAGTAATAACTCACCCCGGCACCGATTTGCCCCCCATAGCGGACGGTCGAGGTATAGCCTTCTCCGAGATCACCCGAAGTGGAAACCATGGTTCCCTGGGCTTGGTCCGACCGCTTAGTAACGATGTTGATCACACCGTTTACCGCATTTGCGCCCCACAGCGTTCCCCCCGGGCCGCGAATCACTTCAACCCGGTCGATGTTTTCCAACGGGATATCCAGAACATCCCAGAACACGCTGCCGATTTCCGGCGTGTACACGCTGCGGCCATCCACCAAAACCAACAGCTTGTTGTTGTCCAGATCGCTGAATCCACGGGCACTAATCTGCCAAATGTGCGAGTCCGTCCGGGCCACGTACAACCCAGGTACCATCCGCAAGGCCTCAGGCAGAGTGGTGAACCCCCCGCGCTGGATATCCTCCCCCGTGAGCACGAAAATGGCGGCTGGAGCCCCGGAAAGACTTTCCGCCTTTTTGGAGGCCGAGGAGACCTGGATGTTTGCCAGGTCTTCAATGTCGAGTTGGGCATAGTCGGGCTGCTGGCCAGAGCACGTCACCTGCAACAGAAGAAGGGCGAGTCCCAGCCTCGCCGAATCTGCCAGCCCAAAGACTCCACGTGGACCTCTCGTTTGGGTCGCAAGAACTTCCACATATGCCTCCGCAAGTAAGCGACTAGGTAATTCCAGAGCGATGGGCGAACTTAGGCCCCTGGCAGACTTCTTCGGCGGGTAGTGAGTTCTTCTTTAATGGAAAGCGAGTTTGGAGGCAGGTACGGCAGCGGCTTCCGGAACTCTCGCTGGCATAGTTTCTGCACCCTGGATCAAATGGCAGAATGAGAAATTTCTTAAACACAGTGCTCATACCGGCAGTGCATCTGCCGCGGCTATCCTCTGGTAACCTAGAACTGGAAATCGTCCCATCATGGCTATTTCTCTTTCCATTTCGGGAAGGGTTGCCCTCATCACTGGCGGCGCCCGTGGCATCGGCGCGGCTGCGGTCCGCATGTTTGTGGGGGCGGGCGCGCGCGTATTGTTTGGCTACGAGAAAGCTAAGGGGCCGGCCGATCAACTGGTGCGAGAGCTCGGCGAAGGCAGTTGCGCCGCCGTTGCCTGCGACCTTTCCGGCACGGAGACCGCGAGTGATTTGGTCGCCGCCACGGTGAAACGGTTCGGCCGGTTGGACATCCTAGTGGCCAACCACGGGGTCTGGCCGCCGGAAGATGCGCCCATTGATCGGATGTCTGATGCACAATGGCGCAGCACGGTCGCCATCAATCTGGACAGTGTTTTCGCTCTCATCAAGCATTCGGTTGCGCAAATGAAAACGCAGCGGAAGTCCGGCGTCGCTGCAGGCCACATCGTGCTGGTTAGTTCCACCGCCGGCCAGCGCGGGGAAGCGTTTCACTGCGACTACGCCGCAACCAAGGGTGCGCTCATCAGCATGGTGAAGGGACTCTCCACCGAGCTCGCTCCCGATGGCATTTATGTGAACTGCGTAGCGCCCGGCTGGGTGAACACCGACATGTCAGCAGCGGCTTTGAATGACCCCACGACCCGGACCGCCATCCTTGCGACGATTCCTTTAGGCAGGGTGGGAAAACCTGAGGAAATTGCCGTTCCCATTCTGTTCTTGTGCACGGAACATGCCGGGTTCGTCACCGGGGAAGTCTTCAATGTGAATGGCGGCGCGGTGCTGGTGGGATAGCCGGGCCACCCGAACCCGCTCTCCTGCAACTAACTGTATGTCCGACAAAATAGCGGCTCGACGGTCCCCCTTTATGTACGCCATTATTAGCTGTTTCCTCGTGCTGGCGTTGCTTTTTGTTTCTGCCGCAGGGCAGACTGCCGGCTCGCCCGCCCCGGCAACTCCATCGGCGGGCGCCGACGATGCCGGCAAAGCGCGCTCTCTCATCGACAAAGCGATTGAGGCCCTGGGCGGTCAGGCGTATCTCACTGCGCGGCAGAGAAGCGAAGAGGGTCGCTTCTATAGCTTTTTTCACGGACAGAGCAACAGTGTCGGGGCTCCCTTCCGACGTTTTTACAGCTATCCGGACAAAGACCGCGTGGAAATCATCAAACGGGGTGGTTATCTGGTTCCCATTCCCTTGGTCGGCGTCATCGTGGTAACTCACCAGGTAAAGGACAAGAACGACGTAGTCGTCATTCACAACGGCGACAAGGGCTACGAGATCACCTACAAAGGAACCGCAGCCGAAGAGGCCAATGCCAACACCGACTTCCTGCGCCGCCGCCAGCACTCGCTCGACTGGGCGCTGCGCAAGTGGATTAACGAGCCCGGTGTCGCCCTCTTCTACGAGGGCATCACGGTTACGGACAACAAGCCCGCCGAGCAAGTCACGATTATCGACGCGCAGAACGACTCTCTGACTCTATTTCTTGACCAGGCAACACACCTGCCCATCCAGACCCGGTTTTCGTGGCGTGATCCGGCCGACAAAATGAAAAACGTCGAGGAAGTAATCTACGACGGCTACAAGCCGGTGCAGGGCATAATGACCCCCCACTCCCTTACCCGTTTCCTAAACGGCCAGATGTCCTACCAACACTTCCTGAACAGCGTGAGCTACCAGGACCTTCCCGATTCCTTATTCGAGGCCACCGTCACCTACGATCCCAAGAAGCCGCAGCCGAAACGCTGAGCCGGGGTTACTCTGGAAGTACACCAACGTCTGGCAGTGGACTGCCAAGGCTCACATCTTGTTGAATCTCGAACCTCTTGCAGAACAACACCTGCAGGGGTCGTCTAGCGGCCACGGACTGTGGCTTATTTGCCACAGCCAACATTTCTTCGCAAGCTGTAATCTCTTCACTTCAGACCACATAGTTCAGCGCGTTTGAAACACGAGCAAACAATCCGATCGGCCGTGGGATGCCGCGGCGTAGGTCTGCACAGCGGTGCTCCGGTGCATTTGCGGATCCTGCCCGCACCTGCCGGCTCCGGTGTTGTCTTCCGCCGGACCGACCTCGATGGCTTCGAAGTCGAGGCGGTCAGCCGCAACGTCGCCCGCGTCAGCTACGCCACCAGCTTGATGAAGAAGGGCGTTCTGATTTCCACCACCGAGCACTTGCTGTCGGCGTTTATTGGTTGCGGCATTGACAACGCTATCGTCGAGCTCGACAACCTGGAATTGCCCATCCTCGATGGCAGCGCCCGGCCCTTTGTCGAAGCCATCCGCAAGGCCGGAATTCGCAAGCAACGCCGGCCGCGGACCTACCTCCGCATGCGCCACGAACTGGAGCTGCGCGAAGGCGACAAGTTCATCGCGGTCTATCCAGCCGACATCTATTCCGTTTCCTACACTATCAATTTTCCACACCGGTTGATCGGCAAGGAAACCTTCCGCGTGGACCTGTCAGATGGTAACTACCTCTCGGAGATCGCTCCGGCGCGGACCTTCGGCTTTCTGCACGAGGCCGATGCTATGCGCCAGCAAGGCCTCATCCGCGGCGCTTCGGCGGAGAATGCGATTGTGCTCACGCGCGACGGCGTGATGAATCCTCCCTTGCGCTTCCGCGATGAGTTCGTGCGCCACAAAGTGCTGGACCTGATTGGCGACCTGGCCCTGCTAGGCAAGCAGATCCTGGGGAATGTCGTCGCCGACCGCGCCGGACATGCCATGCACACCGCCCTGGTGTCCCGCATCCTGCGCGAGCGCACGCTGTGGGAGGAAACTACGGTCGAGGAAGATTCCCGCCCCGTTCAGGCAGCTTCCCACGCCTCCGCCGGACAGATGGCGTAGGGACAACCGCCGTGATCCAGTTCTCAATTAGTCTGCAGCTTGGGGAGTGGGGTCGTTGGCATCCCAAATAGAGCTCTCGGCGAGCAGCTTCTCCAGTTCTGCGCGGGCGTGTGCGGTCAGCTGGGCAGCATGATTCTTGGCGGACTGCTGGTACTCGGGGGTCAATTCGGCAACCCGGATCGCTAACAGCGGCGCGTCCTCTTCAAGCATGCGAAGCAGCCTTTGGGCGCGATCGATCCTCACATGAATAGAAAGCATTGGGCCTGTACCTGGTTTGGATTTTGTAGTTTAAGAGTGCTGGCCGGGTCCTGCCGGCCGCAAGTCCCAACCTGGGTACCCGGGCACGGGGAAACTGTCAGTCGGGGTAGGTAACGAGAGGGGATGGTGCGAAGGATTCCACGGTTACTTGGTTTTTTCCAGCTGTTCGGTTAACCAACGATCCAGTTGTTGTCGCGAACTGTCGGGCATTTCTGTGAAGCGGATGCCGGCGCGACCGGCTCCATCCGCCCAGGCGACCTCGGCTTTGGGTTCCAGCGACATGTGGGATCCGGGCAGCGTGAAAACCATCTTCAAGATCCCGCCTTTGGGCAGCTGGCCGGGGCAGCGGATGGCCATGCCGCCTTCGCTGATGTTGGTGGTGGTGGTCTTCAGTTCCTGTCCCTGGCCAAAAACAACCGTGGCGGTGATTTCCACGGGGTGCCGGAAATAGCGGCGGCGCTCGCGGGTCATGAATCCCACGGCGGCGCTGAAACAACGCATGGCGTTGAGGGCGGATACCGGTTTTTGCAGGACGAAATTCGCGCCCAGATCGAAGGCCTTCTGGGTCGTAGTTGTACCGTTCAAGATGGCGAAGGCGACGGAGTTTGTGTTGCTGGTGCCCTTGCGAAGACCCTGGAGCACATCCAGCCCACCTTGCAGGTCGTCGCAGTCGACGATGACCGCGTCAAACTTCTCTGAAGAAAGGATTTCGTTGCCCGAACGGGCCCCCCGGCAGACTTCGACTTCGATGGCCAGCTTTTCCAGAGCCGGCCGCAGGACGCGAATTACCTGGGGATCGCGGCTGAGGAGAAGAGAATCCAAGCCCATGGCACCCTGATGGTAGCGCCGCCCCTCGGAGCCCATAAAGTGACTAAGGTACTTAGGCGTTTGAAAGGGGCCGGAGACTAGGCCTGCCGAGCTTCGCTCGGTTGGACAGCCGGTGCCTTGCCCGGAGCGAAGCCGAAGGGGCGGCTGTCCCTACGTGGGTTTTGCAGCTGCGAACGGATCGTGGGCTACTTGAAAGTTTGGACTGGAAACGGGAAACTAGCCTGCAAGTGCACAAACTGGTTTATCTTTCGCTCGGCTCAAACGTCGGAGACCGGGCAGTCAATTTGAATGACGCGATCGGCCGTCTTGCAGCCTTGGGCCAGGTGGTCGCGGTCTCATCTTTCTACGAAACTGAACCCGTTGGACTCACCGCCCAGCCCTGGTTTCTGAATTGTGCCCTCAAGCTGGATACGGAAAAGATGCCAAAGCAATTAATTGCCGAGATTCTCGATCTGGAGCAAGAGATGGGCAGGCACCGACTGCAGAAGAATGGCCCCCGCACGATCGACATCGACATCCTTCTGTTTGGTAGCTCGATCGTCGAGACGAAGGGCCTGACGATTCCGCATCCGGCCATGCACGAGCGGCGTTTTGTGCTGGAACCACTGGCGGAAATCGCGCCTGATGTGCGGCATCCCGTGTTCAAGCGCGCCATTCGCGAATTGAGGGACACACTGCCGGCGGGACAGACAGTCCGCAAGCTGAACAAAACCTAGCCACGGATTTTCGCGGATCTACACGGATCAGGATTTTCTTCCTGAGCTCTATCCGTGAAATCCGTGATAATCCGTGGCTGGTTTCTTGGCTTACGGAGTAATAATCCGGCTGCCGGCCTCTTCCGGAGTGACCACCACCGATTGCTTTTCCGGGAATTGGGCAAAGAGGAAATCCACGAAAGCCCGAGACTTTGGCCGGCCGGAGGTGCGACCATGCGCCATCCGAACCAGAAAGACAAGCGCGCGCAGTAGCTCGGAGTCGCGCAGCTTTACGTATCCTATGTGTTTCTGCTCGGCCTCGCGATACTCCTTCAACATGGTCTTGACTTCAGCAACCACGGCCTGCTGACTTACGCTGGTGATTGGCGTTTCATAATGCAGGCCCGAGTTCACCAGCGTTTCATGAGTCTTAGCCAGCGAACTGAGCGCGGCGATCAGATCGGAGTCCTTGATAGTGCGGTCGGCCCGGGCGCTCTTCGCCAGCGCGTAGCTCAGGCCCACAATCAGGTGTTCACGCTCGTAGAGGAACTGGTCTCCGACCTCCACTTGCAGAAACAATGCAGCCTGGTCCAAATCCGCTGCTGGGCGTGGCTTTTCATGCTCCCGGGCCTGTTGCAGGTAGGTGCAGTCGCTGGGACAGTCGAGCGTCACCTCGCGTTGCTCACCGCAACACTGGGGGCAGATGCGGCCGTGGACGGCGGGACAGAAGCGCTTCTCTTTGTGCTTTTCGCAGATCGCGCAACTCACGGACGCTGGTCTCCTGGAAGCATTATGACATCAGGGCAGGTATTCCCGGCCCCTTAGAGGACTTGCCAAACCTGCCCAGGCGAACCATTTTGGAACGGGAAGGCGTGGAGAAAGGCGATTTTTATGGCCTTTCCCGCCTCCCGGTTAAAAAATCCGCTTAAAATGGGGCTGAAACGCTTCTTTTCCACAGGAACCCTGGTATAAACTAGCTGTCATCGCAGGAAAATTCAGAGTTTGATTCAAGAGGAGGATTCATGGCTTCAGGCATGACCAAGACCCAACTCGTCCGTCATCTGGCCGAGAAAATGGAGACCAACAACAAGGGCGCGGCGGCTTTTCTCGAGCATCTGACCGACGTCGCCATCAAAGAGACCAAGAAGAACGGCATATTTGTAATCCCCGGACTGGGCCGCCTGGTGAAGGCGCACCGCAAGGCCCGCATGGGACGGAATCCCCAGACTGGCGAACCCATTCAGATCAAGGCCAAGACCGTGGTGAAATTCCGCGTGGCGAAGGCTACGAAGGACGCGATCGCACCCAAGAAGTAGGTTCTCGTGTGGCGCGGGCACTCCTGCCCGCGAAAAGGCCGGCGACATGCCGGCCTTTTGTATTTCCAGCACACGAATCGTCACACGCGGCACTACTTTCCGTATTCGTTCTTCACCACTCCCCCACCCTGCATCACAAACTTTACATGCTCCAACGTAGTCACGTCCTGCAGCGGATCACCGTCCACCGCGATGATGTCAGCCCATTTGCCGGGCTCGATAGCGCCGACTTTGTCAGGCCAGCCCAGGAGATCGGCCGCGTTGATGGTCGCCGCCTGGATGGATTGCAGCGGAGTGAGTCCCAGTTTCACCATGACCGCAAACTCGTGGGCTTTGAGTCCGTGCGGATAGACTGCCGCGTCCGTGCCGAATGCGACCTTCACACCACTGGCAAAAGCATGGGCGACATTCTTGCGCGCCGCCGGCATCACCTGTTTTCCCTTGGCAATGAGTTCCGGAGGGACGTGGAGGCGTTCGGCGTTTGCCATGAACCAATCGCCGAGATAGAGAGTGGGAACAAGATAGGTGCCGTTCTTCTTCATGGCGGCGATGGCGGCATCATCGATGTAGGACGCGTGTTCGATGGAGTCGACGCCCGCCTCCGAAGCCCAGAGAATCCCCTGCGCGCCGTGGGCGTGAGCCGCTACCTTTCGACCCAGGCGATGGGCGTCGGCGACGATGGCTTTCATCTCCTCCAGCGTGTACTGCGAGGCCTGGGGATCGTCGCCTTTGGAGAGCACGCCACCGGTAGCGCACACCTTGATCAGGTCCGCGCCATACTTGATGATCTCCCGCACCTTGTGCTGTACGGCTTCGACGCCATCGGCGACCCCCTCAGCCGAGAAGTGATATTCAAACGGGAGCAGATTGTTATCGCAGTGGCCTCCGGTGATGCTGAGCGGAGGCCCGCTAACCCGCATGCGCGGTCCTGGGATATCCCCGTCGTTGATGGCGTCGCGCAGGGCCACGTCGCTGTATCCCTCCGCCGCGACGTTGCGCACCGTCGTGAAGCCGGCTTCCAGCGTTACGCGGGCGTTATGTGCGCCGGTGAGAGTCGCCCGCGGCAGGGATATGCCCAGGCTGCGATAGCCTACATTTTTCAGGTCGCCGGTGAGGTGAACATGGGCATCAATCAGGCCGGGCAGGACGGTGGCGTGCGACAAGTCAATCGCCGTGTCGCTGCTTGACGCTTTAATTTCTGCCGCGGGACCAACGCTGACGATTTTGTCCCCTTCGATGACGATGGCCTGGTCGGTGAGTGTCTTCCCGGTTCTGACATCCAGCAGCTTACCGGCATGAACCACGGCCCGCTGCTGAGCGACAACCTGGCTACTCAAGGCGAGCAGCGTGGCGACAATCACGGCGAGAAAACGGCTTACTCTGCTGTTGTTCATTGCTTTCCTCTAGGTGGAGATTTTGACTGCGTAGGGACAGCTCCCGGCTGTCCGGCATGGCAACGCCGGGCAATGGTATGGCATTTGGCTGAGCTACGCTCCGCAGGACAGCCGGGGGCGGCTGTCCCTAGGTCAGCATCCTCGATCTGCTGCGATCTAGGCGCCCCGCCGGCCATCCAGCCCCCACTCCTGTCCGGCGTCGGAGACGAAAAAGATTGCGAACAGAAACAGCAGTGGAAGGTGATCAAGCTCAGCGCCGAAGTATCGCCAGACCGGGACGCCGTGACCGGGCTGCCACCAGGTAGCCAAAGTCAGGCTCAGCATGTGCAGCATCCCCAGCACGGAGGCGGGACGCACCCAGATCCCGAGCAGCAAACATACGCCGATAAACATTTCCACGACCCCAACCAAGTATCCAAAAAACACAGCGTGCGGCAGGATCAGGTTGGCAAGAATGGGCTGATAGAAACTTACCGCACCGTTCTCGATGAAGCTTTGCAGGTACTGCTGGAATCCGCCATGAGTAAAGCCGGGGCCGAAGAGCTTGTACTGGCCGAACAGGAGAAAGAATATGGACGTCCCGATGCGTACGACGGCGATGGTCCTGGGGAGGGCAGTGGGGTTCTTTGCCATCAGTCCTTATACCATTTGCACAAAGAGCACTAGCCTCCGGGTCCGTCGTTGGCGACGTACTGCTCCAAAGAATCCAGTTCCTGACTCAAATCGTCGATCCGCCACTGCAGCACGTTGCGGATGGACAGCATGCCCAGGAGCTTGCCATTGTTGTCCACGACCGGCAAATGGCGGAAGTGGCGTTCCACCATGGTGGAGAGGGCTTCGCCCGGGCCGGTTGCCGAAGTTGCCAGTTCCACTGGCGTGGTCATGACTTCCCGCACCGAAGTCTTTTCAAGATCGCGGCCGCTCAGGGCCAGCTTGCGCAGCACATCGCGTTCGGTGAAGATGCCGGCCACTCGCCCCTCGCTGTCGATTACTCCCACGGCACCGACATGCCGTTCCAGCATCACACGGATCGCTTCCGCCGCGCTGGCTTCCAGAGAGACCGCTGCTGCTTCCGAATCACACAATTCCAGGACGCTCATGATTACCTCCCCGCTACCCCCGAACGGGAGTCGGTCCGCCCCAGTGCCGGGGTCGTCCGAGATTCCGGCATTATGAACTCTACGGGGCCGGTGTCAAGGAAATTGGTCACGTATGGTGTCATTAGCCATAAGCCACATAGTTACAGCTGCTTCGGCTGTGCATTAGGCCGGAGGCCGAGCTGCGCTCCCGAACAGCCGAGGTAGCTGTCCCCACGTGGCTATGGCTTGAACACCTTGCCGTCTTTCATCACGAACTGCACGTTGCCCAGGGTGTTGATTTCATGAAGCGGATCGCCACCAACGGCAATGATATCCGCGTATGCCCCGGGTGCGACTACGCCAATCTGTCCTTCCATGTCGAGCATTTCGGCGGCGCGTGAGGTTGCGCTCTTGATGGCGTTCAAGGGCGACATGCCGAGTTCGACCATGCGCGGGAATTCCTGCGCGATCGGCTCGGTCCACGGAATACCACCCATGTCGGTCCCAAAGACAATCTTCACGCCCGCCTTCAGCGCCTTCTGGAATGACGGGCCGTGTACGGCGGCGCGTTTGCGGTCGCGCTGGCCGGCCGGAGTGTCGGGCGGAGCCCAGTCGAGGTAGTAAACGCTGAGCGTGGGACAGTACCAGGTGCCCTGCTTCAGCATCTGCGCGATGGCAGCATCGTCGAGGTCGAGCCCATGCTCGATGGAGTCACAACCACCGTC
Source organism: Terriglobia bacterium (assembly GCA_041494805.1). Lineage (GTDB taxonomy): Bacteria > Acidobacteriota > Terriglobia > Terriglobales > Acidobacteriaceae > JBGQBN01. The sequence continues at coordinate 19,356 of JBGQBN010000032.1, read as the reverse complement.
AAGCGCGCGATGCAGGCCGATACCGCCGTAAGCGTGGCAGGCAACTTTCTTACCCCAGCCGTGAGTTTCGTCCACGATCGCCTTCAGCTCCTCGACCGTCAGCGTGGGCTGCGAGACCAGTTCGCCGTTCTTGCTGAGCCAAGACCGATGAGTCATGTACACCTTGATCCAATCGGCGCCGTGGTCGAGTTGCTCACGCGCGGCTTTACGGGCTTCAACGGGCCCATCCACGATCTGTACCCCTTTCGGCATGTCCAGTTCCGGAGCGTAGCCTTCAAGCGGATATCCGCCGGTTGTTGAAATGGCGCGGGTAGAGACGAACAGGCGCGGCCCGGGGATGTAGCCACTGTCGATCGCTTCCTTGATGCCCACGTCGCCATAGCCAGCGCCTTCCGTTTCGACATCGCGCAGGGTGGTGAAACCCTGCTGCAGCGCCCGCCGTGCCGCGATCGTGGCACGGGCTGCCCGGAGAGCGAGCGGCTGCTTGAGGATGTTGGCGTCGTATCCGCCTTCGGCGGGGTCTTCTCCCTGCAAGAAGATGTGCGTGTGGGAGTCGATCAATCCGGGGAGAACCGTAGCGCGGGAAAGGTCGATCACGTTCGCGCCGGCGGGAATTCTGGCGTTCACCGCATCGGAGACGCTTTCGATGCGATTACCACGGATGACGATGACCTGGTCGCGGCGAGGGGTGTCCGCTTTCCCGTCGATCAGCGTGCCCGCGCGAATCACGATCACCGGCAATTGGGCCGGAGCTTGTGCGGCAGAATAGGAGATTAGCGTCAGAGCACAAACAGCCTGCACTAGATAACGCATGTCCACCTCTCAGGGGTCGGGTGGGGATGATACATCATGCTGCTCCCAGAGTGCCGGACGGCCCATCTGAGACTGAGAACTGATAACTGACAACCGGTTTTCGTTCAACGGTCTTGCTCGGGCTGAAGTTCCATGAGAAGCCGCGCGTCGTTGGAGAGCTGAACAGGTGTCAGTTATCGGTTCTCAGTTCTCAGCTCAATGGCATATCCAACGTCAGGTTCGGCCGATCACGGCATCGGCTTCGATTTCCACGAGCATTTCGGGAGAAATTAGCGCCTTCACTTCCACCATGGAGGTTGCCGGGCGAATGTCGCGAAAAAACTCGCCGTGCGCTTTGCCGATCTTTTCCCAGTCGGCGATGTTGGTCACGAACATCCGCGTGCGCACCACATCTTTCAGGCTGGCGCCTGCTTTCTCCAGGGCAGACTGAATGTTCTTCAGCGTCTGCACCGCCTGCGCATAGGGATCACCAATCCCGACGACCTTGCCGTCAGGGCCAGTGGCGGTGGTACCAGACACATGAACATAGGCACCGATTTTGACTGCACGGGAGTAACCCACCACCGGTTCCCAAGGTGTGCCGCTGGAGATGTTCTTGCGCTGCATGAATCTCCTTTCTGCCGATCATTTTTCCGCCGATCATTGTAACTGATGGCAAAACATGAATTAGCAGCCGACGCTCGTGTCTGCCAACAAGTCAATGCTGCAACCCGGTTGGAACCGCTGCCCTCTAATGGAGTAGAAAGACCACGATGCAAGGCTTACAAAAGTCACTTGTGCTAGCGGCCAAGCTGAGGTAAGTATGCGTGCAATGTGGTGGTGAATCCTGCGCTACTGGCAGGCTTCGCTGGAGGTGATCCGCGGGATGATTCCAGAATCGCATCCGCTGCAGCAGCTGTTCCTGGAGCTGGTGGGCCGGCACTATGCCGAAGAGATTGGCATTCGCGATCCACGGATCGTGAACTACGTGGCGCATTTGCTGGCGGAGTTCTGCGAAGTCGAGCAGCTGTTGAAGATTCGAAACGTGGCTGGACAGCCGCTGACGGATGTGGGCGAGATGCTGGTGGAATCGAACCCCGTGTTCGGCCCGGCGCCGTCCTTCGACCGCGAGCGACAGGTACGCAAGCATATCGGCGACTACACCCTATTTTTTACCGGCATGTTTCCGGAAAGCATCAATCACTTCCGCCTGCGCCGCCAGCGGCTGGAGAGCTTTATTGACTGGATGAAAGCCGGCAAGGAGAGCTACTACGTGGTCTCCAAGTTCGAACACTTTGAGTACACCAAGGTAGCGCCCTTGTTCGCCAGCCTGTCCCAACACTTCGAACAATGTGTTTACGGCCTCAACCTGGTGAAGAACGATCTGCAGGAAATGCAACATCCAATTGTGCGGCGGACGGACGAAATACTGATGTGAAAATCAGTCGTCAGTCCTCAGGAAGCCGATAGAAGCTCAACGTTGCATCTCCTTGTTCCAGCTTGCGGTAACGGCGTAGCGGCGCAAACTCTTCTCCGGGATCGAACTTCTTTTGGTGTTCGACGATGACGATGGAGCCCACTTTCAAGAGGCGCGATCTTGCAATCGATTCCAACGCTTGCCGGTACTGTTCCTCCAAGCGATAAGGAGGATCGAGAAAAACAAAGTCGGCGACCACTTCTGTCCCCAGTCCGCGGAGCGCGTGCACCACATCCTGCTTGAGAATCTGAAACCCTGCTTCGACTCGCAAGGAATGCAAGTTTTGTCGCACCAGCTCGGCCGCGCGGGGTGATGAATCCACGAAATAGGCCATCCCGGCGCCGCGGCTCAAGGCTTCAATTCCGACGGCGCCGGTTCCAGCGTAGAGATCCATCCAAACTGAACCCTCGAGCGCGCACGGATTTCCCGCAGTGAGGACGTTAAACAGGGTTTCCCGCAGCCGGTCCGCAGTGGGCCGCAAGTCCATGCCACGCAGCGAACGCAGGGGACGGCTCCGATATTTTCCGGCGATCACACGCATGATTTTTCTTACCGCACCGAGTGCTTCGGCCCGGTAGTTGGTTCAGGCACCTTCGATTCGATCAAATCGCAACTCCCGGCGCCGCTCTGGCGTCTAACTATATAGAATGGAATGAGAGAGTAGCAGCTGCCCGATGAGAAATTGGTCCATACCGGCGGGGCGAATTTTCGGGGTGGAACTCCGCATTCACCTGACTTTTCTTTTCCTTCTGGTCTTTGTGTGGCTGACCGAGTCCGCTTCTCACGGTACGGCCACCGCCGGCCGCGGTCTTGCCCTGGTGGGGATGATTTTTCTCTGCGTGGTGCTGCACGAGTTGGGACACGCGGTGGTCAGCACACACGCCGGCATTCCGGCCAAGGCGATTATCCTGCTGCCCATCGGCGGGGTGACCCTGCTGGACGAAACCCAGCAGCCTCTGGAGCCCGGCGCCAATGCCTGGAAGCGGGACATCCGCATTGCTCTGGCGGGACCGCTGGTCAACCTTGTGATTGCGCTGGTCGCGGGCGGCGTCATTCTGGCGGCGGCGCCTGAGATCCAGTTGTGGGCCAGGCCCTACGTACATTCCAGCAATCTGCCGCGCAGTCTGGTGTGGTCGAACCTGGGGCTCGCGCTGTTCAATCTGCTGCCCGCCTATCCCATGGACGGCGGCCGGGTGCTCCGTGCTTTGTTCAGCCGCAGTATGGACCCGGTCCGTGCTACCAGGCGCGCGGTTTCGATTGGACAAACTTTCGCCACGCTCTTCATGCTCGTGGGCATGCTGTGGAACATCTGGCTGACCATGATCGGATTCTTCCTTTTCATTGCAGCGCAGCTGGAGGAACGCTCCGCGGTGTTTCAGTCGGTGCTCGAAAGGGTGCATCTGGAAGACATCATGCTCACCGACTTTGCCACGCTTTCTCCTGCTGACACACTGGAGGACGCTTTAGACAAGGCCGTGCACTCGCTGCAGGACGACTTCCCGGTGATTCGTGGCAGTGACATGGTAGGCGTGATTTCAAAGCAGAAAATCCTCGAAGCCTTGCGCGCGGAAGGCAACGGATACGTGCAAGCGGTTATGAATCGTATCTTCGAAGTCGCCCAGAAGAGGGAATCGCTGGCCTCGGCATTCCGCAAGCTCACTGCCCGCAACCTCAGTCTGATCCCTGTGGTCGAAGATCAGCGCTTGGTGGGGATCGTCACCCTGCAGAACCTGATGCACTCGATGGCGCTCTTGGCGGAAAGCAGAAAACTACGCAAGGAAGCGCTGAATTCTTGAGATCAGCCACGGATTCTCGCGGATCCACACGGATCAAACTCTTGTATTTCTTACCCCTGTGAATCCGTGCAGATCCGTGGCTTAGTTCTTTAGAAGAGCCGTATCGCCTTGGCCTGCTCCACCGCAGATATCTTTCTTAGCTCCGCCAATACTAATTCCGGCACGGGTCCGTCCACGTGCACGACCGCGATGGCTTCGCGGGGGGTGCCGGGTTTCCCGTCGCCTACGCGGCGACCCAGCGAGAAATCCGCGATGTTGATCTTATGTTGGCCGAGGATAGTGCCGACTTTGCCGATTACGCCGGGCACGTCGCGGTTGCGCAGATAGATCAGGTTGCGTTCGAGGGGAGCCTCAACATCGATGCCGTCCACGTGCAGCAACCGGGGCGCATCCTTGTGCAGCACGGCTCCTTTGACTAAATGTTCTTCTGCGCTGGTCTTGAGGAGTACAGAAAGCACACTGCCGGCACCACCGCTGGAGCCTTTGGGTTTGCGGGCTTCATGAATGCGTAGCCCGCGCGAGGAAGCGATCGCAGCAGCATTTACCAGGTTCGCTTTTTCCTCCAACCCTTCATTCAGGATGCCCTGGATGGCGGCGTTCCGGATCAGGTCCGTCTTTCCATCCGCGACGTGGCCGCTGTAGCGCAACGAAATCTCTTCCAGTGTGCCCTCGCTGACTTGGGCCAAGAACGCGCCCAGTCTTTCAGCCAGCACGATGTAAGGCTGCAGTTCGACATACTCATCGTGCGACACCGACGGCACATTCACCGCGTTCTGAATGACGCCGTGCTTCAGATATTCCTTCACCTGCAGCGCGATCTGATAACCCACGGCTTCTTGCGCTTCGTAGGTCGAGCCGCCGATGTGAGGCGTGAGGATTACGTTGTCCATCGCCGCCAGGGGGGAGTTCTTCAAAGGCTCTTCGGTGAAAACATCCAGGGCTGCGCCCGCCAGGTAGCCCTGCTTCAGGGCATGGGCGAGGGCTGTTTCATCCACAAGTTCGCCGCGGGCGCAGTTCACCAGGCGCATGCCGCGCTTCATCTTTTTCAAGGAGTCGGCGTTGATCATGCCGGTCGTCTGGGGCGTTAGGCCGACGTGCAAGGTCAGGTAATCGGCAGCGGCATAGATTTCCTCGAGCTTGGCCATGCGGATGCCCTGTTCTTTGGCGACGGCTGTCGAGACGAACGGATCGTGCGCGACGATCTCCATCCCGAAGGCCCGCGCCCGGCGGGCCACTTCCATTCCGATGCGTCCCAGGCCCACGATACCCAGAGTCTTGCCTCGCAGTTCGGTGCCTTGCAGCGACTTCTTTTCCCATCTGCCGGCATGCATCAATTCATTGGCTCGGCCGATGTGGCGCGCCATGGCCAGCATCATGGCCAGCGTGTGCTCGGCCACAGCCACGGCATTGGCGCCGGGCGTGTTCATGACGGCGATGCCCTTACGAGTGGCGGCGTCGAGGTCAATGTTGTCGACGCCCACGCCGGCGCGTCCGATGACCCGCAGCTTGCGTGCCTTGGCCAGCAGTTCTTCATTCACCTGTACGGCCGAGCGCACGATGAGCGCGTCGGCGGAGGCCAGTTGGGACGCGAGTTTGCCCTCCAGTTGATCTGGCGTCACCACCGTCCAGCGCGGTTCCCGCAACAGATCCACCGCCGAGGGCGAAATCTTTTCAGCAACAACAACCTTCATAGATCAGTTAGTCCTTTGAGGCCGGCGCCTCGTGCCAAACAATTCTTTTACAGGAACTTGACACAGCGCTGACACATGCCTCCCCCGTCGCTTTCTAGACTATTTCACAGCCTGGGGCAATTCGCTTGTTTTGGAGGTTGGTCATGAAGATTACTTGCGTTCTGCTGCTCACGCTCCTGGCAGCTGGTTGCGGTTACGGTTCAAACTACAACTCCGGCATGATGGGTGGAACCGTGCCCAGCGTTACCCAACTGGTGCCCAACAGTGCGACTGCCCCCGGCATGGCGTTTACCTTAACCGTAAACGGCAGTGGTTTTGGCACGGATGCGGTTGTCTACTGGAACGGAGCAGTCCGCACTACCACTTACGCCACTGGAAAACAGGTCACGGCCATGATTTCCGCTGCTGATGTCGCGAACCCGGGCATGGTACCGGTTTACGTACATTCCAACGGACAGAACTCGAACACCATGAACTTCACCGTGAACTAGCGGGCGCCGGCCGGCTGGCGTTTCTCGGCAGAGCCACGCGCGTACACTTCCTGGGCGGCGTGGACGGCCGCGCCATACTCGACTGGTTTCCCGGTCGCGCTGGCGAGTACGTGCTCCAGCGCGGCCAGAATTCCAATGGTGTCGAGATAGTCGTAGTATCCCAGGTGGGCGATGCGGAAGAGCTGGCCTTTCATCTCGCCTTGGCCGTTGGCCACGACCGCCGCGAAGCGATCACGAAACTCCTTCACGATCGCGCCGGAGTCGACGCCCGCTGGCGATTGAACTGCGGTCAGGGCCGCAGCGGGCGAGGACGCCGCGAACAACTTCAGTCCCAGAGCTTGCGAGCCGGCGCGAGTCATCTCCGCCGCCAGTTCAGCGTTGTTCACCAGCGCCTCGCGCCCGGCCACCAGATCGCCGCTGCCCATTTGCCTGATGAAATCCAGCGCCGCACCTAACGCTGCGAACAGCGAGGTTGCCGGCGTAAAGGCTGACTCGCCTTTGGCCGCGGCTTTCCGTTCCTTGCGGAAATCGAAGTAGTAGCGTGGAGACTTGGCCGCTTCCATGCGCTTCCAGGCGCGTTCACTGACTGCACAGTAGGCGAGGCCGGGCGGAATCATCAAGGCCTTCTGCGAGCCTCCGATGATGACGTCAATGCCCCAGCCGTCCACATCAAAACGCGTCGTCCCCAGGCCGGTGATGGCATCCACGACGAGCAGGGCATCGTCACCCATGCCTCGCACTAGGCGGGCAATGCTTTGCACGTCGTGCCGCGCCCCGGTCGAGCTTTCAGTGGATTGCACATAGACAGCACGCACGTCATGAGTGAGCTTCGCTCGAATCTGGTCGAGAGAAAACGTTTCTCCGTACGGGGCGGTGACTGTTTCCACGTTGCAGTCGAAAGCTTTGGCCAGGTCGCGCCAGCGTTCACCAAACTTGCCGGCGGTGAGGACCAACACTTTGTCGCCGGGTGAAGTCAGGTTCGAGACGGAGCCTTCCATCACCCCGGTACCCGATGAAGACAGCACCAGGACATCGTTGCTGGTGCCGATGAACTCTTTCATATCCGCTAGCACGCGTGAGTACAGGGCGCGGAAGTCATCGGTACGGTGATGCATGGCGAACGAGGCCATGGCGGTCTGCGCCGCGGGAAGCAGTGGCGTGGGGCCGGGAGTGAATAGACGGTTCTTGCGCAGCATGAGCCTTGTCCAATTGAGTCCTAGCTAGAATAGCGCACGCGAACAGAATTCGGATAGGAGAGGGTCGGATAGGAGAGCGAGCGTCTGCTCGCGCATTCCTGTCATCCGGTGGTAGGGTTGTTGCCTCGCTAACCGGGCAGGCAATCTCTATGAACTCAGGTTCCATCTTCGAACGGCTGGGCACGAAACCAGTCATCAACGCGTGCGGTATCTACACCGATCTTGGTGGCTCCGTATTCTCGCCGCGAGTTTGGGCAGCGATGGAAGAAATTAACCGCTCCTTCGTGAGCATGGTGGACTTGCTCGAAAAGTCAGGCCGGGTGCTTGCAGGACTCATGGGTACCGAAGCGGCGCGCGTTGCTCCGGGAGCTTCCGCAGCTATCGCCCTGGGGACTGCGGCCTGCATGACGGGCATGGACGGACCCAGTTGGGAGCGGTTGCCCGATACCACGGGAATGAAAAATGAAGTTGTCATGCAGCGCGGCCATCGCTACAAGTACGCACGATGCGCCCGCCTGACCGGGGCAAGAATTACTGAAGCCGGCGACGACCACGGTACGACACTGGAGCAGCTTTCTGCTGCCATCGGTCCAAACACCGCCGTCATATTGTTTCCCGCTCACCTTGGCGGAAAGCCGGGAACGGTAGGCTTGCGGGAAGTCACGAACCTAGGGCGCGAGCGTGGGGTCCCCACGCTGGTGGATGCAGCGTACATGAACTATCCAACAGAAATCATGCGCAGCTTTAGCGTGGCGGGCGCTGATCTGGTCTGCTTCAGCGCCAAATATTTCTGGGGTCCGAATTCTGGTGGCTTCATTTGCGGCCGCAGAGACCTGATCGACGCGGTCGCGGGAGTGGACTTCACCCGCTACGAATCGGGCAAATATCTCTCCTTCGGACGGCCATTCAAACTCGATCGGCACATTATCGTCGCGACCGTGGTCGCTCTTGAGGAGTGGCTGGCCCTGGACCACAAAGCGCGATGGGAAAACTATCGGCGCAAAGTGGAGACGATCATGAACGGGTTGCGGGGAGCTCCCGGCCTTACGCTCACGCCCCGATATTTCACCATGGACGAACGGCTGGAACCCGAACCGGTCAGCTGTCTGGCAATCAAGTTCGATCCGCGATGCGGTTGGAATGCGCAAAAGACCTGTGACGCGCTCGCTGCCGGTGATCCCAGAATCGCTACCGGCGTGCTTGACGATGTGCTGGTCGTCGCGGTGGATACAGTGCTTGACGGCCAGGAGAGAATGATCGCCGAACGTCTGGCAGCCATCCTCTCAGCGAATGGTCCAAAGCAGCGGCTATAATGACTTCACCATGAGCCTCACTGAACAGATTCAGAAAGACATCACGGCAGCCATGAAGGCGCGCGACGAACAGCGGCTCTCCTGCCTACGCATGGTCAAGACCGCGCTCAAGAACCGCGAAATCGAGAAAATGGCGCCGCTCGACGACAAAGAGTCGCAGCAGGTGCTCACCACGTTGATCAAGCAGCGCAAGGAGTCCGTCGAGCAATTCACCAAAGGCGGACGCCAGGAAATGGCAGACAAAGAGGCCGCCGAGATCAAGTTGATTGAAACCTACCTGCCCAAGGCTGCAGGCGAGGAAGAGATTGTGGCGGGCGTGAAAGCTGTCATCGCCGAGATGGGCTCACCCACCATGAAGGAAATGGGTACGGTGATGAAAAACGCCATGGCGCGATTTGCAGCGGCGGGGATGCGGGTGGATGGGAAGGTGGTGAGTGATACGGTGAAGAAGGAATTGAGCAAGTAGCACCCACGGCCCACGTAGGGGTGGACGCCCTCGTCCGCCCAGTCGAGCCTGAAGGATCACCCCGTCGATTATGGATCTGACATATTCCAGCTTCTTTGACCAGGAGCTTTTGGAGACCGAGTATCTCCGACGTCACCGAGACGCATACGAAAAGTACTTTGAGGAGGGGTTGGTAAATAAGTACCGGTGCTATCCGGTGATTGTGGAAAAGCTCCAGTCAATCTTCGAATATAACGAGCGGCATGCAAAGTATCTTGCAAAACGCATCAAAACCCAGCAGGGTGACATGCGTTCATGCGAAGCGGTTGTGTCAGAGGTGATTGTGTATTCGCATTACATTCCGCTTATTAAGCAAGGATTCGTGACATCTCTCGACATCGTCGAAGATGACTATGACCTCAAGATCGGGCGGCCGAGTCGTCCCGATGTTTTCCTGGAGATTTTTTGTATCATGCCTAATTTCAGGGAGGATGACAATGGCGTCTTCGAAGTAAAGACCCACACCCAAACAGCGGATGTATCGGTACGACAAAAACTCCTCTGGAAAATGCGCAAGCAGAAACAAATGCAAAAAGTCAGAGAGAACTGGGCGGTGATAGAACTCAATGATATGAGTATTGCGGGTGAGTTTACCGTGCCTTCATCCTTGTCGGGCGGTTACAAGATTGCATTCAGTCCCGAAACGACGAAGATCGCTCAAAGCGGTTTCGACTGGAGCGACTCGGTTTTCGATGCTCCCGAAACTCAAAACCTGCACGGAGTAATGTATTTCAGTTTGGGTCATTACGAAGCGCGAGGGTACATTCTGAACGGTAGAATCCGTAATGAGAATGTCGACGAAGAGCTGACGATACCTTAGTAAGTGACCTCTCGGCGTGCTTGCACTAATAGGCTTCCTTCCCGTGCCGGAACGAATGCAAGACCACCTCGTTCCCGAAGATGTCGTAGCGCAGCCGATAGTCCCGCCAGCGGATCCTCCACTGCCCTTCGCCCGGTTTAAGTCCTGTGAGCTTCTTGATTTTGTGCTGCCCTGTCCGGTTGTGTGGGTCTTGGCGAAGAATAACCAGCAATTCCTCAAGCGCTTGCACCAGCGTTGAGTCTCCGCGCGAGGTTTTGCGGAATTCCCGCTCAAACGTTGGCGTAGTCAGGACTCGAAATGCACCGGCCATTACGCGGTTTGTTTCTTCAGCTTCTTGGCAGGACGCCGCAGTTCCGCCAGGAATCCACCCGCCTCACGGGCTTTGCCGCGGCGGTATTCCTTGTGGCTTTTCCTGATCTGGTTCTTGAGGCCAGGATCCTGCTGTTCCAGGTAGTCCTCCAGGTCCTCCACGTGCATGAGGCCGACTACTGGGATGCCATCCTTCTCGAGGATGAAATACTCACGGTTTACATGCGCGCGGCGGACCATCTGTCCGAGATTGATTCTGGCTTTGGTGAGCGGAACCCGGTTCACGACTCGTTTCACGATTTTGGCCCCCTGGACTTGTTAATCAATAATCATCGATATTAATCAATGCTGATTATTATACATTAGAAAGGTGACCTCAAGATAGCGGCCTAAGTCACTTGCTCCTCTGGAGTTCCCTGTACGCCTCGCTCTTCGAAATCCCTCTGTCTTTGGCGACTCTCTTCAGCGCGGCCTTCTCGTCCAGCCCCTCCTCCGTGATGAGTTGCTTTACGAGCTGGCGAATAGTAACTGCCGGTGCTGCCGCAGTTCCTCGCTGGCCCTCCTCCGCCTTCCCGATCAGCAACGTGATCTCACCCTTAATCTCGCCGCGCGCGTTCAGAGTCGCCAGCACCTCGCCGGCGCGTCCCCGCAAAAACTCCTCGTGAATCTTGGTAACTTCGCGGGCGATGACGATGTGGCGCTCACCGCCGAGCACCTCGACCACATCCTCCACCGCCTCCTTCACCCGATGCGGTGCTTCGTAGAAAACCTGCGTCCGTGGCGATGCTTTGACGCTTTCCAGCACCTGCCGTCGTTGCCCGCGCTTGGCCGGCAGGAATCCACTGAAACGAAACGAATCGGTCGGCAGACCGCTGGCGACTAGAGCGGCGAGGAACGCCGAGGCGCCAGGGATCGGGATCACGGGCACATGATGCCGGATGGCAAGTGAAATCAGGCGGAATCCGGGATCGGAGATGCCGGGCATGCCGGCGTCGCTCACCAGAGCGATCCGTGCGCCCTGCTCCAGTTCGACTATGAGTTCGGGAGCGCGCGTCATCTCGTTGTGCTCGTGATAACTGCTGGTGCGGGTGGCGATGCCGTAGTGGTTGAGCAGCTTCTGGGTGTGGCGCGTGTCCTCGCAGGCGATCAGGTCAGCTTCCTTCAGAACCCGTAGCGCGCGCAGGGTGATGTCTTCCAGGTTCCCGATGGGCGTGGCTACCAGGTAGAGAGCAGGCGCCAAGCTGCGGCTGGAGTGCGCAGACTTCTTTTCCGCCGGCGACATGGACGCGAGTCTATCACCGCCCAACTACAAGGTGCGGACTCCGCGTTCTCTGCGGATTTTCTCAGCGTTCTCGGCGGTTAAAGGCTTTGAACACCCATTGCCAAGTATTCGCTGAGTGCGCAGGGGCAAGCCTGAATTGACTGTCAGCCAAAGCAAACCCTAGAATCAAGAGCAGAGAAAAACGCATTTCAGGAGTCCATGCCCCTTTACGAATACGAGTGCAAGAAGTGCCATCACCGCTTTGAGCGGATCCAGAAGTTTTCCGATCGCCACGTCAAAAAGTGTCCGGAGTGCGGCGGGCCCATCGAGCAGTTGATCTCCGCCGCCACGGTGCAGTTCAAAGGCTCGGGATGGTACGTCAACGACTATCCCAAAAAGTCCTCAGGTGCGCCTTCGGCTTCTTCGTCAAGCGGGGATTCCGCTTCGAAAACCGAATCTACATCGAAGAAGGACGAGAAACCCAAGTCCGAGAACAAGAAGGCTGAGAAGAAGTAAGCGGCCGCTCCACCTGGGTCCAAAGTGCGCCCTACCTCCATCGCATGTTGTAGCCCAGCGCTTCCAGGATCTGATTCTCGAACTCATACTCCACGATGAGCGCGAAGTTGTCGCCCTGGAATTCCCACGAGGCTGCATAGCGAGTTACCTGGCGGGTATACCAGGAGTATGCCGCAGCATAGCGGACGTTGCAGGGCCGGGGGCAGGCGATCAGTCCAGTGGGATCGGCACGGTAGACGCCGGTGGCGGCGAAGAGGACGCTGGAGGCCACGTCCGGTTTGGCGGCAACCCGGAGCTGGTGAGGCTTCACGCCCAGGGCAAGTGGGTTTCCGGGACGAAGGTCCGCAGGCACGCCTTGAAGCGATCGTTGTAGAGGGTTGAGGTCCACTTGCCGGGCCAGGCTCTGCTGAGCGGTCTTCCAGATGGCCCACAGGTCCGCGTCGGAATGCTGGGTCTGGTTGAGGAACCCGATGGGAAGGGCGCCGGGAATTCCACCTCCGCATCCCACCAGAATCACTATCAGGATGAAAACGCGCAGGCTCCGGCCCATGGTTTTTCGTTCGACCCTAGCGTGAAGAGTCGGCAAGTCCCGTCGCTGGCTCTACATTCCGGACGGGGCAGGCCTTTCGGGTGGTTTGGAGGGCAGAGAGGCCCCATGAATCCTTTCGTTCCACCCAGCATCTAACCGAGAGATAGTCGTTATAACGAGGATTTCCACAAATGATCGACATTCGACGCAGTGCAGAGCGCGGCGGCGGCGACTACGGCTGGCTCAAGACCCGTCATACGTTTTCCTTCGATACTTACTACGATCCGAAGTTCACCAGTTTCCGCTCTTTGCGAGTGATGAACGAGGACTGGGTACAACCCGGCCAAGGCTTCCCCATGCATCCGCATCGGGACATGGAAATCATCACCTACATCCTTGAGGGCGCTCTGGAACATAAAGACAGCATGGGGACCGGCTCGATCGTCCACCCGGGCGATGGGCAGCGAATGAGCGCCGGCTCAGGCGTGCGCCACAGCGAGGCCAATCCCTCCCGGACCGATCCGGTGCACTTGCTGCAAATCTGGATCATGCCGGAACGGCGCGGGATCGAGCCCAGCTATGAGCAGAAGGCGTTCCCCGAGGCGGAGAAGCGTGGCAAACTGCGTCTGATCGCCAGCCCGGACGGCGGGGACGGTTCGGTCACCATCCACCAGGATGCACGGCTTTACGTCTCGCTGCTTGCTCCGGGACAACAAGTGACGCATGACTTGGACAAAAAACGATACGCCTGGTTCCAGGTTGCAAAGGGCGCGGTAGAGTTGAATGGCAAGAGCCTCAACCAGGGCGACGGCGCCGCTGTCAATGACGAGCAGAAGCTAGCCATCACGGGAGCCAAGGACGCGGAGATTCTGCTGTTCGATCTAGCGTGAGGGAAAAAGTTTCAAGGTTTCCCAGGTTTCAAGGTTTCAAAGCAAGACAACCAAGTCCCGCCCACCGGGCAACCTTGAAACCCTGAGACGTTGGACTTTGAAACCTTGAAACCTTGAAACCTTGAAACCTTCCTCACCCCTCATGAGTAAGGCGCCGGGAGGCCGTTCTGGCGCCTGTGCTCGCGCATTTCCTCCTGTTGATTCGTCAAGATGCGTAGAGGGGAACGTGGTTTGCCCGTGCACAGCAGCACGAAACCAGCTGCTTTGTCCCGCGGATAGTAACTGGCCGAGTCCGACTGATCGACCTCACCACCGTTCGACAGCCGTCCTGCGCAAGTAAGACAGCGTCCCTGGTGACAGAGGGCGGGCAGCTTGATACCCGCTGCGGATGCGGCGTCCCAAATATGTTGGTCCGAGCGTATCCCGATAGTTCTTTCTCCATCGGGCAGCAACAGGGTTACCTCAGCAATCGTAGGCTCGGCGCTCACTTCGCCATTCTATGGGAGCAGGTAATCTCCTGCCTGGCACAAGACCAGGCAGGAGATATGGGCTAGAAGTTTTACGGATTGTAGAAGCTGGCGTTCTTGCTGTAAGGAGCGTGTCCAGGCTCGCCACGGCGGAAGTGTCCGGATGGAATTGACTTCCCATCGCGTTCCTTAGCCAACAATTCGATGAACCAGGCCTCATGCTCGATTTCTTCGTTCAGGATTCGGGAAGCCATGTCATAAGTGCGCGGATCTTTGCCGAAGGTTACGTCACAGACCGCGCTCCAACTGCGGATGGCGCAACGTTCGGACTCCATCAGCAAGGTAAGAATGTTGACCACGGTGGGAGGGTCAGGCAGCTTGGCCGCCGTGCATCCCGCCAGATCGTGGAAGACCTTGAGGTCGTTGGGCAACTCGCCTCCCAGCTCATAAATGCGCGGCACGATCAACTCCCAATGCGCCCGGTCTTCCAGCCGAGCATCCTCGCAAATCTCCTTGTAGTCCTCATAGCCGGCCAAATGCATGCGCAGAATGGTGTAGTAGTAGTAGGTGCTGGCAAACTCTGCGGCAGCGTTGGCAATGAGCATCTTGATGAGTTTGTCCACGTCGACGCCGCGGGCGCGAATGACCTCCACACCCACTCGCTGGTTGACGTCTCCGTGTTTGACAACGTTTTCTTTGGGCATACAGCCTCCTTTGCGTCCCGATTGTAGCGCCCCGTCAACTCATAGGTCTAAGATATAGTCTCTATCCATCGCATAGGCTATGCCTCTGGCAGAATTAAGTTCGATTAAGGTCCGCACCCTATGGAAATTCATCAACTTCGATACTTCTGCGCAGTAGCCAAGGCGGGCAGCTTCACCCGCGCCGCCGAGCGCGAGCACGTTTCCCAACCGTCGCTGTCACAGCAGGTCCGCAAGCTGGAGGACGAACTGGGCGCTAGGTTATTGGACCGCCTGGGACGAACCGTGCGCCTGACCTCCTTCGGCGAGACCTTCCTGCTGCGAGCCGAAGCCATCCTGCGGGAAGTAAGCGACGCCAAGCAGGAGATCGAAGAAATGACCGGCATGGAGCGCGGGAGGATCGTGGTAGGAGCGATTCCCACGGTAGCGCCCTATTTCTTACCCAACCTCCTGGCCAGCTTCGCCCTGAAGTTCCCCAGCGTCCAGGTCAGCGTGGTGGAAGAGATCACCTCGGTTCTGCTGGAACGCCTGCAGGACGCGACCATCGACATGGCGTTGCTGGCGCTGCCGGTGCCGGGAGACCATTTCGTCTGCGAAGAACTGTTGCGCGAGCCCCTGTACCTGGTAGTTCCACAGAATCATCGGCTGGCGTCGAAGTCGCGAGTTCATCTCAAACAAATCGAAAGCGATTCGTTTCTGCTGCTGAAAGAAGGCCATTGCTTCCGCGAGAACACGCTCTCCGCCTGCGGCCGCGCCCGGCTGGCGCCCAATGTGGTTTTTGAAAGCGGGCAGTTCGCGACCATTCTGGCGATGGTGGCCGCGAACACCGGCGTGTCAGTAGTGCCGCAGATGGCGGTTGAAAAGCGTGACGGGTGCCGTTTCATCCCGATCGCAGATGACGGGGCTTGCCGGCGGGTGGGTGTGGTGCAGCTGCGGCAGCACTTTAGCAGTAGGGCGCAGCAGGCGTTTCTGAGGCATTTGCAGGAGGGTGCGGGCGCGGAAAGAATTGCCTCGTAATGTCGGCTATTCTCGGAAGTGTTTTCAGAGTGCTGCTAAGATTGAGGCCCATGCCCTCCTGTGCGTAATCTCGGACTTGTACATTTCGAGCTGGTTTGCTGTTTCACTGAGAAAATCTCTCCTGCCATCCTCTCCCACAATGGACAACGCGGTCGCGCTGAGCTTAACTAGGTCAGTCATGTAGACATTCTGACCACCAGTGAATTCCCGGTCAATCAAGGATTGAACATCAGCTTCTTCGAATGGCACCGTCCCCTGCGCGACGAAGAAGATTTCGGACACTTGCTTTTCGCGTATAGAGCGGAGCTTGGCCCTCAACTGACTGATGGTGATTTGCCGATCTTTCACTTCTACTGCAAGAATGATCCGTCCCTCCTTTGTGATGCATTCCAGGTCCGCAAGCATGCCGCTGGATTGGTCGGCGGACGTAATTTTCCCCCTTCTCACCTTTTCATATAGTCCGAACCGCTTGCCGATGACAGTAAACAAGGCTGACGAGAGTGCCAGAAGCCGATCTCCGCCAGAATGCTCGGAAAGGAACGTCTGAATCCCTTCAAGAGTCTTTCTTAAGCTCACTCTCCGGGGAATGCCGTAAACAACCCGAACCGTTGATAAGCGCCTGTAGATTTCCGTCAAGATCTGCCGGAACACGACCCGAGCAAAATCCTCGTCTTTCTCTTCAATATCGTTAAGAACGAAACAGAGCTGGTCCCAACCCGGTTTGTTGCGCTGAGGACCACGGTGAGCAGCGGACACCTCAGCAACTCGAAGCGGGTTGCTGACATAAGGTTCCTGCGAACCACCCAACACGTTCTCATTGTCCTGGTCGAAGGGAACGATCACCTCGTGCGCGATGGTACGAGCATCAAATGCACCCGGGCCACCCCGTTGAAGCTGTAAACAACGGCTATCTAGGGATGGATCAGCTAACTTTGAAAGGACTTGTGTTGGAAGCACGTAGCGGTACGTCTTTGTTGAACTATTGACGGAGAGGTTCACAGCTTTGAT
This sequence comes from Terriglobia bacterium, assembly GCA_041494805.1. Taxonomy (GTDB): domain Bacteria; phylum Acidobacteriota; class Terriglobia; order Terriglobales; family Acidobacteriaceae; genus JBGQBN01. Next base: position 2,577 of record JBGQBN010000032.1, on the reverse strand, counting down.
CAGCCTGGGATCAACAAGCCAATCCTTGAGCTTTTTCCCTTCGGCAAGAGCACGAATGTCAGCCCATTCAGTTTTTAAGATTTGGGCTGCTCTGTCTGTCAGCATGTCGTTCGCGAGCTTACAGACTACCCTAATAGTTGACCCAAAGCGCTTCTTTTCTCAGCTTCTTGACGGAATGGCATATCTTCGCCGGCGCGTCGTACCGCCTAAAATCCTTGTAAAGCGTATCCATTAACCCGCAGCGGTAACCGGAAATCGCCACCTTGCCTTTAAGTCGATGCAACGCTGAGGCAAGCTGCTGGTGCTCTTCATCCGTCATTTCAGTTCCGTATGCTTTGTTATCGGAACGCGACGCATGAGGGTAGGGCGGGTCACAATAAAAGAGTGTTTGCTTGCCATCGTAGAGTCGGATAACTTCAATTGCCGGGCGGTTCTCGATCTGTACTCTGATAAGTCTCTCAACAATAGCCGGAAGCGTATTCACACTTCCCAACCAACGTGAAACAACTCCGGACATCCCGGCACGCGAAGTATCCTTGCAATTCGCCCAACGTCCGATGCTGGCAGTCTGCGCTAAACCTGTACGGACCTGTCGTGCGCGAATGAAAAAGCGACGTGCTCTCTCCAAATCTGGAACCTTGTGCCCGTTCGTGGAACAAGCGATAAAAAACTCCTCTCGTGAAAATGGCGTCAAACCGATGGCTTCGACAAGGTCCTGCCCTTGCTCCCTCAACACTCGAAAGAACGTAGCTACTTCCCCGTCGATGTCGTTATAAGTTTCCACAGGCGATGGCTGACGATTCAACAAGACGGCGGCCGAGCCGCCAAATGGCTCGCAGTAGTGATGGCAGGACGGAAGCAACGGCAACAGCCAGTCAAGATGACTGTACTTACCTCCGTACCAGCCGAACGCAATGATTCTACGGCGCCTCCGAATAGGCTCGACACCGTTTCGCTTGGCGGCCGACGCAAACAGGTCTAGCTGTTCGTCGTCAAGGTAAATAGGCGAAGGAGTCCCGGGCATGTCTTTATCTACTGTGCCTTTCTTCATACACTTCTACAGAGCAGGAGGCAACTGTGGATCGTTTGCAAAACAGGTGCCTCTTTGTGCATTACTTCCTGTTTCTACCACAGGTATGTGGAGAACAGATAGCGAAGACTACGCACTTTTGGACGTGGATGTGGGTCGGAACGCTACGATCCGTGAGAATGGAAAACCCCGGCAAATCAGCCGAGGGGGTCGGAAACTGGTACAGGACGATCCCTGCTGGACCTAGGACTTTCGTCCTGGGCTCCGCTCCACACGATTCTTCCACCAAAAATACGAAGGCCCCGGCAATCAGCCGGGGCTCGGTACATCGTACTGGACGCTGTCTGTCAAACAACCTAAGCATAACCCCGCCAGCGGCGTTTGGCATCGCGTTACGTCAGATTGATAGCCCCGGCAAAGTGAATTGGAACTGAGTCTCGGCTTGGGAAGGGGCCTCGCTTCGCGCGACGGGGCAAGGTGAGGCACCCGCCCCTATGCGATCCCAGCAAAAATGCAAAAGCCCGGTAATCAGCCGAGGCTTGGAGTTGGTACTGGACGCCGTCCGCGAAGCAACTTAAGCATAACCCTCTCAGCGGCGTTTGGCATCCTGTCGCATCAGGTTGATAGCCACCGGCAAAGTGAATTGGGACTTACTCCCGATCTAGGAAAGAGCCTGGCCTCCACTGGCTTCGTCCTATCTTCGCTTTACCTCCGCCTTATCGCCGCTTTCTCTCCGCTTCCTGTTCGCCCAGCCGCGCCCAACCAACGCATTCCCAACAACTTACGAACGTACATACAATACAGTACAAACAAAATGTTCCAAGTGGAACACATCTCCAATTTACCGTTGCGCCTTGGCTGGCTCCTTCTCTCCCATTCGCTTGCTGACCTCGAACTTCATCTTCCCCGCCCGCTTGTCGGCGTCCACCACGATGTGGTCGCCGTGCAGCACTTCACCGTCGAGGATCTTCAGCGCCAGCGGATCCTGCACCAGCTTCTGGATGGCCCGCTTCAGCGGACGCGCCCCGAAGTTCGGATCGAAGCCTTCAGTGAAAAGCATGTCTTTGGCAGCGTCGGTGAGCTCAAGAGATATCTTGCGATCTGCAAGCAAGCGCCGCACGTCTTCGAGGCGTAGCTCGATGATCTTCACCAGCTGCTCTTTGCCTAGCGGCCGGAAGATGATGATGTCGTCCACGCGGTTCAGGAACTCAGGTTTGAAGTGCCCGTGCAGCGCGTTCATCACCTGCTTTGATGCCTCGCTGAAATCCTCTTCAGAGCGGAGACTGTCCGCTTGCAAAAAGGAGGACCCGAGGTTCGAGGTCATGATGAGAATCGTGTTCTTGAAATCCACAGTGCGGCCTTTGCCGTCGGTGAGGCGGCCGTCATCCATGATCTGCAGCAGGATGTTGAACACATCGGGATGCGCCTTTTCGATCTCGTCGAACAGCACGACCGCATACGGACGGCGGCGCACCTGCTCGGTGAGCTGGCCGCCCTCTTCGTAGCCGACGTAGCCCGGAGGCGCGCCTATCAGCCGTGAGACGGCG
>JBGQBN010000082.1:0-12217 GCA_041494805.1 Terriglobia bacterium | reverse complement strand
GGCTCTGGGCTCTCGGCTCTAGGCTCTAGGCTCTGGGCTTTAGGATCCACGATCGAGCATCACGCCCAAAACCTGGAGCCCAGAGCCTGCCCCTTGCCCTCTTGCCCTCGACCTGTCCCCGGACGTACCATTTCGCATCAGAGGATCTGTGGGCCGCATTATTCTCATCGACGCGCTGGCCGTGGCGGCACTGTTCTCTCTTTGGTATTTCTGCTTTGCCCATTACAACCGCAGAAAGGGTGCACTGGCATTGCGCTGGGTGGAGATCGCCTGTTCCGGCCAGGGCAAGATGGTGGAGGCCCGCTGGTTCGGAACTTCCCGGCTGCAGGCCCACCTGCGTTTTGCGGCGCACTGGTTCGAGAATGCGCGGGTCACGGCCCGGCTGATTCCGCGGCCTATTCCTTCACAGTGGCTTTTAAGCGTCTGGCGTAAACAAAAAGAGACAGTGACGTTTGAAGCTGACTTGGGTTACGTCCCCAGCTTCCAGCTGGAAGTTCTCCGCCATCGCTGGTTTAGTCACAAACAGAGCAGTGGAGCCACATCGAAAAATTGGGAAATCAGCCGTCCAGAACCGGTGGTGCTCGCGACACGCACCGAGTGGACCCACGAACTCACCCCAGTGGTCAACACGCTGATGACGTCTCGAGGACACAACCTGATCAGCGTGCGTTTTCGTCCTCAGTCCCCGCATTTCGCCGCCACGATTGATATGGAAACCCTCACCGATGAGCGGACCGCGGCAGCTTTCCTGACCGTGCTGCGCGAACTGGCGGCCGGGGCCTCCACGCCGAGACAGTAGAGGATATTCGCGCGCCTTGGAATCTGCAGAAATCCTCCCCTCAGAAAAATAACCGCGCGACTCAGTTGAAATTTACCTGCGCAACTGCTTCAACCGCTGCTTCTTTCTCAATTGTTTCTCTGCGTGAAATTTACATTGTTCGAGTAGGTTTTGAGCGTCATTGGCAACGTATGTTGTAGCAAGACAAGCGGCCAAAGTGTCTGGCACTTGGTTTGCTTATGCCATCCACGTTGGAAGGCAAGATGTATCCTTTCAACACACCCTGCTGGGCGGAGTGACTCCGCCGGATACGGCAGCGCCTTCATGCGAGAGATGGCGGAATCCAGCCAGCAGGCTCACCTGCAGGAAATGCAGGACGAAGTGAAGAATGACAAGAAGTGACAGTAGAGTTCTGGGCCCCGTGGTTTCGTCTCATCAGGTTTATCAAAATAACCGATCAAGGAGAGCAATACATGTCGAATCCCAAAACTGCCAGCTTGTTTGCCACTTTAGTCTTCGGCCTGATCATGACAACCTCAGCTTGTGCCCCTCGTGGACGGGTAGCAGTGTACGTCCCGTCGCCACCGCCGCCACCGGTGCGGGAAACAATCGCGGTGGCGCCCGGTCCCGCGTACGTGTGGATACCGGGCTATCACATGTGGAATGGTTCCGTTTACGTCTGGACTCCGGGGCGCTGGGAGCTGCGACCCACGCGCCGGCATGCCTGGGTCCCCGGACATTGGAAACATGATCGCCGTGGTTGGTACTGGGTGGAAGGTCACTGGCGCTAACGGCAGGGTCCGCCTTGATACTGCCGGCGTAGCGGCGTCTGCCGGGGACGAGCTCAGGAGAAAAACGCTCTAGCTTTTCCCCGGCTCCGCCACAAACCGGTACCCGACTCCGCGCACGGTAAGCAGATGGCTCGGCTTGGCCGGATCGTCCTCGATATAACGCCGCAGCCGGACGATGAAATTATCGATGGCGCGGGTGTCGGTGTCTTCCTTCAGTCCCCACACTTCTTCCAGAATGGACTTGCGGGAGACGACCTTCCCATCGCTCCGGATCAGATGGCGCAGTAACTCGGCTTCCATCAGCGTGAGGTGGATGGTATTCCCATTTACCTGCAGCTCCAGCTTCCCGAAGTCAATGGTCCGCCCGTGGAACGAGAATACATCGTAGGCAGCGCTCCCCGACTTGCGCGCCTGCTCGGTGGAGGTCCCCGCCGCTGCCTGACTTTCCCGCAACCATTCGCGCCGCCGCAGCAGCCCCTGCAAACGGGCCAGCAGAATGGGGAGTTCAAAAGGCTTGGGAAGATAGTCGTCCGCTCCCGAGGCGAATCCCTTGAGCACATCCTCGGGCCGGCCACGCGCCGTCAGCATGAGCACCGGGACAAAGTTCTTGGCCGCTCGCAGTGCGGCAGCCACGGCAAAACCATCCATGCTGGGCAGCATGACGTCGAGCACTACGGCATCGAAATCCTCCCGTTTGCCGTTATCTCGTTTGCCGTTTTCTCGTTTCCCGTTTTTTTCTTTGCCGTTTTCTGGTTTGCCCTTTTCTCCTTTCCCCAAGAGCAGCCCGAGCGCGCTTTCGCCGTCCCCGACGACCTTCACCGAGTGTCCTTCGGCCTCCAGGTTGAAACGCAAGCCCTGCGCCAGATGAGCTTCGTCTTCGACGATCAGCACGCGGCTCATGCCAGGCTCTCTCGATGAATGTAGCGTGGCAGTTCGAGGACCACCGTCGTACCCTGGCCTTCCCCCTGGCTCTCGGCAAAGACGCGTCCGCCGTGCTTTTGCGCAACCGCGCGCACGATGAACAATCCCAGGCCGGTGCCTTTTACGTTGGCGAGCGAGCGGTGGGGAACCCGATAGAAGCGCTTGAAGATTCGTTTCAGCTCTTCCGCGGGAATGCCGACGCCACAGTCGCGCACGCTCAACATTACGCGCTTCTGGTCTGGGGTTTCGACTCGTACGGAAACATCCACGTGGCTTCCGGAATACTTGATGGCATTATCCAGTAGATTGGAAACCGCGGTGCGCAACTCCTCGGAATCGCCGATCACGCTCGCCCCGGCTCCTCGGTTCATCACCTGCTCGCAGCGCAGGGCCTGGGGTTGCAGATGATGGCTGGTGCGGGCCATCTCCACGCACTCCTCGACCAGCCCGCCAAAATCCACCTGCTCACGCCGGCCCGCCTTCTTGTGTCCAGCTTGCCCCGCCTTGAGAACCTGCTCCACCGTGCCCAGCAGACGATTGGCATCGTCCAGCATGAGGCGGTAAAACTCGCGTCGCTGCGCGTCATCGACTTCGCGGCTCTGCAGAGTCTGGAGATAAAGCCGCAGGGACGCGATCGGCGTCTTCAGTTCGTGGGTAACGGCGTTGATGAAGCTGTCGTGCTGCTCGTTGCGCCCGATCTCGCGCACCAGGAAAATGGTGTTCAAAATGATTCCAGCGGCGATGGCGCCAAAAAATATCACGCCCAGGAATACCTTGATGCCCTCCCGCCAGTTCAAGATGATCCAGCCGCTGCCCACCGCCACGGCCACACCGGCCAGGCCTACACCCAAGACGAGAAAGGTGATGGTCGCTTTGCGGCGGCTGGTGATGCGCATAGGAGGATTTTACTTCCTACAGTTCCCCAGCGCGACAGCTTCGGTTGTCAAAGCTTGTCCGCGGACCTCCTTTGGAGTTTTCCAGGCGTACTGGTCTGACAAATCAGGCAGCGTTGTGGCCGCCATTGTGGGTCACAACGTAGGCAATGTTCTGGAGTACGGGATTATCTTTCTTTTGGGTTGGCTGTGGGGTTAGAAGGCGGATGCAGAGACTGCAAGACTCGTTCGCACGTGCCGCCAGGTATTTTGGAGTTCCGGAGGCCTAGTCACCGGCACTATAGGCAGAGGCCATGTCCGGTTCCGCGGCGGCTGGCATGTTCTGTTGTCCGCGTTGCTGCAGTTCGTCCAACTTCACCCGATAAACATGACGCGCCAGCCCCAGCTTTTTGAGTGTCCAGATGCCGTACCAGTTCATATCCACTTCGTACCATCTCAGACCATGCCGGGCAGAGACCGGATGGGCATGATGGTTGTTGTGCCAGCCCTCGCCGAAAGTCAGCACCGCCACCCACCAGCTATTGGTCGAGAGGTCGTGGGTGACAAAGCGGCGCGAGCCCCAGCTATGTGTCGCCGAGTTTACCAGCCAGGTCGAGTGCAGGCCGACCACGGTCCGCATGAAGATCCCCCACATCAGGAAGGGCAGTCCGCCGATGGCCAGCAGAATCACACCCAGCGCGATGATGGGAACGTAGTGGTACTTGGTAATCCAAACGTGGAACTTGTCTTTGGCGAGGTCAGGAACGTAACGAGCCAGGGTGGTGGTGTCGTGATGCATGGACTTGCCGGTCAGGATCCACCCCATGTGCGCCCACCACTTACCGTCCACCGGCGAGTGTGGGTCGCCGTCCTGGTCAGAAAATTGGTGATGAATGCGGTGCGTGGCCACCCAGAAGATCGGCCCGCCTTCGAGGGTAAGAGTCGCACAAACGGTCAGGAAATACTCCACCCACTTGGGCGTTCTATATCCACGATGGGTGAGCAGCCGGTGATAGCCCATCCCGATGCCCAGGCTTCCCGAAACCCACCACAGGAACATCGCAACCAACAAAGCTTTCCAGGTAAAGAAAAACAACGCCGCAATCGCGCCCAGATGAAACAGCGCCATGAAGCTGGCGGTGACCCAGTTGAGTTCGTTATCGGCGGCGGCCTTGCGGTTCAGAGCTTCGAGTTCCATCGCGAAGTGTCCCCGTACTCGTGGTTGATATCCTGCGGCTAAGTTATCAGGGACAGATGGAACTGACTGTAATAGTTCTGTAATAGCGGTGTTTGTGGGCGTTACGAAAGTACCAGCCTATCGACACCGGCCAGCTAAACCGGGCATGAATCGTGCCACCGTGCAGGGCTGGCCTTCAGGCGGACACGCCTTTCACTTCCACTCCCGCCCATTTTTCCAGCAGCGCGAGCGTAGCGGCGTAATCGAGGTCCCCGAATCCGTCTTCGCTGGCCACTTCATAGATCTCTTCCACAGTTTCGAGCGCCGGCAACTTAACGCGTACTTCTTTGGCGGCTTCCAGTGTCAGCCGGATGTCCTTATGCATCAGCCGGAGCGGAAAATTGGGCGAAAAGTCGTGTTTCAGGACAAAGGGCGCCTTGTAGTCCACCACCCCGGAGCGCACCATGGACGCCTGAATCAGCGGCAGCAGAGTCTCAGCGCTTACGCCAAGTTTCGCGGCCAGGGTCAGCGCTTCGGCGAAACCCTCATAGATCAACGCAATTTGCAGGTTCATGACCAGCTTGGCAGCCTGGCCCTTGCTGGTGTCTCCCATGCGGAAAAACGATTTGCCCATGGCAGCAAGCAACGGCTTCAGGTTTTCAATGACGGCCTCATCTCCGCCCACAATGAAGATCAGCGTTCCATTTTCGGCTCCAACCTTGGATCCGGTCACGGGCGCATCCACGTACTGCACACCCCGGGCGCGCACCCGCTCGGCAAACTGCCGCGTTGCCGACGGCGAGATGGTGCTGGAGTCCACGATAATCATGCCCTCAGCCAACGACTCCTCCACCCCCTGCGGCCCGAACAACAGGCTCTCCACCGCTTTGGTGTCCGATACGCACATCCACACCACTTCGGCGCCGCGCGCGGCTTCAGCCGGAGACGACGCGCTGCGTGCCCCCTGCACCTCCGCGCCCGGAGTGCGGTTCCACACCGTCACCTCATGACCAGCCCTGACCAGATTGGCCGCCATCGACCGTCCCATGATTCCTAGACCCAAGAAAGCAACACGCATCCGAATGTTCTCCTGTGGAGTTGTCTTCGTGGCTGTGATCGAAGACCAGCAAGGATTAGAACTGACCGCGAGGATGGTGGTCAAGCAATCGTGGAATATTGTTTTGCGGTTAAGGAGAAGACTCAAAGCGTCTGGAGCGCTACTGCCAGGGCGAAGAACCACTAGATAGTCTGTGGCCGCAGCCGGCAAAGTGTCATAATTGCAGAGTCAGAACCAACCAGATGCTAAAGACCAGTCTCAAAAACTCCGTGCTAAGCAAGCGCGCCCGGCAGTTTGGACACCTGGTGCGTCACTCCGCCGCCACTCCTCGCACCGGCCAGACCCACAAGCCGAAACTGGTTTCGAGCAGCGAACTGGGCGTGACTTTCATCGGGCATGCCAGTTTCTTCGTCCAGATGGGCGGGCAGAACGTCATCATCGATCCCAACTTCGCCCGCTGGCTGTTCGTGTTGAAGCGGTTGCGCCAGCCCGGAGTGCAGATGCGAGACCTTCCGCCCATCGATGTGGTGTTGGTCACCCACGCCCACTTCGACCACCTGCACCGGCCATCGCTGCGGGCGATCGTCCGGCAGACAGTCCGGCAGACCCGCCGCCGGCGCGGGAGAGCGCCCATCGTGATTGTGCCGCACCACCTTTTCGACCTGGTCTCCGATCTTGGTTTTGACGACGTGGTGGAACTCGACTGGTGGAACAGTTGCCTTCACCGTGGGCTGACGATCACGCACGTGCCCTCGCGGCACTGGGGCGCAAGGGTCCTCCGAGACTCCCACCGCGGATACGGCGGCTACGTGCTGCGTGACAGCCGGCATTCGCTTTATCATGCCGGCGATACCGCCTACTTTTCCGGGTTCCGCGAAATCGGCGAGCGGCTGGCGCCAGAGCTGGCACTGCTGCCGATCGGGGCTTACGACCCGCCCTCTTTCCGCAACGTACATGCCAGTCCCGCCGACGCCACCCGCGCTTTCCTGGACTTGAACTCGCGCTGGATGGTGCCCATGCACTACGGAACTTTCCGCCTGTCGCACGAGCCCATGGAGGAGCCGCTGCAGCTTCTGGAGCAAGCGGCGAAAGCTGCGGGGATTGAGGATCGGGTAGTCGTACTGGAAGAAGGCGTGACCCGGCTCTTCTGACAACTCTGGTTTTTTCAATACGCCAGCAGAATCCTGAGATCCCGCAAGTTATTCCCTGTAGGCCCGGTCATGACCGCGTCACCCAGCGCATCAAGAAGTGGATAGGCGTTGAAGGCCGCCAGTTGAGTTTCCACATCCAAGCCGCGGGCTTGGGCGCGACCGAGAGTTGTGCCGTCAACAATGGCTCCGGCAGCGGGACTGTTACCGTCAATTCCGTCAGTCCCCGCGCTCAGCACAGCGATGTTTTCTCCTGCGATCTTGCCGGCGCAGGCCAGCGCAAACTGCTGGTTGCGGCCACCTGTGCCGCCATTGGTGACCTTGACCGTAACCTCGCCACCGGAAATTAAGCAGACGCGCTCGGATTTCCCGCGCAGCTCGCGCAGGCGCTTGAGAAGATAATCAGCGGCGCGAATGTAATCCCAGTCGTCGCAACTGTTGTCCACTTCCACGGTGAAGCCCAAGCGCTGAGCTTCGGTCTCGCTGGCCTCCAATAATGTAGCGTTCGACAACACCGTCCACCAGCGTGAACGCAGAAACGCCTGATCGTCGGACTTGGGGGTTTCTTCCAGAGCGCGGCGTTGGAACAGTTCACGCACTGAATCCGGAAATTGTTCGAGCATTCCATATTTCGTGGCGATGGCGTAACAGTCTTCTGCGCTCGTGGAATCAGGCATGGTCGGGCCTGACGCCAAAGCATCGGGTGTGTCGTCAGGCACGTCGGAAACCAACAGAGAAACCTGCTGCGCCAGAGCTGCCGCGCGGGCCAGCCTTCCTCCCTTGATCGCCGAGAGATGTTTGCGAATGGCATTGATCTCCGCGATGGGCGCGCCGGAGAGCACCAGCACGCGGTAGGTGGCGACCAGATCTTCCAGGGAAATCTCGTCATCAATCGGCTTCTCTGCAATCGACGACCCACCCCCGCTGAGCAGGAAGATGACGAGCGAGGACGCATTTTGCGCCGCCAGCGACTTCAGCATGGCCTCTGCGGCGCGCAGCGATTCCTGGTTCGGCGTAGGATGCCCGCCGTGGAAATACCGGAAACCGCGCGACTGCGACTTGGGTTCGACCGAACTGGCCACGATGCCTTCAAAGCGATTGCCCGCCTGCATTTCCAGCGAGTTCACCAGCGCGTGCGCAGCCTTCCCGAGGGAGATCACCAGTACCCGGCTGTAGGACTCCAGATCGTACAGATCCTCACAAACTCGCAGCACACCCCGCTCGCAATGAACGTGGCGCTGGAAAGCGCGATCAATGCTGGCTTCCGCGAGCGCATGTTCGAAAAGCTGCCGGGCGGCTACCCGCATGTCAACCGTCAGCCTCTCGCGGGCGATGGGTGAAGACATGGGCAGGATTATACGAGGAGCGGGCCCTCACTCTGGATGAGGTTTCGCGTCCAGCCTTCAATTGACTCCCGCAGCTCCCGCAATCGTCCTGCAAAAGAATGATCGGTGCCCTCGATCAGCACCAGCTTCCGCGGCTCCGGCAACGATTCCACAATCCGCTGCAATTGCTCACGTGGACCAAACTGATCGCGCGCGCCACTCACGAACAGCTTGGATTTGCCGCAGGCCTGGAGAAAATCAAAGTCATAGGCTCGATCGTCGATTGCGGCCACCGGCAAGCCCAAACCGATCACCGCTTTCACTCGGCCATCAGGGCATGCGGCTTGCAAGCCCACAGCCGCGCCAAACGAAAACCCCGCAAAGATCAAGGGCAGATGAAATTCCCCGTCCAACCAATCGAGAGCCGTGCGGACATCATCCACTTCCCCGCGGCCGTGGTCGTGCTCGCCAGGGCTCAATCCGGTGCCGCGAAAGTTGAAGCGCAACACCGGGAAACCAAAACTGTGCAGCGCCTTCATGGTGTGAAAGACGACTCTGTTGTGCAGCGTTCCGCCGTAAACCGGATGCGGATGGCACACCAGAGCCGCATGGGTGGCATTTTCCGCGCCCCCATTGAGCAGAGCCTCCAGTCGCCCGGCGGAGCCGTCGAGAAAGAACGATTTGATGTGGGAATGGGCGGCCGGCACGGCAAACAGATTACACCGTCCGCCGCATGGGTTATCCTCTCGACCATGGACGTTTCCCCCCTGGACGTTGTCGCCTTCACCCGCCAGCTCGTGGACATCGAGTCCATCACCGGCAACGAGGGGCCGGTTGGCGATTTCCTTCATCGCGAACTTCGCCGCTTGGGATATCAAGCCAGAAAAATGCAGGTCGAGGGCGAACGCTGCAATGTTTACGCCACCTGGCCGGAGCAAGCGCAGCCCGCCGTTGTTCTCTCCACCCACATGGATACTGTGCCGCTGTTCATTCCTTCCTCCGAAGACGCGACTCGGATTTACGGCCGTGGCTCGTGCGACGCCAAGGGAATCATCGCTACCCAGATTGCAGCGGCGGAACGGCTGCGCCAGGAGGGCATCCACGTCGGGCTTCTCTTTCTCGTAGGCGAAGAACGAGACAGCCAGGGGGCCAAGGTCGCGAACCAGCAGTCTCCCGGCTGCAAGTTTTTGGTAAACGGTGAGCCTACCGAGAACCAGATTGCAGTCGCGTCGAAAGGCACGCTGCGCGTGGAGGTAACCGCGCAGGGACGCATGGCGCACTCCGCCTATCCCGAGCTGGGTGAGTCCGCCATCGACAAACTGATCGAAGCACTCAGCCGGCTGCGCGCGATGAAATTACCGGTTGCCGAAGGGATTGGCCCTTGCACGTTGAACATTGGCTTGATCGAGGGCGGCCGCGCTCCCAATGTGATTCCCGACCACGCGAAGGCGCATTTGCTTTACCGCCTGGTCGGCCCCACGGAACAATTGCGACGCGAGATCGAGCACACTGTTGGCAATCTAGCCAAGGTCGAATTCTCTCTGGAAATTCCGTTTATGCGCCTCCGCTCTCTGGACGGCGTGCCCACCATGGTCGCCGCCTTCACCACCGACATCCCCGCGCTCGGCAACTGGGGAGAGCCGCTGCTAGTGGGGCCGGGATCGATTCACGTCGCCCATACCGAAGGGGAGTATGTGGAGAAGAAACAATTGAGCGAAGCAGCCGAGTTGTATTGTACGATCGCCAAGAAATTGCTGACGTAGCAGAAAATCTGCCACGATGAATCCTTTGCTTCTGTACTTCGCGTCCGGTGACTCGCTTTACCCCGGCGGGGCGCTGCTGCTCATTGCAATCGCTATTTCTCCTCGCTTGAACCGCCACTGGCAGCTGCGGCTGCGAAACCTCATAGTCTGGCTGGGGTTGGCGATGATCGTAATGGCTTGCCCACCATTTGCAGGAAGCCTTGATGTCGTCTTCCTTGTAGCGCTTGGGTCGTGGCTCATTCTTTCAAACCGACAAGGACAGGAGAGAACTTGGGTCCGAGCCCGGCGGACCACAGCTGCCACCCTGTTCATCCTTCTGCTGGTGCTCACGGGAATTGAGCTTGCTCATCGGAAGATGCCGGTGATTACAGGTGATCCTACCGACCATCTGGTGGTGATTGGTGACTCCCTCTCGTCCGGCCTTGGTTCGCAAGCCACGGCTTGGCCAACTGTTATGCAGAGAATGACGGGAGTTCCAGTGAAGAATCTGGCACGCCCAGGTGCGCAAGTCGCGGAGGGACTAACAATGGCAAAGCAAGTTCAGCCCCAAGATCACGCGGTGCTCCTCGAAATCGGCGGTAACGACCTGCTTGCTGGGGTCCCATCCGACACCTTCGCGCACGGACTTGAAGCGATTGCAACGCAGGTCACCTCACCGGGGCGGACAGTCGTGATGTTTGAACTGCCATTGCTCCCCAATAGGATCGCGTATGGGCGCATTCAGCGCCGCGTCGCCGCAAAGTATCGAATCTGGCTCATTCCAAAACGATATTTCACACTCGTAATCAATGGTGCAAATGCAACATCGGATGGACTGCACCTGTCCGAGCTTGGAACGCACCGTATGGCGGAGCTTGTGGCAAAGGCCTTTTCGCGAGTCTTGAATCCAGATTCACTCTACTTGCAATCTCTGCCAGAATAAGCTAAGCTAATTTAGCTAATGGCCAAGATCACCATTCACAAGGCAAAAACCAACCTGTCCCGGCTGATCGAGCGGGCCTGTCGCGGGGAGGAGATTGTCATCGCGCGGGGTTCAGAACCCGTTGTCCGCCTGGTCCCTGTTACTCGCAAGGACGGAAAGAGGAGGCCAGGTGCATTGCGCGGCAAGATGGAAATCCTTCCCTCCTTCTTTGAACCGCTGCCAGAGGAAGAAATCAAGGAGTGGGAGTGAGTTTAGGGTGCGACTGCTGCTTGATACTCACGCGCTGCTCTGGTGGTGGAGAGATGAAACCCGCCTGTCTCCCCAGGTCAGAAAGCTCATCACCGACCGGGGCAACGAAATTCTGGTAAGTGCTGCCTCCGCCTGGGAGATTTCCACCAAAGTCCGCTTAGGAAGACTGCTCGTCACGATTGACCTGGCGAGAGACTATTCCGACTACTTGTCACGTGACGGCTTTCTCGATCTCCCTGTGAGTACTGAGCACGGGTTGAGCGCGGGACTCCTGCCGGGTCCCCATCGAGATCCCTTTGATCGCATGCTGATCGCCCAGTCGCTGACGGAGGCCATACCGCTAGTCAGCAATGAAGAAGTTTTCGACGCTTACGGCGTGCAACGAATTTGGTGAAAAATCGCGACTACACTCCCGTGCTGAACTTCTCTGTGTCCTCTGTGGTGGTTCCGAGTTTCTTTCCTCCTCAGGGAACGAACACAACGGACAGGCTTAGGCGAATTCCAGCCGCTTGAGCTTGATCCGATCCGCGCGGACCTGGGCCAGTTCGTAATGGGCCTGCTGCGTAAGCCAAGTTGCGGCGCTGCCGCCAAAGACCTTGGACAGGCGCACGGCCATTTCGGGAGAAATTCCGCGCTTCTCGTTGACCAGTTCTGACAGCGTCGTGCGGGTGACACCAAGGGCGGCGGCGGCTTGCGTGATGGTCAAGCCCAAAGGCTCGATACACTGGCGCAGCACAAAGCCGCCGGGGTGCGGCGGGTTCTTCATCGGCATGGTTCAGCCTCCTCAGTGGTAATCGATGTAATCAACATCCAGCGCGTCGCCCTCCACAAAGCGGAAAATCACCCGCCAGTTGGCGCGAACCGTCACCGCCCAGAGGCCCTTGAACTCGCCCTTGAGCGGATGCAACCGGAAGCCTGGCAAGTCCATGTCCGCGACCGTACTGGCAGCATCCAGCCGTGCGAGAATGTCCTGCAGCTTTACCGTGTGTTCCCTCGTCACGCCGCGAGGGTCGTCGTCCTCGTAAAGGCGTTTTAGACCTTTATGCCGGATCGACCGGAGCATATCTTACTGTAATGCGTTACGTAACGCATGTCAACAAGAAGCAGATTCCTCGCTCACTCTCGCCGGTTTCACCGGCTCCGAGTGGCTCGGAATGACAAGTCTTAATGAACTCATGAGCACGGGTCATTCTCGCGGCTTACGGCGAGCGTAT
>JBGQBN010000081.1:0-12264 GCA_041494805.1 Terriglobia bacterium | reverse complement strand
TTTCCGTTATCACTTCGAGGAAGAGCGCCTGAGAACGGAGTCCGGGCGCTGCACCAAAAGCAGTCCTTGACACTGGCCCCCCTGGGGCTTAGCCTCGGGATGTCTCCATTGGCCACAGCCAAACTCCGTCGCACAATTCTTACCCAGCGGCCCAGCAACGGCCCTGACCCACGAGGACATTCGGGCAGTTGAAATTCATAAGACCGTACGTCCGTCTCCGATGACGGTTTCGGCCCGAATACATGGTGGTCAAGCAGTTGGTCGCAAGACCGGCTCCACCCCAGTGACCCACCACCGCAGCCGGTCAGCTTCGACCGGTTAGCCTCGAGCGTCGCCTGTTCAGAACAAGCGCACAAGGAGTGTTTCCATGTTTACACGCACTGTCGAAATAACCACCAAGTCGGGAAAGGCGCGAGAACTCGCCACCATCATCAACGACAAAGTACTGCCGATTCTGAAGAAACAAGCCGGGTTTGTGGATGAGACCGTCCTGGCATCAGATACCGATACCAATCGTGTTTTGGCATTGAGCTTTTGGAACAGCAAAGAAGATGCCGACCGGTATAACCGCGAGCAATATCCCGCCATCCACGAGATGATGCGGCACCTGCTGGAGGCAGATCCCGTAGTCCGGACCTTCAATGTCGACAGCTCAACCACGCACAGAATCGCTGCCGGGAAGGCCGCCTAAGAGGTCCCTCCCAATCCAGGTTTCGGGCACCATCAAAGAGGGCGGCGGCAGCGCCGCCCTTTCTCGTGGAGCCAGCCGGTGTACCCATCAGTCCCTCCAAAGTCTTTGCCGGAATAGCCACCACGCGCCAGCAAGAACGCCCAGCCGGATGGCTGGGCGTCTACCTGAAGACTGATGGCTGAAGGCTATCTTCCCGGTTTCCGCTCATCGCCAGCGATCACACCGTCCTTGAGAAACACTGTGCGATGCGCATACTCTGCAATGTCGTGCTCGTGCGTGACCAGGACGATGGTATTCCCCTGCGCCTGCAACCGATCCAGCACGGCCATGATTTCGTTGCCGGTTTGCGAGTCCAGGTTGCCGGTGGGTTCGTCGGCCAGAATGATGGACGGCCGATTGACCAGCGCGCGGGCGATGGCGACTCTTTGGCGCTGGCCGCCGGAAAGCTCATTGGGCTTGTGCATCATGCGGGATTCCATGCCCACGGATTTCAGCGCTTCCTTGGCACGCTCGACGCGCTCGTCGGCGGGCATGCCGGCGTAGATCAGCGGCAGCTCGACGTTGTGCAGTGCGGTGGCGCGGGCCAGCAGGTTGAAGGTTTGGAAAACGAATCCGATTTCTTTATTGCGGATGCGGGCCAGTTCGTCGTCGTCCAGTTCGCTGACCAGCTGGTTGTTGAGCCAGTACTGGCCCTTGCTGGGCGTATCCAGGCAGCCAATCAGGTTCATCAGCGTGGACTTGCCGGACCCCGACGGACCCATGATGGCCACGTAATCGTTGCGCCGGATCTGCAGGTTGACGCCGCGCAGCGCATGCACTTGCTGCTCCGATCCCATGTCATAGGTCTTCCACAAATCGACAGTATTGATCATGCAGGAATCGGGCGGAGCCGACACCACGGGTTGCGAAATGTTAATGACTTCTGCGGTTGCCATCTTTCTCTCCTGGTCCTCTGGGGCCACTCGCTGGCTCCGATCTTGCTGGCTTTCTATTGGACGCGTGAACCCAACAGTGGTTAGTGATTAGTGGTTAGTGACTAGCCACCAGCCACCAGCCACTGACCACTGACCACTGACCACTATTCTTCTTCTTCCTTCTTAGCCACCGTGTTATCCACTTTAACGCTGGCCCCCGGTCGCAACGTTCGCAGCACTTTATAACTGCCGGTCACGATTTCGTCGCCCTCTTTCAGTCCTTTTAGCACTTCGATATCGGTCGTACCGGCAATCCCGGTTTCGACCGGCACGAACTCGGCTTTGCGGTTGCGCAGGACGAATACACCCTGGATTTCGTCTTTGTCTTTATCTTTATCCTTGGCTTTGTCCTTGGCAGCCTCACTCTGGGGCGAGGCTGCCTGCACTGATCCCTTCTCGTTCTTGGTCTGCAAATCCGCGGGGTGCCGGACGGTCAGGGCCTGGATGGGGATGGTGAGCACACTGCTTCGCGTCGCGGTCGTGACTTTGGCCGTGGTCGAAAGCCCGGGGCGCAGGTTTTCGGGCGGGTCCTGCAGGGTCACCACCACCTTGAAATCCTTGGCTTCCTGACTGGCGGTAGTTTGCTGCGTCGTGGCCAGGCCGGTGGACCGCACAATCGCGTTGTTGCCGATTTCGGCGACTACTCCTTTGAACGTCTTCTTGGGAATGGCGTCGATGGTCACTTCGGCCGGCTGACCGAGCTTGACGTTGACAATGTCGGTTTCGTCCACCTTGATCTCGGCGGTGATGACCGACATGTCGGCGATTGACATCAGTGTGCTGCCGGGAGAATTCTGAATTCCGATAACCACGGTCTCGCCTTCGCGCACCGGCAGGTTGGTGATCATGCCGTCAAACGGCGCTTCATACGTGGTTTTTTGCAGGACGTCGGAAACGCGGGTGAGATTGGCGCGAGTCTGCGCAATGCGGCGATCGGCGGAATCTTTCTGGGCTTTGGCCTGGGTGATGCGGGCTTGGGCCTGCGCCAGACCAGAGTCGGCCGACTCCCAGGCGTTCTTCCGGCCGTCGTACTCTGACTTGGCGATCAGGGCTTCCTTATAGAGACCCTGGGCGCGGTCCCAGTCGAGCTTCATGCGTTCGGCATCCGCCTTCGCGCGGTTCAAGTCAGCAAGCGATGTCCGCAAGGCCGCGTCCGCCGCGATCTCATCGGTTTGCGCGGCCTCCAGTGCCGCGCGGGTAGCGCTGACGTCAGCCGACGACTGCACGTTTTCCAGTTGCGCCAGCAATTGTCCCTTCTTTACCCGGTCGCCTTCTTTTACATAGAGCTTGGTGATCTTGCCGAAGGCATTGGCGCCGATGTTCACGTAGGTCTTCGGCTTGATTTCACCGGACGCGCTTACCACTGAGGTCAGATCCACTCGTTGCGCTTTGCCGGTCTGGACCGTAACCACATTCTTGCGGCTCTGATAAACTGTGAACCCGATAATGGCCAGCAGCGCAACCGCTACGCCGGCCCCGATTGCAACTTTCTTCCAGGTACTCATTGCTCCCTGTCACGTCCCTTCCGGCTAGGCGGTGAATCCTGTCCGCTCGGCGTTACCATCCGGCCCGGTTGCTTGGCCGGTTGCTTGGGGTGACGGGGTGCACGTCCCCAGATACGGCATTGCAGACACAAAAGTTCCACCCAGACAACCAGTGAACGGGTGCCGTGCAAGACCGGCCAAAGGCTTCACAGACCTAACATTCGATTATAGCTTGACCGCCGGGAGCGGAAAAACAGCACCCCGCCGGGACCCCCGTTTGTGGCGACTTACAGCCCTATACAATTTGTTTAGATCGCGTGACTTAACCTTGCTTTGGCGCATCCTAAAGACATAGAATGTATCCACCAAGAGTGTCTGTGAGGAGTACCCCTTCTATGGTCCGGGTAGGATTGCCCTATCGTCGCCTTGTCCATTCGTTCCTGTCGTTCCTGCTGCTGTCGCTTCTCGGATTTGGCTCGTATGCGGTCGGGCAGGAAAGCAAGTCCGGACCCGCTGACCAGGCTGCTCCCCAAGGGCAGGAGGCCGATCCGCTCAAGCGTCCGATCACCGACAAGCAGAAGAAAGAAAATGCCAAGTCGCTGAAGGTCGAGTTGGGCAAGACCTTCAGGAAGTGGCTGGACGAGGATGTCCGCTGGATCATCAGCGACGAAGAACGCGCCGCCTTCAAGCAGCTTTCCAACGACGAAGAGCGCGATCAGTTTATCGAAGCCTTCTGGCAGCGCCGCGACCCCACCCCCGACACGGTAGAAAACGAATTCAAGGAAGAACATTACCGCCGCATCGAGTACGCCAACGAGCACTTTCCCGCCGGCATCCCCGGCTGGAAAACAGACCGAGGCCGCATGTACATCCAGTTTGGGCCGGCGGATGAGATTGAGTCTCATCCGGCAGGCGGGACGTACCAGCGGCCCGTGGACGAAGGCGGGGGATCGACCTCCACGTTTCCATTCGAGCAATGGCGGTATCGGTACCTTGAGGGAATTGGTCAGGAAGTCATCATAGAATTCGTGGACACATGCATGTGCGGCGATTACCACATGACCATGGACCGGTCCGAGAAGGACGCCTTGTTGTACACACCGAACGCCGGCTTGACCATGTACGAGGAGATGGGGATGGCCAACAAGGCAGACCGGTTCGTGCATGGCGGGTTGGAGAAACTGGGTGCTTCTCCGTTCAACAAGGACTACCAGAGCAGACAGTTTGACCGGCTGGAACAGTGGGCCAAGCTGAACAAGCCACCGGCGGTGAAGTTCAAAGATCTGGAAGAAGTGGTCAGCCACAAGATCAGCGTGAACCTGATGCCGTTTGATGTGCGCGCGGACTTCGTGAAAGTGACCGGCGACACGGTGCTGGTTCCGATTACGGTCCAGGTCAAAAACCGGGATGTGACATTCATCAACAAGGACGGTGTGCAGCGCGGAACGGTCAACATCTTTGGTCGGGTGACCACCCTTACCGGGCACATCGTGCAGACTTTTGAAGACACGGTGCAGGTGGACGTTCCGGCTGAGCTTCTCCCCAAGGTTACGGAAAATTCCTCGGTGTACTGGAAAGCGTTGCCGCTGCGGCCGGGCCTGTACCGCGCGGACATCGTGGTGAAGGATGTGAATGGCGATCGAGTGGGTACCTGGAGCAAGCGGCTGCCGGTGCCAGCCTTTGATGAGGACCGGCTGTCGACGTCTTCGCTGATCCTGGCGGACCAAATGGAACCGGTGGCAGCGAAAAACGTGGGCACGGGGAGTTTCGTGATCGGCACTACTAAAGTGCGGCCACGAGTGGCGCCCTCTGACGGCAAGCCCGTGGTTTTCAAGCGTAGCCAGAAGCTGAATTTCTGGATGCAGGTGTATAACCTGGGCATGGACGAAAAGACGCACAAGCCTTCCGCCACGGTGGAGTACGACGTGTTCAACGCGGCGACCAACAAGGCCGTGATTCATTCCGTGGAAAGCACGGACCAGATGGGTAATATCGGCGACCAAGTGACCCTGCAGAAAACTCTCTCGGCCGCCAGTCTTGATCCGGGGACCTATCGCATCGAGATCAAGGTGAACGATAAAATTTCCAAGCAGACGGTGGACCCGTCGGTGATGTTTGCCGTCGAGTAGGATCGCAGGCTTGGTCTCCCACGAGGTGGTGGCGTGATGCTCCGTAAGCTCGGGTGCTTGCTGGCAGTGCTGGGCCTGGCGCTTCCGGTGTGGGCTGGGGAAAGGCCGGGTTCCATTTCCGGATACGTGCGCAGTGCCAGCGGCGTCCCGCAAATGGGCGCCATGGTGGAAGTTTTCGGGTCGGCGGTGCGCACCCTGAAAGTGTATACCGACGAGAACGGCTTCTACTCCGCCGGGGGGTTGCTGCCCGGCGTGTATAACGTCAAGATTTCTGCCCCTTCTTTCCTGCCGACGCTACGGGAGCGCGTGGGACTGCGCCCGGGCGGGGCCGCAGTCGTGAATGCCGCCCTGAGCACGCTCTTCGATGCGATCCAGCTGGGGCCAAGACGGGGCCCGGCCGAGGAGGACGACTGGAAGTGGGTGCTACGCTCGGTCTCCAACCGTCCCATTCTGCGCATGCTGGACGACGGTTCCGCGGTCCTGGTTTCGCAATCCGAGAATGATGATCATGAGATGAAGGGAACGGTGTCGTTCCTGGCGGGCTCAGCGTCGGAGGGTTTTGGAGGAGCCTCCGATGTCAGCACCGGCTTCTCGGTGGAAAAGTCTATTTTCTCTTCGGGGACCATGGCGGTGAGGGGCAATGTGGGCTACGGCAGCGGTTCGCCGGCTACGGTTTTGCGCGCGTCCTACAGCCATAAGTTGGCGAACGGATCAGAGCCGCAGGTAGCTTTTACTTTGCGCCGCCTGGCTTCGCCTGACGGGAACTTGCATAATGCCGGCCTACAGGCTCTCGCCCTGACCACCTCGGACGATTTCACGCTGGGCGACATTTTGGAACTCAGATTCGGCAGCGAACTGCAGACCATCCAGTTCATGGGCCGGGTCAACGCGTTTCGGCCTTTCGGCTCCGCCGATCTACATCTTTCACGGGACACGGTGCTGGAGTACCGCTACGCTACCTCCGAGCCGGACAGCCGCATGGACAAAGGCTTTGACTCCGCTCCCGCGGACTTGAGCGAGTCGCAGCCGCACGTCAGTATCGCCGGTTTTACGCCTTCGCTGGAGCGGGCGCACCATCACGAGCTCTCACTTTCCCGCCGGGTGGGCAAGAACAGCATTCAGTTGGCTGCGTATTCCGACCGCGTCGCGAATCCTGCCCTGACCGGGGTGGGTGAGTTGACCGCGGATGGCGGGGAAGTGTTGCCTGATCTCTATTCCGGTACGTTCACCTATCGCGGAAAGGATCTGAATGCCCGCGGCCTGCGGGTCGTGCTGCAACGCAAACTGACTGCCGATCTAACGGCCACGCTGGATTACGAATATGGGGGCGTGCTCGATCTGGGCAAGAGCGATGTCAGCCTGCAAGAGGCGCGGCAATCGATCCTGGTGCGAGACCGTCATAGTATGGCGGCGAAAGTCAGCGGCACCATGCCGGGGGCCAAGACGCACTGGATCGCGTCCTACCGCTGGATCAGCGGACAGGCGCTTACTCCGGTGGACATGTTCAATGCCTCCGCCGGGCAGGCCGACCCTTATCTGAACATCTTTTTCCGCCAACCCATTCCCGGGACCGGCTTCCTGCCGGGCCATATGGAGGCGCTGATTGACGTGCGCAATCTTCTGGCTGAGGGATATGTCCCGGTGCTGGGGCAAGATGGCCGCACGGTGTACCTGGTGCAGTCGGCGCGCGCCATCCGCGGCGGCGTTGCCTTCAGTTTCTAGCCGTCGGCCGGCAGTTCTATCCCAGCCTGATTTTTGTTTGCCTCCACGATGCGCTACAATGCGCTTTCCTAAATGAAGCTGCTTGGAGGGCCGAGGTTTCGGCTACTTGTTCTCGCCAGTCCCATTTAGGGAGCTGGAGTGTTGCGCGACAGGAACCGGCAACAAGACTAGTG
This sequence comes from Terriglobia bacterium, assembly GCA_041494805.1. GTDB lineage: Bacteria > Acidobacteriota > Terriglobia > Terriglobales > Acidobacteriaceae > JBGQBN01. Next base: position 5,091 of record JBGQBN010000081.1, on the reverse strand, counting down.
TTTGAGGCGATTGTGATGGGGCGATGTCACTGCTTTTTTGGAAGTAAAAGGAGAATGATCATGAGAGTGAGGATGATTCTCGCTTTTGTTATTTTGGCGGCAACGGGGCTGGCTGCTCAGACCTTCCGCGGAACGATCCTGGGTACCGTGACCGACCCCTCGGGCGCGGTGATCTCTGGCGCGAAGGTCAGCGTGCGCAACGTGAACACGGGACAGGAGCGCGGTACGCAGACCAGCGCTGACGGCAGCTATTCCATTCCTGAGCTGCCTATCGGGACCTACACCGTGACGGTTTCGCAGACTGGGTTTCAGACTTCAGTGACCACCAATGTCGCGGTGGATGCAGCCACGGAGCGGCGGGTGGACGCGGCACTCAAACCGGGCGAGGTGGCGACCCGGGTCGAGGTTTCCGGGGAAGAACTGTCCCAGGTCCAGACCACCTCGGCGGAGTTGGGCAACACGATCACAACCGAGATCATCGAGCATCTCCCGGTCAATGGACGCGACTACACCAAGTTGATTTACCTGAGCCCCGGTGTCGCCGGCTCACCCGACCAGATATCCGACTCTCCGGGTTCGTTTGGCACATTTTCAATGAACGGTTCGCGCGGCCGGGCCAACAACTTCCTGCTCGACGGCACCGACATGAACGACGGCTACCGCAACGACCCGGCCATCAACGAGGCGGGCGTGTTCGGTGATCCGGCGACCATCCTGCCGATTGATGCAGTGGCAGAGTTGCGGGTGTTGTCGAACTACGAGGCGGAGTACGGACGCAACTCGGGAGCGGTGGTGAACATCGTCACCAAGAGCGGCACGAACCAGTTTCATGGCTCGGTGCTGGAATACAACCGCACCAGTTCGGTGGGCGGAGCCCGAAACTTCTTCAATACCGCGGGGGCGCAGGACCCATTCCACAACAACCAGTTCGGCGGTTCGCTGGGTGGGCCGATTGTGAAAGACAGGACGTTCTTTTACGTAGACTATGAAGGGCAGCGCGAGTCGGGAGCGCAATCGGGCACGAGCTGCGTTCCAGACCCGGCGGTGATCACGGCCACGGAAGCAAGCATTGTCACCGGCGGCGGAACGGTGAACCCAGTAGCCTTGGCGCTGCTTGGCAGAAATCCCTGGCCGACTCCGAATATCCCGAGCGGCGCGAGTGACACCACCGGGTGTAGCGCGAACAATCTTGCCATCTCCACCCGTTTCAAGAACCGCGTGGACAGCATGATTGCCAAGGTCGACCAGAACTTCAATGCCAACAATCTGCTGACCGGACGCTACTACTTTGGAGATAGCGATCAGAGTTTCCCCTTTGCCCAATTGGCCGGCGGACTTCTGCCCGGCTTCAATACTGTGACACCCACGCGGGTGCAGCTGGTGTCGCTCTCCTACGTGAAGGTGGTCAATGCCAATCAGGTGAACGAGGCACGCTTGGGTTGGAACCGGTTCGTCGAAGGCTTCTTCCCCGAGGACAGCAGCTTTAATCCTTCGTCGATCGGGTTGAATACCGGCGTTACTTCGCCGTTTGACTTCGGTCTGCCGAAGATCACAGTGGGTAATAACTTTTCGGTGATTGGCGCGACTAACTCGGTTCCACGATCGCGGGTAGATTCCAACTGGCACTTCATTGACAACTATTCGTGGAAGTCTGGCCGTCATGACATAAAGTTCGGGTACGAGTTCCGGCGCACGACGATTCAGTTGATCCAGGACAATACGTTTCGGGGGAAACTCGGCTTCGACGACCTGACGACATTCCTGGAAGGCATACCCAGCAGCGGCAAGCAGGTACAGGGGAACACCTTGCGCCATTCTGTCGAAAACAACCACGGATTCTATATTCAGGACAGCTTCCGCTGGACGCCGCGCTTGACCTTGAACTTCGGCTTGCGCTGGGACTACTTTGGCGTGGTCGGAGAAAGAAACAACCTCTTTTTCCATTTGGATCCGACGGCGAGTCTGAACGTATCTCCCACGAACCAGCTCTACGACAAGGATTTCAACAACTTTGCCCCACGCTTCGGCTTTGCCTATGATCTTACCGGCAAGGGACAGACGGTGATCCGTGGCGGCTGGGGCCTGTTCTACGATGCCTTTGCCCAGGACATCTTCCTAGGCCATGTACCCTACAACTGCGCGTTTTGTCCGGGGCCAGCTCTCACCGGGACGGGGCCGGCGGCGATCGGGGCTGCGGGGCTGAACCCCAACCTTCCTAGTGGTGCACTCGATCCGAGTCTGCCTGTGTTCTCGGGGTTCTCTCCTCTAAGTGACTTCTTCACGGTGGACCAACACATTCGGACGCCCTATACCCAGAACTTCAACCTGAACGTCCAGCAGCAGCTGGGCAAGGCAGTCCTCGAGATCGGTTACGTGGGCGCGAAGGGAACCAAGCTGTTCCGCTTCCGCGACATTAACCAGCCGAGCCAGGCACAGATCACGGCGTACGACACGTCTGCGGGACAGTGCAATGGGGCTACGCTGCCTAATTGTCCGATCGCTGGTTTTGACGGTCCGGACGGTAACAATTTCAACGTGCCGCGGACGGTCTACCCCGCCTTGTTCTACGTTAACCAAACAGAATCCACGGCAAGTTCGACGTACCACGCGCTGCAAACCAGCCTGCGAGTCAATAGCTGGCATGGTCTGACGTCGGCGGTGAACTTCGTGTGGTCGCACTCGATTGATGATGCCAGCGATAGCGAAGACTTCATTCCGAATGCGGCGCAGCCGAATAACAGCCTGGCACCGCAACTGGACCGAGGCAATTCAAACTTCGACATCCGGCGCCGCTTCACCTGGAACTTCGCGTATGCATTCCCCAAGATGGGGGGTAGTTGGACCAAGCTGAAGAATGGCTGGGGTGTGGATGGCGTGGTGAATCTTCAGGATGGTCAGCCGTTCCAGCTCAACTACAACTTCGAGGGAGACTACTCGGGATCCGGAGAAGGTTTTGACCGGCCGGATGTGGTGGGGCCGATCCGGTACGGCAGTGGCTCCAACAGCGTTGATCTTTCGTCCTTCCAGGTGCCTTGCACTTTTGGCAACAGCACCGGCTTTGGCGGCGGTGGCGACAGCGACTGCCTGTCCGGTACGCGCCACTTCGGCGACCTGGGGCGCAACTCCCTTAAGGGACCCAGCTTTAAAGAGCTCAATTTCTCGATCTCCAAGAATACGGCCATCACCGAGCGTGTGAACCTGCAGCTCCGGGCTGAGTTCTTCAACCTGTTCAATCATCCCAACTTCGCCAATCCGAATTTGCCGAATTTCATTACTGATCCGGCGAACAATGGGTTAACTTCTGCCGGCCGCGGGATTGGCTTCCTGCCGCTCACCGCAACCGGTGATGTGGGCATCGGCAACCCATTCCTGGGAGGCGGTGGGCCGCGCGGCATTCAGTTCGCGGCCAAGATTACGTTCTAGTAGCGAAGTGGCCAGTGACTAGTGGCCAGTACATTCTCAAGGGCTCCTTCTGCGCAGGCGGGAGGGGCTTTTTTCTTGTGGAGGGCGCGGTGGAAGGCTCTGCGTCAGGCTTTAGGCTCTGGGCTTTAGGGTCTTGAAACCCACGCGGGCTATTCGGCCGCGTCCACACGGGCAGGTTGGCGGTACCACCACGGTCACCTTTTCGGCCTGTAGGCGTCGTGCTACCCTCGGCATCAGAAACCATAATCCACTTAGCGAGAATCCTGATGCGCCGCCTTACTAGCGTTTTCCTCCTGGCCTGCCTCGGGCTAGTTCTGCCGGCTTCCGCCCATCACGTGAAGCAAGCCGCGACGAAAGCCATGCCGCTCACGACCTCCTCACCGAAGGCGCGGGACTTGTACGAGAGAGCGATGACCGATTACGAGAACCTTTATCTGGAGCGCGCCAATATCGGGTGGCGGGCGGCGGCTGATGCCGACTCCAGCTTCGCCCTGGCATTTGCCTGGATCGCTTTCAACAGCCGTAATCCGGCGGAGGCCAGCGCGGCTCGGGGGAAGGCCAAGTCCCTGGCCGCGAAGGTCACGCCCGGGGAGCGTTTGATGATCGAGTGGATCACCAACGTTCAGGAAAACAACTTTATTGCCGGCATCTCCGCCATGAACGACATGCTGGCGATGTTTCCCAAGGACAAGCGCCTACTGTATCTGGCGGGCAACTGGCTGATGGGAGAGAATGGCTATGAGCCGGCCCAGAAGATGTTCGAGCGCGCCCTGGCGCTCGACAAGCACTATCCGGCGGCGCTGAACGATCTGGGGTATTGCTATGCGCGGGAACGCCAGTTTGATAAGGCGTTCAACGCCATGGAGCGCTATGTCGCGGTTCTTCCCAAGGAGCCGAACCCGCTGGATTCCTATGCCGAGATCCTGCGCATGTCCGGCAATTTCGACGCCGCCCTCGAGCATTACCGCGCAGCCCTGAAAATTGATCCTGGTTTTGCTTCTTCCCAGCTTGGACTGGGGGACACCTACGCACTAATGGGGGTGCAAGCCCAGGCCCAGGCGCGAACTGAGTATGACAAGGCCATTCAAGACGCGCACACCGATGCCGACCGTCTGGATTACAACCTGCAGAAGGCCATGACCTGGGTGCGAGAGAATAATCTCGCGGAAGCTGACAAGGCGTTCGGTGCAATCGCCGAAACGGCCCACGCTCAGGGTCTGGACCTGGAAGGAGCTCAGGCGCATCGCATGATGAGCCTGTACCAGACCGATGATGCCGCGGCCCTGAAGCACCTGGAAGCTGCGGAAGATGCCTTGAGCCACCAGGCGGGCATTGCCGAGTCCGACCGGGAAGAGGAGCGGGCCCGAATTCTCCGCTATCGTGCGGTTCGAGCCGCTCATGCCAGCAACCAGGAACTTGCCGATAAGACCCTCGCGCAACTGGAAGCCATGTCCAGCAGCGGCCGGAGCACGAATATCCAGGAGTCGTACCATGGCGCCGCCGGGGCCCTCTTGATGGCTAAGCAGAAGATTGGCGATGCCATTCCCCACCTGGAAGAGGACAGCGACAACCCATACTCGATGGAACTGCTGTCGCGCGCCTATGCAGAAACTGGAGCCGCGGACAAGATGCATGAGATGGACGTCAAGCTGCGCGCGACCAACGTCC
>JBGQBN010000026.1:0-51406 GCA_041494805.1 Terriglobia bacterium | reverse complement strand
GCTGTAGGTCCCTGCCGCGGTGACGATTCGATCCTCCGCGATGTCGCCGTCCGGACTCGTAATGACGCGGTTCGTAAACCCGCCGCCGGATGCATTGGTCAGTGACGACACATTATTGGCGGCGAACAGCAGGTCATTGGCGTTGGTCGTGATCAGCGACCCGGAGTTGCTGGTTGCTCCGGTACCCGCTGCACCAACTGCAGCTTCAACTGGCGCCACCGTATCCAGGCCGCGATATGCAAGGATGCGGACATCCGGATATGGAACCGCTGCGCTGAAGGTTACGGTCACCGTGTTTTGGTTGGCTGCGGCCGCGACCACATTCTTGGCAACGTAGATAGAAATGCTTTGCACGCCGCTTTGTCGCGTTGGTCCGATGGCGAGGCTGTAGATGTTGTTTCGGCTGTCGGTGATGGACGTCACCGACGAGGTGCTGTCGCTCCACCCAATCGCCACGATGTTCGTGTCGCCGGCTACCTGCGCTGCCGCATACGTCACGGAGACGATCGACTGCGGCGCCTGCGGCACCGAGTAGTTTTGCTGCACGAAAGAGATTGCCGCTGGACACACGGTTGGAACCAGTAAGCACGCCACAATAACCAGTTGGCGCAGACCAGCCAATCTGAAATCAGGCAAAGTTCGCAGGCTGAAGTCTGATGCTTTCACACTGAGCTCCTTGTGCATTGCTGTGCGGACGCGGGCGTGCGATTCAGAGGACGAGAGCACGCTTGCGGAACAGGACTACGGGCGCCACCCCGGGGAAGGGCAGAAGGGATTATACCTGATCTGGTGCCGGCGTGAGGTGCAGGCTAGTCCTCACCGAATTGCAGTAATCGGCGTCGCGCGGCCCTCAGCGGCGGTGTAGTGATCCAAATTCCGTCGATACCAGTCGATCGTTAGAGACAACCCTTCCGTGAGAGGCGTCGTGGACCGCCATCGCAAGCTACTTTCCGCCGTCTTGAGGTCAGCGGCGCGGTTTTCCTCATGCACGCGATCGGGTCGAGATCCAAAGCTGGGCTCGGGTGCTCCCGGAATCAGCTTTCGGATCTCCTCCACGACATGGTGGACAGAGTGCAGCCTACCCGTTCCGAGATCGATTTCCTTTCCAACCGCCTCCGCTCTGGTTGCCGCCGCGATGAACGCTGAAACGACATCGTCGACATAGACCCAATCCACGCCTCTCTTCCCTGAAGAAAGTCTTGGGGACTCACCCCTCAGCATGGAGAGAATCGTGTACGGAATTACTTTGTAGGCCTTCTGTCCAGGACCGTAGGTCATGAATGGCCGCAGCATCACCACCGGTAGCCCGTAGAGCTCGTGGAACATTCGCCCATAAAGGCCCGAAGCCGCCTTCGCAGCCGCATACGGGGAAGCGGGCGCCTTCGCGTTCTTCGCCGGTGGCGGCTCATCCAGGGAACGAGTGAAGATCACGCGGCTGGCGCCGCATTCCTGCGCGGCGACCAGGGTGTTGACCGTGGTGCGGAGATCGTCCTCAAACGCCGGCAGCACCAGCCCTGGATCCTGCCCACCCAGGCTGGCGCTGGCCAGCTGGTAGATCACATCGGGTTTGAGACGGGTTATCAGCTCGCGGAGCCACTGCATGTCGGCCGCAGATCCGTGCCACCATCGGACCTTCCCCGTTTCGGATGGGAGGCTGCGAGACACCGCCTGAATGCAGGCGCCCGCTTTCTCCAGGCACGCGAGCAAAGGTCTCCCCAGAAAGCCGTTGCCACCGATGACGAGAACATTCAGCCCGCCCAGATCTCCCATAAGGAATCGCGCGGCTAGCGCGGCGTCCTGACATACTGTGATTCCGTGCCATCCATATAGAGCGCCAGCGCATCCTCTGGAAGATGCAATAAATCAGCCCCTCGCAAGTAGTCTCCCATCGTAGTCCCGGTGCACGCCGAATCCACATTCGCGGCCCCAATCTGTCCTCTGACATCATCTAGATGGACCGTTCGAAAGTCGATGCTGTACCGGGTCACGTTCGAGGTATTCGGTACTGTCGAATGCATCTGTTGCGCAGAAAACTGGTATACGCCGCCAACGTCACAAACCAGCCGCACCGACGGTTCGAGATCAACCGGCTCTTCGGGCCGGGGTTGCACCCGCGTGTCGGCCTTCACGTGCTGCGCTGCGCTCTGTCGACTCTCCAGGTTCCACTTGTAGTAGTTGTATTCCTTGGACCCGTTTTTCACCGCCCGGTCCCAATAACGCGGGTGAATTGCCATGCAATTCTCGGAGTTGATCTCATAGATCGGCATCCACCAATTAATCTGGCAGAAGGGCGCCGAGTACCAGGTGTCCCGGTGGGGGTGAAATGCATAGGCAATGCCCGATTTCAGGTAGTCGCCAGGAAAAGCCGTTCGCATGCGGGGCACGTCGAAATAAGTCTTTTCGCGGTTGCACCCGAGTTCCGCCAACATCCCCTGGATGTACTGCTTGGACTTAGGGTGGTGGATGAACTTCGGTTTCAGAACGGCCAGAATCTCGGCACACTTCTCTGCCGGCACGGTCTCATGTACTTTGACAGGATCCAGCGAGCCGAAGGCTTCCGCGATCAGTTCTTGCGCCAACTGGCAGAGCTTCAAGGCGCTTGGGCATGGAGAATGGACGAAGAGGGACCCACGATACAGCTCCCGTCTCCGATCGTCATCGCTCAGCTTGGAATCAACAAAGATATTCATCGAGCTACTCCTTCGTTCCGTTCATGAGTCCTGCAAAATCTTGCCCAAACCAGAAGACCCGCCTTCAGGAATCCTCACCTCAGAGCACCAGCTTTCGCCCATAGAAAGCCTCGGCGTAACCGCTGGGTGCATTGCATTCCATCCCGCGCAGCCGCATCAGCGAGAGAAATGTTTCCGGCTGGAACCAGCGCTTCACATGTTGCGACTGGAAGGTACCCATGATGCGCCGGACTTTCTCCTGGTAGGTCTTATGTTCGAGCGGCACAAACACGCTTGGTTGTCCCAAGTCGCCGTCATATTTTGGAATCTCATACTCCAAAATCAAGTGATCCCGAAATGTATTCAAGGTCAACTCCGATATCAGGCGATGGTCTTGATGCGCGTCCTGGCGCGTGTGAGTAAAGATGAGGTCCGGAGAAAGCTGCTTCAACTCTTTTTCGAAAACCGTCTTCACCTCGGCTCCCGCGTAGGGCATGAACCCATCCTGGAAGGTCTTGAAGATCGTCCCCTTCAAACGTTGCCCTGCGAACAGTTCAGCACCGCGCCGCGCCTCCTTTTCCCGGACACCGATAGCGTTGAATACAACCCAATGAAACTCAATGTCAGGCCGTTGGTCGGCCAGGCGCAGGATGGTGCCGCCACAACCGATTTCGATGTCGTCGGAGTGGGAGCCTAAGCACAGAACCACCAGGCGTCCGCTGGCGCTGCCTTCCAGATTGAGGTGCATCATACGCCGGTGGATGTCACTCCCAGATGCTTGGCTGTGGCGCTTGCCCCATTATTCCAGACTTTCCACGGCGCCGTGCTGTGGTTGAGTTCCTCCAGACGCTGCTTGTCCTTGAAAGTGTCCATGCACTGCCAGAACCCCGTGTACTTGTACGCCAGCAGCGCCTTCTTCTCAATCAACCGCTGGAAGGGCTCTCGTACGAGTTCCTCGCCCGGCTGAATGTAACGAAAGATCTCATTGCGCATCACAAAGTAGCCGCCGTTGATCCACAGGTCGCTGCTGCTCAACGCGCAAATGTTGCCTACCATACCCTCGGGTCCGACGTGGACAATGTCAAAACTCGCTGTCGGTTGCACCAAAAGAAGAGAAGCAATCGCCTTGCTCCGTCGGAAGGTATCGATCACCTGCGGAAGCGGTACATCGCTCAGCCCATCGCTGTAGTTCGCCAGAAACACTTCCTCGCCCTGCAGGTGAGGCTCCACCGCCTTGAGTCGCTGCCCCAGATTGGCGTTGGCCCCAGTTTCTACAAAGGTAATCTTCCAATCGTCGATGTCGCGGTTCAGAAAGTGGATATCCTTGCCGCCTTTCGACCAAACGAAGTCATTGGACACGGCTTCATCGTAGTGTAGGAAGTAGTCCTTGATACAGTTGCCCAAGTGTCCGAGACAGAGGATGAAGTCCTTGTGCCCGAAATGAGCGTAGTACTTCATCAAATGCCACAGAATGGGCCGCGTCCCGATTTGCACCATGGGTTTGGGCACGTCGTCGGCGTACCCCCGGAGTCGCATGCCTGCTCCCCCGCAGAAAAGAACCACCTTCATGAATTCACCTCGCAGCTTGCCGCTTCAATCGAGTGCTACCTTCGGAATCGGCACAACGAAACGACCGCCCCACTGTCGGATGAATTGCAGTTGCTGCATGATTTCATCCTTCAGATTCCATGGCAGGATCACAACGTAGTCCGGCTTCGTCTCCTGAATCCGGTCCGGGTGGTAAATCGGAATGTGAGTGCCCGGCAGGAACCGACCCTGCTTGTAGGGACTTCGGTCCACCGTGTATTCGATCAGATCCTTGGTGATGCCGCAGAAATGCAACAGAGTTGCGCTCTTCCCAGGAGCTCCATACCCTGCTACTTTCTTGCCTTGCTTAGCGGCCGTGACGAGAAAATCCACCAGTGCCAACTTGGTTTCCTTCACCTGTTGCGCATAGCTGCCATAGCCTGCCACCGTGCCTAGCCCGGCCCGCTCCTCGTCCGCAATCACCCTCTTCACGCTTGGCTGCCGCGGGTGCGTTGCATCCTCCTGCCGGCACGCATAGACGCGCAGAGAGCCGCCGTGCGATTTTAACTCTTCCACATCGAACACTCTCAGCCCGTGGGCTTGCAGGATGCGTTCGGTTGCGAGCATCGAGAAGTACGAGAAATGTTCGTGGTAAATGGTGTCGAATTCGTTGAGCTCGATCAGTTTGAGCAGGTGCGGGAACTCCAGGGTCAGAACCCCGTGAGGCTTGAGTAGAATCTTGAGCCCTTCGACAAAATCGTTCAGGTCCGGGACTTGCGCCAGGACGTTGTTGCCGAGAACCAGATCTGCACCGCGGCCGTCGGCAGCCAGCTGTTGCGCCACCTTCGTGCCGAAAAACTGCACCAGGGTTGGGATCCCCTTCCCCACCGCCACCTTGGCCACGTTCGCCGCCGGCTCGATTCCCATCACCGGTATGTTCCGTTGCACGAAATATTGCAGCAGGTAGCCGTCATTGCTGGCGACTTCGACCACAAGACTCTCCGCGTTGAGGCCGAAACGCGGGATCATCTTGTTGCAATAGTTCTCGCAGTGTTTCAGCCACGAATCGGAGTAGGACGAGAAATATGCGTAGTCGCTGAAAATGCTGGCTGGGCTCTCATATTCTTCCAGTTGCACCAATAGGCATTCTTCGCACACGTACGTGTGCAGGGGATAATAAATTTCGCCACGGTTGAGGTCGGCGGGCCCCGGGTAGGTCTCGCACAGCGGAGACATGCCCAGGTCGACAAAGGTCCGCTGCAGGGGCGCGCCGCAGAAGCGGCATGGCTTGGTCGCAGCCCGTGGCTCAGTTGGCTGCATCTCGGGCATAGATATCGTAGTGGCCATCATTCTCCCCTGGAATGCCGCCTTTACCTGACTACCACAGCCTCAACTGGCTGTGGGCTCCAGCGTAGCGAACGATCCAGCTGCCCAGCGTTCAAGAGGCGCTGAATGTGGTTGATACGCAGGTAACGGCCCCGTTCCAAGTCTTCCGCCGTAAGCCCGGCGGCGCGATAAGCATCGTAAAGTTCCTGGGCTCCTTGGCGCGCTGTCCAGTTGGGCCGGAAGCCGGGGAGCACCCGGCGAATCTTGTCGCAATTGACGCGGTAGCAGCGCTTATCCGGCCCGCCCCCGGACGCGTATTCGATGCGAGAGCCCGGGACCGTGGCGACTACGATCTCGGCCAGTTCGCTGATGCGGTAGTTTTCCTCGGTCTGGCCGACGTTGAAGGTCTGGTTGTGGATGAGGTCTCTGGGAGCCTCCAGCACGCTCACAACCGCCCCCATGATGTCCCGAATATGTACGATCGGACGCCAGGGAGTGCCGTCGCTTTTGATGTATACCCGGCCCGTGGCCAGTGCCGAGGCCACGAAGTCGTTCAACACTACATCCAGCCGCAGGCGCGGAGATACGCCGTACGCGGTCGCATTGCGCATGTACGTGGGACTGAATTGCTCGTCCGCCAGCGCCGCCACATCGCGCTCCACCAGAACCTTGGAATCGCCATACGCAGTCACCGGGTTGAGCGCCGCCGTCTCGTCCAGAAATGCATCGCCGGAAGCTCCATAGGTGCTGCACGACGAGGAAAACACAAAACGCTTGACTCCCGCCTCTTTGGCCAATTCGGCCATGCGCACCGAGGCGCGGTGGTTAATCTCGTACGTCAGATCAGCATTCAGGTTGCCCAGAGGGTCATTCGACAATGCGGCCAGGTGCACCACCGCTTCGAAGCCCGTAAGGTCTGCTTTCGTCAGGTTGCGAATGTCTTTACGGACCTCGCGAACCTCCGCCGGCTTTTGCCCGAAATCGCACCCGGCAAACAGGTCCGTGTCCAGGCCGGTCACCTCATGGCCCGCAGAACGCAGGATGGATCCTGCTACGGCCCCGATATAGCCCTGATGCCCGGTCAGTAATATCCTCATACGACTCCTGGTCGACCACCCACTCTGATGTTGAACCTATTGAAAAAAAGCACTTTACCGAGGCTGCCGACATACTCTGCCACCCACCACCCTCACACGTAATCCCGACAAACACAATGGCTCGTCGGTTACCGAACGAAGGTTATCTCGGCGTGGTTACCAGCCTGTTCCCCACCGGAAGCGGAATGTTCCAGCCCGCATTTGCCAGACGCGAGGAAACCAGAACAGCCCCGGTTGCTTGATTGATGACGAGATGGAGATGGAAATCGAATCCGCTGTGCAGCTTTCGAACCGGCGCGTCCTTAGCGGGAACTCACCGAACGATGGCAGTGAGGTTGGTGGGTGGCCCCGGGGCACCACTGCCCGCATATTCATATGCTCCCAGGTCAGGCGGAGAGTTACTTGACCGGCTCTTACCCTCGATATCCGTGGGCACGACACTGGTAAGGTCGACTCCAGCATCGATTGGAGCGCTTCCCGCCGCCAGATGGTAATCCGCTGCCCCTTTGTTGACATAATAGGTGTCTGAGGTAGCGAGGTTCTTGGCGGTGTTCGGGCCGATATTATTGCGGCTGTCAACGGCGGTCCCTGAATTGACCAGGGCGTTTGTCGTGCTGCAGTCAATGGTGTTGTGGTAGATCAATCGGCTGTAATTGGCAGTGTTGGAGAGGATGCAGCTATAGGAACTACTGATATTGTAGAGAAGATTGTTGTAGATCGTGGCTCCGGTGCCCGCGCGAATGCCCCGCTTCGTGATCCCGCTCGTGAACTTGATGTCATGGACGATGTTGTTGCGAATGATGTGGTTCGGATTCGTAGAAGAATTTCTGGGTTCGTCAATTTCGATGGCCCCGCCGGTATTGCCGAAGGAACTTCCCGGACTCAGGCAATTGTAAAGTTCGTTCCCATCGATCGTGATATCGTGGGCGTCGCCCTTGAGTTCAATGCACTCGTCCTGCGTATCGTGGATCTTGTTCTTACGCACGATCACGCCGTTGGTAACGTCGGTTCCGCTGCTGTTTCCAACGTACAAGCCTTCGCCGTTCTGGCTTGGCCCCAGGCGTCCCGTGTGGTCAATTTCAGAGTTCTCGATCACGAAGTTTCTCGGCGCGGAGGCACTCCCCGCACGGACCGCGATTCCTTCCTGTCCCACATCGTGCACGTGCACGCCGCTGACTCTGATGTTGGTGCACGGCGTGCTTGTCCCTGCGTCATCGTCCAGATACAAACCCTGGTTATGGTTCGTAATCGTAAATCCAATGAAGTCGATATAGGAGCAGCCCCCGGTAATCTTGACGCGGCCACTGTTAAAGCCTGGTCCGCTGATAATTGGTGTCTGGCCTGGAGCCGCCTGGATCACGGTGTGGGCCCCTGCCTTTCCGGATGGGCCGGTGATCGTGAAATCTCCGGCATAAGTTCCGGCCATCACGTTGAGCGTGTCGCCACTGGCCATATGAGCGACCCCGTACTGGATGGTGCACCAGGGATTCGCCTGAGAACCATTCCCCGGAGAGTTGCTGCAAGCCGGAGAGCCGGAGTTGTTTACATAGAAAGTAGCGGCGTACGCGGGGGCCGCAATGCACAGCAAAAACAGCAGCGAAGAGACCAGCAATCCCTTTCGGCTCGTTCCGTTGGCCATTGTCTCATTATCGGGCGAGGGTGCCGAAAGTCAAGGTAGAAGCCGATCGCTGAGCCAATCGGAAGTGCATGTAAAAACACCGCGTTCACCAACTTGATGTACACGGAAGTAAGCTCACGTTGGGGCAATCGGAAGCGCGTGCAGTTGTACGCGAGGACCTGTCCTACGGTAACTCTAGTGGGCAAGCCGGACGCCGCTGCTCCCGACAGCCTTCCCCTCCGAGGGCCCGGCGGCATCTCCCAGATCGGCCAGCAGGCCACAGTGGCACAACAGTTCCGCCGCATCGCTGATTTCTGAGAAGGCGATGCCCGAACGCTCCGCAATGTCCAGGAGGGAGTGCTCTCCATCGGAAAGATTCAGTACCCATAAGCGGGCGTTGATTTCCATCTCGATGGCGTCGCCGCCGGCGGATCGATACAGATTCCTCCGCCCCAGTTGCGGTTCACAGTAAGGACTCTGATTGCGATACCGGCGGTTATTTTCAAGCACGTCTAAGATGCTGGCGCAGGTCCGAAGCGATTCGGCCAGGGGTAGCGGTCGGATGAAATCGAGATTATCTGCGGACGTGTGATACTCCGGAAAACTTCCCCAGACGCTTCGCATCAGGCAGCCGACCGGGAGATTGAAGCCTGGCGAGCAATATTGCCGCTCGTCATAACCATACGGGGAGAATTCAAGAATCTCGGAAGACTCGCCGTGGTGGCGAAGGACGTGCGCCGCGGCCCGGTCAATCTCCGCGTCTCCCCGGCGGCTCTTCTTGTAATGGAACCCGCCCGCATCCCCGATGCAGGTCAAGACCAACCCGTGGCGAATGTGCTCCACCGAATCGCGGTTTTGAGCCAGCCAGGTGATCGCCCCGATGGTCCCGGGAAGGAACAGGAAGCGATACGAGTAACGGAGATCCCGTCCAGACAGAAACTGCGCCAAAAAGGTCGCGACGGTCAAGCCGGACAGATTGTCATTCGCCAACGAAGGATGGCACGCGTGGCACGAGATCAGAACCTCGTCGGTAGAGCGGCCACGTAAGTAGCATTCGCCGTACGTTAAGTGGCCGTCTTCGAGCGTGGAGTCGATGCACACTTCGTAGTCGCCGTCCGGGAGCGCGACCATCTGATGATGGGACATGCAGAATCCCCAGTTTTCCTGGTAATAGGACGTTCTGTAGGGGATCCAGTCCGGACGCTCGGGGAGGGTAAACAAATGCGGCTTGAGCGCGCTGAGTGGCACGGTTTCATGCACCGGCCTGCTGTAATTCAGGACATGCAAGTTAGACTTCTGGAAGTCCACCACTCGCCTGCCGGCAGAATCCTTAATGTAGGCATCCCGAATATTCCACTCTCTGGGTACAGTCCAGTCGAAGACTGGGGTCCCCGTTGGTATCTCGACGGTGCGCAGCGGAATTCGCTTTTGGATCAGGGCCAACGTCCGCCTGAGGCCGTCGCCCGTGATGCTCCGGCAGATCGGGAAAAGCTCGGCGGCGAATCGGTGCAATTCCCGGCCGACTTCCGCTCTGTCCCTGTTGTCGAGCTGCTTCATCAAACCCATGGCTGTCATTCAAAGTTCGGGTACATTCGGTCGCGCTCTGAAATCATTTCTACTTGAGCCGGCCAGATAATCTTGAACGTGGGATCGTCCCAGCGCACGCCCCGGCTCAGTTCCGGCCGGTAGAATTCAGAAATCTGATAGAAGACCTCGGTCTCGTTTTCCAGGGTGAGAAAACCGTGCCCGCACCCCTCCGGCACGTAGAGCATCTGCCGGTTGGCAGCGGTCAGGATCACGCCCACCCACTGTTTGAACGTCGGCGATTGCGGGCGCAGGTCCACCACGAGATCGTAAATCGCGCCCTGGGTGCAGCGTATCACCTTGGTCTCCGGATAAGGCGCCGCTTGATAATGGATGCCACGCAGTGTTCCCTTTCGAGTGTTGAACGAAACACTGCATTGCGCCACCTTGGAGTTGAGCCCATGATTCTGGAATTCCTCCTGGCACCAGCTGCGCGCAAAGAACCCGCGATCATCAGTCCTGGGCTCTAGGTGAACCTCGAACACCCCCGCGAGCTTCGTTTCATGAAAAATCATAACGAGAAGGGGATCTCTCTACTGACCAGTGCCCCTTTGGCTGTAGTCTACGAACCTGCGGCACCCGCTACTTCGTAGACCAGGTTGCCATCAACTTTTCTCGCGTAGGCCAGGACGGCACGCTCAGCGCCTTCCCCGACAATGCGCCATGAATTCCCAGCTTTCACCACCGACATTTTGCTGCGCTCCCTCCACCACCCATCGACATCAGCCGGAAGGGCGAACCAGAGGTCTGTTTTTTCCCGCAAGCTTCGCAAGTAGCTCAACAAGTCCTTGTATGCCGACCTGGTATCGTCTTCTCTCACGTAATCGGGATGCACAATGAAGCTGGCCAGGCCATTCTTTTGCAGGATCAGTTCAATCTGCATTTTCCACAAATCAATCGACCGTTGCTGTAGGAGGTGGAACAAGGTGTAGTCCTGAGTGGTGGTCACCGGGAGTTCGAGCATATCCCCCACAAAATAAGGCAGCACCGTGCAACAGCCTCCGCGCTGGGGATCCAGGTGCGCGACATTGGGAATCGACATGTCGAAGGAGAAGTCAAGCGCGTCATACCACTCGGGCTTGCGGTAGAGCACCGCCGAGCGGAATCCCCGCGCGGCATACTCACTCGCGTACCGATTGATCATCCTGACCCGTCGCAGGAACTCCCCTCGGTTCTCAAACAGCAAGCCATCGTGGTTGAGGTCCTGGACTCCAATTTCAAATCCGCGGTTACGAATTGTCTCCAGAAACTCTCGCGGAACAGCGTAACGCCCCTCAGGAACGATCTGGAAGGAAGCTTTGACTCCAAAGGCATCATCCACGTCCATCAGATCTGCACAACCGTCCCTGCCAACGGCAGTTTCCACATCGTGCGTCATCATGACGCAACCGCTCGCACCGTCCGGCCAGAACCAAACGAAGGGAACCCTCTCCGCGCCGGCGGCTTCCAATGCGAGCGACAAGAGTGTCTCGCAGAGGCTTTCCACCGTGGTATCTACGGGCCAGTGGGGGAACGGGAGTTCCTGCCAATTGCGGGCGTGAAACCTCTGAATTTGTCTGCGCACCGGCAGGTTGGTCAACGGCCGCACCAGGTAGTACAACTTCCGCAGGAGGCTTTTGTAGTCCCTCCTCGGGCCCCGCCGGTCCGCATAGCGCTCCCAGCGAAGGTTATCTACCACCTCAGTTGGGTCAAACGGTAGCCTTAGCTTGTGATCCCGGATGACGGCATGCTGGAGCGCATCGAAAAGGGGAGACGTAACCCGAGATTCGCGAGAGCCGACGCAGGAGCGGCCATAGCAGATCGCTCCTGGACCAAATCGAAAGAATCCGGCATCACTCGAGAGCTCTCCCGCGAGCGCAAACTCATCGAAAAAGTCCTGCGGATAGCGATAGCGCTCACTCAGGACTTGACTCAACGTGTTCGTGGATCCCACTTTGCAGGGGATGAGTTCGGTACTCATTTGCAGTCTGCCATTGGGTTCTCGGCGCCTTAAGGGCTATCCCAGATGTCGGTACACAAGCCGGCCCGCGGTGGAGAACACGGTGTCCGGCAGCATGCACACAAATCGCCTGAGAACCTGCGAGTCTAAGCTGATCTCCGGCCTTGGTCTCTCGGTGTTCTGGTATCGATAATACGTCAGCGACTTTCTGGTCGTGCCGAATCTTTCCTTGAACACAGACAAGCTTGGGTTGTCCAGATCGGAACGGCCAAAGTCGATCTCCTCGGTCCCTGACGCTTTGCACTCTTCGATGAGCCGCCAGAATAAGAACGGCATGCCCCCGAGATTGTGGAACCTTCTGTCTGAGCAGCCATACTTATAAACCACGGATGACCGGTGCCGCAGGGTGAGCATCGCCGCGACCGGATTCCCATTTTTCCGGGCCAACCTGATCTCAATTCCGTCGCCGATATATTGGAACAAATTTCTGAACCAGGCTCGCGGCTGCGGCAGCGCAAGGTGGCGCCTCCGTGTGATCAGCAGAAGACGGTAGAACTCGTCTACCAGTTGCTCGGATCGGCCGGTCTCATAGCAAAGCCGCTCTCTCTCGGCGCGCAGGATCTTTCGCTGAATCGAGTTTCTGTGCAAGCCCCGAAAAAGTTGCTCCAGGCTCGGCCTCAGATCGAGGTCGTGGAAGGCATACGAACCACTTTGCTGCCAGCCACCGTACGCTGCCTGCACTGGTAACAGTGGCCGGAGCTCAACATATTTCCATCGCTGGCCATTACACTCTGCTTGCAGCCAATTGCCAAATTCCACGAACTCGCCACAGTCATTCAGAAGTGGCTCACAATGATCCGCAAACGGCAAAGAGACCAGACGAGTACCGGTAATCCAGCTCGAGACCCGGCTGAACACAATGCCATCCCTTAGCGGTTCGCCGGCGGGCGCGGTCGTGAGCACGAGGGGTTCATAGCCGTAGGTACGTGCCAACGCCTCGAGCCAGCCTCGCTGATGAAATACCGACGCCCGCGGGTGTCGAGCGACGAACTCATTCCAACGGGTGTCGGAAAGCGGGTTCGTGACGTAGATGCTCACATCGCGCCGCCCACTTCAAATAGGCTGAGCATAGACCACGGCCCGCTCATCAACCAGCGACTTGTCGTACACCTCCTCCGGTTCGTATACCACCACGTGACTGCCTTGATTGGAGAATCCGAACGGAACACACAAGAGTTTTTTCAATCTCGCCCTTAACGACGCCCGCCGGTCGGGGGGTACGTAGAAGAGCATGAAGCCGCCTCCCCCAGCCCCGAGCAGCTTGCCTCCGAGAGCACCAGCGCTGAGCCCGGCCTCGTAAATCTCATCGATATAAGGGTTTGAGATTTTTTGGGTCAGCGTTCTCTTAATTTCCCAGCTCTGATGCAGCAATCGGCCGAATTCATCCAGGGCGCGGTTTGGGCTCGTCATGATCGATTCCGCCTCATTCACCAGTTGATACATCAGTTCCAACTCTTTCTTCTTGTGCGGCGTCATTTTCACCTGTTCGGTTGCGATTTCCGAGGCCGTTCGAGAAAATCCCGTAAAATAAAGTGCCAGGTGTTGCTCCAATTCTGCCCGCCGGCTTTGCGCAGTGAGCATCGGCCGCACCTCGATCCCGCCGTCGGCGTTGAAATTGATGCGGTTAAAGCCTCCATATGCGGCGCTAACCTGATCTTGCGAGCCCACAGCCTCGTGCAGCAAGTCCTGTTCCACGTGGATTGCATCGGCAGCCAGCGCATGCTTGTCGCGCATCCGTTCTTTCAGCGCGTAAAGACCAAGGAGAAGCCCCACGGTGAATGCTGAACTGGTGCCCAAACCGGTACGAGCGGGGAGGTCCGCTACGTGGTGAATTTCGACGCCTTCGTTTATTCCCAGGAATTGCAAGCATCCCCGCACCGATGGATGCTCAATGGCTGCATTTCGGGCGACGTTTTCAACTCGAGAATAGGAGACGCGACTGTGATGTTCGAAAAAGGGTGGCAGCCGCCGACACGTGATGTAGCAGCGCTTGTTGATCGCGGTCGCCAACACCGAGCCTCCGTGCTCACGGTACCAGACCGGGTAGTCTGTGCCGCCGCCGAGGAATGAAATGCGCAATGGAGTGCTAGTGATGATCATGAGTTCAGCTTTCTACGTAACCCGAGCGTTGACAAGCGAGCATCAGTGATACGTGGGTTTCGCAAGATGGTCATCTGGAGGTAATCTGCTGGGCGCACCCAACCTATTACCCACAGCAATTTCCACCCCTTCGCCTCGTCGTGGCGGCGACCTCCGTGGCTCCTTGATGGGCGACGGCCGGCTCACGCTGGAGTATCTCGTGGATTGCCTCGATCAGTGATGGCGCAACCACATCCGCCTTGGCTTGCCGCGCCTGCCCATCGCTCAGCAGGCGAGCCGTCTTGCACCCGGCACTGATGCCAGCCTCAACATCGATCTCGGAATCGCCGACCATCCACGACGCGGCCAGGTCGATTTGATGAGCACGGGCTGCCTCCAACAGCATCCCGGGAGACGGCTTGCGGCAACTGCAGGGTGGCTCTTTTTCGTGCGGACAATAATACACGCCATCCAGGGTTGCTCCAGCCTCGGCTAGCACATCGCACATTCGCCGATGCATGGAATCCAGGTCGGCAGCCGTGAGCAACCCCTTGGCAACGCAACGCTGGTTGCTCACCACAATGACCCGGAATCCTGCGCGGTTGAGCCGGGCGATTGCCAGCGCCGCACCCGGAAGCAAGTACATCTCTTCCCAGCGCGTGACATATTCGCCCTCCGGAGGTCTGCGGTTGATGACTCCGTCGCGATCCAGGAACACTGCCCTATTCATGAAAGATCGTCTGCTCCACCAGTTCTGAAATGATGTGGCCTATCAGGATGTGGCATTCCTGGATGCGTGGAGTCTCATTCGACGGCACGCAGATGCAGTGATCAACGACGCCTTTGAGCTTTCCGCCAGTGCAGCCGGTGAGTGCGACGGAGCGCAGCCTCATTTTCTTGGCCACGGACACAGCATGAAGCACATTCGGCGAGTTGCCGCTTGTCGAAATGCCGATGGCGACGTCTCCCGGACGTCCTAGAGCTTCAATCTGTCGTGCAAAGACGACATCGAAACCGTAATCGTTCCCAATGGCCGTCACGCACGAAGGGTTTACAGAAAGAGCGAGCGCTGGCAAAGGTGGCCTATCGAATGCGAAGCGCCCTACAAGCTCCGCCGCAATGTGCTGAGCATCGGCCGCGCTTCCGCCGTTGCCGAACAGGAGCACCTTGTGCCCCTGGTTGAGCGCCTCGACGAGGATCCCGCTGACTTTGGCAAGGGCCAAAACCAATTCGCCATCACCCAGCAAACGCTCCTTCACAGCAATCGATGCCTGGATCGATTGGCGGATGCGCTGCTCGAAATCCCCGGAGTTGCTCATTGACTCTCCACCCTGCTCGCTGTGCTTCTCAACCTGCTGGTCATCGATTCGGCTCCAGCAGGAAGCGCCCGCAGACCGTCTGTGCGCGGGCATAATCCTCCGGAGTACCGATGTCGATGAACATCCCCTGCTGCTCCGCCGCATAGATTCCAAGATCGAGTACTCGAGGGAATACGTCCCTTTCCAGGCTTGCCGCCCCTTCGGGTATCAGATCGAGTACGGCGCGACTGAAGACGTACACGCCCGCATTCACCTGTCCGGGCGCATGGCTCCCGGTCTTTTCCGCGAAACCGGTCACCCGGCTGGCGGCGTCCACTTGGACCGTTCCATAGCGGTGTGCATTTTGCACCCGCGTCACCGCCATACTCACGAGCCCACCATGTTGGCGATGAAAACGGATGAGTTGATGAAAATCGATTTCCAGGAACGAATCCCCGTTCATGACCAGGAAGTCATCCCTGTTTTGCAGGTAACCCCGGGCGAACTTTAAAGCTCCTCCCGTACCTAGCGGGTGGGGTTCCTTCGAGTACACAATCTCGACGTCCAGGTCATGACCATCACCGAATTCGCTTTCGATTTGGTCGGCGAGATGGCCCGTGCACATCACCAAACGACGGATTCCCTGATGCCGGAGCTGCCGAACCAGTAGTTCAAGAAAAGGACGTCCCCCCACCATGGCAAGCGGCTTGGGTGACGACGGCACGACCGAACGCAGGCGGGTTCCCATGCCGCCGACGAGCAAGACAGCACTGCTATCATGCACCATACTTTGCGATCGCAGATCACTGAGGTGACCAGGCCGTCAGCATTGGCTGCGCCCTGATGTCCTGATGCTGCACACCCTAGGTCGCGTGGTCCCAGTACTCCAACATGGAGACCAGGGTCTGCTCGATCGACCGAATCGGCTTCCAACCAGTGTCCTTCCGGAATTTTACCGTACTGCCAAAGATGATCTTCTCATCAGAAGGCCGCATCAGCTGGGCTGCGGGCCGGATCTCCGCTCTCACGCCGGACAGTCGCACCGCGGTACGCAACAACTCGCCGATTTCGTGTGTCCGGGAGGCGCAAAGGTTATATGCCTCACCGCGTTTTCCCTTAAGAGCAGCAAGGTAAAAACCACGCACAGTGTCGTTGACATCCAGGAATGCGCGGCGGGGCTTCAAGTTCCCGACTTCGATCACCGGCTTCTGCAGTCCCTTCTTGATCTTGATTAGCTGCCGCACAAAATCCGACGGCGCATCATTCGTCTTCCCGGGCCCGGTGGTATTGAAGAGCCGCAGGTTTACAGCCGGGATTTTGTAATCCAAGAAATACTCTCGCGCCAGCAGGTCTAAACACACTTTGCTGATGCCGTAGGGGTGGAGGGGCCGGAGTGGATGCTCTTCGGTGACTGGCATGGCCGATGCCCGCACGTGGCCGTACTCAGCGCTCGAGCACGCTGAGACAACCACGGGTGGACGCTTCAGATGGCGCACCGCCTCAAACAAGTGCAATGAGCCCATGACGTTGGACTCGAAGGTCCCAACCGGGTCCGCCCAAGACACGGTGGGCAAGCTTTGCGCCCCCAAATGAAAGACGTGGGTCGGCTCGTGCTCGTTGAGCAGCTGCTGGACCCGTTGGCGGTTGCGCAGATCGCATTGGACGAAGCACAGGTTGGGCAGCTTGGGACAGGAATCAGAGGCGTCCAAACGGTAGCCACCGATTACATTCCATCCCTTTGCCTGTAGGAGATTGATCAAATGAGATCCGATGAACCCCTCTGCGCCGGTTACGAATGCAGTTTTGTTCATACGTTGAATCGCTTATCAGGCGGTTTGTGCGAGGTGTTCTTCAGAACGGATTCGAGATGCCTACCCAGCGCGACCTCAGGTTCAAGCTGGGCCGTCCGCCAATTCACACGAAAGCATCCCAGCGCGCCAGCGTGGCCCCATGAAAAAGTACGGATCACTGAGCGTTGGCGGTTAGCCCACTCGGCGGGGCGGGGCCCTGGTCTCCGGTTTGCAGCGGGTGTGGGTAGGTGTAGGGTGCGTATCCGGGTTTGGGCGTGGCGCCGTTATTGACATAATCCCGGCCCGCAACCAGATCGGCATTCATCGTCGCTCCGCACTGGGCGTCGTTGCCGCCTGTGGTCACCCCAATATTCCTGTTGTTGTTCCACGCGTAGAGAGGTGAGGATACTTGCCCACTGGTGATTCCGGGCTGGTCGCGCACGGGATACCCGTTTGGCGAACCGGAGCCATCGAAGAATGCGCTGCAGGTGCCACTGACACCCTGCGCCGCGCAATCGGAGTCGACACGGCAAAGAAACTCACGATTCCCAGAGCAGAACTTTACATTGCAGCTTGTTCCCGAAGCACAGTTGTCGCGGGTTCCGGACTTGGAGTAGTCGGTGGAAGACAGCATCGAGGGAATGTCAGGGCCAATGCTCCAACCATCCAGCGGAGGAGAACACTTGCGGTAGGTGATGATCTCGACGCCACCCATGCCCGTGTTGTTGAACACCACCCCGGAGCCGCCGCGATAGCGGACAGAATATCCATTCTGATTCGTGAATATATTGTTGTAGATTTCGGCGGTGTGCATCGAGCGGTGCCCGCCCGAGTCCGTCCCGTGGAAACCGACACCCTTGCCGTTGAAGGTATTGTGCCGGAGCACCAGGCGTGCCCCGTCGTAGGCGTCCACCGCATCCTCCGACGCTCCGTTGGGATAGTTGATGGTCGAATCCTCGAGATAGACGGCCTTGTCGGTGCCGAGGGACTGGGGCCGCTGCCAGGCACGAAACCCGGAATCTTGGCTCTCTTGCGTGCCGACAATCGTAAGGGCCTGGGTCGAAGCGGTGGCCGGAATGTCCCATGTAACGTGGTCAATCAGCCCGTAGGCAGTCTCGACATATACGATGTGCTCTGCCCCGGCAGAGGTAGGAACTGAAATACGCGAGTGGTCGAACCTGAATCCCACGGGAGGGTTTGCACCATTCAGGTCGGTCCCAACCGCATTGAAGGCCACGATGCCGCAGCAGCCCACATTCGAGTTGTGGATAAAAGTAAAGCCGGTCACGCGAACGAAGTGGATAGCATCGCCCGCGACGGTCAAGGCCCCGCCCGCGCTGTCCGTGATATTGGTCCGGTCTACCCCCGCTCCCTGCAGCGTGAGGCTCTTGCCCGAAATCCTGACCTGCGATGACCAGGTGCAGCTTCCAGCTGGCACCACGACCACATCCCCGTTCGAGGCTGCGTTGATGGCTGATTGCACGTTGGCACTGGAACAGGAGGCGGCGTTGCTGGTGGCCGCATCGGCGCCACCAGAGAACAGGAGAAGGCAAATCAACGTCAGGGGGAAGGCCAACCAGCAGCGTATCATCTCACCTCCGTGACACCCGAGCATCCCCGCCAACGCACTTTTGGGCTGGCCAACTGTGCCCGGGCAACCGAGACTATTAGGGCTTCCTTTTGAGCACTTTACACGGCGAAAGGACATGGCTCAAGGCACGAAAGTACATCCAGCAGGCGAAAAAAGTCCGCCCGGAAACCGCTCCGTGCCTCCGGCTGCCGGCTTTTGGCCATGGCTTCCGGTTTCTGGGCTGACTGTTGTTGGAGCCCAGCTTTAGTGAGCGGAACGACCCCCATCCGCCCCACCCGAACCGTTCGATTCCGCCCGTTCCAGCCAAATCTCCCGCCAGTACGGGTAAATGCTCCGCGGACAGAACAAGCGGCATTGGCTGTAGCGCGCCTGGCACACCACTCCGTCCAGGGTGATGCACGCGTTCTTCAATTCCTGCATCTTTCCCGTCTGCTCATTGACGATTTTGGATACGCGCCTCAGCACCTGGTACGTCCCGCCACAGTGCGGAACCATTTCGGGATCAAAGGTCATTCCACGATTCGTGGTTTTCGACGCCTCGCAGGTCGCGAGAATGGCATCGAGCTTCTTCACCCGCACCCACTCACCCGGCCTCAGGTCCAATTTTTCCGTGGGGGTTCGCGCACCGACCGGCAGTCTCCCGGCCACGGATGGGTATGGAGTGCCCCCCCGCAGGCGCTGGAACCCATTGTAAAACCACTGCAGCGGACGACCGATGCCGATTCCCAGGTTCACCAGGTTCCGGCGAAAGGCCCGATAAGCAAAGCTCTTCGCGATCCTGGCCAACCCGACGTTTCCCGAGCGGTAATCCTCGATATATTGACCCGGCTTCCACCACGCCAGCGGCTCGGTGGCCGCGGGCAGTTGCGTCGCCTGGCAGACGTAGGCTGGTGCATCATCGTCCCCAGCCACCGCCTTGCGTGTGCCCGCGACGACGTCAGCCTCACTGCACAGCCAATCCAACCCCTTCAGATCGTTTCCCGCCTCTCCTTCGGCCGTGCTCAGCTCTCTACCCGCCGGGTCAAGCACCCGCAACCATGCCGTTTTCCAAAAAATCAAGCAGGACGCCTCGCATCCACCATGCGATTGACCATCGCAACGAACTCCCTCGAGGTGGACGGCGTCTTTCATCTTGCGGCCCTTATACTCATAAACCGTGTCGCAGGTCTTGTGGGCCCGTTTGTAGACGCGCAGTCGCTGGCCGCAATACGCAAACATCTCCGGCATGAAGGGCAGCCCCTCGAGCTGCCCGTTCTTGTCCAGGGTCTTCAGGATCTCATCCTTGCTGCGGACTTCCACCCAGTCGCCGACGCAAAGGCGGTTGTGCCCCGTGCCTCCGCCCCCCGAGGCGTAAGCGACAATGTTGATCAGGTTCGGCATGGTCACAAACTCATTTCCTCCACTGACGTTGGATCGCTGGCCGGTAGGCGCGGTGAAATCAATGCGCGGTTACGGACGGCCGGGCTCGGGCGACCGCATCCGCAACAGCTTCTGCTTCTGCCTTCCCCCGAAGGCCCGAAAGGTCCTCCATTGGGGCATCACCGCAGCCACGGCTGTGCACAGCAATTTGTCCCGCCAACGGGTCGGGATCAGCGCCGCGGAACGAATCAACTCCAGCTTCATGCGGGTCCTGAGGCCCATGGCCGGGAATCTGTGTCCTTTCCCCGGAGTGAACATCTCACGAAGCTGCTGGGGGTCTTGGGTTGTCGTGTAGGTTCGCCCCGGATGTCTCCGGATGCGGAGCAGCGGTTCGGGAATTTCCACGAAACTGCCCAGCATCGCCAGTTCGGCAAAGAGCACGTGGTCCGAGCCGAAAAAAAGGCCGTGCAGCCGCGTGGCCCGCAGCAGGTCAGAACGGATCAAGCCATACGGGCAGTTGTACATGTGGATATTTTCGAGCAAGTGCGCCAGCCGGCGGTGGGGCCAAGGATCATCCTTGTCCACCCCATCCGAGTCGGCGCCCTCAACTCTGCCGGTCTCGTCAATGTATTCGCAATGCGAGTAGACGACGCTCACCGTTGCCGGACTCTCCTCCAACACGCTGACGAAGCGGCCAAGCATCGCGGGCGGAAAATCGTCGTCGTGCGAAACCCACTTGAAATATGGCCCTCGGGACATGGCGAAGGCGCGGTTGTGATTCGCTGCCAGGCCAATATTGGCCGCATTCCGCGAATACCGGATGCGCGGATCCTGGTCGGCAAACTCCCGGCAGATCTCTTGCGTTCGGTCGGTCGAAGCATTGTCGGAAATGATCAACTCGAAGTCTTCAAATTCCTGACGTTGCAGTCGGGCCAAGGCGTGGACCAGGTACTTTTCCCCGTTGTAGACGGGCAAACCGACGCTCACTTTTGGGATTCGCATTTCCATGGGTAGACTTTGATCGCTAACGCGAGAGCGCCTGACGTAGGGTTCGCCACCATTCCTCGGTCGCGATCCGCTGATCGGCATGACGGACAAACCACGCTCTTCCCTCCCTGCTGGTCTGCAGTTCAGGGATATCGTGTCCATCGCACGACAACCATTTCTTGAATGCGACTCGGTCGACCACCAGGGGATAATCAGAGCGCATCATGGCAATCGCGGGCGCTCCATCACCGTCAATATCGCGGGGATCCGAGTTCGTTGGATGGTGTTTCTTGTACATGTAGTCGCGCAAGGGGCTGACGGGTAAATCCAGGAGCTGTTTCTTGGGAACCTGCGGCGGAGCTTCGTTTAATGGAAACTCGACCAGCCGAAGTTTTTGCAACACGATATAGGCCGCCCAGGCATCGCCCCAACCGTTGTAGTCGCACATGCTGATCCGGCTGAAGGAACCCATCCAGGGATGAACCACTTCCCCCCCCAGCCAGGCGACAATGACCTTGTCGGCGATGGCGGGATCGAGTAGATACGCGTCGGCTTCGGCGGTTAACGGCCCGCCCGCAATCACCACCAGCGGCTTCTCCAGGGTGGCTTTTCTTGCTTGCTCAACGATCAGCCAACTCCCCGCAGCCCCGATGGGATGCGTGTCTTCGATTCGCCCTGACTCCGGCTTTTGCAAGTTTCCCATGGGGCCTCGCGCCCGGCCTGGGATATTCACGAAGCCACTGGCCTGCGCGTTGGTTACCAGTTGTTCCCGATCAGAAACACAGCGCTCGTAGTTCGCAACCGTGACGTGGACATCATAGGGCTCAACCGGACTGGACGTGGTCATCCCCTTCAACTGGATCTGCCCCAGGGAGGCCTGCGCCAAAAGGTACTCGTCGGTGTACATGTCAACCGCTTCATCGTTGTCATACAACACCGGATTGCGACGGTCGTACGGTAGACCGGCGGCCTTGCCGCGGCCACTGTATTTCAAACCAAAACCGAGTGCGATAAGCACTAAGCAGAAAGCCAGCCATCCCCGTCCGTAGCCAGAGAACACGCGCTTCATACTGAGGTCCCCAAACGGTAGCGCAGTGAACGCGGAACCAGCTGTCGCAACCTGGTCCGGAGCGCCAGCTTCCTTCTTGCCGTCTCCACCCAGTTGGAGCGTCGCAGTTCTTGGCGGGATGCGATGTGTTCCTTAAACATGAACTGATCCGCTTGCGCATCGCGGATCACTGCACTTGGGTGGATGCAGTTTCCGAGTTCGCCGGTTGGGATTCCCAGCGTGCTGTGCCCTTCTCTGAAGTGAGTTGCGTCCGGCCCGATACCGATGTTCGTAACCAGGTTTACATTCGGTAGAATCGACAACCCGCCCCGACGCCAACAGGCAAACAACCACTGGTAATCCCAGGTATCGATCCGCCCGCGGTACAAGCTGTCAAAGGTCCCCTCCCAATGCTGCATCTCCTCCGGATCATCGAGAATCGATTCCAGCCATCGGTTCCGGTAGGCCTCCGGCCACGAGGCAACCTTCACGTCGTAGTACTGCCACGCCCTGCGCCAGGTGGCCCAGCCCCAGCTCAGTGGATATCTTGAAAAAAAGTAACTTCCCTCTCCCCGAATTCTTCCACCCTGAAAGTTGTTGCCGCTGACGTGCATGATACGAGGATCGTCGCGGTAATGATTTAACATCGTTGAGCAAAACGCAAAGAATGCGGGACACGGCAGGCAGTCGTCTTCCAGGATGATCGCTTCGGAGCACTGCTGAAAAACCCAGTCAATCCCCGACGATACCCTGCGTCGGCACCCGAGGTTCTCATCGGCAAAATTGGTCAGCAGTTCACACGGCCAGTCTGGCGAACTCACGATCTGGCGGGTGGCGCGGCACAGTTCCGCTTCTTCGGGGCGTGACCGACGGGGACCATCTGCAACCACCAGCAATCGGGCCGGCCGCGCGGCACGGATCCGCGCGTACACCTGCGCGGTAACCTGCGGGCGGTTAAAAATGAAGAATGCTACCGGAGCCAGGTCGCGGCTGTTCATACCCGATGGTTACCTCGGCGACCTAAAAGGCTGTCATAACTGACAGCCGTCTGAAAGTTCTTGGATAGCGCAACGAAATTTTGGAACTGAAAGATCTCGTTCTTCACATTGTACGTAGGCAGAGGAATCAGCCCGTTAGGATGAAGCCGGTAAATGTCGTAGGCGTGCAGCGTGGTATAGAAGTCCCTCAAGAACACACGTGCCGCCGCGTGCATTGCATTGAATTCAAACTGGATAGCTCCAACCCGGTTTTCCTCCAGCATGCGACTTGCTCCCCGCAGCACTTCCAGCTCGTAACCCTCGGTATCAATTTTTAAAAAGGTGATGTGCTTTATGTCGTTCTCATCACAGAACTGATCGACGGTGGTTAGCTGAATGTCCACCCTGGCTACGTTGCCAGCGCGGTGTACGTCTTCAAAAACGCTCCGGCACATACTGGCATGTTCGCTATTGAGATCGTCGCCATAGGTGTAGATGGTTTGAGCTCCGAGAACATTTCCCATCCCGAGACAGTACGTATGGTCTTGCGGAGAACTGAGCCTGGCACGGAGGAGTTCGAAGGCGTGTGGGTTCGGCTCAAAAGCAAAGATCTCAGCGGATGGAAAAGCCTCCCTCAGCTCCGCAGAATAACCGCCGCGGTTCGCGCCAACATCGAACAACGTGGGACGTTGATCAACAATATTGTTCTTAAGAACATGGAACATCAGGTAGTGCTCTCCTGAAACGTAGCTGTTCTCGTAATTCAAGATTCCCATCTCTCGGTAGGCCAGGTCCAGGAGTTCGACATTTCCGAGCTGAGCCAGCGTTCGGATGAGCACTCGCGTGAGCCTTCCGCCAACCAAGTGGCGCCACATCCATGCCAGCCCCGGGAGAATGCGCCTTCTCATACACTCTTGAGTTCTGGTTGGCTAACGGCGGCTTCGTTTGCCGATTCCCAACGATGTTTCACCAGCACGGTCTTGCCTTCCCATCCGATGGGGTAGTCCTTGCCGGTGCCGTAAAAATTTCCGTCTTCTACCTGCAGCGTCCCAGCCGAGTCCACCCAATCCTGGATGACACCATTCAGTTCAAAGAACGGACTCAAGTAGTAATTTCCACGGCTCAGGGGAAGCTCATCGATGACGCAGTCGATAAAACCCTCTGGGGGAAGAGTCAGGGATTCGTGAGAGTGAAGTTCCGTCGAGGCGAGGAAATACACCTTGCCCCAGCCGTTTACCGTCACGCTGATGCGCGAGTTCGCCAGCAACCCGTTGCTACCCGCGCGGTAGTGCAGGCGAATTCGAAGCGGTTGACCAGAAAGAAACAGGCTTTGCTCGCGGCCGCTCTCGCCCAACATTTGAATCTTGGTAAACCGCACAAAGCCTTCCCCGCGGCGGTCGTTTCGGCTGGTCAGGTCCGCGGACGCGGACTGGATCAGAGTGCTCTGGTAGCAAGCGATGGTCTGCGATGTCGGCCCGTCTGCCCGGCAGCGCCCGCCGTCCATGAGTATGGCCCGGGTGCAAAGCTTCTCCACCGCGGCCAGATCGTGACTCACGAAAAGCACCGTACGGCCTTCCGCGGCCACGTCCTGCATTTTCCCCAGGCACTTCTTCTGAAACGCGGCGTCACCAACCGCCAGCACCTCATCGATGACCAGGACTTCGGGCTCTAGGTGCGCGGCCACCGAGAACGCCAAGCGAACCTGCATGCCCGAGGAGAAACGCTTCACCGGAGTATCGATGAATTTCTCCACTCCAGAAAAAGCGACGATAGCATCGAATTTGCCATCGATCTCCTTCTTGGTCATGCCGAGGATGGTACCGTTGAGGAAAATGTTCTCTCGGCCGGTGAGCTCGGGGTGGAATCCGGTGCCGACCTCCAGCAAACTCGAGACCCGTCCTCTCAATCGAATCCTACCGGCACTCGGTTCTGTAATTCGGCTGAGTATCTTTAGCAGCGTAGACTTACCCGCCCCGTTCCGGCCGATAATGCCGACGACTTCGCCCTGCTGCACCTCGAAAGAAACATCCCGCAACGCCCAGAAGTCCTCCGCCGAGGGACGCGCCGGCCCCGACCGCACCAGCCGCTTCAATCGCTCGGTCAGGACGTCACGCAACGCGACATACCGGTGCCCCTCCGCCTCATGGCGAAGGCGATAGCGTTTGCCAAGTTCTTCAATTTTTATGACCCACTCAGACATTAATGGTCTTCCCCATCCTTTTCGCGCTAGATGACATCCGCAAACGTGCGTTCCACCCTCCGGAAATACCAGGTGCCGCTTAGGCACAGTAGAACGGTTAAAATGACCGATGCCACCAAGCTGGGCCAGTGAAGCCGCGACTCACCGCGAAGCAGGGCCCAGCGGAACCCCTCAATGACCCCCACCATGGGATTGAGGGAGTACAGCAACCGCCACTTCTCTGGGATTCTTGAGCTGCTGAAACCCACCGGCGAAATGTAGATCCCGAACTGCACGATGAAGGGCACGATATAGCGGAAGTCCCGGTATTCCACATTCAAGGCGCACAACCACAGTCCCGACCCTACCGCGGCGCCAAAGGCAAGGGCGACGAACAGTGGCAGGGTAATGATGCGCCAGTCCGGCCAAAACTGATATGAGGCCATCATCACGATCAGGAGAATGAAGGAAATGAGAAAGTCGGCGAAGCTGGTGATCACCGAACTCGCCGGGACGATCAAGCGGGGAAAGTAGATTTTGGAAATGAGATTGGGGTTGGCGATGAGGCTGTTGCTGGACTCGGTCAGGGAAGTGGAGAAAAACTGCCACGGCAGCATGGCCGCGAAAACCAGAATGCTGTACGGAGCCGCGCCCTCGGAAGGCAGCTTGGCGATTTTTCCAAACACAACCGTGAACACCACCATGGTCAGCAGAGGGCGTACCAGTGCCCAGGCAATTCCGATCACCGTCTGCTTGTAGCGAACCAGAAAGTCCCGCCACGCCAAAAAATAGAACAGCTCGCGGTACTTCCAGAGGTCTTTCCAGTATTGGCCTTCTACCCGGCCAGCCTCAATGACCAGTTCACTCATAGCTTTTGCTCGTGGAGAATGCAGGGCAGTTGATCCTGCTTCCCTGGTGTCGGTGATGGGCTCGCCGGTTGCTGCAATACCTGGTCAACCAGGGCATTCAAAGACCTCGACACAGATGCCGGCCCATAGGTCTGTTGGGTGGCTTGCATCGCGTTTCTCCGGTAGCTGTGATCACGGATGACGCGCTGAATGGTCGCGGTGATCGTTTGCGGAGAGTTGTCGGGCATGTACGTGATGCCCGCCTCCAGCTCTTTCTCCAATGGCCCCATGGGCGTGGTAATCACGTGAGCACCGGCAGCCAGGTACTCAATGATCTTGAAAGCGAAAACGTTGCCGGGGGTCTGGCTGACGACGTGGGGATTGATGCAGATCGCTGCCGAACCCATGAGTTGAACCAGATCAGAGCGATCCACCAGCCCATGGAACACAATGCCCGGAATGCCTGCAGCCATTTGTCGCAGGGTCTCGGTGAACTCCCCGTAACCCGTGATATGAAGCTCCCAGTCCGGTAGTCCCACATCGCGCCAGGCCTCGATTAATTGCGCCACGCCATTCGACCATTGATGGGTGCCCGAGAACAACACTACATGTTTCCGTCCAGCGCCCGACTTCTCGCTGTCCTGGACAATGTCGGCGCCAACCACCCCGCGCAGCAGCAGGGTGGGAATACCGGAAGGCAGCTGGGAAAGGAGATGTGGTGACACCGCCATACATCCCGATACTGACCGGAGCAAGGCAACGCAAGCGCGAGTGTCGCGCCTGGCGGCAAAGCCATTGACCGCCTCCCCTTGAACGTTGACGAACCGGTCATCTTCGTACTCCAGAATCACGGGAAGGCCCAGGTGCCGAATCGCGTAATCCGCACAAGCGACCTGCGGACCCTTCATGTTGAACACGATGACCAGATCGTACGGCTTGGCCCGATGGCGCTCTTTGAGGATTCGCAGGGTCCGCGCGTTCGACCAGAGGCCGTTCAAGCGTCTGACCGGTAAGACAGAACCATAGTAGATGGGGATGGAGGGGTGGAAAGGCTCGGGCTCACGAAATGAAGGATAGAACGTCCAGGAATAGTCGACGACCTCTCCTTGAGAGATGATCTCGACGTCATGGGAATTGCCGGCGAGCAGTGACGCAATCAGCTCTATCTTGATTCGGTTCGACATACTGCGATTGCGGACGATCGGGCGCCGCTTCACCAGGGTCGGCCCCTGATATGGAGTGATGTAGGCGATTCTCATAGGGTTGATCTGCTGTCCTTAAACAACCACCAGCTTTCCCTGCTTGCGGTCGGCATACTGCTCCTGGATCCATTCAAACGTATGCCGCAGGCCGACATCGAGAGTGGTGTTCGGTTCCCAGTGAAGCACTTGCTTGATGAATGTGTTGTCGCTGTTGCGCCCGCCAACACCCCGTGGAGCGGTGAGATCGTGCCGTCGCGCCAGCCGGACTCCGGCGATTCGTTCCACCTTGCTCACCAGCTCATTAATCGAGACTAGTTCGCTGGAGCCGAGATTAATCGGAGTGGCGATTAATTCGTTGCAGTGCATGATCAGGTCGATGCCTTTGACGCAGTCGGCGATGTACATGAAGCTGCGGGTCTGATGGCCGTCTCCCCACACATCAATCGTCTCACTGCCACGGTCGAGGGCCTCAGCGATCTTGCGACAGATCGCCGCCGGAGCTTTTTCCCGCCCGCCGTCCCAAGTGCCATAAGGACCATATACATTGTGGAAGCGGGCAATAAATGTCTTTAATCCTCGCTCTGCCCAATATTCTTGACAGAACATCTCCGAGATGAGCTTCTCCCAACCGTAGCCCCTCTCGGCCATGGCGGGGTAGGCGTCGGACTCCCTCAGAGCGCGTACATTCGGATCCTGCTGAAGCAAGACGTTGTAAGCGCAGGCGGATGAAGAGAAAAAGTACCGTCGGGCACCGGCCTGGTGAGCAGCCTCAATCATGTGTGTGTTGATGAGGACACTTCGGAGGCACTCCACACGGAATCGCTCGATAAAGCCCATGCCGCCCATATCAGCGGCAAGGTTGTAGACTTCCACGGCGCCGTCACAAGCCTGCTGGCATGCCTTCGCCTGGCTGCAATCTAAGCGAAGGTTCTCTACCCCGGCCGGGCGCTGATACCACTCATCCAGTGGCTTCTTGTCGACTGCGCGGATGTGCGTGAAACCTTCGTCGTAGAAGTACTGCACCAGGTTTCCACCGATGAAGCCACCGGCGCCGGTAACCACGATGAGATCATCTTTTGCAAGTTCCGATTCTTTCTCCATGAGTACGTTGTGCTTCACGAAATTCCCCTTTGATTTGTTGAGTTCGATTGACCCGGCAGGAACTGCCAGGTATGGGTAGGTCACCGATAATTTCTTACACCGACACTTGGGAAGGCCTGCGAATTGGTCGACGCGCCATCAGCTCCGCATAGACGTTCAGGGTCATGCTAGCCACGACGTGCCAAGAATTCCGGCTGTTGGCATAATCACGAATGCTCTGACGGTGACGGTTCAGGTTCTTAAACAGGTCACTTTCAAAATACCGTTCGATGGCCCTGGCCAAGTCGACGGGGTCGCATGGCTTGCAGAGAAACCCTGTCCTACCCTCGATGATGTCCTCACCGAAGGATCCGACATCGCTCGCGACCACGGGCAGGCCAAAACTGTAGGACAGAAAAAGAACACCGCTCTGGAAAACCAGGGTGTAGGGGAGCACGGAAACGTCGGCCGCTTTGAAATAGAGCTCGGTTTCGCTGTCGGGGACAAACTCAATCTTCTGGATCACGCGGTCACGGCTGGGGTCGCTGGCAATCGTCTCCTGAATTTGCCGGAGATACTCCTCCGATTCCTTTTTCGGCTCACCGGCGATGATCAGCCGATACTTCTGGCGCTTCGCCGCAATTCGCTGAAAGGCAGCGACCAGATATTCGACCCCTTTGTAGGGCCGGAGAGCGCCGAAAAAGAGAATTACCTTTTCATCAACCTCGATCCCCAAGCGCCGCTTCGCCTCCGCAGGGGTCACATCCGTACTTGGAACCGAGTTGTTGATGCCGAAAGGAATGACGGTGACGGCTCGCTCGCGGACCCTGAACTCCTGGAGCAGCTCGTGTCTCATCTTCTCGGTGTGAACAAAAATGTGATCCGCGAGTCTGTATTGCATCTTCAGCGAAAGCCGGTTCAGCAGCGAGTCGCTCCCGTCCCTTCTGCCCGCATTAACATTATGCGCGGTGAGAACGATCTGCTTTCCCAGCAGTTTGTAGTAGAGCATGAGCAAAGTGCGATCAAAGAGCTGGGCCTTATTGTTCCACAAGATATGAAATATCTGAGGCTTAGCAGTGGCGGCGTATCGAATCAGTCGCGAGTAGAAGATCAGCAGTCTCACGAGCTTCTTGGTAAAGCTGGCCTGCTGTCGTAGATCACCTTGCAGATTGAGAAAACTCACCCGGGGAGTGGTATGCATCTCGGGGCTGTCCACCTCATCACTGCCAATAACCTCCAGGCGCGCGCCGTTTGAGCTCAGTGCCATGGTCAGGCTGAATGCGTAAGGCCGGTCGAAACCGCCCGTGAGCAATCCGATTTCAGTCTCAGCTGGCAGCGCCGACACTCGGTTCGATGGAGTGTTGACATCGTTGGTGAGACTATCGTGAGGTGAAGAACACGTTACCATTGGTTAGCTTCACTTTCGCAACCGGGATAGAGATTTCTTGGCTCATGGTTCATGTGGACAAGGGTTGCCCCATGAGGTTTGGAGCGAGAACCACGTTGGCTTCATGGCCATGAGTTTCGTCGACGGAAAGGGGCCGTCGCGGTCGAATTTTGGGATGTGGAAGCTCTGGGACTCTAGTTATCGCGAGCAGAAGAAATATCCACGCCGGTTGCATCATCCGGAAGAATGCTGCCTCCGTGAAGTTGTAGATCAAGCCGACGACAAAATAGGCGAGCCAGAGTGTCCCGGTCGGCAAGTTGCGGCGGTACGCAGCGAATACGGTCCGGTATCCCCTGGCTAAGACAACCGCGAGCAACGCCACGCCCGCCCATCCCAGACTCAAATAGATCTCGAGGTAACCATTATGGGCCTCGGTTGGACCCCACGCGTACACGCTCCAGATCTTGTCCAGTCGCGGGCCCAGCCAGAAACTCTCGAAGCCGGTCCCGAGCAGTGAGTTGTTGTTCATGCCGATGATCAGAGTCCAAATCGCAGTCCGGTCGGTGAGCGTCGGGTCCCGGCCGATGGTTGCCAGAGCGCTCGGGCTGAGGCCGAGAAAAAGAACCGACGCGGAGACGACGAGCAGCGCTGCCACGAGGACGTGCACGACCGCTGGCCTGGGTTTCACGGAACGAAACGCCGTGGTCAAAAGCATGCCTGTCGCAATCACGAAGCAGGCGAGAGAGGTCATCGAATTGGCGATCCATAGCATCCACAGCGCCATGGTCAGAATGGCCCCGTGCGCGAGCAAACGTCGGGTCCGGCTCGCGCTCTTCCGCTCCTGGTATGCACTGAGAAAGCGCCATGCGGATCCAAGCCCGAAAAACAGGCAGATGACCCCAAGCATGTTCTTATCCGAGGCGACTCCGATGTAAAACGCCTTCCCTTCCCAGCGCCCATACGCCCGCCCGAGGTCGGGGTAATATTTGATAAACAGGACGGAGACAGGCAAAAGCAGGAACGCAGGCCGCGCTAGAAACCGCTTGATCGCATTGGGCCGATCAGCGTCGGTGAGGACGATCAGAACCATCACGAGATCGCCCAAGGCTTTGGTCCAACGCTTAAAGGCTACGCCGGGGAAGTCAGACCAGAGAAGGCTCACCGCACAATAAGCAAGGAACAGCAAGATCGGCCCATTCGCTCGCAAGACTCTTGCCACCTGGTTTGGCCGGTAGGCGAGCACGACCAACCCAACCGCCAACAAGCTCGTATACACCAGTCGGTCCAGCGGGTTTCCCTCCATGTACTGGTCTTGTGTGTGCAACCAGGTTCCCACCTGCAGCCATTGGCTCACCGATCGCGACCCAGCGAGCAACAGCCAAAGCACAGGAATCCAAAGGGCCCGCGACGTCCGGGCCGCCGGGTCTCGGTCGAGCCAAAAGAGTCCTAGGATCAGGATGGCGCAAACGACAGTGGCGATGCCTGGGGACAATCAGGATCTCCACCAGAACATGTCGGACGGCAATTTCTGGGTCATTTCGGATCCAATGTAAGGAGGGGCAAGTTTTCCAGCGCGAGCACTTTTTGTGCCCCGGTCAGGCTTCGGTGATCTCTTCATTTTTACGAAGGCACCGTGGCGCCCTGGACTCTACGGTTGTACCAGTCGCTCCGCAGCTTCCGGAACCTGGCAAGTACAGATTCGGGAAGGTGGTCGACAAGACTGTGGTGCAGGCCGAGCCGCAATGCGAGGCGTCCGAGGCGAGTCAAAGGGACATAGTATCGAGGCAGATCGATACGCCGGAAGCCATTGCTTTCCTTGAAAGCACTGAGGCTGTCCCGCTGCTTTTTGCCATACGCAAAGTTCGAGTACGCAAGATAAGGAATGCCACGTTGCGCGCAGGATTGCACCGCCTGAGCGATGAGGGCATTCGTCGGAGACTTATCCCGGTGTTCGACCAGCGAGACAATATGCATGATTCCCGCCTGCGATCGAGCTTCGTTGGTGGTCAGCTTCACGAAACCGATCAGCTTGTCGTCGAGCAAGGCGCCGATGAAGATGCTGGTTTCCAGAAAGGTCGCGCTCATCTTACGCACGGTTTCGACATCTTTGCCATAGTGGGGAAAGCGCCGGCCCTGCCTGACCGGACACTCGTTGTAGGCCTCCCAGATCCCCTTGATCAGGGCATCATCGAAAGGCAGCTCCCGGACCACTACCCCCTTCTTCTCTGCGCGCCGAACCATGTTCCGGGTCTTTCCGTCGATCTGCCGCGTCCACCAGTGTTCGAATGTCGATAGGGGTAAAGCGGCCACATTGTCCCACTCCATCGGGAAGTCGTATTTCGTGGTCGTGTCTGGCAACATCTGCATAAAGGTGAAGAGGTCGATCCGGCGCCCGGACTTCTGCAGGCTGTCGAGCACTGCTTCTGGGTGTTCAAGGGACACATACCTGTCCCCGTCGATGCGGGCGACCCGGACCAGCCGCCCTTCGACCGCGATACCCCTTCCGCCAATCTCCATTAACGCCAATCAAGGCTCCTAATTGTGACCGCGAACCGGGAATGCGACCCAGGCAGCTTCCACAAAAGACCGAAGCTTGCGGCTCCGCCGGCAGAAGTGCCCATTGAGGTCACGACAAGCATTCGGAGGACGTGGGGGTTGCTGTGGCCAGGCAAGAAGCTCGCACCTGTCCCTGGGTCTGTGCCCTTTGCACATCCAGTTGGGCAAAGATGACGTCCATGATTCTGGCGGTCAGAAGAATTTCCCGATACGGGATTGGCGGCGGAGTGCCTTCGACGATCGAGCGATAAAAAGATTCGATCAGACATTTCATGCCAGACTTCATATGAAAGTCGTTGGCGAGAAACTTCCTCATATTCGTGGCCAGATTCCCGAACAGTTGCGATGCCAACAAGACCGGAGGGATAAATTTCTCAGCGTAGCTCTTGAAACTCTTGCCGCGAAGCCGGACTAGGGTCTCATGATCATGATCAAGCTCCAAACCATTCTGTGGGCCGTAAATGCGAAATTGGTGCAGCGTTGGGCGCATTTGTGAAGAGAAGGTGAAGTATGCCGTCGTGCGCTCCTCTTCGCTGATAATGACTCGCAGTTCATCCACAATCTCTGTCTCACCCATACTCCTCAACAGGGGGCTGACAAAACCATGCGCCACTACGGTCACGTTGTCGCTGCTCAGATACTCGGCGATCCGGGCAATTCCATGGCTGATAATGTTGTGCAGCAGCCTTCCCGGCAGTCGGCGCACCCAGTGTTGCTTGTCGCTGAGCAGCGCTCGCGCATATGCGGAGTCCCCGAGGTCATAGCAGTAATAGCTTTCCATGTGGACTGGGGAACCACCTAGGTAACCGCTCTCGATCAGCTCCCGCATGCGCCTGGTAACGTGCGTAAACTGATCATCGTGTCCGACGGTTGCCTTGAGACCCTTCTCGTCGGCCAGCGCAAGCAGGGTTCTCGCATCCGCTGCATTGAGCGTAAAGGGCTTCTCCACATAGACGTGGCAACCCTGCTCCAGGCATAGCTTGGTGACTTCAAAATGACTCCCGGGGGGCGTCGTGATGTGCACCACATCGGGGCGGGCAACTGTGAGAAGTTCGGTCAGTTCACCGCCATGATGCCCGACATGAAACCTCTCAGCCAGTTGTCGCGCCATGAGGGGTTCACGATCACAGACCCCAACGATCTCGCAGTCGGCGATCCTCTTGATTTGCGCCGCGTGAGAATCCGCGATCTTCCCGCACCCGACGATAGCGACCCTAAGCATGGCGTGCCCCCCGGCAACTCTCGAAATAGCGAGCTAAGCCTTCGGGGGTCGGCACTCTCGGCGCCCAGCCTAGCTTCAACTTCAGTTTTTCGTTGCTGTAACGAGTCTTTTTCCATTCCGCATGCCACCGCCAGCGATTGAACGCGGGGGGTAACTGCCCTTCTGACCAGTTGGAATAATTCTCCCACAATGAGCAAAGAACATAGCTGAGAAAATGCGGGACATAGATTGATGCAAAACGTCGCACGTGGCGCTTGTACAGGTAGAGAAATTTTCTACTCGAGGGAAGGTCATCGTCGACAACGTTGAATACTTCTCCTTCAACGCCTGCGGTTACTCCCGCCAGGACGATCGCGTCTGCGCAGTTGTCCACATAGGTGAGGGGAATCGTGTTGGAGCCGCCCAGATGAAGAAACAACCCGAACGTGTCAATGCCGACCCGGCCAGTAATGGCGACCTTGCCCGGACCATAAACGGAACCCGGTCTCACAGTCACGTGTGGAATTCCGAACTTTCGGCCGTAGTCACTAACGATGTCGTCCTGTTTGACCTTCGCGAAGCGATACGCATCTCCACAGCTTTCGACACGCTCCTCCACCGGCGAGGACTCATCCAACGGCCGCCACCTGGATGTGTGCCGGTTGGAGTACACGGCAAACGAGCTGACGTTAACGAACCGACGCAACGATCGATGCAGCAGACTTGACTCCAGGAGGTTGCGCGTGGTCACAACGGAATTCAGGAACGCTTCGGGAAAAGACTTGTCTCCACTCCTCGCTAGGTGAATGATCATCGCTGCACCCCTGGTTGCCGCGACACAGTCTTCGCGTGAGATCAGGTTGCCTTTGACTATTTCAATGTGGGCCGAACCTTGATGATGTGCAATCGTGGCCTCCAGCCTGGTTAAGTCGCTCGATGGCCGAGTGAAGGCTCTGACGTTACGGAATCCGTGGCGCACCAGGCTTTCGACAACCGCCGGCCCGATGAAACCGGTGGCGCCGGTAACCAGGACGAGGTCATACGGACCGATGATAAATGGCTCTTGGTCAACCGATTCCAAGGTTGGCCTGGCTTGTGTTTGAGTGTTCATAGAAGATGAGAGTTGAACCGACCACTTCCCGCTCACGAATCGCGCCCGCCGCAACCGCATCCGGTACAAAGAGCACACCACACGTTCCCGGTGTGGGACACGAGCAAGAGGAAGGCCCTTACACTCCGCCATTCGAAGCGCAAATCCGGCGCGCGATGGGGATGCCCGGCGCCAAACGAAGAATCTCCCCCTCGGTCAGGAATCGATATTCCTCTGGATTGACCGGGTGTGTTTCCAATTCGATGGAGTGCTCACGCGCCAGCGAGAAGATCCACTGCAGGCGCTCAACGGGTTGGAGGGGCGCTAGTGAGAAAAAGAAATCGGTCGTCTCGTGTCTCTTGGTCAGCAGGTAATCTCCGATTCCGCGGTAGAGGCGGTTGCCGAGACTCCTTTCGCCAACCCGAAATGAGAAGTTGCGTCGCACAACGCATCCCGCGGGCAACAGATTTCCAAGCAACACATTGGCGCAGAGATGCATGTGGTGATGTCCATCCACACGCCGCGGATCGGCCCCATAAATACGCCGGAACTCGTCGAACTGGGCCGCCAATACATACTCGAATCGACGGGCAAGACCAGGATTAAACACTGCCTGCGCAAAACGGTGTCGCAGCAAGTAATGCGCCAGTTGGCTTTGACTCTCGCGCAGCTTCGCGGAACAGTTCGGCGCCGAAAATGGCGCTGTGAAGTTCAGGTGGAGGCCCGCATCAAGGCCCGACTCTCGCGCCAGCTCCGCCGCCCGCTCCGAGTCCTCCATAAAAACCATCGCGCTGGCTGAGGAAACCGTCCCTCGCGCCGCACACTCCAGAGTCCGGTCGGTGTTCTCGCGGTCGCGTCCCCAGTCGTCGGCATTGATGATGAGGACGCCACCCGCCGGAGCCTCCCCGCCGCGGGCACCAGTCGGCCCGGAAGAGGCAAGGGCAAGTTCGGAATGCTCGATCTCTGACGCGACGCTCTGCGAGCCGGGCCCGTCGCCGGTTTGGCGGGTCGTCACCTCCACCTTGGCCTTTCCCGGATCGGCAACTCCAGTACCCGCTGACGCCCGGTCCAGGGGTCCGGCCATCACCAATTCCGTAAGGAACTTGATGTGGCCAGCTAGGTTGCTGACAAACCCGTACAGGTGGTTAAGGGAAGAATGGCTCATTAGCCTAATTCTATCGCGAGAGAGGGAGGCCGCCGGCAGGAAGCCAGATGAAGCAACTTCTGAAACGTGCAGCAGCTAACCACAGGCATGCCCTGCCTGCTCAGACGCGTTCGATCCCCACAAACGCTGAGATAGCCTCCGCATCTGTTCGTGGCGGTGAAAGCGGATCAGTTCAATAGAGACCGGCCTTGGAACTCGCGTCATCCACGCCCAGAGGTATCCCGCCAAGAGGCAAACCCCACCCAGCAGGTACGGCTGTCTTCCGAGTTGGTAGCACGATCGGAAAACTTGCCAAACGGGATGCCCACCCAGGTAATAGTCTTGCTTGCCCAGGGAGAAATTCGCCATCAACTTGCCGGCTGACGCGGTACCCATCGGTCGATGGTGGTGGCAGGCTCGCTCCAGGAACGTTCGGGTCTTCCAGCCCTTCATGCGGGCGGTCGTCACCGCAATCCAATCGATTCCGCCGCCCTTCACCGGCACATATCCGCCGATGTCTTCGAAGCACTTGCGTCGGAAAAGCTGGCACGCGCCGGAAACGTGCTCCACGGTCGTGTAACCGAAGTCGTAGGACGTCGTGCCTTCTACGAACGGAGTTCCGGCCACACCCAGTTCAGAGTCGGACGCGAACTTCGCCAGCAAGAATTCGAAGTAGTTCGGGTCGAAGGTGATGTCGGCATCCAGGTTCCCAACGACATCAAAGCTCTCACTCCGTACCCTCTCGTAACCCGCGTTGAAGCAGTGGACCTTCCCGGCAAAGTGGCGTTCCCTGCGCTCCGGCAGGCAGACGCACTCGATCCAAGCGTGCTTCGCAGTGTACTTCTGAATGATTTCGTCGGTGCGATCGGTTGAGCCATCGCTGACAATCACCCACTTCCGGGGAAGCACCGTCTGCGCCACCACGGACTGGATCGTCTGTTCGATGAACCCTTCTTCATTGCGCGCCGGGGTTACCAAAACGTACGTCAGCCCCTTCGGATCCATCATCAGTTTCCTTTTGCAACCACTTCCACTTCACCCGAAGGCGCCACACGAAGATGTACGTCTCCTGCCACGGCACTAGGAAACT
The DNA here is from genome assembly GCA_041494805.1 of Terriglobia bacterium. GTDB lineage: Bacteria > Acidobacteriota > Terriglobia > Terriglobales > Acidobacteriaceae > JBGQBN01. Next base: position 14,680 of record JBGQBN010000026.1, on the reverse strand, counting down.
CCAGCGGCGCTCGCCCAGTTACGGTACCGTGATGTCGCTCGCTTCCGTCGTGAACCCGAAGTTGGAGACTGGGCAAATTGTCGGCGGCCTCGACCCCGATCTGCGCCCGGAGGACGCCGGCGTCCCAATTGACGTTTTCAAAAACGGCGGCCCGGCGTTTGCGGAACCACGCTACTGTCTGCCCAGCGGTGGCCAGCCACGCTCCTCGCGCTTTCAATTCAGCTACCAGATCCGCGTAAAACTTGCCCCACAATCTCTCTGGGGCAATGCTCCGGTCATGCCAATTGATGGTCAAGCATCCGCCAAACCGGGTCGCGTCGTCGACCATCTGCCCTACTCGCTTTCGGGCATGGCCGGGAGGAAGATTGAGATAACTGGGGAAGAAAAGCGCCGTGTCCATAATGTGTAGCGGCAGCTCGATCAAACGTCTGGTTGAAAGAGGCTTGTATGCCTGCGTCGTGCCGGCGCGGTAGCCGATGGTCTCGTTGTACCCAACCGTAGAATCATAGCTGGCTCCGGCGCGCTCAAGAGTCGCGGGTGACTGGGCATCAAAATAGAGCCAGTGCATGCGCACGCCGACTTCCTGGCAGCCCGTAATACTGCGAACTTCTCCCAGTTCCCTGGCAGCGGCGTCGCTGTCCAGCCACGCATCAATGCCGTGAAGTCCAACCTCGCAATCAGCGGAAATCAAATTCCGGATTTGCTCGGAGAGATCCGCGGCGCCGTAGCGGGCAGCTCGTGCGCTGGGCGCTGCGCCCCCGTGGTGCCGCCCCGGGCGCCCGGCAAACGGAATGACAAAAAAGGATGAGCGGGCGCCGTCTTCCATAGCGATGTAGCGGTCGATCTCGGCCCACCGATCCTTAGCCAACCCAAGATGAACCAGAGGCAGCTGGAACGCCGCGCCCCAGTTCGTCCAAATGTCGCGCCAGGGCCGGTGGCCTGTGATGACGCCACCGAGCGTCCCCAAGATTGCGCGAAAGAGGAAACCGAACATCGTAGGGTCGAACTTGTGTGCGCGCATCATGGGATGATCGACATCGTGCGTCAGGCAGGCTATGAAGCGATAGCCATCTGGAACGGGCGGGATCTCGGCGAGAGGGATGCCACTCGTGACAATCAAGTCCCGCAACAGAGCAATATGCAATTCCAGCGCCGGAATGGCGGCGTTCGCGGAAGGCTGCCCGCTGGTCAACAGGGCGCGAACCTCTTCGAACAGGTCATAGCCCACCCGCACTACATTCGTGCCGTTCACCTGGTGCTGGCTGATCGCTCCAAACGGAAACCCTTCCCCAGCCAAAGCTCCGTCACGATCGGAGAAGAACATCTGGTTGCCGTAGATCGGAATTCTGAATCCCTTGTACTCCAGACCGGAAGTCTGGCCTTCTCGGTTCGCCAGTTGCGCACTTTCCGTTGCGTCCATCGGCAACGTCAGCGCCGAGTAAATCACCACCAGCCGGGCGGCGCTCTCGTCAAAATCGCCCGCGCCGGCGCAGACGATGACGTCATACTTGCGGTCAGGCTGATAGAACTCCCACGGCGTTTTGAACAGCTCGAAAAACTCACGAACCGCTGGGCTGTCTGACGAGTTTGCTATGACTCCGATCATGGTTGACTAGGAGGCCTGAACCTTGGCCTAGCCGCCCTGGCATTCCGTCTGCGGCGTGGCACGAGCGGACTCGAGTTGCAAAGAAAGGTGCGCTAATGCTTTGAACATCGTGGCCTGCCCCCAATGGAGCATCGGGGTCTTGGCCTTGATGAATGGATACTTCCGGTAGTAAAAATAGCCCCGCGCATCCTGCATGTTGGCGATCGTCCACGCGGCGACCTTGGCGCTGAGTTCGAGGCAGTCAGGGTTACGGTCAGAGAAAAGTGCCAGGGTGTCAATCGCCTGGGCCGCACACTGAATGTCTACCGGATACGTCCGCGTGTGGTAATACTTCGGGCAACCGTTCGACTGAAAGAAGTGCGACTTGTAGAACACCAGCCCGCGCTCGAGGTGGGGGCGGAATTCTTCGTCCCCGCTGGATTCGATGTAGTAGTTCAAGCTTTCCAAGTTGTATCCAGTATGGAAATTGTCGATCCAGTGATACTTGGGCGCTTCCGCATACCACCACGATCCATCCGGCAACTGGCGGGAGCAGCTATATTCCATTGCCGAACGAGCCACCTGGAGGTACTCCCGATTGTTATTGTGCTTCGCGGTCCGGGCCAGAAGACTCGCACCCAGCATGTTGGCGTTGTGGATCGAACTCTGCACGTGGGCAAGGTAGCTGATACATTCCCCGTCGCTGGTCTGTTCTCGCGGCAACTCCAGAACCCAATCGCATGCGCTCTCGGCAATCTTCAGGAACCACTCATTCCCGGTCGCCTCGAAGGCCTCCACATAGGCCTGGCCGATCACACTGGTCCAGACAATGATTGGATCGTCTTTGGTGTAACCGCCGCCTCGCGAAACGAAATCGAAGTGATTGCTCCAGCTGTGATGCTTGAAGCGAGGTACTTTGTGCGCATCTAGCCATTCCAGGCAGTGCGTGGCCTTTCCCAGGTATTCTGAGTTGTTGGTCACACGATAGAGCGCGAGGTATCCGTGCGCCATGTAACCCCGGCCCTTGGTGGAGTCTTGGGGTCGCACTCCCATCAGCGGGCGGAGGTTAAGCGGGCTCTGCCGGATCAACTGCATCAGCAGGCGCTCGGCGAACTCGTTGCCCAAGGCCAGCCGCCGCGCCCACGAAGACAGCCCATCGAAGGGCTCGTACCCGCGGTAGTGATGCTCCTCGACCCACTTCATCACCCCGCTAAGGCTCTGTTCGACTTCCTCGGCACTGATCCACTTCGGGCCGTGGCTGGTCGCAATCGCGCCTCCGGTGCCCGATGCGCCGATGCTACTCACCCTTGCGGTTCCTATTCAGAAGGCCACTGACCAGGCTCACCAACGTCTCTCGTTCGTTCTGCCAGGTATGTACCAGATAGACTTGCTGCCCACGTTCAGCGGTTTCGATGGCTTCGTGAGGGTGGGAATAAACGTATCGAATTTGCTCGGCCAGCTGGGCCGCATTACCCGCATCGAAAAATAACAGCGACTGGGCATCAAAGTAATCCTGAATCCCCGGTGTCCGCGGAGCAATTACCGGCTTGCCCAGGGCTAGATACTCAAAAATTCGGGTCGGCGTATTGATGTCGGTGAATGAGTTGCGCTGATTTGGAATGACCCCGACATCACAGGCCTCGATTTCCCCGGCCAGATCTTCCAGACGCTTCGGCCCCAGATAACGAACGCGGCTCTCCAAGCCCAGGCGACGAGCTTTTTCCATGACCTGATCGAGAAACTGTGTGCGCCGGCCGAACACCCTGAGTTCTGCGCTGGGGATGGCACTCTGCACCTGCGCCAGCGCATCGACAGCCAGATCCAGACCATTTCGCTCCACCAGGGAGCCGTGGTACATGATGACAAACCTCTTCCCGGAACCTGAGTCAGACGCGGGATAGGAACGCGCCGACCGATAGGGGAAGAGTTCTCCGTCAGGGGCATTCATGACGACACCAACTTTTTCCACGCGACAACTCCGCGCCGCGAAGATCCTCTGGCAAGCCACGTTGACTGTGATGACCAGGTCCGCGAACCCGATACTCCACTTCTCCAGTCGTCGTGTCAGGCGAACCGCCAGACTGTTTTCCTGCAGGTCAAAGATGGTATTCATCAGTTCGGGCATGGGGTCGTGTTGGTCAAGGATGACCCGGGCCCCCAGCGCCTTCGGAAATACCCCGCTGAACACAAGAACATCCGGCATGTTGTGCACATAGATCAAGTCATACCGGTGCCGCAGCGAGCGCCGCGCAAACAGGCCCGCGGCCATGAGCGTGAAGGATAAGTACTGGTAGATATAGTGAAGTTTACCGCCGCGATGGTGCTTAATCGGGAGGCGGAAGATCTCCATCTGCCCTTTGGTTTCCCGCTTGGGGAGATTTTCATCGGACTCACAAATCAAGTCCACATGCATCCCCTCGCGGAGAAGCGCTTCGACGGCGCGACGCGGCCGGGGGTCGGCGGGGTACGAGGAAAGAACCACCATTCCCACTCGCTTCCCAGACAGACGAGAGCCTTGTGCCTGGGGTCGTCGCGTGGAGGACGCAGCGGTCTGCGTCTCATGGCCGTGGTCCGTAATCACTTGATGGGCATTCAGGTTCATGGCGACGGGCTAGACCGCGATCCTCTCAGCGCTGGTCAGAACGGGTCCCATACCTTTTTTCCTTTCATCTCTCTCGACCTTTGCCTGGTTGGAGGACTCGATCGCCTGGAGAATCGCCGTGCGATCCAGTTTGCCCAAGATCTTGATGTTCGGCATCACGCAGTGGCCGCCGATCACGCCCGGGAAGTACTTGACCGGAGGAAAGAACTTGATTTCTTCATAGAATGAGATGACTTCGTTGTAGTCCGCGCCCGTCCGATCGCAATACCTTTCGATCTCCTGCGCCCACGCAATCATCAGGCCGAAGTAGGTCGTTTCGGTCAGTTTCGCCAGTTCGCTTGCTTCCGGTGATGACAGGACCTTAGTTTTCAAACCAGCCGCCTGAAAGTGCCTCGCGGCCTGCTCCCCGGCAACGGGATCTGCCGCGCCTACAAACTTCGTATAGTGCCGGAGTTCCTCAAGCATGCGAACGTGTTTGCCGCGCACGGGGCTGTTCACCACTGTGCTGCCGGTCCGATCGGCGACGGCCCGAGTTGTCCCGATCCCCACTGTGCTGTTGATGATTGTCAGTGCAGGCTTAAAGAGTTCTATGTAGCGGGCAGTCTCGCCGACAAAATCCTTGATTTCGAAGGGGTAGCAGATATGTAAGACATCGACATCCTCGACCGGCCAGACGGGCGAGATATCCACTCCCACCGTATTATGGCTCTTGGAGAGAAGTTCGAAGAGTGGCTTTCCGACCTCTCCCAGTCCGACGACAACGACCTTATTGTTTTTTTTCATGGCCTCTGGGTCTCCTCAAAAAAGATGACAACCTTAGAGAGCAACGCCGCTGAGCTTTCGATCAGCGGCGTCGCCCTCGGCACGCTGGAACTGGAGCTCACCGCGATAACGCCGCTACCTTACTTTCAATGAACTGCGCTACCGCAAATCAAGAAAAGGAATGCCGGTAGAACTGCTCATTTGACCTCCATCGTCTGGTCGATTTTGCGCAATACTCGAGCGGGATTGCCCACCACGATCGTGTTTGGGGGAACGTCTTTCGTCGCCACACTGCCTGCCCGGCCAGAGCGTTTTCCCCGGTGGTGAGATTGGCCAGGATGGTGCAGCCGGAACCAATCGAAGCGCCTTTCTTCACGACCGTCTTCTCGACTTCCCAATCAGCCTCGGTTTGCAGCTGATCGCCGGCGGTCGCACGGGGAAGGAATCGTTGATAAAAGTGACACCGTGGCCAATGAAAACGTTGTCTTCGATGGTCACGCCTTCGCAGATGAAGGTATGGCTGGAGATCTTGCACCGCTTTCCCACGCTGGCATTTTTCTGGATCTCAACAAAGGCGCCGATTTTGGCTTCGTCGCCGATCTCGCAACCGTAAAGATTGATGAACTTCGCGAGTTTGACATCTCGTCCGAGCTTTACTGAGGAAGCGATGCTGAGGTAATTGTCCATGGTGTAATTTCCCGCGGACCCGCCTAAACATGCGGATCGCGTTTTGAAGAGCTGAAAGAACTCTTCCACTGCATCCAGCTGGCCGGGTTTGGGAATGACTCCGATCAAGTGACTCTTAGTCGACCACTACGCGCGACTCATTTCGGCGGCGACTGGCTTTCCCTGGCCCACAAACTCTGCAATCGACTCGACCACATACCGCGCCTGCGCGGCGTTGAGTTCGGGATAGACCGGGATCGCCAGCGATTCTTTGGCGGCCCGTTCACTCTCTGGGAAGGCGCCGGGCTTGACGCCGAGGTAGGCAAAGCAGTCTTGCAAGTGCATCGGAACCGGATAGTAGACTTCGCAGCCGATGCCCTTCTTCTGCAGAAATGCCTGCAATTGATCGCGTGACGAGGAGCGAATGACGTATTGGTTGAAGATGTGACGATCGGTCGCCACCACGGGCAGGCCAATGGCCAGGCCCGCCTCGCGAAACAGCTGATCGTAGCGCTTGGCATTGCTTTGGCGGGCGGCCGTCCATGAGTCCAGGTGCGGCAACTTGGCGGAAACGACGGCGGCGTGCAGTGCATCCAAACGGAAATTCCCACCCACAATTCTGTGATAGTACTTCGGCTTCGCACCATGGCCCCGGAGGACTTTCAGTTTCTCGGCGCGCTGCGCATCGTTGGTTACGATCATGCCCGCATCGCCGATCGCGCCCAGATTCTTGGACGGGAAGAATGAAAAACATCCGTAGTGCCCGATCGAGCCCGCCCGGCGGCCTTTGTACTCCGCGCCAATCGCCTGCGCTGCATCTTCGATCACCACCAGGCTGTGTTTCTCGGCCAGCTGCATGATGGGACCCATGTCAGCCATCTGTCCGAACAGATGGACGGGAATGATGACGCGGGTTTTTTTCGTGATCTTGGACGCAATCTGCGAGACATCAATGTTGTAGGTTGCCGGATCAATGTCGACGAAAACCGGGGTTGCTCCCAGACGGGATATCGCACCCACGGTCGCAAAAAACGTATAGGGAGTCGTAATGACTTCGTCGCCGGGGCCGATGTTCTCGGCCATCAGACACGCCAGCAGAGCGTCGCTGCCGGACGACACTCCAATCCCGTACGAGCATTTGGAGTAGGCAGCGATCGCCTTTTCGCACTGGTCAACCTTCGGACCCAGAATGAAGTGCTGCGATTCCAGCACTTCTTGAATGGCCTGGTTCACTTCTTCTTTGATGGATGAGTACTGTGCCTTAAGATCGAGCAGTGGAATATTCATGACTGGATTCCTCCTTAATTTGCCGCCCTAGGCTCGGACTTGAGTCCAATCAGATCAGCCAGCTTTTCTGCCGCAATCCCATCCCCGCAGAGACAGCTGTTTTGGAGCGGGGAGCTGGAATCGCCCAGCCTCTCCGGGTGGTGCCCGGCGCATCGCTCTCTATACTTCCCCCGCGAGACCCGCTCTCTTGCATTCTGGCGGGTAAAGGTTTTGGACTAGACGGTTCGCCCCGCGCTCACGAGATCGGATTCCTTTCCCGTGGGCTTGGCAGCGCTGCCCGTGGTGAACCGAGCGATCTGTTTCACCACTTCGGCTTGCTGCTCCACCGTCAGCTGCGGGAACATGGGTAACGATACGATGGCGCGGGCCACTCGTTCGCACACCGGAAAATCTCCCGGCGCGTAGGCTAACGATGCATACGCTTTTTGCAGGTGCAACGGAATTGGATAGTGAATGCCTGTGCCAATGCCGTGGTCTTTCAGGAAAGCCATCAAGCCCTCGCGATCGCTGGTGCGCACCACGTAGAGGTGGTACACAGCGCGCGACCACGCCGGTTCGAAGGGGACGGTCACCGGATTTCCCGCTTTCTCGAACAGCGCTTTGTATTCGACTACGCGTTCGCGGCGTTGCTCGTTCCACCGGTCGAGGTGGGCCAACTTCACGTGTAACAGTCCCGCTTGAATCGCATCCAGCCGACCGTTGTAGCCTTCCACGTCGTGGTAATACTTCTTGGCTTGACCGTGATCGCGCAGCATGCGCATTTGCGCTGCCAACGCCTCGTCGTTGGTCGTGGCTGCGCCTGCTTCGCCACATGCTCCCAGGTTCTTGCCGGGATAAAAGCTGAACGCCGCGGTGCGGCCGATCGAACCGGCTTTCATCCAGCGATCGTGCTTGCGGGAAAAATACTGCGCACCGTGCGCCTGACAGGCATCTTCCACCACGACAAGACCGAAACGTTCGGCCATTGTCATGATGGCATCCATGTCTGCCATCTGACCGTAAAGGTGCACCGGAACAATCGCGGTGACCGGACGTCCGCTGCGGCGGCTGATTAGTTTCCCGGAAGCGTCATGGGAGCATTTTTCTTCCAGGTATTCGCGGAGCTTTTCCGGACTCATGTTGTAAGTGCGCTCGTCAACGTCGACGAACTCCGGCAGGGCCCCCGCCTGCGAAATCGCTTCCGTGGTCGCAATAAAAGTGTGCGGCACGGTAACGACCACATCGCCGGGGCGGACTCCGGCGGCGATCAAGGCAAATCGCAACGCATCCGTCCCACTGCTCACCGCGACCGCATGGCGCACCTCGCAAAAAGCGGCGAACGCTTTCTCGAAGTCCTCAACCATCGGCCCACCGATGAAACCGGCAGTCCGTAACGCCTGCTGGAAAACGCGAGTCAACTCGGCTTCCAGTTCAACGTGCGGAGTAACGAGATCAAGAAAAGGGATATTAGAAGAGTTCACTTTGCCACCTCCGTAGTCTGATCAATGGAGCGAAGAATTCTTGCCGGGTTTCCGGCGACGATACACCCCGCCGGCACATCCTTGGTGACTACGCTGCCGGCGCCTACCAGGGCGTTTTCGCCGATGCAGATATTGGCGAGAATGGTGGCGCCGGAACCCACCGATGCACCTTTTCTTACGACCGTCCGTTCAACTTTCCAGTCGGCTTCGCTCTGAATTTGCCCGTCGGCTGTGGTCGCCCGAGGATAGGAATCGTTGATGAACATGACGCCGTGACCAATGAATACGTTATCTTCGATGGTCACACCTTCGCAGATAAAGGTATGGCTGGAGATCTTGCACCGCTTCCCCACGCTGGCATTTTTCTGGATCTCGACAAACGCGCCGATCTTGGTTTCGTCGCCGATCTCGCAACCGTAAAGATTGATGAACTTCGCGAGTTTGACATCTCGCCCGAGCTTTACTGAGGGAGCGATACTGAGGTAATTGTCCATGGTCCCGACTTCCTGCGGTTCCGCTTGCGGTCTGCGGATCGCGTTGGTCCGGCTCACGCGAGACGCCGGAGATAAGTACGAGGGGAAGAGGAAGGAAACAACGGAGCCGGGGGTTACACGTAGACGAGGGAGCCCCGCTTGGCCAGCGATTCGCTGGCGGCTTCGAGCATGCGGACGACTTTCAGTCCGGCGCGACCATCGTTGAAGGGAGTCTCGTTCTTGCGAATACAGTCGGCGAAGTAACCAAGTTCCAGCCGCAGTGCTTCCACCTGCTCGACTTGCGGGGCCCACATATCGCCCGACCGATAGCTCACCAGCAGATTGTATAAACCCTCCTGGCTTTTTACTTCCACGCCCTTGTCGTAGATCTTGAGCTTCTCGTCGGCTTCCAGATCGTTCCACACCAGCATCTTTTTTTCGCCGCCAATGAGCGTGGTGCGGACCTTCACCGGCGAGAGCCAGTTGACGTTGATGTGAGCAATCATTTTTTCAGGAAAGTAGGCGGTAATGAAGGCGATGTCCTCGTGCCCGTTCAGGTGCGTCTGGCCGGTGGCCGAAATCGCTTCCACATCGCAGTGCAGCAGGTGGTTCATGATGGAGAGATCATGCGGCGCCAAGTCCCAGATGACATTGCAGTCATGCTGAAACAGGCCCAGGTTCACGCGCGTGGAATCGTAGTAGTAGAGCTTGCCCAGGGCATCCTCATCGAGCAACTTCTTGATTTTTCTTACCGCCCCGGTAAACAGAAAGGTGTGGTCCACCATAATCTGGAGATTTTTCTGGGCGGCCAGATTGATCAGCTCTTCGGCTTGGGAGACCTTGCTCGTGAAGGGTTTCTCGACGAAGACATGTTTGCCGTTCTCCAGCGCCATTTTGGCCAGCTCGTAGTGGCTCCAAACCGGCGTAATGACCGCGACTGCGTCGACGTCCGTTGCCGTGATGAGTTCCCGAGCGTCCGAATACACCGGAACGCCGGGATGTGCCGCCTGCACGCGTTTGCGTGCCGCTGCGCTGGGATCGCACACTCCCGCCACTTCGCAACCTTCCAGGCTGCGCAGGTTGCGAACAATATTCGGACCCCAATAGCCGTACCCCATTACCCCAAACTTAAGCATAGGAATTCACCAGGAACGGCGCCGTTCCCGTCAAGCAGAGAACCAGCGCAGAACATTGTGGACAGCGATAAAACGGGGGGACAGAAGAAGCGGAGAAAAAATCGACCGACGCTAACAGGCGCCGTCCCCAGCCACGACCGCGCGGGGAGTCTGCCACAGAATCTTGAGGTCAAGCCAGAGTGAGCAAGTACGCGCATAGCGCAGGTCGAGTCGCACCATTTCATCAAACCCCACCCGGCTGCGGCCCTGCACCTGCCAGAGGCCGGTGATGCCCGGCTTGGCTTCGAACAGGCGACGGCGATGCCAGGGAGCATAGGCCTCAACTTCGTAGGGCAAAGCGGGGCGCGGACCCACCAGCGACATGTCACCACGCAGCACGTTGATCAGCTGTGGGAGTTCATCCAAACTGGTGCGGCGAAGAAGTCTTCCGATCGCAGTAACGCGCGGATCGTTGGTCAGTTTATAGATGCCATTCCCGTTGCCATTGGCAGGATGCGTGGCCGCCGCCCCGGCAATCAGCTGCTGCACATATTCCTTATGCCGGCTGGCGTCGTTGTTGACATGCATGGAACGAAACTTGAGAAAAGTAAACGGCCGACCATGTGCGCCAATTCGTTCTTGCCGGAACAGCACTGGGCCACGGGAAGTCGCCTTGATGGCGGCGGCGATCAAAAAGAGAATTGGAGAAAGAAGTGACACTAAAATCAGGCTGGCGACCAAGTCGACCACTCTCTTGGCAGCGCGGCCGATCCGGGTTCTTTCTTCCTGCTTCTGCAGATCGGGATACAGAACGGGGTTCTTGGGGCCCTCGGGCCGCGACGGATCCCACTCTTGCGGGAAAACGTGGAAGGAGAACTTGATCTGGCCGAACTGTTCTTCGGTGAGTCGCTGACGCACGGCTTGGCTGACTCGAGACAGAATCGTGCTCAGAACCAGATGACCCTCCGAGGCGATCTCGGTAAACATCACGCCCACCACCGCGTTGGCCTCGTACCAGCCCACCACGTCGGTCTCGCGCGTGCCCGCCTGCAGCGCCGTCAGAAGTTCCCGCAACATCTCGCCATGGCTCGCCGGGAAACGGTGGCCGCAGTCCATCAGCAGAAGTACAAAGGGACGCTGGGTGCGCTCACTGCGTTTCCGTTCCAGCGAAATCATGCCGTGGAAGACGTCAACCGCCAATACCTGGCCCACAGCCGCAGCAGGCCGCGGCGATGAAAATCTAACTACACCCAGCGGTGGTTTCTTCAAAGGTGAGGCCGACAATGTAATTCCTCCGGTGCCGTCAGGCTCGGCGATTGACGCCAGGCGGACGGACACGTGTCCGCGAAATTGGGGGGTCGTTTCTTAAGTACAGGCCTGCTTGGGGAATTCAGGCCAGGGAGCAGTCAGCCTTTGGCTGACGAGGGAGGAACTGGTTTAGAGTATACCCCAGCCGGGGCGTACCGTGAATAATAGTATTCGTGATCTCGGCTGCTGCAACTGTTGACCACCACCCCCAAAAAGGCCGAGCGATCTAGGGTTTCCGCTGCCCGCGCCAGTAATTTCTTTTCGCTCACCGCTTCCCGGACCACCATCAAAGTGCCATCCGACAGCTTCATCCACTGGGCCGTATCGGCCAGGGGAAATAAGGGTGGCGTATCAATGATGATCCAATCAAAAAATGCGCCCAACCGATCCAAGAGTTGGGAAAGGTGGCCGGACTGCATCAGTTCGATCGGGTTCTCCGGCGCCCGTCCCGCGGGCAGAAACCAGAGACCGCAACCCTCCAGCCGGTACACCACCTCCGCAAGCTGCCGTTCTCCGCGCAAACATTCGCAAAGTCCAGGCAAGGAAGGGCTGAAGCCGAACCGGGTTGCCTGGGTGGGACGTCGAAAATCTCCGTCAATCAGCAGGGTCTTCACACCCTTGTTACGCGCCTGATTGAGAGCGAGATTTGCTGCAATCAGGCTCTTCCCTTCTTCCGGCGCCGTTCCGGTCACGACCACCCGTTTGAGCTTGCGTTTTTCGTTGAGCGTGCGCAGCCGCATCCCGAGCACACGAAATTTTTCAGCACCGAGACTGTGCGGGTCGGTGAGGCAAACCAGGCGCGACGCCAGCAACGGATGAGGCACCAGTACTGGGGCTGAAGCGAAGCCATCCGCGGACTGCACGGAACGCGGTTCCGGTACGGGTGGGATCGCGGCGAGATCTTCCACCGGCGGCATTGTCGCTCCGCTCGCCCGTCCCGCTTCCGACCGCTGCAACGCTTCAAAAATACGGCTCATGGTTGAGAGTCCTGTGCTGCTTCCCTGCTCGTGCTGGAGTGACCTAGCCGTGCAAATAACTGATCGCAGTTCCCATCAGCATACAGACCAAAATCCCTGCCGCCGTGGCACCCGCAACCAGATGGCTGCGTCGTGCTGCCACCTGATCGTCGGCCGTTTCCAAGGGTGGAACCTCGACCAACACTTCAAACGGAATGAGCTTCTTGATTTCCCGCTCCGAGTAGACTTTCCCCCCGATCACTTCGCTCCCACCCGCTACCAAGCCGCCCAGGACCACACCAGCCACCAAGCCCACAAGACAGAGACGCAAGCGATTGGGTTCATCCGGGCGAGTAGGCAGGTTCGGCGGATCCAACATGCGGAAGTGCTCGCCTTGCTGCGTTTTTTCCAGGTCCGTCGCCATTTCCGACTGGTTCTTCTTGGCCAAAAGTGAGTCGTAATTTGCTTTCGACTGCTCGTAGTCGCGGGTGATGTCCGCGAACTGCTGTTCCATGACCGGCGCCCGGTTCAGTCGACTCTGATATTCGCCCACTTTGAGCTGCAACTCTTTGATTTCTGTTTGCCGGCTCGCGATCTCGGCCCGGTTCGCTTTCAGTTGGCTTTCCAGCTCAAGTACCGGAGCGCTGCGGAGATCGGCCGGCGGTGTCTGCCCTGTCCCGTTCTCGGGTGCGCCCCCTCCCCGATTGCCGTCGGCAATGATGCGCTCGCGCGCCTTCTCTGCCTGGGCGATCTGCTCCCGGGTCTTCCGCACGTCAGGATGGATGTCGGTATAACGTGAGCTCAGGTCGGCCAGCTGCGCTTTCAGCCGCTCCAATTCCTGGTCGATGGCTCCCAGCCGCGACGGCCCGCCCGCCGCCCCCTTGCTTCCGTGCTCCAACGCGCGGTACTGGTTAATTAAAGACTCCAGATAGGTGTTCTGCTGCTTGGCGCGATTGAGCGAATCTTCTTGTGCCTGCAACTGACCCTGTAAGCCACCCAAAATCTGCAGGTTGCTTTGCGTCTGGCTGGGTAATTCACCCAGGTGCTTGTCTTTGAATTCACGCACCCGAGCTTCCTGCTCGGCCAGCTTGGCGCGGGCTTGGTCCAACTGTTCCTGAAGAAATTTCGTCGTGTTCGATGACCGGCCCTGCCGTTGTTCCAGATTCTCTGTGATGAACTGATTGGCAAGTTCGCGGGTGGCTGCCTGCGCTAGCTGGGGGTCCCGGTTCTGATAATAGATATTGAATGCGGAAAGTTTTCTGTCATCCCCGCGAGAGAGTTCAATCTCAACGTCCTTCCGCATGATGTCCACGACCTCGTCGTCGGTGTGGCCCTTCCTCTCTTTGGTGTAGAGGTCAAGCGTCTGGATGACATGCAGAAGGCGGGTGCGGCTCAGAATCTGCTGCGAGATGCTGTCCATCTGTTGCTGGATGTCGCTGTCAATATTGGAGACCACGTACTTTTCCGGCACAGCCGGTTGTTCGATCAGAATGAGCGTGCCGGACCGGTAGATGGACGGCAGAAACCAGCTGGCAACCCAGATGGCCAGCCAGCCGGCAAAAAAGGGCACCATGAAATGCCACCGGCGGCGGTGCACCATCCCCTTCAGTTGCGCGTAGTCGGGGATTACCGACTGTTGTTCGTTCTGTTCTTCATCCATCATTAACGTCCCAGGGCCTTGGTCCACTGGTATCCCAGCGTCAGGCTCAAGCGATTGCGATCGACATTGAATTCCGGCACCAGTGTGGTCGCCGATTGCCGCTGAAAAGCATGCGCGTAGTCGGCACGAATGGCAAACTTCCGGCCCAGGCTGCGCTCCACGGAAGCGCTCCCTGTCGCGGCCCTGATCGAGCTCGCACTGGCTGCATTCAGCACAGTCAGCGACTTGCTATCCCCATAACTCACTCCGAGACCGCCAGCCCAACCCGGTAGAAACTCGCGGCGGAAACTCACGTGCACATCTTGCGCCCGTACCGCGCCCAGGATTCCTCCGCCATCATTCAGACGCCGGGAGTATCCCGTCGCCACGCTGGTGTGCCGTCCCTGCCATCCAGCTTCGATGCCACCAGCAAGAAGCCACTTGGTGAACTGTGTTTGCTGCCCCGTACCCCCGGCCACCAAGCCATGGTTGTCGGAATATTCCGGGCCAATAAAACCGCTGATATTGAGGTTCTTGCCCACAGTCAGCGTGTTGGCTGCGGCGAAGGAATGGACGCGGGTTTCGCCGCTGGGATCGAAGGTGAAGTGCTGGAAGCGATAGCTCGCACCCAGCCAATCCCGCTTCAACAAACGATGAAACCAAAAAGCGGAAGCCGCCGCCGTTCTTGTGTCGGTCAGCGCCAGCGACGTGATCCCCGCCGGCGGCACGTCGCGATAGTGCAGGTCATAAAACGAACCGCTGGCCCCAACCACATCATTCAACGCGAAGTGGTAGTTGATTTCCCCCACCGTATAGGAGGTCCTCTT
>JBGQBN010000003.1:0-164401 GCA_041494805.1 Terriglobia bacterium | reverse complement strand
TTCTCAATGATGGTGGTGGCGACCAGGATATCGGCTTCGTGATGCATGAACTTCAGCATGACTTTTTCGAGTTCGGTTTCCGACATCTGGCCGTGGCCCACGGCTATGCGGGCGCGAGGCACTAACGCTTGCAGTTTCGCGGCGATTTCCCAGATGCTCTCCACCCGGTTGTGCACGAAGTAGACCTGGCCGCCACGGTCGAGCTCCTGCTCGATGGCGGACTGGATCAGCTTCTCGTCCCAACTGGCCACCACGGTTTGGATCGCGATGCGGTCTTTGGGCGGGGTCTCGATCACGCTCATGTCGCGCAGTCCGGCCAAAGACATGTGCAGGGTGCGCGGAATTGGCGTGGCTGACATGGTGAGCACGTCTACCTCTTTGCGCATCTGCTTCAGGCGTTCTTTGTGGCGAACTCCGAAACGCTGCTCTTCGTCCACCACCAGCAGGCCGAGGTCGGTGAACTTTACGTCTTTCGAGAGCAGGCGGTGAGTGCCGATCAGGATGTCCACCTTGCCGGCTTCCACTTTCTGCAGAATTTCTTTCTGCTGCCTTGCGGTGCGGAAGCGGCTGATCATTTCGATGGTGACGGGGAACGCTGCAAAACGCTGCTTGAAGGTCTCGAAGTGCTGAAAAACCAGGACCGTCGTGGGCGCGAGCACCGCAACTTGCTTGTTGTCGCTGATGGTTTTGAAAGCGGCGCGCATGGCGATTTCGGTTTTGCCGTAGCCCACGTCGCCGCAGAGCAGGCGGTCCATGGGCTGCGAGGACTCCATGTCTCGCTTGACGTCGGTGATCGCCAGATCTTGATCTTCAGTTTCGCTGTACTCGAAGGCGTCTTCAAACTCGCGCATCCATTGGCTGTCTGGCGAAAAGGCATGGCCCTCGGCAGTCTTCCGTTCGGCGTAGAGCTTGAGCAGTTCGTCGGCCATGTCTTTCATGGCCTTGCGGACGCGAGCCTTGGTCTTGGCCCAGGCGGCTGTCCCTAGATGGCTGAGCGCGGGTTTCGCGCCTTCGGAGGAGCGATATTTCTGAATCAGGTCGAGGCGCGTGAGCGGGACGTAGAGGCGGGCGCCGTCCGCGTATTCGAGCAGCATGAACTCGGCAGTGCCATCGCCCTGGTTGATTTCCTTCAGACCCTGGTATTGTCCGATTCCGTGTTCCACATGCACGACGTAGTCGCCGACTTGCAGATCGCGGAAATCGGAAAGGAAGGCTGAGACTTTGGACTTCTGGCGCTGCGGACGGGAGGCCACCGACTCGGACTCATCGAACAGGTCACGAGCACCGAAGATGGCAAGGTGAGCATCCGGCAGGATCAGGCCATCGGGGACGTAGGCTTTGACCAGGGTGCTGGTGAGCACTTCACCGGCGAAATAGGAAGTTTCGTCGGCATAGCTCTCGCCGCCGCGGGTGCGGCTGCCCAGGCGGAACGAGATGGCGTATTCGCTGAAAATATCCGCCAGGCGTTCGACTTCACCGGTGTTGGGAACAGCGATCAGGACCCGCTTGCTGTCGGCCAGCTGTTTCTGGACTTCCTCCAGCATGGCCGGGACTGAGCCGTGGAAGCGCGGGGTGGGTTGCGAATGGAATG
Organism: Terriglobia bacterium; assembly: GCA_041494805.1. Classification (GTDB taxonomy): domain Bacteria; phylum Acidobacteriota; class Terriglobia; order Terriglobales; family Acidobacteriaceae; genus JBGQBN01. The sequence continues at coordinate 162,810 of JBGQBN010000003.1, read as the reverse complement.
TAACCGGCTCGACATCTCCTGGACGCGCGATGCCGAGGTGTTCGACATCTGCGCCATGCAAGGTGGCCAGTTTCTGCCACCAGTCGTCTGGCGAAAGCCCGAGGTCTTTGGGCCGCACCAGGTTGCCGACGCCGCTCCGCTCGTGGGCTTCTTCGATGCGAGCCCACACGTGGTCGAATTCGGCTCTGAGATTGTCGGGCTCGTCGGCGATGACTGCAGCGCGGGGCAGCAAGTCGAAGAGGGTGCGATAGGCGCCGGCGACCGGAGCGTAAAACTCCCAGCCGGGGAAGACGGTCACGCCGCCGGAGCGCACGGCTTGCTCCACGATCTCCTCCGCGCCGGTGATGCGCTTGCCCGAAAGGCGCACGTGAATCGCGCCCAGAAGTTCTTCGCTGACTGGAGTCTCGGTGAGAGGGAGGAGCAGCGCTTCGTCCACCGGATTAGAGGATCGTTGCGTGGCCGGGTCGAACTTGCGGATGGACTCGATCTCGTCGCCGAAAAATTCTATGCGCACGGGGCGGTCGGCTTCCGGAGAGTAGACGTCGAGAATGCCGCCGCGCAGAGCGTATTCACCCGGCATTTCCACCACGTCAGTCGAACTGTAACCAACCGTGTTGAGGTGGCGCAGCAGGGGTTCGGTATCCAGCGTCTCTCCCCGCCGGACCATGCGCGCCAGGTCCGCGTAGTATTCGGCGGACCGCAAGCGGAGAGCCGTCGCTGCGATGGGCGCCACCACGATGGAAGCCGCGCCGGTCGCGATCTTCCAAAGGGCAACGGCTCGTTCCTCTTGAATCTCGGGGTGGGGAGACAGATTCTGGAAGGGCAAGACGTCGCGGGTGGGAAAGGCGACCACGGATTCCGGATCGGTCCCGCCGCTCAATTCACAGAAGGCCCGCAGTACGGGGACGAACTCCTCCACGATGCGATTGTCGGTTACGACGACGATGAGCGGTCGGGCGGCAGCCTTCTGCAACAAGACAAGGAGCATCGCCTTGGCGGTGGGAGTGAGTCCGGAGACACGAGTCCGCCCCGTGCCCTCTTTGAGATGGGAGGCCACACGCGAGAAGGCGGGCAACTTTTCCGCGTCCGCGAAGAGATCGCGGACGAAGGGGAGCAACATGCGGCTCCTATTCTAGCAGGGCCATTTTGGGAATTGTCGCAATGTTGGTGCAGACGGTACTTCTTCTTGCCCGACCGCTACTTGCGCATTATGATTCTCACAAGCTTCATGGGCCTCCCAGAGAAATTCCTGCAGGAGAACCGATGCCACTTTTTCGCGTGCCTGGAGTTTTGAACTCCGATCAAATGAGGGAACTCTTTACCAAGAAGCTTGTCACGTGGGACAGACGCCTTCCCGAACCGACCCTAGATTGTTCTTCGATGGATCTCCGTCTTGCGGACGAGGCCTTTGAGATGGTCGGAGGCGCGGTAAAACCTTTAAAAACATCTGGTAAGTATGAGAACTACCGCTCATTTCTGGAGGATCAGCAGCTAGCGAAATCGCACCCCAAGGTGGGAAACGGTACCTACCAATTAGATCGCACGCACACTTATGTTTTCAGACTGGAGGAGATACTCAACACAAGCCTAAGAGGCTTGGGAATCTACGGAGAGGCGACCGCGAAGAGTTCGGTGGGAAGAGTGGATGTATTGGCACGGCTCATCGTCGATGGAATGGACACCTACGAATGCTTTACACCGCAGGGACTCGAAAAAAGCTCAGGCGAAATGTTCCTGGAGATTACGCCCATCACGTTCAACGTTCTCGTGAGGCCAGGAGATTCCTTGTCACAGTTGAGGTTCTTCTACGGTAATCCCGATGATGCGCTGGTTAGAGGTAAGGACTTTTTTCAGGCTATATTTCCAGGCACTACGTCTGCCGACGGGAGCCTTACTGTTGATCTGAGCGAAGTGGATATTGCCGACGAACCAGCCGCTGCGTTCTGTGCGGTGGACAGAGATGATGCGGTTCCGCTCTGGGAGGACAAGTCAAAAAAGGAACCGAAGCCGAATCCTGCGGACTACTGGCAGCGCGTTAGATCTGTTCAAGATAGGCTAAAGATCGAGAAGAACAAGTTCTACATCCTGAGATCGCGTGAGAAAATCGCTCTTCCCGAGGGCATTGCGGTTTATTGTCGAGCAATCGATGAAACAATTGGCGAGATGCGGATACACTATGCGGGGTTCGTTCACCCATGGTGGGGACTTGTTGGCAAGGATGGCAAATCGCGACCTGAAGGAAAAGAGGGGTCGCCACTAATATTCGAAGTTCGTGGGCATCAAGTCGACGTTAGCCTCGCTCACGGTGAAAAGATGGCTAACTTGAGATTCTACAGAATGTCAAGAGACGCTCCGCAAGGTTCGACGGCATATGCGGAACAAAGCCTTCAGCTTTCCAAATTCTTCGCCGAATGGCAATGAGGTTAGTGCTATGGCACCGTTGAAACAACGTAGAAACGAGCAGCCCGGAATGCTTTTCCCACTCACGCCCAATTTTCGCATCGTGAGATTAGGAAAATCAGAGGCCCTTGAGTGGAGCGACGAGATGGGGGTCCTGAAAAAGCTCATCAACGGAAATGAGAGCATGTATCCAGCAATTGGTCGCTGGTTCAAGGAGAAGGTTTTGCCTGGCCTGGAGTCGGGGCAGAGAATTGCGTGGATCGCTTACGAAGGCGAGAATGCCATAGCGTCCGCCGTACTCAAGCTTGGCAAGAGAGCGAAGTTCTGCCATCTGCGAATCGACCAGAACTACCACGACCTGGACTTGGGACAAATGTTCTTTAGCCAGATGACGCTCGAAACGCGTCACGATGCCAAGGAAATTCACTTCACACTCCCCGAATCGCTTTGGAACAGCAAACGCGGATTCTTCGAGTCTTTCGGGTTCACGGACGCAATAAAGTCTCGGCGGCAGTATCGTCACGGAGAGACTGAGCTATCCTGTTCTGCACCTTTTCTGACAGTCTGGTCCGCGGTCATGAAGAAGCTCCCAGCATTGGCCGTAAAGTTCAGGCCTGGGGGCTACTCGCTGAATAGCAAGATTCTCATCAGCGTCAAACCGAAATACGCTGAGAGAATTCTTGCGGGATCAAAGTTGATCGAAGTAAGGAAGAGGTTCTCGAACAGATGGATTGGTTGCAAAGCTGTCTTGTATGCGTCCAGCCCTCAGAAGGCTCTCGTGGGTGAGGCCACAGTCAACTCAGTAACGGTAGGGTCGCCTGCCGATATTTGGTCTCAGTTCGGCTCGTCCATGGGCTGCACTTCGGACGAATTCACTGCCTACGTAGGACTAGCCTCTAAGGTATCCGCAATCGAGCTCAGCGATATCATTCCCTACCGGGAACCCATAAGCTTGGCACAGGTGTCACATTTGGTTCGCGAAGATCTCACACCACCCCAATCCTTTTGCGACCTTCGGCTTGACGATGTGGAAAGCGCGTGGGTAAAAGCTGTTTCGGTGGCAAGCCTATTGCACGGACGCTTCAGCTTCGTCGAGAAAAGGGCGATCTAACCCACACAGCACCGATCCGGCTAGTGAGTCACACATCGTGTTCTCCTCGCGCTCCGCGGGACAGGTGAGGCATCCTTCGACTTCGCTCAGGACGGGTTCTGCCCCTACCTGGTTCGTAGCAGCGGCCTGGTCAGGCAGGTGGGGCCGCCGGAGCCGTTGATGCAGAGTTCGGAACCAGGGAAGGTTCGCACATCGAAACCGGTGCGGCTAAGTTTCTGGTTCGTCTTCTTGTTCTCATCCAGCGCGAGCAGGCGTTTGCCGCCGAGTGAGAGTACGTTACAGGCCAGGGTTTCACGCTCGGAATATTCGATCTCGATGAGGCGGTAGCCCCTGGCTTTGAGTAGTTCCACCGTTTCCACCGCCAGCCGTGGAAGGTCCACTATCGCGGTTTCTTCATCCAACAAGCTGATCAGCGACATCAGGTGCAGGCAGGCCGATGGGCCGGGACCGTGGGGAAGCGGCGCAGCGATGATCTCCACACCTTTCGGAGCGAGCAGCGCGCGCATCTGGGCGATGCCGGCGGCGTTGGTGCGGTAGCTGTGGCCGATGAGCAGCGTTTTCGCGTCCAGCCAGACCATGTCTCCAGCTTCGGTAGCGGCTGGCGGCTTGATCGCGCCCAGAACTGGGATCCCAAGACTCCGGAACAATTCGCCGTGATGCCCTGCTTCCGGCACGCGGTTGGGTTTGCCGGGATTCATCAGGATAACGCCGTAGTCGGTCGCGAGTGATGGATCGTGGGTGTAGACAGCGTCAAGTGAGAGGGTGGGTGAGGCTGGCAGATGAACCACTTCCGCTCCGGCGGCTTCCAGTTCGTGGCAGAGGGCATCGTGCTGTTTTTGCGCGGTTGTACAGTCGGGTTGGTGATGGAAGCCCAGGTCCTGCCAGCCTTCGCGGGCGAGGGCGCCCGCGCCACACTGGTCCCATCCTGCCGAATTTGGCGAGCAGACCATTACACGGCGTAACTGCTCCACCATGGAGTGGCCGTTGAAGGTTTCTGAGCTGGGCAAAGTTTTTCCGACCGCCTTCCCGCTTGGCAATCTAAACTGGTGTTATGGCAAAAGCAATGTGGGAAGGCGCGGTTCTAGCCGAGTCTGACCGGTGCGAGGAAGTGGAGGGAAACCAGTATTTCCCGCGGGATGCGATCAAGGCGGAACATTTCAAGCCCAGTGCTACGCAGACGGTTTGTCCTTGGAAGGGGACGGCAAGTTATTACGACATCGAAGTCAACGGCAAACGCAATCATGATGCAGCATGGTATTACTCCGATCCGAAACCGGCAGCCAAACAGATCAAGGGATGTGTGGCGTTCTGGAGGGGCGTGAAGGTGGAGAAGTAGAGCTGGCCGAGCTTTCGCTTGGCTGGACGGGCGGGCGGGTCGCCCGTCCCCACACAATCTGTTTCCACACGATCAAAATTAAAGAGGACAGCCCGGAGCCCCCCGAGGCTGTCCTGAAACCCTCCCGGTTAGAAGGGCCATGTCACTGATGCGAGTGTAGCGGGCAGGTGTTTCAGGATTGTTGCGAATGTATGAATTTCCGGTGAATTCATATCCATGAGAATCCCAGCCTGTCTTGGCGCGGGCGAGTCACCCGCGCCCACACGATCCTTTCTGCCGCTGCTATATTTATGAGTTCCGCCGAGGAGGATTCTCATGACTCGCAAAGTCGAGACGTCGCGCCGGCTGCAGAAGCGGGCCGAGCAGATGATTCCCGGCGGGGTGAACTCGCCGGTGCGTGCTTTTCGCGCCGTGGGCGGCGATCCGCTGTTCATCGTTCGCGGGCAGGGTTCTCACCTCTGGGACGCGGACGGTAACGAGTACATCGACTACATCGGCTCCTGGGGGCCGCTCATCCTGGGGCATGCCGCGCCCAGCATAGTCGAAGCGATCACTGCGGCAGCGCGGAATGGCACCAGCTTTGGCGCGTCCACGCCCGCCGAAGCCGATCTGGCGGAGATTGTTCTCTCGGCGGTTCCCTCGATGCAGAAGGTTCGCTTCGTCAACTCGGGCACGGAGGCGACCATGTCGGCGATCCGCCTGGCTCGAGCCTACACGAAACGCAAGTACGTGGTGAAATTTGAGGGCTGTTATCACGGACACGCGGATGGGCTGCTGGTGAAGGCCGGTTCTGGAGTGGCCACGCTGGGGATCCCCGGCTCAGCGGGCGTGCCGGAGGAAATCGCAGGTTTGACTCTGGCTTTGCCTTTCAACGATACGGACGCGCTGGAGCAGGCATTCAAGAAATTTAAAGACCAGATCGCCTGCGTGATCGTGGAACCAGTAGTCGGAAATATGGGATGCGTGCCGCCGGCGCGCGGATACCTGGAAGCCCTGCGCGCGATCACGCTGCGCGAGAAGACGGTGCTGATTTTCGACGAAGTGATGACCGGTTTCCGTGTAGCTTTCGGGGGCGGGCAGGAACTGTACGGGATTCGTCCCGACCTGACTACCCTGGGCAAGATTATTGGCGGCGGCCTGCCGGTTGGAGCTTACGGTGGCCCCGCGGAGATTATGGATTTGGTGGCGCCGCTGGGGCCGATGTATCAGGCGGGCACGCTTTCGGGCAATCCGCTGGCAATGGCTGCGGGAGTGGCCACGCTTCGCTATCTGCGCGACAACAAGAGCAAGATCTACTCCCGACTGGACAGGTTGAGCGGAGAACTGGTGGCCGGTGTCGCCGCAGCCGCTAAGGAAGCGGGCGTGCCGGTGTGCTACAACCGCGTGGGTTCGATGTTTACATGGTTCTTTACAGCTGGCCCGGTGACTGATTGGAACTCGGCTTCAAAATCCGATACCGAAGGGTTTGGGCGTTTCTTCTGCGCCATGCTGGAGGGTGGAGTTTATCTGCCGCCGTCGCAGTTTGAGGCGGCGTTCTTGAGCTTTGCTCACACAGAAGAAGATATCCGGCGAACCATTGCAGCAGCGAAACAGGCGTTTGTGCCGACGCATGCCTGACGAGGCTTGTGTGGGACCGGGGGCTCTGACCCGGTCAGCCGGTGCGCAGCACCGCTCGTGGCGGAAGAATCCTCAAGCGGCGGCCCTTCGGGCCGCGGGCCGGGTCAGAGACCCGGCTCCACACGAGCATCTTTCCCCATCATCTCTGGCACCGTCACAAACTCGGAGCCTTCCGATTTGTAGCGCGAAATTAGATGGTCGGTGGCGGTGACTGTGTAGGCACGATCGGCGCCGAACGCTAGGTGTCCACCGTCGTGCAGCAGGATGACATCTCCGCCCCGGGCCTGCCTCGTGACCTTGCGCTCGATGTGCTCGACCGACGGCGCATTCCAGTCATAACCTGTCACATTCCACATCACAGGCTCAAGTCCCAGTTCGCGCGCGATCCTGAATACGGCCGGCCGGCGGCCACCAAACGGAGGACGGAAGAGATTCGAGTGTTCTCCCACAGCGTCGGTCAGGGCGCGCTCGCAGTTCGCCAGTTCTGCCTTAACATCCTGAGATGGCTTGAAGATCAGCAAGGGATGCGTGAAGGTATGGTTGCCGACCACATGCCCGGCTTTTACCAGCTCACGAACAATGTCCGGGCGCTGTTGGACGTAGCGGCCGATCAGGAAGAACGTGGCCCGGACGTTGTGCTTGGTCAGAACTTCGAGAAGGCGCAGGGTGTACGGATCGTTGGGGCCGTCGTCATAGGTAAGCGCCAGCTTCTTGGATCCGCAGCCAAGGCCGGTGAAAGTCCGGCCATACCACTGCCCGGTCGGCGCCATCGACTGGTAGCTGGCGGCGGAGGCGGCCGCAGCTACGCCGGCAGCGGTGAGAGCGAGGGCGAGCATGGAGGGATTGTAAAGGATTGCCGATTTTCAATTGCCGATTGCCGATTGAATTCTGCGACGGGCGCAAAATTGGAAATTGGCGATCGAAAATCCCCTGTTAACTCATCCCTCAATTGCCACCCGGCCTCAGCCGAGATATGCTGCCATGCGAAGCAGCGATTCCCACTAGCCCATGGCCAATCTTTTCGAGCTGCCCCGCTACATCGCAGTGGAAGGTCCCATACGAGTCGGCAAGAGCACACTGGCCCGCATTCTGGCCGAGCGTTTGAATGCGCAGCGCGTTATGGAGGCGGAAGACAACCCGTTTCTGCGTGCCTTCTACGACGGCGAGCCTGGAGCGGGATTCCAGGCGCAATTCGCTTTTCTGATCCGGCGATTCGAGCAGCTCCGGGCGCTTGACCTGGGACCACGCTCGCAGAAGACCGTGGTCACTGACTTCATCTTCGAAAAGGACAAGCTCTTCGCCTGCCTTAATCTGACCGACCATGAGCTCGACACCTACAACCGCTACTACAACTACTTCCGTGAACAGTTGCCCACGCCTGACTTGGTTATTTATCTGCAAGCCTCGCCCGAGGTGCTGAAGAAGCGTCTGAAGAAAAAGAATGCGCCGGGAGAAAAGGCGATCAACGAGGACTATCTGGAAGAAGTGATCAAAGCTTACGAGCACTTTTTCTTTCACTACACATCGTCAGACCTGCTGATCGTGAATACTTCCGAGATTGACTTCGTGGAGCGGAATGAGGATTTGCAAGAGTTGCTGCGAAAGGTTTCCGCGCCGATCAAGGGGACGCAGTACTTCCTGCCTTTGGGGAGCCAGGATGCGGCCAGCGCCTGAAGGCAGCCGTTGGTCTTAACCCTATATCCCGTTTGCTTTCAATATCTTGACCAACGACTAACGGCCATCGACTAACGGCCTGCCATTAGTCTAGAATACTTCCAGCATCATCCAAGATGCGTACAGGCTCTATCCGCCAAGGCGGAGGGGCACTGGAGGATATTGTGAGTCTCACCCCGATTGGCGAACCCCGCCACAAGATCACTGTCGCTTCGCTTCGCGAAAAGAAACTTCTTAAAGAACCCATCACCTGTTTGACGGCCTACGATTACGCCAGCGCGCGTCTGGTGGACGAGGGCGGCATCGACATTGCCTTGGTCGGCGACTCGCTGGCCATGACCATGCTTGGTTATGAGAACACGCTCTCGGTCACCCTCGACGAAATGCTGCATCACGCGCGGGCGGTACGCCGGGGAGTGAAACATGCGCTGCTGGTGGTGGACATGCCCTATGGCTCGTATCACGTGAGTCCGGACGAAACTGTGCGCAACGCTTCACGCTTCGTCAAGGAAGCGGGGGCGGAGGCGGTGAAGATTGAGGGCGGCGAGAAGCGGGTGGACCTGATCCGGCGCATTATCGATGCCGAAATTCCGGTCACTGGGCATATCGGGCTTACGCCGCAGTCGGTGAACGTGATGGGCGGATACAAGGTGCAGGGAAAGTCGCTGGCCGCCATCGAACAGCTTATGCGCGATGCCCTGGCGCTCGACCGGGCGGGCGTGGCCTGCATTTACCTGGAAGGCATTCCGCGGGAAGTTGCGGCCATGATCACCGCGGAGGTGGGCGCTCCTACGATTGGCATCGGAGCTGGTCCGGAGTGCGACGGGCAAGTGTTGGTGTTCCATGACATCCTGAACCTGACTTTCGGTCCTCCGGCCAAGTTCGTGCGGCGTTATGGCGACGCGGCGGCACTCATTGCCGATGCCGTGCAGGCGTTCCGCAGTGACGTGACGGCGCGGCAGTATCCGTCGGATGGCGAGTCGTATCACTTGCCCAAGGAAACGCAGGCGGCGCTGGAGACGGTGCTGGAGCGGAAACAGGCGATGCGGCGGTAGAATCGGACAGAGGAATCGCTTGCGTCTGATTGCAACATTTCTGGTTGCTTGGTTGGTCGTCAATCTTGCATCCTGCTCCGCGTCCAAAGAGCCGGATGGGGCGGCTTTGGAGGCCGCAGCCGCTGCCCGCATTCAAACAATTCCAGCAGCCAAACCCGAGATGTACAGAAACATGCGCGACATGCGAGCCTGGCGCAATCCTTACCTGATCGTGAGGAAGGACGGGATCGGCATGCTGGATGTCGGCAATAACGAACAGCGCTTACTGAAACCGGAGGAGTTGCTTCCGGCGCTGGCGCAGCTGCCCTCCTCCGCGTGGCCCTACGGACGAGTGGTCGCAGTGACGGAAAACGGCGTCGGTGCGCCGGGGGACGACGTCCAGATTCGAAGGAACCGGGCTTTGGTCGCGGGCACGCTGGAAAGTATGCACGTGCTCATCAATTGGGTCCCTTCTGCTTGAGAGCCCACACTTCCCTTCGATGAAAATCTGCGCCACGATTGCAGAGATGCGGATTGCTCGCCGGGACCTGCCGGGGCAGGGCTGCAGGGTGGGTTTCGTGCCTACCATGGGGGCGCTGCATGAGGGGCATCTCTCGCTGGTGCGGGCAGCCAAGGCGCAGTGCGACGTTGTTGCAGTTTCCATTTTTGTGAATCCGGCTCAATTTGGCCCTCAGGAAGACTTCTCGAAATATCCGCGGAATTTTGAGCGCGATTGCGAGTTGCTAGAAAAAGAAGGTGCGGATTTCCTGTTTGCGCCTACGGTGGAGGAGATGTACCCGCAAGGCGTTGTCACATATGTCATGGTCGAAGGCCTGAGCGACAAGCTTTGCGGGAAATCGCGTCCCGGCCATTTTCGTGGCGTGACTACGGTCGTTTCAAAGCTATTTCATATCGTGGAGCCAGATTTGGCTTTCTTTGGTCAGAAGGATGCGGCGCAGGTCGCGATCATTCGCCGCATGGTGCGTGATCTCAATATGCCGGTGCAGATTGTGGGCTGTCCTATCGTGCGCGAATTTGATGGCCTGGCCAAGAGCTCGCGTAATGCTTATCTGGATCCGGGGCAGCGAAAAGCGGCGCTGGTGCTGTATCGCGCGCTGATGCAGGTGCGAGACCTCTTTGAGCACGGTGAGGGGGAAGCAGCGAAGCTGATCGAGGTTGGGAAACAGGTTTTCGCAGAGGAGCCATCAGTCCGGCTGGATTACTTGGAGATCGTGGACCCGGACGCGCTTGATCCTGTTGTGGAAGTCGGAGCTCCCGCGCTGGTTGCCGTGGCAGGATTCGTCGGTGCTACTCGGCTGATTGATAACGTCGTGCTTCATCCGGCTTAGGCAGCCGCCGAGCTTCGCTACGGCTGGACAGCCGAGGCGGCTGTCCCTACGAGATTTGTGGTGGGACGGGCGGCGACGCCCGTCCTCCATCGGCTTGCTCTTCTACTTCCTCACCGTCGGGTACTGAATGCCCAACTGCTCCAGGTAGGTCTTGTACTTCGTCGGATCGTAATAGTACTTCTTCAGTTCCGGCAGAAATTTCTGCATCTTCTCCTTGTTCAGTTCGATGGCAGGTTGGTCATCCGGCGCAATGAGCGGCGTGTACTTCAGGTCTTTGGTCTGAACGTTGTTGAAATAATCCCACGCTTGTTTCACCAGTTCCGGGGACAGCAGGAAATCGAGGGCCGTGGTGGCTTGCGCTTTCGCTCCTGCAGTTGATCCTTTGTGCGCGATCGGAGTGGCCATGGCGACGCCATCCACCCAGCTGTGTCCCGGGGTGTGCGGGATGTTCGCAGGGTAGCGTAGGTAGACGGTGGGCACGTTCCAGGAGATGTCGCCAATATCGTCGGAGCCGCCTTCCTCACGGGCGGGGTCGGGGGTTTTGAGCGGATCCACTTTCAACTTCAGGCCATCGACCTGGGCGCCGATTTCTTTCTGGAGCGCTTTGGCCAGGGTCTGGTCGGCGTCGCTCCACTGCGGCATTCCGATCTGCTCGATGTTTTTCTGCTGGATCTCGGCTACGACTTTGTTGAAGTGTGGCGGCCAGGCCGAACCGACCAGACGGCGAGTCACAGTGGTTCCGGTCATCATGGTTGCCGCCTGGGCCATAGTGTTGCCCAGGTCGTAGGAATCTTTGATGTGGGGATAGTCGAGCTCGCGGAAGAAGTACCAGACCGCGGCTTCTGAAGGCACGACGTTGGGCTGGTCGCCGCCGTTGATGATCACGTAGTGCGAGCGCTGCTGCAGGCGCAGGTGTTCGCGGCGGAAGTTCCAGCCCGTGTCCATCAGTTCGACCGCATCGAGCGCACTGCGGCCTTCCCAGGGCGCGCCGGCCGCGTGGGCGGCTTTGCCGTGGAAGAAATACTGTACCGAGACCAGGCCTTGCGGGGCGAAGGCCTGGCCATATTCGGTGCCGAACGAGTCGTGCACGTGGGCTCCTAAAACAACGTCCGCGTCTTTGAAGAGACCAGCGCGAACATAGAATGCCTTGGTTCCCACCAGCTCTTCCGCCACGCCGGGAAAAACTTTCACCGTACCGGCAATGTGGTGCTTCTCCATCAACTCGCGCAAGACGAGTGCAGCGGTGACGTTCACGGCTTCTCCGGCGTTGTGGCCTTCGCCGTGGCCGGGCGCTCCCTCGACGATCGGGTCGTGATAAGCAACGCCAGGCTTCTGCGAAGCGCGGGGAATGCAGTCGAGGTCGGCGATGAAATCAATCACCGGCTTGCCTGAACCGTAGGTGGCCACCCAAGCGGTGGGAATGCCAGCGACGCCGCGCTCAATCTTGAACCCGTTCTTTGCCAGGATTTCCGTCAGATAGCGCGAAGTCTCAAATTCCTGAAATCCCAGCTCGGAGTAGCTGAAGATCTGGTCCACCATTTGCTGGGTGAAGGCTTGGCGGCGGTCGATTTCCTGCATCGCCTCTTTCTTCAGCTCTTCGAGATTCGGCGTGGGCTGGCTCCAGCCCGGTAGACTGAGCATGAAGATGAGGGACAGCAGAAACGGCCTGCAAGAAAACATTCCATAGTTAGGTTTCATGGGGCCATAAGGATAAACCACGAAGAACCGTTTCGGCCACGTGCAGGAGTTTCGGTCCGTAAGTGAACTACGGGCGGGTTACCTTGGTTTGGCGTTTCGATTCCTGGTCCCGGAGACGAACTCGTTCCCGGCAATCAGGTAGCGCAGTGGGCGGGCGGCGGCCTTGGTGATGCCGATGCGGGCTGTGGTCCGCACCCGGCGTGGCAGAAAGCCGTCGTCGGTGATGAAGAGATCAGAGTTCGCGCGGGTCAGGTCCTTCCCGTTGTCGCGTTCCCGCGTGATGCCAAATGCCTCGGCCAACCTCCCTGGGCCGCTGGTCAGCAGTCGCAGACCGCGGGCACTGTTGACGGACACGTGCCGGAGACGGGCCATCTTTTCGATCCCAAGCAGAGGCTCCAACGCGCGGAACAGGACGCCGCCCGCCTGTCCATCGGGAAGGCATGACACATTGAAACAGTAGTGGTTGCCGTAGATGAAGTACACGTAGGAGCGACCCGGCGGACCGAACAGGACGGCGTTGCGCGCGGTGCGACCGGCGGCCGAATGTGCCGCGGGGTCGCTCTGGCCGAGGTAGGCCTCGACTTCCACGATCCGGGCGGCCAGGAGCTTCTTCCCCTGTCGCCGGACCAGCACCTTGCCCAATAAGTCTCGGCTTACCGCCCGCGGATCGCGGGTGTAGAAATCGCGTGGCAATGGCTTGCGGAGCTTATCCACGAGTCTCCTTAAGAGCTTCTCCCCGGCGCAAGAACAGGAGGTTGAAACAGCCAGTTAATCCCGCATTCGCACCAAACGGTCAGTTTACCCATTGGACCTTCGGAACGTTCGTACTTGTCGAAAGTTTGCTACTTTGCATGGCTAGGGCGCCAGCGCTCAAGATCTTTAGGAGGATTCATGCTCGGGAAATCGCTCAGGATTACTTCGGTACTGCTGCTGCTTGCTGTGACGGTCGCAGCTGAGACCATTCCTTACGGTACAAAGATTACTATCCTTACCGGCTCCCAAATCAATTCCGCCACCGCCAAGACTGGAGACAAGTTCGAAGCCAACCTGGCCAGCAATTTGGTCGTGAACGGCAAGACGCTCGCCAAGACCGGCGCACCCGTCAAGGGAAAAGTGACGTTCGCCAAGTCCAGCGGACGGCTGCATGATCCGGGCCAGCTCTCGCTGCGCCTGACTGTGATCGAAGTTGACGGCAAGATGGTGCCCATTTCCACCAGTGCCTTCCGCGCCAAGGGCAAGAGCCACACCAAGAGCAATGTCACCAAGATCGGTGGCGGCACCGCGGCCGGTGCTGTTCTGGGCGGCATCTTCGGTGGTGGAAAAGGAGCGCTGATCGGCGCCGCAGCGGGTGGAGCGGCTGGAACCGGTGTAGCGGCGGCTACAGGCAAGGAAGAAGCGGTGATTCATGCCGAGACGGCTGCGACCTTCACTTTGACCAAATCGGCTGCCCTAAGATAAGCAAGAACTGTGAGGGGGGCGGGTCAAGACCCGCCCCTCCGACCCTGCCTTCCTACGCCGCGCCCTTCGCGGTGGTCTTCAAGTACGCCAGCACCTCTTCCGCGTGACCTTCGGCCTTCACTTTGTGGAAGATGTGTTTGATCTTTCCGTCCGGGCCGATGATGAACGTGGTGCGTACCACTCCCATCACTTTCTTGCCGTACATGTTCTTTTCCTGGATCACGCCGAAGGCGTTGCACACCTTCTTGTCGGCATCGCCTAGCAAGGTAAACGGCAGCTTGTACTTTTCTTCGAATTTCTTCTGTGCTTTGGGCTGGTCGGGCGAAATGCCCAAAATGACCGCGCCGCTGTTCTGAATCTTCCTGTAGGAATCGCGGAATTCACAGGCCTCAATGGTGCAGCCCGGAGTATCGGCTCGGGGATAGAAGTAGAGCACGACGTATTTCCCGTGAAAATCCTTGAGGGAGACCTCTTTGTCGTTCTGGTCAGGTAAAGTGAAGTCGGGAGCTTTATCATTGATATCCATGGCAGCGTCTCCTATTGCAACGTTATACCGCAGGCCTCGGCGGTTCGTCATCCTGGCGGGCCTGGCCTTGATTCTGGCGCAACCTGTGCCGGCGCAGTTTGCCAAACGTGAATCGGCCAGCAAAGGACCTCGCGCACTGGGCCTGATCGAGTTGACGCCGAGCGGGAAGGCTCACCTCATCCCCGTGGTCATCCTGAACGAAGGCAAGTTCTACGATGCGAGCGCGTACAAAGCCTCTCCGGTACCCATGGCACTCGAGTCCGGCACGGTTTACGAAGCTGTCCGCACGGGTGTTTCCGAGGGGCTGTTTACCGTAGCCGGTGCACGACAGGCGAACAACTCCTGGATCGGCGAGGGTACTTGGCAGTCCGCCGGCGCGATCGCGGCGGCTGCGGCAGCGGCGGCGGCCAAGAAGCAGGCAGCTCTCACAAAACCGGCCGGGCAGGACTTGGATGCCCCGCCGGTCTTGAGGCGGCCTAGTTCGGAGAAAGCCTCGGAAAAACCTAAACCGCCGGAAGCCGCGCCTGCGGCATCCGCTCCGGCTCCCGCGGCCGCTCCCCCTCAGGCTCCACCGCCGCCAGCGGCTGAAGAGGACAAAGACAGGCCGGTGCTGCGGCGAGGCAAACCGTCTTCGCGGGCGGAAGAACTCGTTCCTTCCCCGGTGACCGGAAGCTCAGCTGCGACGTCCGATCTCGCATCGGCTGCAAAGAACGGAATTCAGATCATCCCGGCAATTTCGGATGCGGGCGGCCCCGATCCTCGCCCTTATGCCTATAGCCTCAAGCCGGAGGAGGAGCAGGCGTTCCGCAAGAAGATGCTGGCGCTGGCAGCCAGTGAGATAAATTCCCGCGCCCGGCAGTTGGCGGTGGGAACGGCGCAACCGTCCGCGCCAGCTCGGACTTCTGCCAAGCCGGGTAAGACGACCGCAAGCAAGGCTCCGCAGCCTGGCTTTGAAGACGTCCAGCTTCGAGTATTTGATCTCTCGAACAGCAACGAGCCGGTGCTGGTGCTTACGGCAAGAGCGCGAATGCCGCTGACGTCCAAGCTGAAGAACAACGCCACGGTGGAGATGCAGTACATGGTTGCGCTCGTTGCCCGTGAGGATATCTACGGAGAACTGCACAAAGCGTTTTCCAGCGTGACCGATACTCAACACCTGGACGCCGAGCCGCGCATGGAACTGATTGACGCAGTGGACGCCGACGGAGATGGCCGCGGGGAGTTGCTCTTCCGCCGGGTTTCCGATGCGGGGAGCGCCTTTGTGGTGTATCGCGTGATCGGGAACCAGTTGTGGCCACTGTTTGAGGGCACTGCGGGGAAATAAATTGTTGATTGGTGATTTCTGATTGTTGATTAAGAACCCAGTTGTTTTTGGATGTTCAATCCACAATCAACAATGATTTACAATCTCCCACCTACTGGAGAACAACATGCGCAACGCTTGGACTCTTGCAATCGCGCTGCTTTTGGCGTCTTGCCTGATAGCCGCCCAGGACAAAGACTTCAGCAAAGTGCAGATGAAGGTCACCAAGGTTTCCGGCAATGTCTACATGCTGCAAGGCTCGGGGGGCAACATCGGCGCCTCCGTTGGAGAAGATGGCATTGTAATCGTGGACGACGAATTTGCTCCGCTGGCCGACAAAATCCGGGCGGCGCTGAAGGACATTACCGACAAGCCCGTGCGCTTCGTGATCAACACGCACTGGCACTTCGACCACACCGGAGGCAATGAGCCCTTCAGCCAGACTTCGACCGTTATTGCCCAGGACAATGTGCGCAAGCGTCTGGTCACTGGCGGGACCATGGGGAACGGCGGCACGGTGAAATTCGATGCCAAACCTGCATCCAAGGCTGCGTTACCGATCATCACCTTTGACCACGATGTCAGCGTGCACCTGAACGGTGAGGACATTCGCGCCCTGCACTTTCCGCACGGCCACACCGATGGCGACAGCGTGATTTTCTTTCCTCAGTCGAACGTGGTGCACATGGGCGACGACTTCGTCACCTACGGCTTCCCCTTCGTTGACCTGGGAAGCGGTGGCAGCGTGGAAGGCATGACCACCGCCATGGAGCAGGTCATCGGCCAGCTTCCACCCGATGTGAAGGTCATCCCGGGCCACGGCCCCATTTCCAACCTGGACGACGTCCGCCGCTACATCACCATGCTGAAGGAGACCTTGGCGGTAGTCGAAAAAGGGATCAAGCAAGGCAAGACGCTCGACCAGTTGAAGCAGGAGAACGTTCTGGCGCCCTGGCAGAAATGGAACGGCGATTTCATTACCACTGAGCAGTGGCTGGTGACGCTATACAACGATCTGACCGGGCAGAAGGGAGAGTTCATCAAGCACAACTAGTTGGCGGATCGCTTGATTGTGTGTAGTTCCATGTTGGGATAGGGCGGTGGCGCTGCCGGGCGGGTCAGAGACCCGCCCCCACACAACCCATGAGGGTTCACTTCTGCGTCATCACCAACTCGCCGTTGTCTACCTTAATGCCACCTACGTTATCCGGTAGTTTCAAGCGATCACGTTGTTCCGTAAGCCTTTTCTGCAGGGTGTCGTTGACCAGCGATACTGGAATATTCAGATCACCCACTTTAATTTCGGTCGGATCGAAGGTCGCATAGCCATCCTTCGACCCCAGGTGGCCGGAGAGCGTGACCCACACATCTTTACCGGCGATCTGGGTGAGAAACTGGCCGTGGGCGGTGTTACCGTCGAAGCTTACCTGGTAGTCCTTCACTTCGGGTTGTCCCGGCGCAATCGCCGCATCCGGAGAGGCCGGAACAGAGGTCGGGAGACCCGATGTGGCGGGTAGTCCTGCGGTGATGGGTATCGCTCCGGCCGCCTGCGCGATCGCGGCACTTACTTCGTCAGAGGTAATGCGGACCTCCGCGGGTGCCTGTCCGGGCTCCTTGGGCAGGTCCAGCTGCTGCAACTTGTCTTGGAAGGACTGGGCACTGGCCGCTGCTGCCGCGAGTGGCTGCGGCTGTGCCACCGGCGCCGGTTTCTTGAGAACCAGGAAAATTGCGATCAGCGATGCGGCCAGCGTCGCAATGCTGATGATGCGGTCGATTTTCCACTTCTTCATGGACTCACCCCCGTCGAACCAGTGCCTGCCTCTGCGTATGTTACAGGCGGAAGAAGCGTGTTCTCCCATGACGGAAGTGGGTGACCTGTAGATAGGTTATTGTGGACTAAGGCTTTACGCTGCGCTCCCGCACCTGCTCAGAGGTCAGTCCGTATAGCGGTGGCGTGGAGACGCCCAGCATGGCGAGATAGATATAAATTTGGCCGCGGTGGTGAATCTCATGCTCCACCATGGACCGCAGCCACTTCCAGACCGTGATGGAAGCTCCCTCCGGGGTGGCGCACTTGCGGTTCAGGTCTTCATCGCTCAAGTGGGAAAAGATCTCGACTGACTCGCGATGCAGCCCTTCCATGAACATCAGAACATTTTCGTAGCCGTCGGCAAGTTCCTTACCGCAACCGGCATAGCGGCTGGGCTTCCCCTGGATGGTTTCAGCGAACATGTAGCGATTGATGGTGGCGATGTGGCGTACCAGGTCTCCCAAAGTGAACTTGCCTTCGCGATAGGACCAGTCCAGCTTGTCGGGAGGAATGCAGCGTGCGACCCGCATAGTTCGCTGGTGGACTTTGTCGAGGTAGTCGAGGAAGAGGTCGAGGTTCTGGATTTGCAGGGTCGGCCCAAACTCAAGACTCCAATTTCTTTGTCAGCAGTTCATTCACTAACTGCGGATTGGCCTGGCCCTTTGACGCCTTCATCACTTGGCCGACGAAGAAACCGATGACCGTCTTCTTGCCGGCGCGATACTGCTCGACCTGCTTGGGATTGGCCGCGATGAGTTCGTCAATGATCTTCTCCAGAGCAGAGGTGTCGCGGGATTGTTCCGGACGGCCTTCCTCGTCGTAGACCGCAGGAAAGTCCTTGCCGCGCTCGAAGCAGAGATCATAGAGATCCTTGAGCATTTTGCCAGAGATGGCACCACTTTCCACCAAGTCGGCCGACTGCGCCACTCCTTTCATCGAAATTGGCGATTGCTCGATCTCCAGACCTTTTGCTTTCAGGCGCCCCATGAGTTCACTTTGCACCAGATTGGCAACACGTTTGGGATTTTTCGCGGCTTTGGCCGCGGCTTCGAACTGGTCGGCCAGCGCTTTAGTGAACGTCAGAACCTGCGCGTCATACTCCGTGATGCCGTAATCGGTCACCATGCGCTTGCGCCGTGCCTCTGGCAGTTCGGGCAGAGTGCCGCGGACTTGCGACTGCCATTCTTCATCCACTATCAACGGCAACAAGTCGGGCTCCGGAAAATAGCGGTAGTCGTGTGCTTGCTCTTTCGAGCGCATGCCGTAGGTTTTGCCTTCGTTCGCGTTGTAGAGGCGGGTTTCCTGCGCGATCTTGCCGCCGGATTCGATTACGCTGACTTGGCGGTCAATCTCATATTCCAGCGCGAGCTTGATGAAGCGGAACGAATTGACGTTCTTGACTTCGGTCTTGGTGCCGAATTCTTTCTGTCCCCGGGGACGCACACTCACATTGGCATCGCAGCGCAGCGAGCCTTCCTCCATGTTGCAGTCGCTGACCCCGGTGTACAGGATAATTTCCTTCAGCCGCGTGAGGTATTCGTAGGCTTCGTCGGGCGACCTAATTTCCGGTTCGCTTACGATTTCGATCAAGGGCACGCCGCTGCGGTTCAAATCAATCGCCGTCTTCTCGTCTGAATCCGCGAATCCTTCGTGCAGACTCTTGCCCGCATCTTCTTCGAGGTGAAGCCGCGTGATGCCGATTTTCTTGGTTCCTTTACCGTCCGGGATCTCGATCCAGCCGAACTCGGCCAGCGGTTTGTCGTACTGCGAAATCTGGTAGCCCTTGGGTAGGTCGGGATAAAAATAGTTCTTGCGGGCGAAGATGGAAGTCTCATTGATGCGGCAGTTCAGTGCCATGGCCGCGCGCACCGCGTAATCCACTGCCTTGCGGTTGAGAACGGGCAGCGCTCCCGGCAGACCCAGGCAAACCGGGCAAACGTTGGTGTTGGGCGGATCACCGAAGCGCGTGGAACAGGAACAAAAGATCTTGGTCGCGGTCAGGAGTTGGACGTGAACTTCCAGTCCAATGACCGGCTCGTACCGGGCGCGGGCCGTGACGGACGTGTCCGGCGTGGTGACCATATCGAGTGATTATAGAGCCAGTAGGGAGAAGGGTCGTGTGGTTAGGGCTTCGCTGGCGGCGCGCTCAGATATTTCTCCAGCGGAATTTCGAAGTACATCATCTCGTTGCCCTTGGCGTCGCGAACACCGGTGAGGTAGAAATGGGCTCCCGCCAGCGGTGTGGAAATCCCCGAAACATCAAAGAACAGGAATCCGGACTGGGTGCTGTGAGGCTCCACGGCACGGGCGCCGAACTGAGCGTTCTGAATCTCCTCTTGGTCCTGCGCGCTCACCGCGCCCTTCACTTTCTTGGTGGGAATTGGCAAGGGCAACGGGGAAGGCCGGCCCGTGGCCGAAGGACGCGAAAGCCGGCGGTAGATATCGTCTTCGGTGGCCGGGGAAATCTTGACGCGGTCCACGGTGACCAACTGAACCTTCATTCCCGTCAAAGAAACCGGCTGATCTCCATCGTTGGTCACCACGAAAAAGATCGGCAAGAAACCCTCTTCGCCGTAATGAATCGAGAAAATGCTGGCCTTATCAGCCATGTCGTAGGGATCGAGCGCGACGGTTACGGCTTCGTCCGGGTGCGCGTCGTGAGCAGGATAGGTCTTGGCAGGCTGCGCTGCCGGCATCAGGAATTGTTTGGATGCCCGGCAGACGACGGAGGACAAAATCAGGCCCAAGATCGCCGCTATGAGGGTCGTCGGTACTTTGCGTGCCGTGGGCATCACACTTGATTATAGGATGCAAACTGCTTCGGTAGTGGTGCCTTGAGCAGTGCATATGCGGGTAGAATGTCCCTTCCCGTATGTACTGCTTCTACAGTGCGCTGCTGGCGATCGGGCTGGTATTAAGCCTGCCCTACTGGCTGTGGCAGACACTGCGCCACGGGAAGTATCGAACCGCGCTGGGTGAGCGCCTGGGACGCTTACCAGGCCGGCTGGGCGGAGAACCATCTCGGCCAACGATTTGGGTTCACGCTGTCTCAGTCGGTGAGGTGCTGGCGGTGAGTGGGCTGGTCGGGAAATTACGGCGGCGCTATCCCCAGTATCGGGTCGTGGTTTCGACCACTACGGATACGGGCCAGAAGCTGGCGCGCACACGCTTCGGCGAGGAGAATGTCTTCTATTTTCCGCTGGATTTTGCCTTTGCCATACGGCCGTACCTGCGGATGTTGCGCCCTCAACTGATCGTCCTCGCTGAGACCGAGTTCTGGCCGAATTTCCTCCGGCTGGCACACAACAGCGGAGCGCGAATTGCCGTGGTAAACGCACGCATCTCCGACCGGTCGTGGCCTGGCTACCGTCGCTTCCGGTGGTTTCTGGTCAAAGTGTTGCAGCCGATCGACCTCTTTCTGACGCAGACGGAAGCGGATCGAAAGCGGTTGGCCGAGATCGGCGCGCCTGCCGAGCACATTCAGGTGAGCGGCAATTTGAAGTTTGATATAGCTGTGCCGGTTACGCCGCCTATCGTTGCCAGTCTCCGAGCCACTTTTCAGGAAGCTGGCGCCGGCCCGGTGATAGTCTGCGGCAGCACTGTAGACGATGAAGAACCGTTGCTGCTGCGCGCGTTCGAGAATGTGCTGGCCAGCCATCCACGGGCGGTCATGATCCTGGCGCCCCGGCATCCGGAGCGCTTTGGGGCGGTTGCTCAGTTGCTGGAACAGCTTGGAATCCGCTTCTGGCGGCGGTCGCTGTGGAGCGGCGACTCCATCGCCGGCGGCGTCTTGCTGGTGGACACGATTGGTGAGCTCGCTTCTCTTTACGCCTTGGCTGACGTTGCGTTCGTGTGCGGAAGCCTGGTCCCACGCGGTGGGCACAACATCATAGAGCCGGCGCAACACGGAGTGCCCATCCTCGTGGGTAACCACAACGAGAATTTTCGTGACATGGTGGAATTGTTTCAGAGTCGCGACGCAGTGCGCGTCGTCGGCCCGGCGGAACTTCCGCTGGCTTTCATGGAGCTTTTCTCCAACGAAACGGAGCGGATTGCGCTCGGCCGCCGTGCTGCCGAGACGTTACGGTCGCAGACCGGTGCGACCGAGAGAACGGTGGAAGCGTTGGATAAGCTGCTGGAACATGCAGGTGATCGTGTGGCGGCGGGTCTCTGACCCGCCCGCGAAGGGGCGCAGCCCCGTCCCCACACAATCAGCGATGACATAAAACAGTAACAGAATGAATCCGCTGGCTTCCCTCTTCGGGCTCGGTGTACGAGCGCGGAATGCGCTCTATGACCGTAGTGTGCTTCATGCTCGGAGGCTACAGGGGTCAGTGGTCAGCGTCGGCAACCTCTCCGTGGGTGGTTCCGGCAAGACGCCGTTCGTGATCCTGCTGGGTGAGCTACTGAAGGCGCGCGGAATAAAATTCGACATACTCTCCCGCGGTTATGGACGGCGTACGCGCGGAGTGGCAGTGGTGGATCCGGGTGGTTCTCCTTGCGATTTTGGGGATGAGCCGCTGCTAATGGCCCGGCGTCTGGGCGTGCCGGTAGTTGTGGGAGAAGATCGTTATCAGGCCGGCCTCTTTGCCGAGAACAGCTTCGGCCCACAGCTGCACCTGCTGGACGACGGTTTCCAGCATCGCGCCCTCGCCCGTGATTTCGATATCGTGCTGGTCACGTCCGAAGATGCGCGCGACCGCCTGCTGCCCGCGGGACGTTTGCGCGAGCCGCTGACTTCATTGCGTCGGGCCGATGCCGTGGTGCTCACCAGTGGCGCCTCTCCCGATTCGTTCCCGCTCAATGGCAAGCTAGCATGGCGGGCGCGGCGAGGCATTCTGCCGAAGGATGTTCCTGCCCGGGCCGTGGTCTTCTGTGGCATCGCCCGTCCACAGAATTTTCTGTTGCAGCTGCGCACGGCGGGGATCGAGCCGGTTGCCGAGGCCTTTTACCGCGACCACCACGCCTATACGGAGCGGGATATCGCCGAGCTGCTGAAGCTGCGCCAGCAGAGTGAGGCCGGTGGGTTCGTCACCACGGAAAAAGACGCGATCAACCTGGGTGGATATCTCTCCGCGCTGGAACCGGTGGTTGTGGTGCCGGTAACGATGGACCTGGTGGACGCGGCTAACGCCGTGGATACTATGCTGCGCGTGATTGAGGAGCGAAAGCGCCGGGCATGAGAGAATCGCTTTTACCCTGATGAGCAAGCATCCCAAAGAGACCGAGCGGCTGAAGAAGATCATTGAGTCGTTTCCCAAGATCACGGTCACCGTGATCGGCGACCTGGTGGCCGATGAGTTCATTTTTGGTGAGATTTCCCGCGTTTCTCGTGAGGCTCCGGTGTTGATTCTCAGACATCGTGAGCGCACCGTGGTTCCGGGCGGCGGCGCGAATGCGATCAATAACCTCGCCGATTTAGGAGTCAACGTCCTTCCGGTGGGCGTGGTGGGTGAAGACGAGCCCGGACGCCTGCTGCTCAAGGGTTTCCGCCACAAGCGCATTCCGGTGAGCGGCGTTCTGCGGGACAAGAGCTATGCCACCGTTACCAAGACGCGCATTTTAGCCGGGATGACGCACAACACGCGGCAGCAGGTGGTTCGAGTCGACCGCGAGCCAGAGGCCGAACCCAATCGCCATCTGAAGCGCGAACTGGTGCTGGCAGCGCGTGAGTATGCGCGAGCTTCCGATGCACTGCTGGTTTCGGATTACGGTTACGGTGCGGCCACGCCTGCGATTTTGGCTGCCATTCGCTACAAGGGTGGGCTGAATGGAGTACCCGTAGTTCTGGACTCACGTCACCGCATGCTGCAGTATTCCGGAGTGACGGCAGCCACTCCCAATGAACCGGAAGTCGAGGAGGCGCTCGGCCTTCGCATCGGACAGGACTGGTCGCGACTGCGTGCCGCGGGCGAGCAGATCATGACGCAAATGAAGCTGCAGTCGCTGGTCATCACTCGCGGGCGCGATGGCATGGTAGCCTTCGCCGGACGGCACAAGCCGGTTGATATTCCGATTTTCGGTTCTGACGAAGTGGCGGACGTGACCGGCGCCGGCGATACCGTGATCGCCACTTTCACCGCGGCTTTGGCGGCTGGAGCCAGCCCTGAAGAGGCTGCTCACCTGGCCAATTACGCCGGCGGCATCGTGGTCATGAAGCGTGGCACCGCCACGGTTTCCCAGCAGGAGCTGCTGCATGCGGTGGAACAGGCTCCGCCTGCGACAAGATCCCATTGAGCGCTCAAGCCAACAAGATTCTCAGCCGCGAAGAACTACGGCAGCGGGTTGCCGAGTGGCGCCGGATGGGAGAGCCCATCACGCTGACCAATGGTTGCTTCGATTTACTCCACGTCGGCCACGTTCGCTATCTGCGCGCTGCTAAAGAACTCGGTGGGCGCTTGATTGTGGGAATCAACTCCGATGAGTCGGTACGTGCACTCAAGGGCGAAGGCCGCCCACTGATGCCGGCGGAAGAGCGAGCGGAAATCCTGGCAGCACTGGCGGATGTAGATGCAGTGGTGATTTTTCCTGAACCTGACGTGCGCGCGCTGATCCGTGAGATCCGTCCCGATGTTCACGCCAAGGGCACCGACTATACTGCCGCATCTGTGCCCGAGCGTGATGTGGTGCTGGAATGTGGCGGCCGGGTGGAAATCGTGGGTGATCCCAAGGACCATTCGGCCAGTGAGATGATTCGTTCGCGGCTCGGACCACGGCGGCCGTGAGCATGCAATCGCCGATTACAGCTTCTCCCTCGAACGCAGGGGCGCCGGATGACATCCAGCGGCTGCTGATCGTGCGGCTGGGATCCATGGGAGACATCATTCACACGCTTCCCGCCGCAACGGCGTTGCGCGAAGTATTCCCTGAGGTGATGATCGGCTGGGTGGTCGAAGAGCGATGGGCGGAGCTGTTGTGCACATTGCCCACGCCGCGTTCCGGCCCACGCTCGCCGCAAAGGCCGCTGGTGGACAAGATTCACGCAGTGAACACCGGGAAGTGGCGTACTGCCCTGTTTTCGAGCCAGAGCTGGGAACGGATTGCAGCCGGACTCAGCGAGCTACGCGCTGGCCGGTACGAGGTCGCCGTGGATTTTCAAGGCGCGGTGCGGTCGGCGCTGATTGCACGGTGGTCAAAGGCGCCGGTCGTTTACGGAGTAGCCCAGCCGCGCGAAAACGTGGCCAGCATGTTCTACACGCGCCAGGTGATCGCCCGCGGCACCCATATTGTCGAACAGAACCTCTCTCTTGCCGAAGCCGTCGCGCAACGGTCATTAAGAATGCCGCAGGTAGAGTTTCCTCATGAGGATGCTGCTGAGCGAGAATGTGACCGCCGGCTGAAGGATCAGGGCATAGGAAAGTTTGTTCTTTTCAATCCAGGCGCGGGCTGGGGGGCTAAACAATGGCCCGCCGAACGCTATGGATACGTGGCCAGGCGTTTAGAAGAAGACGGTTTGCAGTCGCTGATTAATTTCGGCCCCGGCGAACAAGATCTGGTGCGGACTGTAGAGGCAGCCAGTGGCGGTGCCGCCCAAGGGGTTGCGTGCTCGCTAACGCAGTTGCTTGCGCTCACCCGGCGTGCGTCTCTGTTCATTGGTGGAGACACCGGCCCCATGCACCTGGCTGCGGCTTTGGGCGTTCCGGTGGTTGCAATCTTTGGCCCTACGAATCCCGCGCGCAACGGGCCATTTGGTACCCGCAGCATCGTGCTGCGCAGCCCGTCCAGCCCTACGACACATACTCGTCACGCGCGGCCCGACGAGGGTCTGCTGGAAATTACCCCCGAGCAGGTGCTCGCCGCCGCCCGGCAGCTACTGGGGGAGTGCCGTGGCTAGCTGGTCTGCAATCGCGCGCCGCATCCGGGTGCCGCTCGGTTTCGCGTTTGCTGTTTTGTACTTGTGGCTGGCGAGGCCGACCGTAATGTCGATTTTCATCGGCGCCGCTCTGGTGATTCCTGGACTATTGGTTCGCGGGCTGGCTTCTGGGCATGTGCAGAAAAACGAGCAACTCACCACCAGCGGACCTTATGCCTACACCCGCAACCCGCTCTATCTTGGTTCACTGATTCTGGCCGTGGGGTTTGCACTGGCAGCGCGGAGTTGGTTGATCGCCGCCGCCGTCGTTCTGATGTTCTCCGCAGTCTATCTACCTGTTATCCGAGTGGAAGAGACTCTACTGCGGGAGCGGTTTCCCGAGTTTGAGGAATACGCGCGCATTGTACCCCGTCTGTGGCCTCGTCTGAGTTCTTTCGGCAAAAGCGGCGGCAAATTTTCCTGGGACTTGTACCGCAAGCACCGCGAATATAACGCCTTCGCGGGTTCTGTCGCGATGATGGCAGCGTTGGTGGCCAAGCTGCTTTGGATCCACTGATGATTGTTGCTATTTCTGCGCCAGCAACGCCTTCGCCCGGCTAAGTTCAGGCCGGTCTGAGCTCGATCCATCACACACCTTCACCACTTGGGCGTAGTACGTGTTGGCCTTTTCGGTTTTCCCTGCCATCTCCGCCGCTCGCGCCGCGCCGTAAAGCCCATTGAAGCGGTTGGGATAGAACTTCAGGTCGGTTTCGTAGTCCGCCAGCGCCTGCTCCGGACGGTTAATTTCGAGCAGCAGGTCAGCCAGCATCTCGCGCGCGGGAATCCCGCCATCCGGCTCTTCGCCAACGGCCTCTTGCTTCTCAGCGACGGCTCGCAGCATCTTCATGGCTTCGTCGTCCTTGCCTTCTGCGTGGGCAATCCAGGCTGCCGCTTCCTGACGGTCCTGATCAACGGCCTCGGCAAAATAGTTTTTCTTCCTCTTCAGCAAGTCTTCATGAATAGCCTCGATTTCGGCTACGTCCTTGCGGGCCTGAGCCGCATTGCCGCTTCGAGCCGCGCCGATGGCGCGCGCCCAGTAGGTGATCGAGGAATCTCCCCGGTTCGCGCCTGGGACCGGCTGCAAGGAAGCCGCATCCGCCCAGTGGTGCATTTCCAGAGCGTATCTGGCGGGAAAGGCCACTAAGGCGAACATTCGCGGATCGAAGTCGCCATACATGTCTTTCATCGGGGGCATGGCTTTCACTTCTTCAAAGACGCGCTCGGCTTCGGCCTCATGCCCGCTCTGCATGTAGGCGTAGACCAGAAAATCCATGGCGTGGAACTGGTGGCCTTCGCCTCCCATGTGCATGGCCGCCGTCTTGCGGGTGGCAGCGATCGAAGCCAGGTTGGAATCGATGTCGTCCTGCCACAGACCCAGCCGGGCAAAGATGTGGGACGGCATGTGCAGCGCATGTGGGGACGCCGGAGCAATCTTGGCGTAGCGGCGCGCCGCAGGCAGCCCCAGCTCGGCCAGCTGTGGCTTGTCATAACTGTGAATCAGGTAGTGGGCGACGCCGGGGTGGTCCGGCTCTTCCGCAAACAGTTTTTCCAGTACTGCAGCCGCCTTCTTTCGATCAACGAACGTGCTGTCGTTGTCCGGCTCTGCTGCCAGCAGTGACAGCGCATAGAACGCCGCTGCCTCCCGGTCGTCCGGATAATGCTGGTACATCTGCTCCATGGCCTTGGAATAAGCGTCCGCCCGGGCATCGTGATCATGCTTGCCGTCGTAGAAGCTTCTGATCGCCGCGATGTAGTCACGCTCACGGTCGGTCTTGGGACGCAGCGACTTGGCCTTCTTTACCTCCGCCTGCCCCCGCTTGATCGTAGCCGCATCGGGGTGGTTCCAAAGTTGATGCCACAGGCTGATGGCCACGCCCCAGTGTGCCATCGCGCATTGCGGATCGTCTTTGGTGATCTGCTGGAATTCCTTCTCTGCTTCCTCGTACCAGAACGAGTGCAGCAGCGCGACGCCCCGTTCAAAAGGCTTCTGCACCGACGTGACGCAGGAAACCGGAAAATGCACCGTACCTAGTTGCTCCGCCGTCAGTTCCTCGTGATGATGGCCTTCGTCGGCGAGGGCGGGCCATGCGGAGAATGAAAGGATTGCCAGAGCCAGGATGAGATTTCGCATTGGAGCCTCCGAAAGGGGAGTCTAGTCTGGGGGGTGTGGGAGGGTCAATTCAGGATGCGCACGGGAGAACTGCGTGTCCGAACGGCCAGTGGTGGGCGAGGGCAGACCACCCTCATGCTGCACCAAGGCTCTTTGATGCTTGCATGCCAGACAACAAACTCATTTGCTTTTTCCGCGTGGCTGACCAACCATATGCATGTTATTTCTTCTGGAAGATTTGGCAGGGTAGATGTTGGTTCAGAGTCTGTAAGCGCAACCCAAGGTAAGCCATTTATTATGTCGATATAAACGACAAGATGGCGTTCATCTGTTTTTGCGGCACCTAGTTTTTCCCGGTTGTCCTGCTTCCACGCCTCTTTTCTACCGGCCTCTATTGCAATGCTCGGGCCAACTGCACCGCCTCCTCCGGGAGATGCAATGCATATCTTCGGGGACGCCCCTGTGGAGATGACCGAACCGCTTACTATCTTGAGGTCGTAACAAAGATCTTGAACACATTGAAGCCCGCCACGTATGCAAGAGAACTTCTCGATCCTCGCTTGCTCCAACTTGGAAAGATATCCGTCAATCCTCCCTCTAATCTCATTGATCTTGGCATCTTTCGCCGGGAAAATCATCCAGCTTCCCTTGCATTTAGTCGCTTGGATAACTGGACCTCCCTTTTTCTTACTCCTAATTGCAGCGATAGTCTGTGCTTGAATTTGATCTACTGACGAGGTCACCTCAACGGCGGCGATGGTTCCATTGTGGTAACGCAGCTCAAAATCATATTCCCCGTGAGATTGCGCAGGCTGGTACTCCAAGCTCGCGCCAGGCAGGATAACTTCAAGGACGCGTTTTGCGATTGTTTCCGCATGATCCATTGGAGCGTGCTCCTCTGGCCGAATAACAGGCTTGTGCAGTCGGGGGCTGGATCAGCCTTTCATTCTCAGCTTACTCCCGGGCGTGTGGGGCAGCCCACAGTGTAAATTGGTTGGGAAAAGGATCGGCCAGCCCACAGTCAGCTTGAGACCTCCGAGGGCAGATCATGAGCAAAGATTTTTCTCTTTGACCCATGCGGCTTGGAGCTACAAAATAAGAACGGCCCACTAATGAGGGATAGTATGCAATTCGAATATGGCGGTGACAACGGCTGTCCTATCGTGTCGTGGTTTAGGGAGCGTCTTCGAGCTGTCAAATGCTGTTTCGATTCCGGGCTGCCTGAGGCTAGCTTGACGTTGCTGTATTCGGGAATCGACACTCTAGGTTTGTTGGCTGCGCCTCCCGACGTGAGCGATGCGACAAGAGCGACCTTCATAGATTGGTGCGAGAAATACCTCGTGACGCTGCTGAAGAGTATTGACGGAAAATCGCTGATGGCACTTGATCTTTACGCTGCGCGTTGCGGAGTATTGCACACGTCCAGATCCGTTTCAAGGCTTGGCCGGGAAGGAGTAGCCCACGAGGTTTGCTACCAGTTCCAAGGACAGTCTGGCGTGAATCTGGGGCTAAACGCCAAGTTGGAGCCGGCGATGCTGGACATTGCACATTTCGCTATCGCCTTTACAAAAGGCGGCACAGCGTTTATTAGAGACCTCAACCGAGACCCGACACGCCTCAAAACCGCTCGAGCGAGAGCGCAAAGTTTCTTCAGATGGGGAACGCTATGCGGCGCATGAAACCACGTCTTGCTTTTCTGTCTCTACCAGCTTATCCGGCCCGGATCATGCTGTTCTGCCTACTTGGAATACTGGTCGGCGTGCCGGGGCTGAGCCAGACCAAGCAGCCGTCTATCAAAATTGGCAGCCACGAGATCACCCTTGGAATGCAAGCTGACAAGTTAGTTGCCTTGCTGCGACAGGACTACACGGTTTCCCCCTACGAAGAGACGCCCCTGCGTCAGTGGTTCGTATCGACGGGAAAAGACACAGAGGCATTGGGCATTATCTATGCAAGAGGCAATACTGTAGTTGGGGTCAAGCACATGCTGCTTGAGCGAGAAATCGATTCCCCCCAAGACATTTTTGATGCGCTCTTCGACGCCTCGTCAAAGCTATCAGATGAAGGTCGAAATACTTGTGTAGTCACAACCTGGACCGGTTATCTCCCTGGAGCGGCGAGTTTGAGCAAGGCTGCGGTTCATCTTAGTTGTGGAGCATACCGAATCAGTTTGCTACGCAATGAATTTAAGAGCATGGACGGAAAGGCAGTGGCGGGATACTCGGCTTGGGAAGAGTTTGGAACAACCGATTAGCGGCTTTCCGACCATTGGCCGGGTGCCCCAGGTCTCGTGGTAGCTTTGCTCATGGCTTCACCTTCTTGAGCCATCCTACAGAACGCTTTAATAACATTCCCATATCTCGTCGCAGGCTCACCTTCTTATCTCCCGCGTGCTAGACTGTGTTCATGGCGAACACACGAAGCGCGACCCTCAGCATCCGCCTGAAGACTGACACCAAGAGACGCTTGGCGAAGCTGGCGAAGGCCTCTGGCCGCAGCTCGAATTTTCTGATTTCCGACGCCGTGGAATCCTACGTGGCCGACCAGGAACGAATGCTGGCCGAAGTCCGGCAAGCGGATCGCCAGGTGAAATCAGGCCACTACATCAAGCGCGAGGACATGAAGGCCTGGCTTCTGTCATGGGGCACCGAGCACGAACTGCCTCCGCCGAAATGCGTTTGCGGCAAGGTCCACGACGATGAGGCGCTGTGCCGGTAGAGATTGTCTGGTCTCCGCTGGCGCGAACGCGGCTGCAGCGGATCCGGGTTTTCGTCGCCATGGACAAGCCGGAGGCTGCCGCGAGGCTGGCCACGCGCATCGTCGCAGTCGTCGAATCCCTCAGAGAGCATCCCTATCTGGGCCGGGCGGGCGCGGAGCCGGGAATCAGGGAGCTGGTCATCGGTGGAACTCCGTACGTGGTGCTCTATCGGGTGCAGGGTGAGCGCGTTATCATCAGCACCATTTGGCACGGGGCGCAACGGAAATCGGAGTGATGGTGATTGCCCACCGTTTTGATCCTGATAATCAAAAGCCCCACCCTGTCGCACAGAACGCGACAAGGGCGGGGCACCCCCCGCGAGAAAGCGTGGCTCACTGCAGCCGAAACCGCTCATTCATCAGCCGCTGCAGGCGGGGCTTGTAGAGGATATCGAAGGCCAGTTCTTTGTCTGGAAACATGGCCAGCGCGGCGCGTTTGGCGCCAGCCGCCAGTTCGGAGGCTTCTTCCACGGTAAGGCTGGGGTCCTGGCCGATGACCGACATGACCATGCTCATCATGATCTGTAGACGACGGATCCTTCGGGCCTCTTCCCGTTGCTCGCTCAGGTTCGACTGCGCCGCCCGTTCCCGGTTCTCCATCAGGCCCTCGATCGCACTGGGGCGTCGCGCCCACGGTCTGGTTTCATTTTCACGGTAATGCGGCCTAAAGGCAACTGACCCACGGTGTATGTCTTCGGTTACTGATGGAGCCCGCGACCGCAAGAACCAGCGTATGATGCCCTAGCATGACGCTAGGGTTCGTTTGCAAATGTGACCCCAATCCGCCTGGCGGGAGTTAGAATCAGAAGTGTGGACACGGGGTAAGTGCCCCGAGTCCAGCAGACGTAAGCCCGATCGGAGGAGTTATGGACAACCGTTCTGGGTCCGCGCACGAGTTGCAAGAACGTCCCAATCCCCACGAAAAGCTGGTGCGGGTATTCGATACCGAACAGGAGTCAGAGGCCCTGGTGGTTCGCGGATTGCTTGAGTCTGCCGGCATTGATTGCGATCTGACTTCGTTGGATGCCCAGCAAGACATTCTTCCTGGGGTAGGCGGCACCATCATTCTGGTGCGAGAGGAAGATGCCGCCGGAGCACGGCGGCTGATCGAAGAATACCGCCATGCTCCCGGGGATGAAACAGCTGAGATCAACTTCAACGAAGATCCGCAACGTTCGGGCTGACGCTTTTGCCGTCCAGGTAGAAAGTGACGGCCCCGTTAAGATCGGTGCGGTAGGTGGCAACGCCTGACTCAGCCAGCCTGGTCAGTACTTCGAGGCGTGGGTGTCCGTACACGTTGCGTGCTCCCGCGGAAATCACCGCATACCGAGGATGCACCGCAGCCAGCAATTCCGGTATGGTGGAGGTCGCGCTGCCGTGGTGAGCGACCTTTAGCAGGTCGGCCTGTGGTTGCTCTTCCGAAATCGTTTCTTCCTCCCGTCGTTCTGCGTCCCCTTCCAGCAGGGCGGATGTGTTTCCGTAAGTGACTTTCAAAACCAGTGACTCGTCATTCCGACGCCCGGTGGGACTCTCGGGATCACGCTCCGGCGCCAAAACTCGCACCGTGGCCCCGGCAAGCTCAAACGTGTCACCCGCCTGACGTGAAACCACGGGGACGCCCAAGTCCTTGGCCTCTTGAAGGAGTCTTTTCAGCTCTGGACTGGGTGAATCCACTCCCAGCCATAACTCATGCGGGCGAAAGTTAGCCAGGATGGCGCCCATCCCACCGATATGGTCCGCATGAGCGTGCGTAATCGCTACCGCATCCAGCCGGTGGATACCCCGCGACCACAGATACGGCGATACCACGTCTTCGCCTATGTCGAACTCCGAGTGCATCCAGAATGGAATTCCCCCGGCATCCACCAGCAAGGTGTGGCCCAGGGGTGAGACCAGCAGGATGGAATCTCCTTGGCCGACATCAATGGCAGTTATTTCCAGCACGCCGGGGCGGAACCGGAGATGAGGAGGAACCGCACAAATCCATAAGGAACTGGTGGTCAGCGCCACCAAACCTGCTGCTGCCAAGAGCGGACGGCGGCGCGCCAGAAGCATCGCCAACACCAACGCTGCTCCAGCCAGCAATACCATGGCGAATCCGGGCGTGGGCACACGCGTGTCCGCGACCCGCAGACCACCCAGCCATCGCACCGTGCCGGTGATTCCATGGAGGGTGACACTGGCAATGAGAGCTGGGGCCTTGGCCACGGCGGGGGATACATAACCAGCTGCCACGGCCAGCACCGCCGCTGGCATGAGCACGCCCGTGAGTGGCACCACCAGTGTGTTTGCGGGCAATCCCACAACGGTGGCGCGATGGAAGTAGTAGGCCATGGGCAGCGCGAGCCCCACCTGCATGATGGCGGAGATGGCCAGCACCTCACCGCCCGCGAGCACGGCGCGCACCACACTCGACAAAGCCGGTAGCGGTATGCGCTTCCCAAAGAATAGTTCCAGGCGGTTGGCAATCATCCGCAGGTCGAGCCGGAACTGCGCTACTTTCGGCGACAGCGATGCGTCGTAGCCCACCGAGTCCAGATACAGCAATCCCCGGGAAAACGGCTGCGTGGTGCGCTCGAGAATCGGCACGCCGACAGCCGCGATCAAGAGCACACACAAGAAAGTAAGCTGAAAACTGGCTCCGAACAGTGTTATTGGATCAACCACCAGCAGGCCCAAAGCCGCCCCTCCGATAGCGTTGAGCATGGACCGGTCCCGATAGAGCAGCCGCGTGCCCAGGTAGAGCGTGAGCATTAGTGTGGCCCGCCAGATGGGAGCGCCCACATCGGTAAGGAACGCGTACCCGACTGACAACAGGACGGTGAGCGTGCTGGCCACTAGATCGCTCACGCGCAGCCTTCGCAGCACCCAGAAAGTCACGAACGCCAGTATGCCAACGTTCATTCCGGAAACTACCAGCACGTGGTAGGTGCCGGAGCGCTGGAAGTCCACGCGGGTATCCCGGCTGATGAAGGCGTCTTCGCCAATGACCATGGCGTCCACCAACCCAGCGTCGGCTGGCGGCCACAAGGCGTGGACCTTCTCAATGATGCTGCGATGAATACGAGTGCGCCACAGCTCGGCGCGGTTGCCGACAAAGCCCGGCAGCAGTTCAACGTCCGTGACCTTTGCCGAGCCCAAGGCCACAATTCCCGCTTCCGCCAGGTAGCTCCGATAGTCAAACGCTCCCG
This sequence comes from Terriglobia bacterium, assembly GCA_041494805.1. GTDB lineage: Bacteria > Acidobacteriota > Terriglobia > Terriglobales > Acidobacteriaceae > JBGQBN01. The sequence continues at coordinate 129,584 of JBGQBN010000003.1, read as the reverse complement.
GGTTGCGGAAATTTCGCGGTGGATGCAATTTGGCGGGAAATCGCAAACGGTCGCCATAGTGGAAGAGGCGTGGGGAAGCAGCGGCGGCTTCAACCTCACTCTCATTCTTCACTTCCTGGGTGTAGAAACTGACTCGGAGACCGGAATGAACTACCAGGGTTTTATCTCCGGCAGAAATCTGTTCGCTTTCAACATCCAGCCTCTGCCGAGTTCCGCCCAAGCCTGCCTGGCGCAGATTCCCCCCGCGGGTGACGTGCGCCGTGACCACCACTTCCTCGCCGTTGGCAAATTGCAGCAGGCCCGAGTCGCCAAGGTTATCTGCACCGCGAACCTGGATGGTGAGCGCTCCGGCGGCAAAAAGCGCACATAAGCCCACCAGTTTTGCGGTCCCCGCTCGCCGGCGGAGAAAATAACTGGCGAACACAATGAAGGCTCCAGCCGCCACCAACCACCAGAGCGCTGGTCGCCACATATAAACACCGGCGAAGATGCCGCCCGCGAAAACCAAGGCAGCCCAGAGCAGAGGCTGGCGCCCTCCCGACGGCGGCGGCCGAGGGGCGGCACGGAACCCGCACTGGATTGGGGATTCAAAGGTTCACAGCAAATCGAAGGCTACCGGGCGAGATGAAACACGCTCTCCAGATGGTAGGTCTGGGGGAACAGATCCACCAGGTGCGCCTGCTCTACCCGATATCCGGACTTAAGCAAGCCGCCCAGGTCGCGGGAGAGGGTAGCCGGATCGCACGACACGTAGGTGATGCGCGGCGCTCCCAAGGTCACGAGGGCACGAATTATGTTTTCACCCAGCCCACTCCGTGGCGGATCCACCACCACCAGATCGGGCTGCAACTTGCCGGCCACGTTCTTTAGATACTGCTCCACCGTGGCACGGACAGCCTTCACATTGGCAGGCGAATTGTATAGCAGGTCAGCGTAGGAAATCGGTGACGATTCGACCGCAATCACACGCTCAAATTCCCGATTTAGAACTGAAGAGAAGAGTCCGACGCCGGCGTACAGATCGAGAGCCGTCCCCGTAGCGCCGGCGTCCTCGCCGGCTGTCCGGTGGGCGTCCCGCCCACCGCCCCGTCGCCCTGCAAGAACAATGTTCACCAGTTCATCCGTCAGATGGTGATTGACCTGAAAGAACGCTCCCGCGCTGACGCGATACGAAGCGCGCTCCGTCTTGTAGGCGAGCTCGGCGGCGCCGCTCACGGCAATCCGCTCTGGCTCGGTGGTGGCCCGGGCGGCAGCGAACGCCACTACGCCCGCAACTTCCGGCAGGGCGCTTTTCAGTTCCTGTGCCCATGGTTTTGCGGTTTCTCCGCCGATTTCCGGTGCGCAGTAAATTTCGATCAGGAGTTGCGTGTCATCCGCATTGGCGAAGAACTCGATTTCCTGGATTCCCTCTGCCACCTTGCCCGCACGCCCCATTTTCCAAAATGTGGCGATGGCCCGGTTGATCAGCGGCGAACTGATAGGACATTCTTCCACCGGCAACAGCTCGTGCGAATTGAATTTGTAATAGCCCAGAGCGAACTCCGGCACAATCTGGACTTTAAGACGCGTGCGGTTGCGGTAGTTCCACGGAGGCGAAGGGTGAATAGTCAGCTCGGTCGATAGCTCCAGCTTCGCGATGCGGCGGAGGTTCTCCTTCAGGATAGCGGCTTTAATCTCCATCTGATGCTCGTAGCTGGTGTGTTGATAGTGGCAGCCGCCACAGCGCTGAAAGTACGGACACTGTGGCTCGATACGTTGCGCGGACGCTTGCAGGAGTTTCTCGGCTCGCCCGCGAGCAAAGCCGGGCTTTTCTTCTAAGAGCGAGGCTTCCACCTGTTCGCCCGGCAGAACAAACGGCAGGAAAACGGCTTTCCCGCGGCCATGCGCATCGGCGGGCAGACGGGCCAGGCCATCCCCGCCGTAGACTAATTTGTCGATTGTGAGCTGCAAGGAATTGATGCTATCAAATCCAAAGAAGAGCAGAGCACGGTCTCCTGAATGCTACTGTTTGACAGTAGTATCGCAACGCGTTAGTATGGTAGGGAATGATCGCGAGTTTCCGGGACAAGGAAACGGAAGGACTGTGGCAGTCGGGCAGGAGCCGCCGCCTTCCGGCTGATCTCGAACGAAGAGCGTTCAAGAAACTCGCCATTTTGAATGCCGCGGTCGCGCTCGATAATTTGAAGGTGCCGCCGGGAAACCAATTGGAGGCACTTCGTGGGGACCGCGCTGGGCAACACAGCATTCGAGTGAACGATCAATATCGTCTGTGTTTCGTATGGCGTGACGGAAATGCTTTTGACGTAGAGATTGTGGATTACCACTAGGAACTGGAGCAACCATGGCCAAACCAAGAAAAGCCTTTGCCGTCCACCCGGGAGAAATTCTCAAGACCGAGTTCATGGAGCCCATGGGCGTGAGTGCTTATGAACTGGTGAAGGCACTCAGTTTTCCCGGGATCTATGAAGTCGTCCGCGGAGACCGGGCCATCAGTGCCGACACGGCCATTCGTTTGGGGAAGTATTTCGGTCTGCCGGCGCAGTTTTGGCTCAATCTTCAGAATGACTACGACCTAAGAATCGCAGCAGGCAGCGGAATCGGCAGAGGGATTAAGCCCCGCAAAGTTGCTTACAACGCAGAACTTACCGGGACACGCTAGAGCGTTCGAGCCGACCCTTCGGCTACGCTCAGAGCAGGCTCCTTCAGCCCCTGAGGGCAGACGCTCTACATCTTTACGAGAAACGGTCTAGGCCGTCACCTCGCCGCCATCATGCGCAGCCGAGGCGGGCTTCGCCAAAGACCCGGTGATGAGCAGCAGTAAGTTTTTTTCATACGCCACAAGATTTCTGACCGCTGCGCGTGACAGCATCATGAACAGGGCTCCGCTCAGCGCCAGGAGCAAGAACATCAGAACAAGAAGCAGCAGATGACAGTCCTGGAGCTTTACCCAGAGCAGGAAGCCGGCCCGCCGGCACAGAGAGCACGAGGGCGCAAATGGTGTTGACGTCGAATTCATACCAGCAGAAATAACTCTCCCAAAGATAGTTGAGATTTTCGAGCGTAACCACCGGCAGGTAGTAATACGCCAAGTACTCCGGCGCGTACGGAGGCTTGGGAACGTCCGTAAGGCCCAGGTTGCGCTTGGCAAAGTACGCCGCGGTTCGCGTCCACAGCCCCTCCGTAAGTTTCTCGCGCATCTCCGTGTAGATCTTGGGGAGTTCGGCTGCTTTGCGCGCGTCCATACGAGAGTTCAGGGACATCCAAGCGAAGGTGTTCAGGAAGAACCCCAGAAGCAGGCTCACAGGGATGAGCCCCGCGGTCACCGGTGTGATCCAATCCTTGGGTATCTCGCCGAGCAGGAAGCCCGTCCCTGGCCGCCAAAGCGCCCAGAAACCCTCCGACCAGCAGCAGCAGCGCAGTGGTCAGGATTGCGCCGGGTAAAATGGTCTTGATGATTTTGCCGAAGGAGAATGCGCTGAACATTCGGATCACCCTGCCGGTATGCGTTGCGTCCCTTAGCGGCCTGCCATCAGCTCCGTCCGGAGGCTTGCGTTTGCCGCCGCCTCCCTCGCCACGCGGATAAAGTCCTCGATCTTCTGCGGAGATTTCGACCCATTGGGAAACTCGACGCCGCTGTTGACATCCACTGCAAAAGGCTGAACCACCTCAATGGCCTTGCCGACGTTCTCCGGGTTAAGCCCTCCCGCCAGGATCACGGGTTTCTCGACCGCCTTTACGATACGGGCGCTGATCGTCCAATCGTGGGTATGCCCAGTTCCACCGATCCGGGTGGCCGTGCGCGAGTCCAGTAAGACGGCGTCAGCCTGCTCGGCGGCAGCCACGGCGCGCGTTATCGCGCTTTCGTGCACAACGTTGACCGCCTTGATGATCCGCACATTCGGGGCCCTTTCACGCAATCCCGGAATCTGCTCTAAAGCAAAGTCGCCGTGCAGCTGCACGATGCTGCATCCGCTTTGTTGGCATGCCCGAGCGACCCAGTCCAGGTCTACCTGGTGTGTGACCAGGACTGAGGAAACAAATGGAGGAGTTTCTGCCATGATGCGCTGGGCGGTTCGCAGATCGACTTCATCCTCGGTGCGATAGCTGAGCCCAGCCAGGAACCCCAGGGCGTCGGCGCCGAAAGACACGGCCATACGCGCCTCGTCGAGGCCTCGGATCCCGCATATTTTGACTCGCATCGGCCGCATTCTCACGCTCCTCCGACTTACAGCAACACTATCATACTCATCCTCGAGGGTGCCCCGCGACGGTTTCGATTCCACAGCGCGTAGGGTATATGGCGGCTTCTACATATAAAACAAACTCAACCTAGGCAACCCATATTTCTCCAGCAACCGCTTATGGACATATTGTTTCTGCAACTGCTCAATCTGCGCCCCTGGCATCTTGCGCCGATACGGCGCCAGTTCATGATCGGCTTGCGCGCGCACGGTGACGATCTCTTCGTCTGGCGTGGCTGCCAGCAGCACCGCAAACAGTTTTTCTTCCAGCACCGTGAGCCGCCGTTCCAGATCCTCCAGCCGGGGCGGAGTTTTCTTGCTCTCCAGTTCCGCGGCAAGTTCGCGCAGAGTGTGGGTGGTCTCCCGTGCTAAGGCCTGTCCGGAAACTCCGCTTCCCTGCGGCAATTTCGCCATTTCCAGCTGGGCGGCGTTGCGCTGCAGAAAAGTCACAATCTCCGAAGTCTGAAATCCTTTGGCAGCTTCGCGCGACCCCTCCGCTCGCGTCGCGCCCACAGCCGCCTCTTTCATCTCTTCCGCGGCCGCCAATACCTCCTGTGCGCAGTACGCCAGGCTGTTCACCTTGCGCTTCGTGGGACGCTTCTCGTAGCGTTCGAACGCCCCGTCAATCCCGCGCAACACGGCCTCCAGCGGGATGCCGGCCTCTTTCCAGGTTTCAATCAGCGCCCAATCGAGAGTGGAAAGCAACAAGATGCCGCCGCGCTGCCGCTGAAAGTGTTCTTCGATTTCGGTGAAATAGTTGAAGTAGTTTTCCACGACAGCTCAGCGGGACCGGGGCTTGCCGGCTGGCCAGGGCTTGGCCGGCGAAACTGCGGTGGTGGGTGCCGTGCGCTGCGCCTTGGACGGCGCCGCCGCCCGTCCCGGTTTGTCCGCCGCGTTGCGCTCCCAGATAATGCGCAAGCCCTCCAGCGTGAGGAAGTCGTCCACGTGCTTGATGTAGCTCGACGCTGTCCCGATGAGCGTAGCCAGGCCTCCGGTCGCGACCACCTTGGTCTCCTCGCCCAGTTCGTCCAACAGCCGCTCCAGGATGCCATCCACCAGCCCGAGATAGCCGTAATAAAGTCCCGACTGCAGGCTGCCCACGGTGGTGCTGCCGATCACCCGTGGAGGCTTACGGATATCCACCCGCGGCAAGCGCGCCGTGTGCTCGAACAGCGCGTCGGCGGAGACCCCGATCCCGGGGCAGATCACGCCGCCCTGGTACTCTCCCTTGGCGGTCACACAATCGAAGGTAGTGGCGGTGCCGAAATCCACCACCACGCAGGGCCCGCCGTATTTCTCAAATGCAGCCACGGCATTCACGATGCGGTCAGCGCCAACCTCGGATGGGTTGTCGTAGAGCACCGGCATGCCGGTCTTCACTCCGGGCTCTACGAAAAGCGGCTTGGTGTTGAAGTAACGTTCACAAACCTGCCGCAGTGTGGAATCAAGCGGCGGTACGACCGATGAAATCACAATGCCGCGAATGCCCTTCACCTCCAACTTGTCCATGGCAAAAAGATTGCGGAAGAGCACACCGTACTCGTCCACGGTCTGCGTAGCGATGGTCGCCACCCGCCAGTTCGCCACTAGGAGATCATGGAGCTGCGACTCGCTGGCGCCGCCCTCAGCGGGAGCATCCGTCTGAGACTTGGTGAAGACACCCAGCACGGTATTCGTGTTGCCGACATCGAGAACCAGCAGCATAAGAAGACCACGTAGGGACAGCCGCCTGGGCTGTCCAAAGTCCCGACTTAACGCCTCAACATTCTATTTCGGCCTCACGGTTCCACTCAGCACTGTCCGCAGCCCGTGCGGCGTACGCACCTGCAGGAACCCGCGTGCATCCAGGCCTTCCGTAACGCCTTCGAAGCCGCCGTTTTCCTCAATCCGAACCTGCCGTCCGCGCGCCGTGGACGACCGTTCCTGGAAGCGCGCAAGAATCGTCTTGCTTGCGTCCGGATTGTTCAGCAAGTTGCGATATTCGCGGTCGAGCGATTTTAGCAAAGCCGCGCACAGTTCCACTCGCGACCACTCCGTGCCCGTAGCCAAACGCAAAGATGTTGCCGACGCCTGCAGCTCGGCCGGGAAGCTCGCCTGGTTCACGTTGATTCCGATTCCCAGCGCGATATACCGGACGCGGGTCGCTTCCGCGTTCATTTCCGTCAAGCTGCCACAAACTTTCTTCCCCGCGATCAACAGGTCATTGGGCCACTTCAGATCCAGCGCAACTCGCGAATCAATCTCCTGGACCGCCGCGTGCACCGCCAGCCCGGCAGCCAGCGAGAGCAGCAGCGCTTCCGACGGCGGCAGCGCCGGACGCAGTACGACCGAGCAATAGATGCCCGCCGATTGCGCCGAATGCCACTGGTTGCCGCCCCGCCCACGTCCCGCCGTCTGCTGCTCGGCCAGGAAGACGCTGCCCTCGGGCGCACCCGCACTCGCCGCATCCATGGCCGCGGTGTTGGTCGAGCCAATCCTGTAATAGTGGTGAATGGTTTTGAAGATTGTGCCCTGCACTAGAGGAGAGAGTACATCAGGCAGCAGCAGGTCGGGCACAGCTTTGAGGCGATAGCCGGTCGCGGGATGCCCTGCGATTTCCACGCCGAGAGAACGCAATTGCTGCACCAGCCGCCAGACCTCCGACCGCGTAGTACCGATTTCGTCGGCGATCTTGGTGCCGCTCACGACCACCATGGCGTGGTCCATCAAAAGGCGGACAATACGTCCCAGGCGGACATCAGTCTGTGGCGCGGTCGCCCCCGCTCGCGACGTTTTCCTGGAGCTTCGGCTTGTGGATGCTTTCTTGATGCGGGCATTATGAGGTAGAGAAGCAGAAAGGACAAATTTTCAAACGCTTTCCCTGACAACTAAAGACTGACGACTCAGGCAGGCGCCACGCGCAGGCTCATGTCCACGGCGGTGGCCGAATGAGTCAGAGCGCCGACAGAAATAAAGTCCACGCCCGTCTCGGCGTAAGCACGGACATTCTCCAGAATGATGCCGCCGGAACATTCCACGGGAATTCGCCGCTCCAGACGGGCGCAGCGCGCAACCGCCTGCTTCACGTCCTCGACCGACATGTTGTCCAGCAGGACGGTTTCTGCGCCGCTCCCCAGCGCTTCTTCCAACTCCGCCAGCGAGCGTACCTCGATCTCGATCGGTTGCTCGCCGCGCCGGTTGTGGTGGGCACGATCGAGGACAGGCACGATTCCTCCCGCCAACGCGATGTGGTTATTCTTGATCAAAACTCCGTCCGAGAGATCAAGCCGATGGTTCTGCCCACCGCCGCAGCGCACCGCGTATTTATCCAGCACGCGCAAGCCGGGCACGGTCTTGCGGGTATCCAGGATTCGCGCTTTGGTGCCTGAGACCGCATCCACGAATTTGCGGGTCAGGGTGGCGATGCCACTCAGCCGCTGTATGAAGTTGAGGATGACGCGCTCGCAAGAGAGGATCACGCGCGCGTTGTGCCGGATCACCGCCACCGCCTGCCCACGATGCAGCCGCACGCCATCGAAGATTTCCGGATGGCTGGTCACTTCGTAATGCGAGACCACGGCGCCATCCAGCGCGGCGTAAACATCCAAAATCCGCGCCACGCAACCCAGTCCCGCGAGAATGCAGTCTTGCTTAGCAATGACCGTCGCACCCGCCCGCTGGTTGGGATCAATGCAGGCGTAGCTGGTGGCATCGCGCGTGGCGCGGTCTTCCAGCAGCGCGTTCTCGATAATGGCGGTAATGCGGCGGCTATTCCAGTCCATATTCGCTTGCCAGTCCACTGACAACTGAGAACTGGGAACTGCTTCTACCCCAACTCTTTAAACTTACTCTGCGTCTTCTGCAACAGCACCACGAGTTCTTGCTGCCGTTTTCTCATGCCTTCGACAACATGTGAGGGCGCCTTGGCCAGGAACTGCTCGTTGCCCAGCTGGCGCTGGAGGTTCGCCATTTCTTTCTCGATCCGCGCCAGCTCTTTTTTCAGACGCTCACGCTCGGCGCCGACATCGATCTTCCTCTCATAAACAACGTGGACGTCGAAACGCGCCGTGTGCCTCGCGCCGGCCAGCTTGGCCAGAGTATTCGCAGCAAACGTGATCTCCTCCACGTTGGCCAGGCGCTTCACTGAGCCCTGGTTCTTCTCAATCAGCGATCGGATCGCCGGCTCTGCTGCAAAAACCTGGATGGGTACGCGCTGCTTCTGTTCGACCTTCAGTTCTGCCCGCAGGTTGCGCACGTTGACGATCAAGTCCTGCAGGATCGCCATCTCCGTCTCGGCGGCCAAATCAAATTGCTTTTCGTTCGCCTGCGGATACGCTGCCAGCGCCACCGATTTCAGCGGCGGATGTTCATCGTACACCGCGTGCCAGATTTCTTCGGTGATAAACGGCATTACGGGATGCAACAAACGCAGCGCCGCCTCAAACAGGTTGATCAGATTGCCGCAGGCGATGCGCGCCGATTCCTTACCCGCACCATTTTCCGGGGCCAGGCGCGGTTTGATCAGTTCGATATACCAGTCGCAGAACTCGCCCCAGAAAAAATCGTAGATGCGGTTGGCTGCCTCGTGGAAGCGGTAGGTTGCCAGCGCTTCATTCACGTAATTGGCGACGCCGTTGAAACGTGAAAGAATCCAGCGGTCCTCGAGCGCAACCGGCTGGAACCCGGCAACACCTGTATGGGACTGGGTCTCGGACCCAGCCAGGGCGGGCCGGAGACCCGCTTCCACCCGATCCACACTCATGAACATGAACCGTGCCGCGTTCCAAATCTTGTTGGCGAAGGCGCGATAGCCATCCGTCCGGCTTTCGCTGAACGCGATATCCGTCCCTGGTGCCGCCATCGCCGCCAGCGTGAAGCGCGTGGCATCGGTACCGAAGCGTTGGATGATCTCCAGTGGATCGATCACGTTCCCCTTGGTCTTGGACATCTTCTGCCGCTCCGCATCCCGCACCAGCGCGTGAATGTAAACCTGCCGAAACGGCACGCTGTCGTCCTTCTTGTCGCCCCACCCGCTGGCTTGTTTCAATTGTGGATCTTGCTGGTGGCCCTGCATGAAGTGGCAGCCGAACATGATCATGCGCGCCACCCAGAAGAACAGAATCTCGTACGCCGTGATGAGCAGCGTAGTTGGGTAGAAGACTTCCTGAGCGCGAGTCTTCTCCGGCCAGCCCAACGTCGTAAACGGCAACAGGCCGGAGGAGAACCAGGTATCCAGCACATCGGTGTCCTGCTCGAGCTTGGTTCCGCCACATTTCGTGCACTGCGCCGGGGTTTCGCGGGCAACGATCATCGCCTGGCACCCGGCGCAATGCCAGACCGGAATGCGGTGCCCCCACCACAACTGCCGCGAGATGCACCAGTCGTGGATGTTGTTCATCCAGTTCAGGTAAATCTGCTTGTAGTTTTCCGGAGCAATCGTGATCTCACCGTTCTCCACCGCCTCAATGGCCCGTTTGGCGAGGGGAGCGATCTTTATGAACCACTGCGTCGAAAGCCGTGGTTCAACCACGGTTCCGCAGCGGTCGCATTTGCCGAGAGCAATCGTGTAATCCTTTTCGGCGACCAGGAACCCCTGCTTGCGCAGGTCTTCGAGCACCCGCTCCCGGGCGGCATGGCGGCTCAACCCAGCGTAGGGCCCGGCATTCTCGTTCATGTGAGCGTGTTCGTCCATCACGTCGATCTGCGGCAGGTTGTGGCGCAGCCCAGCTTCGAAGTCGTTGGGATCATGCGCCGGAGTGACCTTCACGGCGCCGGTGCCGAACTCAGGATTGGCCAGGTCGTCAGTAATGATCGGGATCTCACGATTCATCAGCGGCAGGAGAACTTTCTTTCCATGCAAATGCTGGTAGCGCTCGTCCTTTGCGTTCACGGCGACGGCCGTGTCGCCCAGCATGGTCTCCGGCCGCGTGGTCGCCACGGTGATGAATTCGTTGGTTCCGACTACCGGATAGCGAATCTCATAGAGCTTGCCTGGGACCTCTTCGTGTTTGACCTCGAGGTCTGAGATCGCGGTGCCGCAGCGCGGACACCAGTTGACGATGTACTTCCCGCGATAAATCAGCCCTTCTTCATACAGCCGGACAAACACTTCGCGCACTGCGCGCGAAAGGTTTTCGTCCATGGTGAAGTACTCGCGGTCCCAGTCCACCGAGGCCCCGAGGCGTTTCATCTGGTCGAGGATCGCGCCGCCGTAATGCCGCTTCCATTCCCAGACGCGTTCGATAAACGCTTCCCGGCCCAGATCGCGGCGCTTCTTGCCTTCACTCGCGAGCTGACGCTCGACCATCATCTGGGTAGCGATGCCGGCGTGATCGGTGCCCGGGAGCCACAGCGTCAGGAAACCGCGCATGCGGTGCCAGCGCACGATGATGTCCATCTGCGTCTGGTTGAGCATGTGCCCCATGTGCAAGCGCCCGGTGACGTTGGGCGGCGGCAGCAGCAGCGTGAATACCGGACGCGTCTCGCCCGGCGGAGGCGTAGGAACGGAGAATAGTTTTTCCTTGATCCAGTACTCGGCCCAGCGCGTCTCAATCGCGCCCGGCTCGTACGCTTTGGGAAGATCGTGGGGCATGAGCGAATTCAGCACTCAGCAATTAGCACTTGGCATTTAGCCAGCCACCGCCCGGGATAACGCCCTCGGGTCAGAACCAAGCTCTGATGTGCAGGGACTAAATGCTAGTGCTAAATGCTGGTGAACCTTGATATTACAGGCGGGCGGAAAATACGGTCAAACCTGGAGGGACGTTAGAGCGGCGGTTACTTTCTGCTTTTCTTCTCTTTCTTCTTCTCATTGCCCATCTTTTTCGCGATCTCTTCCATCAGCTTGGGCTTCAATTCGGCCAGCATATTGTCCACAATGCTGGAGATTTCGGTGGAATCGCTAGCGGCAGCGGAAGCAGCCTCAGCTTCTGGCTGGGCGGGCGACGGATCTTCCTTTCGGATGTCCTTAAATCCGCTAGTGGCAGCGTCTGGAGTCTGCGAGGTGGGCTGGGGTCCGGGTGCGGACTCACGAATCTGCCGCCAGTTTTCCCATGCCGCTGCCAGCTCCGCTTCGCGATGCCGTTCACCTCCCGCGGCTGGTACGCTTTCAGACGACTCCCCGGTCACAGCTGCCCGGGATGCTGGTTCTGAGGTGGTCGTCGGCTCGGCTGCGCTGGAGCCGGCCGAAGCAGCCGCCGCGTATGCGGCTTTCTCCTCCGCCACTGGAACAGCGGCGTCGCTGATCGGAGCCGGTGCAATCATTTCCGCCGTGGGTGCGGCTTCGGTCGTACTCGCGACCGCTGCGGCAACCGCTGTAACGGGTGGTTCCGGTACTGCGTTCGCCACCGGCTCAGGAACCACTGCGACAGGTGGCGCGGGTGCCTCTGATTTTGATTCGGCAACCGAGGTAGAGGCGATAGAAGAGGACTCAATGGTCGAAGACGCAGGTTCCGCACTCGGCGCCCGGAAAGTATCCAGGGTCGAGCTCCAGGCCGCCAAACCGGCTCTGGCGGCGTCAGCCGCCGCAAAGGCCGCGTAGGCCTTCTCCATTTCTTGTTCCAGCATCAGCGTGGATTCGCTGTCCGGAACGGGCATCGCCTCGGCAATCCACCGTGGTCCGCTGGCTCCCGCTCCCACGGCAGCCAACTCTGCCTTGGCGACTGCGGCGGTCGTCGGGGTTGACGCTTCTTGCCATGTCTTCCCCGAGGTATCCGAGGCTTGCGCTATGCTGCCAGCGTCGCCGTTGGAGGGGATCCCCAGGGATGCAAGTGCCGCCAGAACTTCGGGGTCGCTGACCGCGCGCTTCTTCTCCATCTCCAGGGCATTGACTGGGGATGCGGGCTTCGCTTCTGAATCCGTTCCTACTTTTGCCGCAGAACTCTCGCTGCTGGACGCGACTGCTTCTGGTACTGCCGCCGGTTCCACTTGGGCTGCGGCGGGCGCAGCCTCGGGTGTCGTCTCGGTCTTCGTTTCGGTAGTGGACTCGGATTGCACTTGTGCCGCTGACGCAATGGTCGCGACCGGCCCTTCCCCAGTTGCATCGCTCACTGCGGCTTCAGCCTTGGCAAGCTCTGTCTTGGCCACGGCTTCCGGCTTCGCTTCTGCGGTGACGGGCTGTGGAGGAGCCCCAGTCGCCTTGCCGCCAACTGCCGCCGCCGCCGCCGTGATGGCCGCGATCTCTTCCGGCGTAATGTCGGGTGGAAGGCCGGCGGGAATGGGGCGTTCAAATTCCGATTTCAGCTCGGCCGGCTTGAAGTCCTCACCACGTGCCAGGTCCCGGAACGCGGTGTTCGTGGCCGGCGGTACTTCCGCTTCCGATTCCTTGGGCTTGTCTTCCTTGGACTTGTCCCCAGGGGAAGGAATAATCAGACGGTTCTTCCATCCCGTTTCCGAGTCCCCGAACCGTTCCCCCAGCTCGGACTCTTCCACCGCGGCAATCGCCTTGGCAAAACGGCCAGGCTTGTAAGGTCCCGCTTGAGGCACGATCTTGTCTTCAAGCTTGGTCAGCGCGGTGAGGAGTTCGCTGGCTTCAAAGGGTTTGACGATGAAGGCGTCGGCGCGTACCCGGCGCGCTTCCTCGGGCTTAAAGGGCTCCAGTTTGCCCACGGTCAGCAACACTGGAATGCGCGCGGTCTCCTTGTTTTCCTTAACGCGCTGGCACACTTCCAGCCCGCCGTACCCCGGCATATACACGTCGAGCACCATCAGGTCCGGCTTCTGCTCGGCAATTTTTTTGAGTGCCGCTGAGCCATTGTTGACAGTCGTGACCTCGTAACCGGCATCCGTAAGGATTCTCCGGCCCATGTTCTGAGCAGTCACACTGTCATCAGCAAGCAGTATTTTCCGCGCCAAGGGTTGTCCTTTGGTGTGGGGGAGATAGCGCGAAGGTAACGTGTCCCAGACTGTAAGTCAATGAGGATAGGAGAGTAAGCAGGTTACGAGTGGCCAGTCACGAGTGGGGTGGAGTAACTTCCGCTGCCGGGGGACATGGTCCGGCGGGTTTTAGTCACAGTCGTTCGGAATTGCCGGTTCAGAAGGGGACAATCTTCCGCAGACCCTTCTTTTTCTTACGTTTGCTGGAAGAGATGGCGGTATCATCCGCCTTCTCCTGGCTGGCAGAAGATGCCGTATCGCCGGTTTTCCCATCTCCGGCGTGGCTGTTCGCATCCTGACTTGAGGCGCCTGCCTGAATCTCATTCACCTGCTGCGGAGGGGGCAGCGCATCACCACTGCCCTCGACGTTTGGCTTCAACTCGTTCGGATCCGCGGGCTCGACATTGGGCTTGAGTTCGTTCGGATCAGGCTGCGCCGCTGATTCAGCTGCGGGCGTGGCCGAATTATCCGCAGGGGGTGCATCCGAACGCGGCGCTGGCTGGTTCGGTGGTGGCGCTCCCGTGCCGGTAGTTTCCACGGCAACGGAATTGTTGCCACCGGACCCGCCAACCATGGCGCGAGTCGCTTGCTGCACTACGTCCGACGCGCTCATGGGCTGGGCATCCACCAGCGGAGGCTCACCGACTTTGGCAGCCTGCGCTACATCCGGATGCTTGCGGAAATTCCTCATCAATTTCTGAACCATGCCGGTCTCGCGCCGGCTGTCCTCTTCGGCTTTATTCTGCGCCACTGCGCCCTTGGTCGGTCTCGGCACCGGCTGATGCAATGCTTCGAGCCGTGCCTTGGCGTCTTCCGCCCGATCCATCAGCGGATACCGCGTCAGGATGCGGGAGTAGGCTTGCGCCGCGCTGGTGGTGAATTCCTGAATCAGCCGGGCCTTTTGGGCCTCATTCAGCTTGCGGGCGCGCAGCATCGCGATTTCATCCTCGTACGCCTGTCCCAACAGGTACAACGATTCATCGGCTTGGCTGTAGAGCGGGTAACGATCCACGACCGTTCGCAGACGGGCGATCGCTGCGGGATACGACTGGCGCAGGTAGTAGAAACGTCCCACACCGAACTCGCGCTCCGCCAACACTTCCTGCACCTCCAACAGACGCTGTTTGGCTTCCGGCACCAGCTTGCTGTCGGGGAACTGCAGAATGAGTTGCCGGTACTCATCTTCGGCGCGCATGGCGTGGGTGTAGTCGCGGTCCGGCTTCTCCATCTCCTGGTAGTGGATGTTGGCGATCTTCAGCTGCGCTTCCGCCGCCTCCGGCATGTTAGGGAAGAAAGTGATGAAATCCTTGTACTCAATTTCCGCCTGGGTCATTGCCGTTCCACCACCCTCGGCGTACCACGAATCGGCCATCGCCAGCTTGGCGCGCGCGATGTACTCGGAATCCGGGTAAGTATTGATCAGGGTCTGCAGGGTGATCCGTGACACGTCGAAGCGGTTGTGCTTCATGGCGTCCATGGCCCGGTCAAACAGCACTTTGTCCGGCTGCTTCGAGCCCACATCGGCTAGCGGGTTGTTGACCTTCTTGTTGGTGCAAGCGACCGTGATGGCCAGCAGCCCCAGGAAAAGAATGACCGGAATACGACGTGACATAAGAACCCCTTGGAATCACCACGAATCGTGTGGGGACGGGTCTTCGACCCGTCCCGCCGCCGCAGGCGGCGCTTCCACCGGCTGTGCCCCGGTTCGGGCGGGTCAAAACTTGCCCTGAGCGAAGTCGAAGGGACCCGCCCCCACACAAGTAGATGCCACCCAAACTTCTACACTTTCTGCAGTGTGGCCTCCACCGCAGTCTTCAATAGCTTCTGAGCGTTACTCTTTGGATCGCCTTGACCGAAGATGGCGTTGCCCGCCACCAGAATTTCTGCCCCGGCCCGCACCACTTCGGCCACCGTGTCCGGACCAATCCCGCCGTCTACTTCAATGCGGTAATTGAGCCCCCGCTGTGCCCGCAAGTCCGCCAGCCGTTTGATCTTACGTACGGTACCAGGGATAAATTTCTGCGCCCCGAACCCAGGATTGACCGACATGACCAGCACGAAGTCCACAATATCGAGAACTTCGCTCAGGGTCTCCACCGGAGTCGCGGGATTGATGACCACGCCGGCCAGCGCATCGTGGCTGCGGATCAGGTGTAGCGTCCGATCCAGGTGCACGCAAGCTTCCTGATGCACCGAGATCCAATCCGCTCCCGCTTCCGCAAAGTCGGCAATGTACTGGTCGGGATTCTCAATCATCAGATGGCAATCGAGCGGCAGATCAGTGGCTTTTCGCAGCGACTTCACCACTGGCGGCCCGATGGTGATGTTGGGCACAAAGTGTCCGTCCATCACATCCACATGGATGACCGTTCCGCCGCCTTCACTCGCGGCGCGGACCTGCTCCGCCAGATGGGCGAAATCAGCTGACAAAATCGAGGGTGCTAGTTCAATCAACCTGGGCTCTCACGTAAAGGAAAGTGCTGCGGAAATTCTAACACGGGTACTCCCGGACACAGCTTGTGTGGAGGCAGGTCTTTGACCCACCCAAGCCCCCGTCACAGCCCTCACCAGCTCGCTACTTCAGCTTCGCATACTCTGCCTGGGCTTCTTTCAGAATGGGGATCTCCGGATCAGCGTCTTTCCAGACCGCGAAGAAATCCTGGTAAGCGGTACGGCTCTTGGCCTTATCCCCCTGGAGTGCATAGGCCCTCGCCATCCCCAACTGGCCTAGTGAGAGCAGAGGCGAAGTAGGGTTGGCGTACCGCAGCGCCAGCAGCTTCTGAAATTTCTGGACTGCTTCTGTTCCTTTACCGGCGCTCAGGTAGGCTTGTCCGTGAGTGTACAAGGCGCGATCGAAGCCGGCCTCGTAGGGTTCGCCTGCCTTTAACAGCTCTACGGCCCGATTCCCTCTGCCGTGTTTGATCTCGATCAAGGCGCGAATAAGAAGAACAGCGCCTGAATTCACCAACGTGTCGGTTGGGTAGCGCTTGGCGAGTTCACTGGCCAGCGCCTCGGCCTCACCGTCGTTTCCCATCACCGCGAAAGCGCAGCCTGCTTCGGTAAGAGAACTACGATTGCGCGCCGCTTTCAAGGCTGCTTCGGCGTTCTTTCCAGCCTCTCCATAGTTTCCGAAGTCAGCTTCAATGTGCGCCATCCCCGCAAGCACTTGAGCAACCGTGTCTATGCTCTTGAGTTGCTGCGCCGCGTTCACCGCTTGGGCTGCCACCTCCCGCGCTTTACGCAATTGTCCATGCTCGAGAGCCCAGCCGCTCTCCAGAAAATGGAAGAACAAGTCAGAGTTGGGGTTGCTCTTTGACCATTCCACCTGCTGCTGCATAGCCGCGGCATCCCCCTCGGCTGCGGCCGCCAGGTATAGCTCACCGTGGACTCCACCACCCTTGGCGCCCATGCCCTTGGACATGGCTTCCTTGATCGTGGCCTTGGCTTCTTCGATCCGGTTCAAAGCGCGATAAGCGTCTGCCACTTGGTCGTACCCAAAGACAGAGTTTGGATCAAGCTGAATCGCTTCCCGAGCGTTCTCCAGGGCCTTCTGGAAATCACCGAGATTGAAGTAAAGGACCGCCAGGTTATTGGGTGGAACTGAGTCCCGCGGATAGGTTTGCCGGTAGAGTTCGTAGCTCTGGATACCCTTGTCGAGTTCTCCGGTCACTTCGGTGTAGTAGTGCGACGTGATGTAGAGTCTTTCCCGCTCACTCACCCGGTCCTTGAGTTCGAACGCCCGCTGCTTGTAGGTGAGCTCCCGTTGTTCCTCCCCCCGATTTCCGTAGACCGTCCCCAGCCGGGCATAAGCCAGAGCAAAATTGGGATCCAGCTCGATGGCACGTTGATAGGCGGGAATAGATTCCGTGTCCGACCCCTTGTTGCGTAGGGCCTCCGCCATAGAGAAGGCCTTCAGCGCTTCGAGCGATTGGGTTGTGGCTTCATCCAGGGGGGTGTCGAACTTCTGGACTGACGCCAGGGATTCACCCAGCCGGCCGCGCAGGCTGGAGGTAGCCTTGCCCAGGGACTTGAGCACATTCTCCTTGCTGTCCGCTTCGACCTGTTCCCGAGCCAGCGAGTCGCCGTTGGCGCAATTCGCCGCCTCAAGGCTGATGGCGTAATGGCTGCCCAGGCTGGCGATCGAGCCAGTCAGCATGGCCCGGATGCTTTCGCGTTGGCAGATTTCCCGGGCAACCGCTCCCGCGACACGCTCTTCCGGAGACCGGTTCATGTAACGCAAGGTCTGGCGCACCCGTTCCTCCGGGAAGACGTTCAGGAATGGGGACTGCTCCAGTTGCACCGCCAGCGCCTGTTTGAGCGTCCCATCAAATACTGGGTCGCCGGTGGTGTTGACGAAGTCAGTCAGCAGGATGGAATCCTTTTCCGTCAGTGCCCGCGCATTCCGTGTGTACAAGACGCCAGCGATGACTGCCGCCACGACGATCACAGCAGCGGCCGCGAGGTACCACCTCTTTCGGCCGACCCGCGCCACAACCGTTGCGGACGAAGCCGGACCCGAGATCGCCGACACTGGCTGCACTGCTGAAGCCGAAGGCGGCGCCACAATCGCAGATGGTCCGGATGGCGGTGTCGTGATCACCGGCGTTGCCGTGCTCACGGCGGAACTCTTTCCCGAATCAATCTCCCGCTTCAATCGCTTCAGGTCCGCACGCATTTCCGACGCCACCTGATAGCGCAGGTCGCGGTCCTTCTCCAGCGCCTTGTTGATAATTCGCTCGAGTTCCGCAGGCAGATTGGGATTCAGCCGTACCGGCGCAGTGGGCGCGCGGTTCAGGATGGCATCGAAAATGACAGCCGAGGTATTCCCCGTGAACGGCTGCCGTCCGGTGGCCATCTCGTACAAAACAGCCCCAAAAGAAAACAAGTCGGTACGCGCATCGAGTTCCTCGCCGCGCGCCTGCTCCGGTGACATGTAGGCGACTGTCCCCACGGTGCTACCCGGGCTGGTGAGGTTCGCGGCATCCACCGCCGCCGTTGGCAAGGATGCGCCCGCTGGCTCCAGTTGTGGCAGGTGCGGCCCCGCCACTTTGGCCAAGCCGAAGTCCAGGACCTTGGCCTGCCCGCGCTTGGTCAGAAACAGGTTCGCGGGTTTCAGATCGCGGTGAACGATCCCCGCCGTGTGGGCCACATCAAGCGCATCGGCAATCTGCGCCCCAAAGTCCACCAGATGGTCGATGGACATGGGCCGGCCCTCGATTCGGTATTTGAGCGTCGTCCCCTCCAGATACTCCATCACGATGTAGTGGCGGCTGTTGTCCTCACCAATGTCGTAGATAGTGCAGATGTTGGGATGGTTGAGGGCCGAAGCGGCACGCGCCTCCCGGCGAAAGCGCTCGAGGGCCTGGGGATCTTGCGCCAGCTCGTCGGGCAGGAATTTCAAAGCAACACGCCGGCCCAGACGGAGGTCTTCGGCCTCGTACACCACTCCCATGCCCCCGCCGCCGAGCTTCTGCGAGATTCGGTAATGGGAGATGGTCTGGCCGATCATTGACGATACTCAACTGGCGTGGTGGGCAATGTTAGGCCGTGGTTCGGGGCAAGTCAATTACCCAGCCCAACTCGCGTAGGGACAGCCGCCTCGGCTGTTCAGCTGAGCGCAGTTCGGACAGTGTCTGCTTCCTATCCTCGCCGTGCTAACCTCAAAGATTCTTGTCCTCCCCTGCCCAACTCGTGCCCACGGGATTCAGCCTGGCCGCCGTTCTGTGCTGGGGAATCAGTGATTTTACCGGCGGATATTCCTCGAAGCGTTCTGATGCCTTTCTAGTTACGACGCTGGCGCACGGTGGCGGCTTCCTGCTGATGACAGCGCTGGCCCTGACCACCGGCGCACCCTTCCCTTCACGTTCGAGCGAACTCTGGGCCCTGGCTGGCGGAGCGTCGGGTGGCACCGCCTTGGCTTTTTTTTATCGCGCCCTGTCTCGCGGAGGGATGGGACTCATCGCTCCGGTGGCGGCGGTACTCGGCGCCGCTATTCCCACTGTGTTGGGAATGATCATGCAGGGCCTGCCCGGGATTCTGCCCATCGTCGGCTTTGTTTTGGCTGGGCTCGGGATCTGGCTTATCTCGCGCCCGGAAGGTGGACTCGGCCGGCCCCAAGGTCTGTCTATGGCCGTCCTTGCCGGAGTCGGCTTCGCTGGTTTTTTCATCTGCATCAACCAGACCGGCAATAGTTCCGCGTTGTGGTCGGCGGCGGATTCCCGCTTCTCAGCGTTGGTGATGGTCGCGGCCATCGTGCTGTTTCGCCGCGGCAAGGTACAGTTGCGGCGCAGCGATGCGGCACTCGGACTCTTCGCCGGATGTCTGGACGTCACCGGCACCGCGCTCTTTATCCGCGCCGACCAGACCGGAAGACTAGACTCGGCCGTGGTGCTGACTTCGCTCTATCCCGCGGTGACGGTGCTGCTGGCACGTTTGGTTCTGCGAGAGCACTTCACTCGGTGGAAGGCGGTGGGAATATTAGCGGCTCTGCTGGCGGTGCCGCTGATCGCGTTGCAGTAGAGACAAAAACTGGGCCACGGATTTGCACGGATTTTCACGGATCTGGTGAAGGTTTTGTTCAGAAATCAGATCCGTGTGAATCCGCGCGAATCCGTGGCTGCATTTGCTTTTGTTCGTGGTCTGCTACTATCCGCTTGTGTCCTTGCTTGAAATCCGCAATCTGACAAAGGTCTTCCCCCTGGGCGAGTCCATCTTTGGCGGTGGCGCCAAAGGCGAAGTCCGCGCCGTGGATGACGTATCTCTCGACATTGAAGCCGGCGAGACGCTCGGCTTGGTCGGCGAGTCCGGATCGGGCAAAAGCACGCTCGGGCGCCTAGTGCTGCGGCTGATTGAGCCCACCTCCGGCAGCATTCGATTTGATGGCCACGACTTGCTCACGGCCAGCAACGGCGAAATGCGCCGTCTGCGCCGGGACATGCAGATCATCTTTCAGGATCCATTCGGCTCCCTTGATCCCCGCATGCGGGTGGAAGAGGTCATCGCTGAGCCGCTCATCATTCATGAACGAATCAGTCGGTCCGGGCGGCGGTCGCGGGTTGCCGAGCTGGTCCGCGCAGTGGGTCTGGACGAATCCGCGCTGCCTCGCTTTCCGCACGAATTCAGTGGCGGACAGCGGCAGCGCATCGGAATCGCCCGTGCCCTGGCTCTGCGGCCGAAGTTTATCGTCGCCGATGAGCCGGTCTCCGCCCTCGACGTCAGCGTGGGCGCGCAAATCGTCAATCTGATGGCTCAACTGCAGCGCGAGTTTGGGTTGACTTACCTGTTCATCTCACATTCCATGCCGGTGGTGCGCTACCTGGCTACTCGCATTGCCGTGATGTTTCAGGGAAAGATCGTTGAGGTCGGGCAGACCGACCAGATTACCGGGCAGGCGCAGCACGCCTATACGCGCAGCCTGCTGGCAGCCACTCCAGAAGTGACCGCGTAGCCAACAAGGTTTGTCGCCCGGCATGCACTTGCTTCCCCTTCGGCCTGCGGACTAAAATCCGCCTGCTGTTCCGAAGGAGGCCCGCATGGCCGCTCAGCCAGTAACACCCGCGCTCACTCCCGCCCCTGAACCTACTCGGCTCTCAGAAGGCGCGCGCATCGTAAATATCTTCATCGCCCCCAGCCAGACCTTCACCGACCTGCGCCGCAGCGCAGCCTGGTGGGGACCGTTTCTGTTGATGGTGATCTTTTCGGTGCTGTTGGTTTACTTCGCGGGACAAAAAGTCGGTTTCCGCAAGATGACGGAAAACCAGATGCAAACGCAGCCCAAACAGCAGGCGCGCCTGGAACAGTTGCCAGCGGAGCAGCGTGAGCAGCAGATGCAAACTGCTGCAAAGATCACCCGGACTATCGCCTATGCCTTCCCGGTGATTCAGCTCGTGATTCTGCTAATCATCACCGCCGTTTTGTTCGCTACCTTCAAGTTCGCCGCCGGCGCCGACGTTTCGTTCAAGGTTTCTCTCGCCATCGTGATGTACGCCGGCCTTCCCGGTTTGCTGCGGGCTGCCCTGGCAATGCTGTCTCTGTTGGCCGGCGCGAGCCCCGACTCGTTCACTCTTCAGAATCCCGTCGCCACCAATCCTGGCTATTTCCTAAGCCCAGCGGATTCGCCGTTTCTCTACAGCCTGGCGTCCTCATGCGACATTTTCCTGATCTGGACGCTGATTCTCACCGCCATCGGCTTTACTTGCGTGAGCAAGGTGAAGCGCGGTACCGCACTGGCCATTGTGTTCGGTTGGTGGCTGTTCTTCACACTGGTGGCGGCAGGCATGGGCGCGGCGTTCTCGTAGGAGAACCATCATTGTTGATTTTTGATTGTTGATTGTTGATTGTTGCATCGTACTTCCGGAGGTTTTGCCATGAGAGGTTTTGCCATGAAATGTACGCTTTCGGCCTGGTTTGGGTTTGCTCTGACCATCGCTGCTTTCGCCCAGCAGACCAAGAACCCAGTTTCCAGCGTCGTGCGCGACGCGCTGGTTGGCCGCCAGAAGAACACCGTCGCCGCCATCGAGGAGATGCCCGCAGACAAGTTCGGCTACAAGCCGACCCCCGACCAGATGACCTTCGGCGAGCTCGCCGCCCACATGGTCGAGAGCAACTACTTCTTTTGCGCCAATGCCGGCGACGTTCCCGAGCCCAAGGTGGACGAACTCAAAGGCACTGAAGGCAAAGACAAGCTGGTCGCCGCCGTCAAAGCGTCTTTCGATTTCTGCGGCACCACCCTGGCTAAGGCGGATGATTCGAAGCTCGGCGACACCATCAAGGGCTTTGACGGCAAGCCGCGGCCTCGCGCCTGGGCGTTCACCGCTCTAGCCGGAAGTTGGGCCGATCACTATGGCATGGCGGCGATGTACCTTCGTCTCAACGGCCTGCTGCCGCCCACGGCGAAACCGACGAAGTAATTCGGGCGGATGCTTGCGCCCGCATCACCCACGTAGGGACAGCCGCCCTTCGGCTTCCCCCTTGGCTTCGCTCGGGGCTTCGGCAAGACAGGGCAGGCTCTCGGCTGTCCGCCGAAGACTCGGTCGAGATCCGAGAGAGAGTTCCTGCGTTTTCATAGACTTATCTGTAAGTTATTGAGACTACGTCCGCCGGAAAATCGCCCTGGCCCGGAAGTCCCCGCCGGGCACGACCCACAATGCCCCTGGAACGCTCAGATTTGACTTGTGCGCGCGTTTGAAGGGTTCGGGCAGGGTAAACCTCATCCGGCGGTTCGCCGTCGCTCTAATCGCTTCTAATTGAGTATTTAGCTGGAAGCTAATATTTAGGAGTCAACTCCTGGAGCTCGTACCTACTCGATCCGAACCAGGCCGTGCGCTCCTGGGGCCACGGATGCCGGTTGCTGTGGGGCACGCCAGGAATCGAAGATGGATACCTGGTGTACGCAGGAAACCGTGCAATGCGGGGCGCAGGATTTTTCCGTGAGGTACTCGCGGCGAATGTCCGCCACGGTGTATGTCTCCAGAGGAACTCCAGGATAGCCACGCTGCTGGGAGCAGTAGTGCACCAGCCCGTCCTCGCAGATGTAGAGATAGCGCGCGCCGGCGCGGCAGCGCCACTGGTTGGGCCGGCCTTGGGCAATGTTGTCCTGAAAACCATTGATCCTGGTGAAACTGCTCTTCTCCATTGCCTTCATTTCGTGATACACGCGGCGCTCTTCGTCATTCAACGGCTGTAGCTGGCCACTGCCATCGTGAATGATGCCGATGGTCGAGCTGAAACCCAGCTCCAGCGCCCGCTTGCCGATAGTCAGTGCGTCTTGCGGATTGCGCACGCCGCCGCCCACCACAGAATTGAGGTTCACATGGAAGTCGGCGTACTGGGCGAGCAGTTCCAGTTTCTTGTCCAGCACTTTCAAGCTCTTCTTCGAAACGTCGTCAGGCGTGACGTTATCAATCGAAATCTGCAGCCATTCCAGGCCGGCGCGGTCCAGACGTTGAATGCGTTCCGCGACCAGAAGATAGCCGTTGGTGATCAGCCCGGCGATCATGCCGCGCTTGCGAATGCGGCGGATGATGTCGTCCAGGTCGGGATGCATCAGCGGTTCGCCGCCGCTGATGGTGACTACCGATGTGCCGAGTTCAGCCAGCTTGTCCACCCGGTGGAACATCTCTTCGGTGGGCACGGGCTTGGAAAAATCGTCGTACTCATTGCAGTATTCGCAGGCCAGATTGCAGCGGCGGATGGGAATAATGTGGGCCAGCAGGGGATGTTCGGTGGACGTAAACGCACGTGTGACCATCGCTGCTCCGCGCAGATTGCGGTGGAGCGATTTCAAGCGGCGGCGCAGAGTTGGGCGGCTGGAGGGCATTGGAGATTAAGGCTCGCTACATTAGAGCATAGCGAGCTGCTAAGGGCATCATTTTGAACAGCGTCTTGCGGATTTTAGGCGGCGAATGGGGAATGGTAGGAGTCGCAAGTCCGCGAACAATCGAGAGTTATCCATTACCCACTGCTTTTTTCAATGCCGCCCGCGCCAACAGTCTGGTCGAATCCAATGTCGGCAGAGGCGAGGAGTCTGGTGTGACCAGCAGAGGTATCTCGGTGCATCCCAGTACTACCGCATCACATCCCTCGTCGCCCAGCGTTCGAATCACTTCCGTGAAGTAGGCCAGGGAACGCGGCGTGAACTGGGCCTTCACCAGTTCGTCGAAGATGATCTGGTTGATCTTCTCGCGTTCCTTGGGGCCCGGGATACGGTGTTCGAGTCCGGCCGCTTTCAGCTTCTCGGGATACACCGGGCCTTCCATGAGATAGCGTGTGCCCAACACGCCCAGCCGCTTGTAGTGGCATCGCTTCGCCTGGTTGGCTACTTCTTCGGCGATGTGCAGCCAGGGCCGTGGTGAGCGGTGTGCGACCAGGTCGAATACCTGGTGAATCGTATTGTCCGGACAGATCAGGAAATCCGCGCCCGCTTTCGCCAGCTTCTCGGATGACGAAAGCATCAACTCCGCCACCCCAGCCCAATCGTCTGCGTAGACGCACTTCATATACTCGGCGAGCGAATGGGTATGCATCGAGACTTCGGGATGACCATGCCGTCCCAGTAGCTCCGCGCCTTCCAGACAAATGGTGCGATAGCAGAGCGCGGCACCTTCAGCACTGCAGGCGACGATTCCGATGTGCTGAGGCATGAATGTCTTTCTCCGGTTCGCTGCTATTACTGCTTGGCCGCCGCCTCTTCCACCTGTGTCAGCATTTTGTCGAGAGCTTCCCGTGGATAGTATTTCCCGCCTAGCACGACCGCGGCTATCTTTCGCGTGTTGTGGATATCCTCCAGCGGATCTGCGTCCAATAGCAAGAGGTCGGCGTCGCGGCCTTTTTCCGCGACTCCATACTTGTCCAACTTGCCCAGGAAGAGCGCCGGATTGAACGTGGCAGCCTGCAACGCTTGCGTCGTATTGAAGCCGCTCTTCACCAGCAGTTCCAGTTCATCGTGCAGACTGAATCCGGGAAACACGTAAGGGTCGGGGCCGTCGCTGCCGGCCATGAAGAGAACTCCAGCGCGGCGCATGGCATCGACTAGCTCCAGATCGCGAGCAAATTCCTTCTTCAAGCCTGCCATTTCGTCGGGCGAAGTCTGTTGCAGCAGCTTCTCCGGGTCCCACTGCTCCCGCACTGAGGCCGGGACGTACTTCAGCCGCGGATCGGACTTCAGGCTGGCGTCGTCGAGAGTCGCGTTGGCCTGCGTCCAGACCAGCGTCGGCACCTGCCAGGTGTTGTTGTGTACGAACTGGGCGAACAGGCTTGAGGCTTTGCTGCGGTCGTAGGTGGCCATAGCCTGCGTGGTGACGGCTGCATAGGCCGCCCCGTCATGGCTGACGCGTTCCGCCAGTTTTTGCTGCCGGAGTTCGCTCTCCCGGGAAGAGCAGGCCAACATGATTCCAGTGAGGTGCTCGATGCTGTGCTGTCCAGCGGCGGAAGCCTCCGCGGCGCTGACGGAATCGGGCACATGCCCAACAAAAGTCAGCTTCTGTTTGGCGGATTCCCCGGCCACCGCGAAATACGAATCCCGGTCAAGGCGGGAGAGGATTTTCACGAAGTCCACTCCGCGTTTTTTCAACCCGTCCACGGCGGCACGGGCCTCCGCGGGAGTGGTCACCGCGATGAGCTGCGCATCGCTCTTTCCGCCGTCCAGGAAGGGACCCGCCAGGACCATGTGTGGGCCAATCAATTCTCCGCGGTCAATTCGCTGCCGCCGCTGCTCTAGCAAGTTGGGGTCTCCACCCATATCGCGCACACCGGTCACGCCATTGGCGATGTAGAGCGGGTAGATGATTTTTTCGTCCCATGCGCCGGGCGAGAAGGCGCTGTGTATGTGCATGTCCCAGAGTCCAGGGATCAAGTACTTGCCGGTGGCGTTGATGACCTGGAAGTTATGTCCCTGGCCAATCAAGCCAACTTTGGCGATGGCATCGATGCGGCCTTTTTTTACTACGACCGTCATGTTGTGCTCGATCGTGCCTGAACGCGTATCCACGACGTTGACATTGGTGAAGATGAGGGCTTCGGGTGACGGCTTCGGCCCGGCCCAGAGAAATGCACCCCCGCACAAAAAAACGACTAAGGAAGCCTTCATTGCAGCTCCGAGATTGGAAGGAAAACGGACTAGCAAGGCTAATGTCGAGCTGCCGCGGCGTCAAACAAATTCAGGAAGCTCAGCTTTTTTTCGGCAGGCAGGAACGATGCCTCAAAAGAGTTGCGCGCCAGCTCCCGCAGATGCTCGTCGGTGAAGCCAAACGCCTCCTGAGCCAATTGGTATTCGCGTCCCAGGGATGTACAAAACATCGCCGGATCGTCAGTGTTAAGCGTGACCATCAGTCCCTGATCAAAATAGTTGCGGACGGGATGATCGGCCAGGGCGGCGCAGCAGCCGGTGCGCAGGTTGCTGGTGATGCAAATTTCCACAGGAATTTGACGTCTGGCTAGTTCTTCCACCAGTTCCGGGTCTTGCCAGGCGGTAAGCCCGTGCCCGATCCGTTCCGCGCGGAGGTTGAGCGCGCCCCAGATGGATTCTGGACCGGCAGTCTCGCCCGCGTGAGCAGTGAGCCGAAGCCCGTTCTCCGCGGCATAGGCATAGACCTTGCGAAACAGTTCGGGGCCGGCTTGCTTTTCATCACCGCCGATTCCGAATCCTAGAACGCTGGGGCCGCGACATGCCAAAGCCATTTCGGCGACGATCATGGCTGCGGCCTCTCCGAACTGCCGCACCGCATCGAAAATCCACACCAGCGAAATTCCGAAGTCGCGTTCGCCCCGTTGCCGCCCGCGCTCCAGGCCATCGAAAATCGCATGGAAGTCCTGTCGGCGCCGCAGGCATACGCCCACGGACACGTACACCTCGGCATGCAGCACGTTTTGCGCTTTCAACTTTTCCATCAGGTGGTAGGTGATCAGCTCGTAATCTTCGGGAGCGAGAAGATCTTCGGTCACGGCTTTGAAGGCCATCAGGAAGCCGGTGAAATCCTGGTAGCGGTAAAGCTGTTCAATTTCAGCGAGGGTGCTCTGCTTCCCGTGCAGCTTGCGGAGTTCCAGCAGGGTGGGCGGGTCGATCGAGCCTTCGAGGTGCAAGTGCAATTCGGCCTTGGGCAGGGCAAGGAGAAAGGAGCTCGGAGGCCGGAGCGCTTGACTCATATTTCAGATTTCAGATCTTAGATTTCAGATTGTAGATTTGCTAAAGCCCTTCATCCTGCAATCTGAAATCTGCAATCTCAAATCTTTGGCTTATCCCTTGCTCGCGAACTCACTGTGACGGCGGCTATAGAAAATGTAAATACACAGTCCGATGGCCAGCCATACCACGAAGCGGATCCACGTGATTACGGTCAAGCCGGTCATCAGTCCGCCACACAAAACGATGGAGATCAGCGGGAACCAGGGCACGAAGGGAACGCGGAACGCGCGCTTTCGGTCGGGTTGGTTGCGGCGCAATAGGATCACACCGAGAGAAACCAGTACGAAGGCGAACAACGTGCCGATGTTCGAGAGATCCGCGGCGTCGCCGATGTCCACAATTCCCGCCGGAATTCCGACGGCGAAGCAGGCAATCCAGGTGGACCAGTGTGGGGTCTTGAACTTGGGATGGACGGCGGAGAACAGTTTGGGCAACAGGCCGTCGCGCGACATGGCGTACCAGATACGCGCCTGCCCATACTGAAAGACGAGCAGCGACGAAATCATTCCGGTCAAGGCACCCACCACGATCACCGAGCGGAAAAACGGACGTGCGCCCAACTGCTGCAGGGCGTAGGCGACCGGGGCTTCCGCAGCTTTCCCGGAAACGAAGGTGGTGTACTTCATCATGCCGAGCAACACGATGGCTACGCCCACGTAAAGTATGGTGCAGATGATCAGGGACGCGATGATGCCGAAAGGCAGGTCGCGCTGCGGGTTGCGACACTCCTCGGCCGCGGTGGAAACGGAGTCGAAACCGATGTAGGTAAAGAAAACGATGGCTCCGCCGGTAACGATGCCGGCAAATCCGGAGGGAGCGAACGGTGTCCAGTTGGCGGGATGAACGAGCATGCCGCCGACGACTAGAAACGTGAGGATGGCGCCAATCTTGATCGCAACCATCACGTTATTGGCCTTGGCCGACTCGCGCACTCCTCTGACCAGCAGTAACGTCAGGATGAAAACAATCAAAAAACCAGGCAAGTTGAAATAGGCGCCGGTCCAGTGCCCGCCGGCCCGCACTGGACTGGCCCATTTGTCGGACAAGACCAGGCCAAATGCCGCCAGTTGGGCCTTGACGTAACCGCTGAAGCCCACCGCCACTGCGACGTTGCTGACCACATACTCCAGAATCAAGTCCCAGCCGATAATCCACGCGAAAATTTCGCCCAGCGTGGCATAGGAATAGGTGTAGGCGCTGCCCGCGATCGGGATCATCGAGGCCAGCTCCGCATAACACAATCCGGCGAAGCTGCAAGCGAACGCAACCAGGATGAAGGAGATTGCGATGGACGGTCCCGCCGGCGGACGCCCGTGCATGAGCGCGCCCGCCGTGCTCCCATGCTTCACCAGGTTGATGACCAGATCCATGACCTGGGTGCGCAATATAGAGGGCGCCTCAAAGTACTCCCCCGCAGCCGCAGTCCCAGTGAGAACGAAGATGCCCGAGCCGATGATGGCGCCGATGCCCAGAGCAGTCAGCGACCATGGGCCCAGAGTTTTCTGGAGCCGGTGCCCCGGTTCGTCGGCTTCGGCAATCAGCTTATCGATGGACTTGCAGCGGAAAAGCTGGCGGCCCGACTTCTGGGGCGCAACCCCCTGGGCGGTGTCCTGGTTGGCCGGTGGTAATGGTGACAAAGGGCGCTGTCTCCTCAACTGCGCTTTTAGCATTCGCACTTAGCATTCAGCCCGTAAACGTCCCCGCCGGGAGGTGGACGTTCACGGGCTAAACGCCAAGTGCAGAATGCCAGATACTGCGTTATCTCTTCGCCGTGCCGCGCGCCAGCTTCTTGACTTTGCGCTTCTTGGAGCCGCGGGCGTAATCGCGCTTGGGCAACGGCTTCTCTGCTTTGTGCTTCTTGCGCGCAGCGCGCCGGGCTTTCTTGCGTTCTTCTTTGCTCAGTTTCTTGGTGTTTGCCATGAGTGCTATCTTGTCTCCTCAAAAATCATACGTTTGCGAAAAAAATGCCGAGCTGCGCTCGGTGGATCGTGCCGGAGCAGTCCTACGCACGCTCCAGCTGCGCGTACTTTTCTACCAGCTTTTTCAAACCGAAGCGAGGGAATTGTACCGTAACCTTGGCCTCTTCACCCTCTCCTTCGCGCTGGTAGACGGTACCTTCGCCATATTTGGGATGGCGGACCTTCTGGCCCGGACGGAAGCCCTTTTTGCCTTTGAGCTCCTCCACCGGCAGTTTGGGGACGTTGAATTTCTTCCCCCGCGAGGCAAAGAACTCGGCAATGTTGTCGATGGAGTTGTAAGCACGCCCGGAGTGTGCGGTGGCCGGGGTACGGCGGGCGGTGCGTGCCGTCCAGGTGGCACTCTGGTCTTCGTCTTCGTAGGCGTAGTGGGTGGAACCATGCTCGTGTGGGTGCGGGCGGCCCACACGAGCCCTCCGTGGCACTCCCAGATCTTCCAGCAACTCCACGGGCACTTCTTCAAGGAAACGCGAGGGCACGCTGGCCTCGGGCAGATCCGTGCCGTAGCGGCGCCGATACACGGCGCGCGTCAGGATCAAACTATCCATCGCCCGTGTCATCCCTACGTAACACAGCCGCCGCTCTTCCTCGATATCGTCCGGCTGCAGAAACGTCCGGGAATGAGGAAAGAGGCCTTCCTCCAGGCCGCACAGGAATACCAACGGGAACTCCAGCCCCTTGGCGGCATGCAACGTCATCAGCGTGATCTGGGCGCGCTCGTCGTAGGCGTCGGCATCGCTGACCAGCGCGGCGTGATCGAGGAACTGATCCAGGGTTTCGCCGCGGTCGCGTGAATCCATGGCCGCGTTGACCAGTTCGCGGAGGTTCTCGATGCGAGAGTAGGCTTCGGGCGTGTCTTCTTCTTCGAGCTGCTTGATGTAGCCGGTGCAGTCAATGAGAAATTTCAGAATCTCGGCGGTGTTGGCCGGGTCGCCGGGAGTGCGGAAGGCTCCGGGCTCAACCGTAGCGCCAGCGTCCCGCCGGCTGTGGTGGGGGCGTCCCGCCTCCACATCGTCCAGTTCATCACGTTCGTCCGTTGTTCCGAAATCGAGGGCAGCAGGGTCGAATTCGGTGTCATGCTGCATGCTTCTGTTTTGGGGCGGGCGGGACGCCCGCCCGACAGCCGGCGAGACACCGGCGCTACGGTCAGCTTCTGCGGTGCTCTCCAAGTGCTCCACATAAGTCCCGGCCAATATCGCGCGCCCATCTTCAATGAGATCGCGGAAGCCTTTCAGCGCGGCCAGAGCTCGCTGTGGCAGAAGCTGCCGCTTGAGCGCTTCGCCGATTGATCCCCACAACGAGACGCCGGTCTCAAGCGCCACCCGCTCCAGGGTCTCGATGGTAGTCTTGCCAATTCCGCGCACCGGCGTATTGATCACACGTAGCAGCGAGATCGAGTCATCCGGGTTGTGGATGACCTTGAGGTAGGAAATCATGTCTTTGATCTCGGCGCGCTCGTAGAACGAGAAGCCACCGACCACGTTGTACTTCAACTGGTAGCGGCGCATGGCCTCTTCAAACAGACGCGACTGCGAGTTGGTGCGGTAGAGCACCGCCGCTCGCGAAGTCTCGCCCTGCTCGGCGGCTTCGCGCAGGTATTTCGAAATGTAGTCGGCGGCAAAGAGGGCTTCGTTTTCGCCATCCGGGGCTTCGTAGTAGCCGAGTTTGGTCCCGCCCTGGCGCGAGGTCCACAGATTCTTGCCTTTGCGCTTGATGTTGTTTGCAACCACCGCCGACGCGGCCTGCAAAATGTTCTGGGTGGAGCGGTAGTTCTGTTCCAGGCGGATGATCTTGGCTTCGGGAAAATCCTTTTCGAATTCGAGGATGTTACGGATGTCCGCTCCGCGCCAGGAGTAGATGGACTGGTCCTCATCGCCAACGGCGCAGACGTTGTGGCGTGTCCCGGCCAGCAGGCGCATGAGTTCGTACTGCGGACGGTTGGTGTCCTGGTATTCATCGACGAGGATGTACTGAAATCTCCGGTTGTAGTAATCGCGCACTGGCGCGGCGGCTTTCAGCAGACGCACGGCTTCGAGCAGCAGGTCGTCGAAATCGAACGCATTCGCCTTGGCCAGCTCCTTGCGATACTCGGCGTAGATTTGCGCCACGCGCTCGGTCTTGGGATCGGCTGACTGCAGGTAGACTTCCTGCGGATCAAGCATGTGGTTCTTGGCCCAGGAAATGTGGGCGAGCACGGAGCGCGGTGTGGTCTGCTTGTCGTCAATCCCGAGGCGCCGCATGACCGACTTGACCAGTTGCTGCTGATCGGCTTCGTCGTAAATGACGAAACTCTTGGTGTGGCCGATGGGCGGAGCGCCGGGGATGGTCGAGGGGATGCGGAGGGCTTCGATGTCCCGGCGAAGCATGCGCACACAGAAAGAATGGAATGTCGAGATGACCGGCCTGGCGATGGAGAGGCCGCCCACCAGCTTGTCCACACGCTCTACCATCTCGGACGCGGCCTTGTTGGTGAAAGTGACCGCGAGTAAGGACTCCGGCATGGCGCCCAGATTCTCGATCAGATGGGCGATGCGGTAGGTGATAACGCGCGTCTTCCCGCTGCCGGCGCCAGCCAGGATGAGCAGCGGGCCGTTAGCGGTTTCGACGGCTTCGCGCTGCTGCGGGTTGAGTTGGTCGAGGAAAGACAATGGGTGTACAGCCCCTTATTGCACAACGATTACTCGTGATTTTCAATTGGCGATTGCCAAGTTCCGGCCGAAAACCCGGACGGCGCGTTCAATCGGCAATTGGAAATTGGCAATTGAAAATCGCCCTTACCCTGCTTTCGCTGCCGCCCGTGCGGTTTTGCATTCTTGGCAGGGGCACACATCCCGCAGAAACTGCCAGGAATAAATTCCCAGTTCGTGCCCGTCGTTCCAGTGGAACTTGATGGCGTACTTACCCACGCCGTCGGCCGATAGCGGCCTGGCGGCCTCTTTGAACATGGGTAGAGCCCCGGGCGCTGGTTTGGGCGGCTGCCCCGGCTCACGGCCGGTCTTGGATCGCTCCTCGTCACAAAGAGCGCAGGGGCAGGCATCGCGCAAGAAGGGGAACGGGTAATGCGAGAGGTGGCTGTCTTTCCACTCGATGTCCACGCCCGTGCCGGTGGTCAGGTTTACCTTGACCGACTTTGGGTCCGCCGACGGCGCCATGGTTTCAGTATCGCACGACGTGACCTCAGGGGTTTAAAGCCCGGGCCCGGCCGGTTGGGAACCTCGTTTCGCAGCGCCGAAGCCCTGTGCTACCCCAGACCTTCGTGATGTATGCAGCCGCGTTCTCCGATGTACCGTTAGAGCCTGTCGCAGGGTGCTCTGGGTACCCAAGATCGAACTGGCCCCGAGGAATCGGGGCCGGCCTGTTTTTAGCTAACGACACAGCCGGGGCTTGGCCAAACTGTCAAAATCCGGTAGAATCTGTAGTTTGCGCATCAAGTTCTGAACTTATCTGGAGCAGTCATGGCACAAGTTTGTGATGTCTGCGGCAAGGGACCGCGATTCGGAAACCACATCAGCCACGCCCACAACGTAACCAAACGGCGCTGGAACGTGAACCTGCGTCCGGTGCACGCCAAAGTCGGCGGGGCGACGAGGCGCATACGCGTCTGCACTTCCTGCCTGCGTAGCGGTAAGGTCGTTAAGGCGTAGGATTTCGCCGCCAGGATCGCCCAGCAACGATTACTGCACTCCCAGCAGTTCCACATCAAAGATCAACGTCGCGCTGGGTGGGATTGCGCCCGGATAGCCGCGCTCGCCGTAGGCTAGCTGGGGCAGAATGCGCAACTGCCGTTTGCCGCCGATTTTCATTCCGGCCACGCCTTCGTCCCAACCTTTGATCACTTGCCCTGCTCCCAGGGTGAATTCGAAGGGCCTGCCGGAGTCAACGGAGCTGTCGAATTTCTTGCCGTTAGTGAGCCAGCCCGTGTAGTGGACCGTGACTTTGTGTCCCTTTTCGGCGACCGCGCCGGTGCCAGCTTTGATGTCCCAGTATTCGAGCCCTGATGCCGTCTTGATCGCCGCGCCCGTAACCTTGGTGGGGGCGCTGGTGTCAGGGGAGGCCTTCTTGGTGGTACCGCTCTGAGCGGAGGCGGCTGTGGCCGCCAGCGCGAGGATTGAGGTCCAGAACATATTTCTCAGCATCAGTTCTCTCCGTTTTTGACTGCCAATTTCCGATCGCCGATTGCCAAGTGAACCACGGAATTTGAATTCTAAATCGGCAATTGGAACTCGGAAATTGAAAATTCCTAAGTAAGTGCGATCACATCAATTTCCACCAGTACGTCTTTGGGCAGGCGAGCGACTTCCACGGTGGATCTCGCCGGAGGTGCGGAGGTGAAATAGCGCCCGTAAACTTCGTTCATGGCCGCAAAATCACTCATGTTTTTCAGGAACACGGTCGAGCGTACCACCTTCTCCAGTCCGCTGCCGGCAGCTTTCAGAATGCCCGACAGATTCTTGATCGCGCGGTCGGTCTGCGCAGCCACGTCGCCGCTGATGACCTGCTGGTTCACGGGATCAATCGCCACCTGGCCTGAGACAAACACAAACCCGTTGGCCTTGATTGCCTGAGAGTACGGGCCAATGGCCTGTGGGCCGTCTTTGGTTGAAACCACTTCTCGCATGAAGCCTCCAGAAGCAGTGGTCAGTACTAGTAGCCAGTGGCCAGTCACAAAAGCCGAGAAAATATCCCTTCGTGATTTTAAATGAACCGGCGACTGGCCACTAGTCACTGGCCACTGCTCACTGGCCATGCTTCTAGATTTTCTGCAGTCTCTGCACATCGTGTACGCCGGGAATTTTGCGCACGCCGTTGATGATGTTCTCCAGGTGTTTCAGGTCGGCGATATCGAGCACGATGTCAATATTCGCCTGGCCGTTGGAAGTGCGGGCTTCGATGTTGCGGATGTTGGTTTTGGTATCGCTGATCACTGCGGTAATCTGCTTCAGCATCCCAAAATGATCGTCGCAGAAGACGGTCAGCTTCACCGGGTACGCGCTCGGGGTGCCTTCGTCGCTCGCCCACTCCACTTCAATCTTTCGTTCCGGCTCGTACAGCAGGTTGACGACGTTGGGACAGTTGTTGGCGTGAACGGCTACGCCTTTGCCCCGGGTCACGTAGCCCACGACAGACTCGCCACGAATGGGATTACAGCATCGGGCGCGGTACACCAGCAGATCGCCGTGCCCTTTGACCCGGATGGCGTTGCTGCTGTCGCCACCGAAGACCCGCCGCACCGCACTGGCGATGCCGCCGGCTTTCTCGGCTTCGGCCTCGGTAATCGGTTGGGTGCTCTCTGGGGCCAGCCGCGCCAGCACCTGGCGCGCTGAGTACTTGCCGTAGCCGATGCCGGCCATCAGATCGTCGGGCCGCCCCAGGCCGTAGTCAGAGGCAATCTTCTGCAGCACTTCGTCTTTGATTTCCTTCAGCGCCACGCGGTACTTGCGGGCCTCTTTCTCGATCAGCTTGCGCCCAATTTCAATGGCACGCTCGCGCTGATGGAGGTTGAGCCAGTGCTTGATCTTGTTGCGGGAGCGCGAAGACTTCACCACCGCCAGCCAGTCGCGGCTTGGTTTGTGTCCGGGCTGGGTAAGGATTTCCACGATGTCGCCGCTGTGCAGCTTGTGGCGCAGCGGGACCATGCGCCCGTTCACCTTGGCGCCTACGCAACTATGGCCCACTTCGGTGTGGATGGAATACGCGAAGTCGATGGGAGTGGCGTCGCGGGGCAGCACCACGACCTTGCCTTTGGGCGCGAACGTGTAGACCTCTTCGGGATAGAGATCGATCTTGAGGGTGGAAAGAAACTCGTTGGGATCGGAAACGTCACGCTGCCACTCCACTACTTGACGCAACCACGCCAGGCGTTGTTCGTCCTGCGCCGAGACGGGACCGTCTTTGTACTTCCAGTGGGCTGCGATGCCCTCTTCGGCCATCTTGTGCATCTCTTCGGTGCGGATTTGCAGTTCGAAAGGCGTGCCGTCCTCTGTAATCACTGAGGTGTGCAACGACTGGTAGAAGTTCGGGCGCGGCATGGCGATGAAATCTTTGATGCGGCCGGGCACGGGACGCCACACGTTATGAATGATCCCCAGCACCGCGTAGCAGTCCTGCAAGGATTGCGTAATGACCCGCATGGCGAAGAGATCGTAAACCTGTTCCACAGCGATACGTTGCCGCTGCAGCTTCTTGTGGATGCTGTACAGACGCTTGATGCGGCTCTCCACTTTCGCTGTAATGCCGGCCTCTTTCAGCTTGTCGCGCATTACCTGTTCCACGCGCGCCAGAAATGCTTCGCCCGCTTTGCGCCTCGTTTCCACTAAATCTTGGACCTGGTCATAGGCAATCTTGTCCACGTAGCGGAAACCCAAATCCTCCAACTCGCCGCGGATCTTGCCCATACCCAGGCGGTGCGCAATGGGGGCATAGATCTCAAGCGTTTCGCGCGCGATTTTCTCCTGGCGGTCCGGGGGCAAGTGCTCGAGAGTCCGCATGTTGTGCAGGCGGTCGGCGAGTTTGATCAGCACCACGCGGATGTCGTCCACCATGGCCAGCATCATCTTGCGCAGGTTTTCCGCTTGCTGTTCTTCCCGGGTGGCAAAGTCAATCTTGCTGATCTTGGTAACGCCTTCGACGATGTGCGCGACCTGCTCACCGAACTCCTTGCGGATGTCGACGACCGTGACCGAAGTGTCTTCGACGGAATCATGCAACAGCCCGGCGGCAACGGCGACAGAGTCCATTTTCATCTCGGCCAGCACCAGCGCGACTTGGAGGGGATGCACCAGGTAGGGTTCGCCGGAGGCGCGGCTCTGCCCGGCATGATGTTTCTGAGAGAATTCGTAGGCTTTTTTTACCAACTGCAGATCGTCGGCGGGGCGGTTGGCCCGCATTCTCTTCAACAGCTCACGGAACTTGGTCACCGTGAGCACATTGGTCGCGATCTGTTGGCGCAGAGTCGCCATGACGGATTATAGCCTGCGGGAAAGAAGAGGAGGAGTGTACCGAAGCGCGGTCCCGCGGCGTGTTTCCTTGGCTAATTATAACGTTTGGCCTCTCTTGGCCTGACGCCCATCTGCTACATTAACCCGCAGTGGACTGATGAACTCATCCGCCATTCTCGTCAGCGGAGTCTCCGGTCCGGTTGGCGCCGCCTTGCTGCCTGCGCTACAGGCGAGCGGATACAAGGTTGTGCGGCTGGTTCGTGGCACGGCACGCGGTGAAGGTCAGATCGCCTGGGATCCTGCCCAGCCCCTTTTACCGGAGTCGGTTTCCGGGTTCGAAGCGGTCATCCATCTGGCTGGGGAGTCGATCGTGGGCCGCTGGACGGCGGCCAAGAAGCAGCGCATCCTGGACAGCCGCAGACTGGGAACGCGCCATCTGGCCGAGGCCTTGGCCAGGGCCCCGCAGAACCCGCGGGTATTCATCTCGGCTTCGGCGATTGGTTACTACGGCAGCCGGGGCGAAGAGGTCCTGCGCGAGGATAGCCCGTCAGGACGAGGCTTTGCCGCGGAAATTGCCCGACAGTGGGAAGCCGCCACGCAACCCGCAGCCGAAGCTGGAATTCGCGCCGCGCAAATGCGGCTGGGGGTGGTGTTGAGCGCGGCTGGCGGCGCGCTGCAAAACATGCTTTTGCCCTTTCGCATGGGCTTGGGCGGCAATATCGGTAACGGTCGCCAGTGGTGGAGTTGGGTTGACGTCCACGACGTGGTGGGCGCGATTCACCATATCCTGAAGAACGATCTGCTGCAGGGGCCGGTCAACGTGGTTTCTCCCAAGCCCGTGACCAACGCGGAGTTCACCAAGACTCTGGCGCAAGTGTTGCACCGCCCGGCGATTTTCCCCATGCCTGCGTTCGCAGCCCGCCTGGCTTTCGGCCAGATGGCCGACGAACTCCTACTAGCGAGCCAGAAGGTGGAACCGGCCAAGCTCATCGCGAGCGGGTATCCGTTCCAGTATTCGGATTTGAGGAAGTCGCTGGAGAGGATTTTGAAGGGGTAGAAATCCAAGCAAGAATCGGCCACGGATTCACGCGGATTTGCACGGATCTTTTTTTCGGATCAGATCCGTGTCGATCCGCGAAATCCGTGGCTAGTTCTTACTGCCTCGGGCCTGGGCGAATTGCTCCACGCGTCCATGCACGCTGAGCACGCGCTTGGGCAGCTGCAAGTGGCTGCCCTCTTCGAGGATGGGAATCAATTTGTCGAAATCGGGGCCGGAATGGGATCCGGTTATCACCATGCGGATGGGATGAAACAGTTCTTTGCCCTTGGCGCCGGTCTCGGCTTTGACTTCATTCACAATTTGTTTGAAGCGCTCCGGAGCTAAGTTGCCCGCCTTCGCTGACTCGTCTTCCAGTATCTTGAAGATGAACCCGGCGAATATGGCGTCGGTGTTCGGCCAGCTCAGGACCTCGGCGTTGTCGGGAGCCGCCAGTGCGGCCTTGGCATCGTATTTGAAGATCAGAGACGTACGTTCTGGCAGCTGATCCAGGCGGTCCACGTAGGGCGCAAGTAAACGGACAACATTCCCCAGCCAGAGCCAAGTCATTCGGTCCATGGCTTCTAGCGATAGGTAACCTGCCTTTGTGAAGTGGTGAAAAGCAAGCATCAGCAATTGAACCGCTGGCGACTGCGCAGTGATCTCTGCGAGCAGCCGTACTCTCCGCACATCATCGATTGCGAATCCGGTCGCGACAGCCAGATCCTCGTCGCTGACCGTACCTGGGTCTAAGACGCGGTCGGCGTCAACACCAAAACGCTCTTTGATGTAATGCCGGTTCAGCCAGTAAAGCTTCTCCATGTCGAACACGGCCGGCGAGGGCGTGACTCTCTTCAAAGAAAATTCCTTCACCAATTCCTCTGTACTGAAAATTTCCCGTGTGCCCCCGGTCGGCGCCCAGCCCAGCAGCGCCAGGTAATTCACCAGCGCTTCCGGTAATACTCCCATCTCGCGGAAGTTCGCGATCGACGTCGCCCCGTGGCGTTTGGAGAGCCGTTCGCGGTCGCTACCCAGGATGGTGGACAGGTGCGCGAATTCCGGCACCGGCCAGCCCAGAGCTTCGTACAAAGCAACTTGTTTGGGCGTGTTGGAAAGATGATCATCGCCGCGGATTACGTGCGTGATCTTCATCAGCGCGTCGTCAATCACCACCACATAGTTGTAAACCGGCATTCCGCTGGAGCGCAGAATGATGGGATCGCTCACCACTTCGTTGGAGAATTCGACATCTCCGTGCACGATGTCATGAAAGCGGATGGGGTGCTCGGGAATTCTCAGACGGATGGCACATGGATCTCCCGCAGCACGGCGGCGCTTGGCCTCCGCGGGATCAATGACGCGACACTTCCCGGAGTAGATCGCCTGGCCGCCCTCGGCCATGGCCTGGTCGCGTTCTTTCTGAAGATCTTCCTCCGTGCAGAAGCAGAGATAGGCCTTGCCTTCATCGAGCAGCCGCTCGGCGTGTTCGCGATA
Organism: Terriglobia bacterium; assembly: GCA_041494805.1. GTDB lineage: Bacteria > Acidobacteriota > Terriglobia > Terriglobales > Acidobacteriaceae > JBGQBN01. Next base: position 91,365 of record JBGQBN010000003.1, on the reverse strand, counting down.
ACTTTTCAGCCGGTCTGACTGGCGGTAAGGAAAGTATGGCCCGCCCACATCGGGCCCTTCGTCCCAGTCAAGCCCGAACCATTTGAGATCGGCGATGAGCTGGTCTTCAAAGCGGGCTTCGCTGCGTTCGACATCGGTGTCCTCGATGCGCAGAACCATGGCGCCGCCCTTTTGCCGGGCAAAGAGCCAATTGAACAAAGCGGTGCGCGCGTTGCCGACGTGGAGATGACCGGTCGGTGACGGCGCAAAACGCACACGGACGGGAGAATGCGAGAGCACGGAATGATGTTAACAGGAGCCAGGCTGAGGATTCACCACGGCAAGCGCCACCGAAAACTGTTAACTCAGTTTTCTTGGCGCCATATACGTCCTGGTGATTCGATCGTGCCAGCAGAGTTCATCTTCGTCGAGGAAGCACCAGGCATAGCCCAGGCCAAGCGAGAGTCCTGACAGCACCGAGACCAAAACGCGCCAACGCCGAGTTCGTCGCGGGACGGGGCTGCCGTCAAACCGGCTCAACTGCAGCTTCGCCAGTTTCAGACCGGGTGTCGTGCCGGCATGAACCAGAAGCAAGTACTGGTAAGCCGCCCAGAACAACCCAATCAGGCTGATCGCGGTTTCGACGGCTTGCTGTAGAGGCGGGATTACGGTCGTGATCCTGAAGAAGATGTAAGCAAAGGCTGCGAAAGCGCAGAGCACCAGCAGGGAGTCCACGGCGGTGGCCGCCAAGCGGTGTGCCATTGGAGCCGACTGCAGCGGCATTTCGAAGCCTGGCCGCCTTTCATTCGCTTCGGTTTCGACCGGGTCCATCAGAATGCCACCGAGTGCCGGCGGAGAAGGTACAAGCTCGGGAGCCTCGAGGATTCGCGGGCGGTCTAGGACGGGGTCGGCGAGTTCATCGAGTGGTCTGGGCGGCGCGTTCGCGGAACGGGGGAACTCGATGACCGGGAACTCGATGATCCTGGCGGTTGTTTCTTCGGCAGCGACCGTCTGGGTCGTCTCCGGAGCGGGAGAAGCAGTTTGCACCGCGACCGCTTGCCGGCTCCCAGATGCCGGTGCGGACAACTCGGCAGAATGTGTATTCCAGGACGGTTCGACAGGCTCGAATGAAAGCATCAACGATGGATAGCGAGGCCCGCGTGGGTGCCTCCGTGACCGGTAGCTGTTGACTCGTGCCGTCACCTCCTGCCGCCATGAGTCAGCGTCTTGCGGCTGGAGAAGGTCAGTTTGTCCGGCTTGCCCGGTCTCCTGTGTGCCTGCCATGGGCATTTCGATTCCCGCTGGAGACCCTTCTGCGGCTAGTTCGGGAGTGTCCACACCTTCGGGAGTATCCGCAAATTGGATAGACAATGTGACAGCGCTGGTCCCCAGCGGTTTTTCCTCGACAACGAACCGAGGCCTCGGCGCTGGTGTTTCCTCCAGGCTGGCAGCGAATTGTTGTTCGCTGGCATCGTATGCCTCAGGATCGATCAACATCGCCGAAGGACGCGTACTCGGGACGGCTTCAGCATCGGGTTTGAATCTGGGTTTCATGCGAGGACGAATTCCCGAGGCACAGTGGCAAACCGCGCCCCAAAGTGGGCAAGACATGGACCGGTTTCTCGTGCAAGAGGCCAGAGCTGAAAAAGGCAACTGCGGCGATCGGAGCGCCTCGCGCTTTGCCACATGGGCCAGCGCCGTGCTAACGTCACGGATGCCCCAGCGTGGCGTTCCCACACGGGGTTTCGTGCGCTTCCGATGAATTCCCGCACACGATTCCTTATCACGGCAGCGTTCGTTTGTCATCTGCTAGTCGCGCCCACGCTAGTTACCAGCCAGTTGCTTTCCTCTGCCAGCCAGTCCGGCACGCCGCAAATCTTGCCCAGCGCGCCCTCGGCCCTGAAGGATGAAGACGTCACCATCCGCGCTCTCGAGCAGGAAAAAGACGGTTCCGTATTCAAGCTCCGCGGGCAGGCGGAGATTCACTACGCCACTTACATCCTCTACGCCGACGAAGTGACTTACGACTCCCAGACCGGCGACGCCACTGCCGACGGCCACGTGGTTCTCGATGGCGGGCCCAACGACGAGCACATCGAGGCCAGCCATGGCACCTACAACATCCGGGCTGAAACCGGGAAGTTCGAGAACGTGAACGGCACGACCGGGATGCGGATGCGCGGAAAACATTTAACCCTGACCTCCACGAACCCTTTTGCTTTCACCGGCAAGGTGGTGGAGAAGACGGCTCCCGACCATTACGTGGTGTACGACGGGACGATTACGACCTGCGAGCTGCCTCGCCCCAAGTGGGAGTTCAACGCACACAAGGTAGTGGTGGATGTGGGCGGCAATGCGACGATCTACCGCAGTACGTTCCGCATCATGGGATTCCCCATTCTCTACCTTCCGTACGCCACCCATCCCATCGAACGCCAGCGGCAATCCGGCTTCCTTATCCCCAATTTCGGACGCTCTTCGCGCAAGGGCACTATCCTGGGAGAATCTGTATTTTGGGCCATCAATCGCAGCCTGGACGCAACCTTGGGTGCCGAGTACTTCTCCAGCCGCGGCTGGTCGCCGTCGGGCGAGTTTCGCGCCCGCCCCAGCGACACATCGTTCGTGGAGCTCAACTACCTTGGCGTGCTCGACCGCGGCTTCGGGAATCCCCGAGTAGACCAGGGTGGTCACAACGTGCGGCTCGATGCCGAGGGCGCGTTTGGTCACAACTTTCGCGGAGTCGCTGACATCGACTACCTGAGTTCCTATGTCTTCCGTCTCGCCTTCAATGAAGTCTTCAACCAGGCAGTCAACTCGGAAGTAAAGTCCCAGGTCTTTCTGTCCAACACCACCCGCGGATTTTCTTTCAATGCTTCGACCCAGCGTTACCAGAACTTTGAAAGCACCACTCCGGGGGACGTGATCACCATCCTGCACGCGCCCAGCTTCGAGTCTTCCAGCGTAGATCGCCAGATTGGACAGACGTCTTTTTACTGGTCGTATGACGTGGCTGCCGAAGGTCTGTCCCGCAGCGAGCCTTCGTTCCGCACCGCCTCGCTGGTCGGGCGCTTTGATTTGAATCCCAGTTTGTCATTGCCGCTGGTGTTTCACGGATGGTCGTTTCGTCCGGAGCTCTCGCTGCGAAACACCATCTATACCCAGCGACTGATGCCTTCGAACGGTGTTGGGGTCGCAGCCTCGGACCCTATCAATCGCAAGGCCCTGGAAGGCCTGGTTGAACTTCGTCCACCGGCGTTGGACCGTGTCTTCGATCGGGAGTTCATGGGACGCAAGTGGAAGCATGTGATCGAGCCCAGGGTGGTGTACCGCTACGTGACTGGGGTAAACAATTTCGACGACATCCTGCGCTTTGACGCCCGCGACATTCTCAGCGATACGAACGAAGTCGAGTATGCGGTGGTAAACCGCCTCTATGCCAAGCGCACATCCGGGCAAAAGGAAGATTGTGGTCCGGCCGGCATGCCGTCGCTAATCTTCGGTAGACAGCCTACGCAGAGCCGCGTTCCGTGGGAACGGGACAGCCAACCCCAGGAAGAACCCTGTCACGCCGGGCCCCGGGTGCGGGAAGTCGTAACCTGGGAACTGGCGCAGAAGTATTTTCTCGATCCAACCTTCGGAGGCGCGTTACTGCCGGGGACCCGCAACGTCCTTACCACCACAGCCGACTTTACCGGCATCGCGTTCCTGACGGACGCGCGCCGGCTCTCTCCGCTGATTTCCCGCCTTCGGGTTCAGACCAGCGCCCGAACGGAGGCCGAGTGGGATATTGATTATGACTTCAGGCTGGGAGGCATCAATTCCAGCACTGCGTTGTTGAACTATCGCATCGGCGTATTCACGGTTGGGGGTGGCGATGCCTACCTGCGGGCGCCCGGAGAGACTCTGGTTTCCAATGCGATTCCCGGGCCGCAGCGCTTTAACCAGTTCCGGCTGCTCCTGGGTTATGGCCATCCCAACAAACGCGGCTTCAGCGGCGCGGCGAATGTTGGCTTCGACGCCAATCTCGGTTTCCTGCAGTACTCCGCCGCGCAGGTGGCGTACAACTGGGATTGCTGCGGGTTTAGCCTCGAGTACCGTCGTTTTGCCTTGGGTTCGGTGCGCAACGAGAACCAGTTCCGCTTTACCTTCGCGCTGGCCAATATCGGAGCGTTTGGAAACTTGCGGCGGCAGGAGAGACTGTTCTAACGCAAGAGGCCGCCACCGCCCGTGTGGGGACGGGCGCCTCGCCCGTCCAGCCGAGCGAAAGCTCGGCGGCGCTGCTAAGATACCTCCGTGCTGGTTGCCAAGAATCTCGCTGCCAACGATCTCGCCGCCAAGCGCGCCGCTCTTGAGAAGCGCCTGAGCGCTCTGGGCCGCACCCTGGTCGCCTACTCTGGCGGCGTGGACTCCGCGTTCCTGGCGTGGTCCGCTCATCAGGTGCTGGGAGCTAACATGCTGGCGGTCATCGCCGATTCGCCCAGCCTGGCCCGCACACAGCTTGCGGATGCGATAGCGTTCGCAGGCGAACAAGAAATTCCGCTCGAGGTCATTGCCACCACCGAACTCGACCGTCCGGAGTACGTCCGCAACGACGGTTCTCGCTGCTTTCATTGCAAGGACGAGCTATTCACAGTGATGGAGGACTTCCGCGGCACGCGGAGCTTCGACTCTATCGCATACGGCGTCAACGTGGACGACCAGGGCGACTTCCGCCCCGGCCAGTTCGCGGCAAAGCAGCACGGGATCGCCGCACCTCTGCTGGATGCGGGCCTGACCAAGCAGGACATTCGTGAGCTGGCCCGCGCCGCCGGCTTGCGCATCTGGGACAAGCCCGCTTCCGCCTGCCTATCCTCGCGTATCGAGTATGGACGCCCGGTCACGCGTGAGGCGCTCAACGTTGTCGAGCAGGGTGAAGATGCTCTCCGGGCCCTGGGCTTCCGCCAGTTCCGAGTGCGGCATCACGGCGAGATTGTCCGCATCGAAGTCGCCCGCGACGAGATGCCGCGCGCGCTGAGTCCCGAGATGGCCGCCGAATTCACCCGCATCTTCAAAGCCCTCGGATTCAAGTTCGTGACTCTCGACCTGGAAGGCTTCCGATCGGGGTCGATGAACACACTGTTATCGGCGGAGCAGATCACTCAGCGCCAGCGAGCGGGGTAAGATACGGTAGCATTGCAAGAAAAAATAAGGGCGACCTCCTCGGTCGCCCTTGAGCTGGCCGGTTTCTAAGCTACTAGTAGCGGAACAAAAGTCCCGTGGATATTCGCGCGTTGTTGTTATCGCTAGCTCCATTGGCATGCAGCGAGAGCCAGTCGAACTGGATGGCACGCACGGCCACACGTCGGGTCACCTTCACGTCCACTCCGCCTCCCAGCATCATGGCAAATCCGCTACCCGACGCGGACAAGCCACCCGCTGCGGCAGAGCTGTGGAAGCCACCCGCCAGGAAGTGCGCGAACGGAGTGAAGGCTTCGTTGTGCCGTAAAGAGACCACAGGCCCAAAGGTGTAGGTGTAGTCATTGAAAGACACACCATTCTGGGAGCTGTAGCCGCCGCTGAAATCAGCCGCCACACCGAACCAATTGTTAAGATTTCCGGTGACGGTCGTGTCCCAGCCGTTTGCGTTCAGGCCACCGTCAAATCGTGTGTATTGATAGCCGCCGAAGAATTCCGCCTTTGGCGCATTCTCCTGGGCGACCGCCGCCAACGAAAACAAACCGAACAACAAAGTGAATCCGATAAATTTGCGCACTATCATGCTCCTCCAAGTTGAAATTCGCGCTCTTCTGCGGTCGAATCACCCGACGGCCGTGGGGGAACAGGGCTCACCGAGGCATCAGCCTGTGCTGAAGTCAAAGTCCACGAGTAGTGAAATTCATTATGGGAATGCGCACAAGTAACTGAAGGCAAAGTGCATTGGTCCTTTAGTAACCAGGGGTGGCTTAGGCAGTAGTAGATGGGCTCCAGGTTCCGAAAGCGTCTTTTGCTTCCGGCCACACGTGTCCGCCGTTCGGAAATCGCGAGAAAAAGCCAGCTAGTCCTGCAGCTCTTGTGGCGGGCCCTTGCGGAGTACAGGGCCGTCGGTCACACCGTCTGGGGACCGGTGGCGGCGCAGAATAGGTCGGTCTGCCCATGCGAGCTTGGCTTTTACTTCCTGGAATTCGCTGGTATCGAGGATATAGTCATTTCTGTCCGGGAGCAGCGTGGAAATCTCTGTTTGCAGTCTCTGGATGCGTTCGCCGGTGGAGGGATAATTGGCGTATGCGCGAGCGATCTGATCGTGTAGCGGCACCTTACTGAGGAAAGGGGCCTTTGCCTTGCGCACATGCCTCTGGTTCTCTTGGTTCTGCAATTTCTCCAAGGCCTCGAGAAACGCCTGAGGATCGTAGCCAGCGGCATATTGATATTCGATTCCGAGCAGATCGGCTTCGATTTCGGCGTCCCGGTTGAATTTCCTGAAGGTAAGCGGAACTCCGATCCCCGCTAGCTGTTTTATTCCGAACCCGGCCGGGCCGCCGAGGTAAATGAGTGGCGTCGAGAGCATATTCCAGGCGTGCCTTCGGGTGGCGAAGCGGGACGCGTGCCGCGCTGCGACGTGGGCGATCTCGTGTGCCATCAGACCAGCCAGCTCCGCTTCGCTATCAACTCCCATGATCAATCCCTTGTTGACATAAAGGAAGCCGCCGGGCAAGGCAAAGGCGTTGAGGTCCGGGGAATCGATCACCCTGATAGTGAGAGGTTCTTCTGCGTCGGAGTTGCGGGCGATTTTTTGGCCGAGGCGATTTACGTAGTCATTGACGTCCGGATCGGCGACGAATTTCGAGCGGCGATCAATAGCCGCTGCCATCGCCTCTCCCAGAGCGCGCTCTTTCTGCAGCGAGTAGAGATTCACCCCTTTGCCAATGCCTCGCTGCCCAATGCGATCAATATCGTACTTGCCAGATTTCTTTGTCTTCTCTTCCGCATCGGGTGCGGCCTGAGCTGTCGAGGATGCAGAGTTTGAGGCTGGCTCCGCGGCCTGGGCGTCGGGAGACGCTTGCTCGTCCGAAGCCCACACCGGCAGCGCGCACAGGAAAACCGTGGCACAGAGCGCAAGCCATACATAGTGGTTGAGCGAAGAAGGAAGGTGTTTCATCCGGTGTTTGCCCGGGATGGTGCCTGAAGGATAGGCCGACTCCGGCCTGATTTCGCGCTCTTTACCCCAATTCCCAGTGAAAATCTTTTCACATGCGTGCAAAGTTCTTGACGCGGAAGGCTGCGCGGGACGGCTTGAATCAACGCGGCCCCCAAAGCCGTTACAGGGATGTGCTCCAGCTTTATCTTGTTGGGAAGACAGGCAGCCGAGAGCGGAAACAGCCACTTAGTCACCTCAACGCGTGACTCCATTCCTCCTGGAATCCCGATGCGTTGCCGTTCTGGCTTTGATGTAGAGCACGGAAGAGTCCAAAGTCCGCGCCCAGTGCCGGTTTGAGAGATGGCGTGAAGAGGCAGACCTGCTCGACTAGTACCCCGTGCTCTATGGTAACTGTCGAAAACAGGCGTCTACACCAACTACTTGGTTCTGAGCGTAATCGCGTATGTTCGACAACCAAATTCCTAGCGGAACTGCCACATGAGGTCATCCGAAGCAGGTTCGACATTACCGTCATTCGTGACCAGCAAACCTTCAGCATACATTCTGCCCACGGCTCCGATGGACAAGAACGTTGGCCGCGACCACGTATGAACCAAAGCTTGGCACACAATGAGCGTTCCGCCTGCGCTCGCCCCTAGCTTGTACGTTCCAAACGTGACGTGGTGTCGCTCGACGATCTGCTCTTCGAACGATTCAGTTGGAACGGCAGCAATATCGGCGGGTAAACGACTGCGCCAATTGGCTAGTCTTTCGCGAATCGTGTCGCAAACGCGCTCTTCAACCGCACTACGATACGGTCCTTGGCAGTCGCACCGTCCCATTGCAATTCGAAACGCCATCGTTTACTGCTGATTCTACTCGGAATTATGGATGGCCGATTGTTGGCGTAATCAGGCGTTCACACCATCTATTTTGGCCTCTCCTGCCTGGCTATTCATGAGAAAGCGATGCAGTCGAGACCCGCATGTTTGGCCCCCTCCAACGAAGCCCCTGTGAGATAATCTCTCTTTACCCTCAATGTGCAGGCGGTTCCTAGTGACGCTTTTCCGACGTTCTATCCTTGTGCTTCTGTTGATTTGTCTGGGCTGTTCGGCTCAGTCGGCGCCTCCCGATGTGGCTACGCGGGTCGAGCGCCAGGTGCGCGCCTACTACACAATTCCCGGGAACGTGAAAATTACCCTGGGCCAGCTCAAGCCCAGCGAGTTTCCGGCCTACGATGCCCTGACCGTCACCATGGAGGGTGGGGACACCAACAAGAAGCAGGACTACGACTTTCTGCTCTCTAAGGACGGCAAGACGCTGTTGCGGTTGACCAAACTCGACCTCACCAAAGATCCCTATGCCGAGGTGATGAAGAAGATTGACATCAATGGGCGTGCCCCGCGAGGCAACAAGAATGCCAAAGTGGTGGTGGTCAATTACGATGACCTGCAGTGTCCGTACTGTTCGCGCATGCACGAGACGCTGTTTCCGGACTTACTGAAAGAGTACGGCGATCGCGTGGTTTTCATTTACAAGGATTTTCCGCTCTACCAAATGCATCTCTGGGCTACCCACGCAGCCGTGGACGCCAACTGCCTGGCGGCGCAGAACGGCGACGCATACTGGGAGTTCGCTGACTACATCCACGCTAACCAGCGGGACGTCAACGCCGAGAAGAGCCGCGACATTCAGTTCGGAGTGCTGGATAAGCTGACCCTGCTGCAGGGGCAGAAACATGGCCTGGACATGACCAAACTCCAGTCCTGTGTTAAGGCCCAGAACGAAGACGTGGTCAAGGCTGGCATGCGGGAAGGCGACTCGCTGGGTGTCACTGCCACCCCGACTCTGTTCATCAACGGGCAGGAAGTGGACGGAGCGGTTTCCGCGAGCGAACTTCGCGCCACTCTGGACCGTGCCCTGCAGCAGGCCGGCGTGCCCGCACCCGCGCATCCGGCGCCGGCAGCGCCCACCGGCGTGCAGTCCCCCGGCAAGTGACCGGGATGCAGAGGACACAAATATCCCACACCTGTGGAGAGGAACGCTTGAAAACCAATTCGTTATGGCTTCGGAGTCTGGCCGTGTGGTTTGCCGCTTCCCTTGTCATCGGCTTGACCGGCTGCAGTTCCAAGTCGGGCGGGGACGACGTGGCTGCGGTGGTTGACGGCCACAAGATCTATCGCGCTGATGTGGAAAAGTACTACCAGAACCAGACCTCCGGCTCCGAGCAACAGCCTGTGGGTGAGCAGGCCACGAGTTCGCGCCTCAGCATCCTGCGCGAGTTGATCGACAATGAGATCCTCATGCGCCGCGCGGAAAAGCTTGCCTTGCTGGCCACGGACGAAGAAGTGGAGCGCAAGCTGAACGAGATCAAGTCGCCCTACACCAAGGAAGAATTCGACGCGCGCCTCAAGGAAAAAAAGATCACGGTCGACGACCTGAAGCGCGATCTCCGCCGCTCTCTTACAGTGGATAAGGTCTTGAACAAGGAAGTGACTTCCAAGGTCAACATTTCCGATCAGGACATCACCAACTATTACAACGCGCACAAGTCGGAATTCAATTTGATTGAGCCGCAATACCACCTGGCGAGGATCATGGTCACTACCACACCCAACCCTCAGGTGCACAACCTGAAGAACGACAAGGCGCAGAATGAGGCCGACGCCCGCAAGAAGATCCAGATGATTGTGAACCGCCTCGATAGTGGGGATGACTTCGGCTCGCTCGCCATGAGCTATTCCGAGGATACCGATACCTCGGGCAACGGCGGCGACCTCGGGTTTACCCCAGAATCTTCCTTGCACAACACCGACCCCGCCACGCGTGACGTCGTGACCAAGCTGAAGCCCGGCCAGTACAGTCCCATCATTCCGATCGTCAATCCCATGAGCAAGCAGCTCTTCGGCTTTCATATTGTGAAACTGATCGCCAAGGAGCCGGCCGGACAACGGGAACTGTCCGATCCTCGCGTGCAACAGGCCATTCGCACCCAGCTCCGGGACCGCCGCGAACAGCTGCTCAAGTCCGCCTATTACGAGGTTCTACGCAACCAGGCGAAGGTGGAGAACTATCTGGCCCAAAAGGTACTGGACGAGAGCGGGACTGCGAAGTAGAGGCTTCCAGCTTCTGGGGTTCTTGTCTTGGCGGAATTACTGCGCGGGGTGCGAGATTCAGCGCTGCTGCAGGAAGCTATTCCACTATCGCCAGAACATCTCCGGCGTTGACATTGGCGCCTTCCGTCGCAACCAGTTTCTGCACAATCCCCTTTTTTGGGGACTTGATTTCGTTCTGCATTTTCATCGCTTCCACAACCACGATGCCCTGTCCTGCCTCGACCTCGGCCCACTCGTGGACCAGGACTCGGACCACCTTGCCGGGCATGGGTGCGACCAATCGCTTCGGGCCTTTCTCATCGCCGGCGCCATCCCTGCGGCTGCGCAGTGATCTTGGATCGAGCAATTCGGCTGCATAACGGGTGCTGCCTACCCACAGGTGCACCCCGGACGGCGCGCGCTCGCGCTTGATCTCGTATGACTTGCCTGCGATGAGGACGGAAAGAACATCGCGACCGGTGAGCACGGCATCGATTTGAACTTCAAGACCCTCTAGCCGGCAACGCCAGTGTTCATCCACCCGGTCCAGTTCCAACCGGTATTTCTGTTCGTCGATGATGACGTCGTAAAGCATCAGGATCAGTTGCCGGTTCTCAATTCTCAGTTCTCAGATTTGTTCGCAACCCCTCAGCCCTCACTGTCTTCTTCCAGATGGAGGTGGCAGAGCCGTTGCTTGCCGGGGTCGGCGCAGGATCCAGAATCGCGAAAAGTCCGGCTGCAATCGCCGCGATGTCTGCAGTCTTGTGGCTGGCGCCAACTTTCGATTTCAGCAGGCGATCCAGGTATCCGGTATCCAGTTTCCCTGCCTGAAAATCAGGATCGGTCAGGATGCGCCGGAACAGCGAGATGTTGGTCTTGATGCCGCCTACAAAATATTCATCCAGCGCGCGCACCAAGCGTGAGATCGCCTGCGGGCGGTCTGTCCCATAACCAATCAGCTTGGCCAGCAGGGGATCGTACTCGATGGGCACGGTCCAGCCTTCGTACATGCCGCTGTCCCGCCGGATGCCCGGCCCCGAGGGCGCGACCAGCAACGTGATCTTCCCCGGGCTCGGAAAGTAATTGTTGTCCGGATCCTCCGCGTAGATACGGCACTCGATGGCATGCCCCCGAATGCGCACCTCTTCCTGGGCAAACGGCAGCTTTTCTCCGGCGGCGATGCGGATTTGCAAGTGCACCAGGTCCAGACCTGTAATCAGCTCGGTCACCGGGTGCTCTACCTGCAGCCGTGTGTTCATCTCCAGGAAATAGAAATTCTTCTCCCGGTCGACCAGGAATTCGACCGTTCCGGCATTCGTGTAACCCGCCGTCTGGGCCACGCGCAGCGCGGCTTCGCCCATGCGCCGCCGCATCTCCGGACCGACGATTGGCGAAGGCGACTCCTCCATTACCTTCTGGTGCCGGCGCTGAATGGAACATTCGCGCTCGCCGAGGTACACGGTGCTGCCGTGTTCGTCCGCCAGCACTTGCATCTCGATGTGGCGCGGGTTGAGGATGGCCTTTTCGATGTAAACTTCGCGGTCGCCGAACGCCCGCTGAGTTTCGCTTTGCGTCGCCTCCAGCGCTGGCTTCATCTCATCCGGCCCATGGACCAGGCGCATGCCCTTGCCGCCGCCGCCGGCGGCCGCCTTGAGCATCACGGGATAGCCGATCTTCGCGGCCACCTCCAGCGCCTGCTGGGGCGACTCCAGTCCGGTGGAAGTTCCGGGTACAAACGGAATACCGGCTTTTTGCATCGCCTGGCGTGCCCGCGTCTTCGAGCCCATCATCTCCATCGAGGCCGGCGTTGGGCCAATGAACTTCACGCCGGCATCAACGCAAGCCTGGGCAAACCTGGCATTCTCCGAGAGGAAGCCGTAACCGGGATGGATTGCCTCGGCGCCGCTTCGTTTCGCAACATCCAGGATCTTTTGCATGTTGAGGTAGGATTCGGCTGCAGCCGGCAGCCCGATGTGGTAGGCCTCGTCCGCTTTGCGTACATGCAATGCCGCCCGGTCCACATCCGAGTACACGGCAACCGATGTAATTCCCAGCTCGCGGCAGGCACCGATTACCCGCACCGCGATCTCTCCCCGGTTGGCGATCAGGATCTTTCTGAACATGTTCACGTAGCCCGGCAGTTTCCGTCCAGGCTGCTAATTCTACTGGAGACTCGCTTCGTTGGTCGCGCTAACGCCTTGCCGATCGCAGGTTGCCCTCCAAAATACAAAGACCCCTTCCGCTGAATGGAAGAGGCCTCCGTTTATGAGGAGGAAACAACCCTACTTGTTGGGTTGATCCAAAGTGATGCCCTGGGCTCCCGGCTGTTTTTCAGCTTTGGTCTTCTTGGTGGCCATGGTCTTGTCCACCCATTCGTCGGCCGTTTTTAAATCGGCTGCGTGGGCTGCAGGATCGTCGCACTGGATGTCGGCGCGCTCGCGGTACATCAGGTTCAGGTAAGCCATGGCGTCATCGTAATCTGGCCGTAGCTCGATCGCCTTCTCCAGCATGGTAATGCCGTCCTTGACGACGTCCGTGTTCTTGTCCCGGAGCATCTCACAAACCTTCTTGTTCTGCTTGTCCTTCATGAGCCACTCTTCAGGCTTCAGGCCCAGCTTGGCTCGTTCTTCCATGCGCGGCTGATAAGTTTCGGTCCAGTCGATCACCGCCACCGAGTAATAGGGCTCGGGATCGTTGGGATCCAGTTCGATGGCCTTACGGTCATAATTCTTGGAGTCTTCAAACCTCTTCATCTGCCAATAGAGATAGGCAATACCTTTGACGCTGTTGATGTTCTTGGGGTCGCGCTCCAGGACCGCCTTGTACTGGTCAATCGCCTGCTGCCCGAAGCGGTTGTTGTCTTCGGCGTCAACACCGGGGATGTACTGCTGGAGGTAGGCCGTGGCCAAATAGAGACGGGCGTTGATCAGGCTGGGATCCAGCGATATTGCCCGCTGAAAATGGTCGATGGCCTCTTCGTACTTGGCATTCTTGTAGGACAACACGCCTTTGTTCAGCTGATCGCGCGCTCTGAGCTTGTTGCAGCCTGCCGTGGAAAACAGCACCAAGCCAACTGCGATCAGTGCCAGCACTCGTACGCTTTTCTTCATTGCGTTATAAGTCCCCCTTGCCACAGAATCGTCAGGACCTGTAGAGCCGGACAACTCGGTGCGAGCAGGCCACAGACTCGTGCCCACACCCGATTCCTGGTGTGCCCTTAGCCTCTGCCAGACTATCCACCAGCTTCAATCTTGGCGGTAATCAGACCTACCTTGTCCACGCCGGCGGCGTGCGCGATGTCAATCACATTGGCCACGTCGGCAAACGGAACATTGTTGTCCCCTTTGACGAACATCACCTTTTCCGCTCGCGTCTTGAAGATGTCGGTCAGGCGTCCCTGCAGGTTCTCCCAGGTCGTGTCTTCCTGATTGATCTTCAGGGCCGGTAGCTGACCCGCGCCGCGATCAATCAATTGCACCACGATGGTGCGGTCCGGAGTGTTGTTCTTGGGCGCATTCGGAGGTGGAGGCTGGGGTACCAGAGCGTCCAATCCCTTCGGAGTTAACGGTGTGATCACCATGAAGATGATCAGCAGCACCAGAAGCACATCAATCAACGGCGTAACGTTAATATCCGCGGTCTGGCCGCCACCCGCCGCTCCAGTTGTCATTGACATAGTCGTTCTCCTCTGATTCCTTGCCTATTGCCCGCCGCTGGGTGGGGGCGTAGTCGTTGCCGGCGGGGGTGCAGTCGTCTTGCGCTGATCGGTTAACAGCCCGAGCTGGTCCACTCCCGCCGCGCGCACGTTATCCACTACCTCCACGACCGAGCCGAACTTGGCACGCGCATCCGCCTTGACATACACCCGCTTATCCACACGGTTGGCGATACGGTCTTTGATCTGGCCGGTGAGCTGGTCTACCGGAAGTTTGTTATTTCCGAAGTAGACGCTGCCGTCACGCATAACCGCCACCAGCAGCGCATCTTCTTTATCCGCATCTGGCATCTGCTCTGGGTTATTGACCTTGGCCAGGTCCACGCTCACGCCGTGCTGCAACATGGGTGTGATCACCATGAAGATGATCAGCAACACCAACATCACGTCCACCATGGGGGTCACGTTGATGTTGGAATTGACCTTCGCCCCCTCGTTCCGTTTTGCCATTGCCATAGGCTTACCTCTCCCGCACCTTTAGGATTCCGCCCAAGCCACCTCGGAAGTCAGTCTCTCACCGCTCCGGGCTTTCGCGCCGGGGGATTTCCCCGGCGCCGGAGCCAGCAACTCGAAGCCGCAGCCCTGTTCTTCGTCAAAGCCTTAGGAACGGCGCATGCCACGCCGCTTCAGGAAGTAATCGATCAACTCGCTCGAGGAGTTATCCATCTCCACGTCGAAGGCTTCCACGCGACCGGTCAGATAGTTGAACATCATCACGGCTGGAATCGCCACGAACAACCCGATCGCGGTGGTTACCAGCGCTTCCGAGATACCGCCGGCCACGGCTGCCAGTCCGGTGGCTTTTTCCTGAGAAATGCCTCGGAACGCGTTCAGAATGCCGAACACGGTGCCGAACAGCCCCACGAACGGAGCCGTCGATCCGATGGTCGCCAAGCCGCCCAAGCCGCGCTTCAACTCGGCATGAACGATGGCTTCCGTACGCTCGAGGGCGCGCTTGGAGGCTTCGATGGTCTCGCCTGGGATGTCACTGCTGTCCTGGTGGGCACGAAATTCCATCAGGCCGGCCGTAACCACCTTCGCCAGGTGGCTCTTTTTGTTGCGCTCCGCCACCTTGATGGCTTCGTCAATCTTGCCGTCGCGAAGCGCGCCCGCCACTGCGGGAGCGAACACTCGCGACTGTTTGCGCGCCGCGCTGAACGCCATCCAGCGGTCAATCATCACGCCGATCGACCACCCGGACATGATGAACAGAATGATGACCACGATTTTCGCCACAATACCCATGGCTCTCCATAGCGAAATCGGGTCCGAAAAGTTGGTCGCCTCCTGCTGCTGAAGCAGCCAAGTGGCGGCCATCGAGAAGTGCGTGAATGCTACTGTTGCTAGGTTGGCTACGAACATGAGTTGCTTTCCCTCCTCAGAACTCGTCTAGTTACGGAATCGCTCTGCTGCTACCGATGATCTCGGCACTGGTCCAGTCGTATACCGAGTCCTACTCCGGCAATTGGCTGCCTGCGCAATCGGTGAGGGCGGCCCTCGATTCCTTCGAACGCCCCGGCCACTCTAAAAGGTGGGATTGGGGGAAGGCAACCGCCACGAACTCCTTCACAACCTGGGACCACTCCCTGCCCGTTGGCCTAGCCTCCGGATAGCGTAAAGTTCACCGTAATCTGGGTGTCCACTTCCACCGGTTCACCGTTCAGGATGTATGGCCGGTACTTCCACTGTTTGACCGCTTCGATGGCTGCCGGCGCCAGCATGGGATGACCGCTGATCAAACGCAGGTTCTCGATCGTCCCATCCTTGCTGATTTCAGCCTGCAACAACACCGATCCTTGGATGCGCGCCTGCCGCGCCAAGGGAGGATAGACCGGCTGAATTTTACGGATCAGCAGACCCTGGGTCACGCCCTGGGACACGCGGACGCGCTGCGGCGTGGCCACCCTGGGAACTGCGATCAGAGTCGAACTGATGATTCCGCCGATCACGCCGCCCATCTGCCCGCCGGGCACGCCACCGGGGACGCCACCGAAAACGCCGGCCATCGACGTTACTGGCGGAGCTTCTTCTTCCTTGATCATCTGTACTTTCTCGGGAATCTTGGTGGGGGTGCGTAATTGCCCGTTGATGATATCGCTCTGAATCATCTTCACCACTTTAATCTCAGCCGCTGCCGGCGGCGGTGGCGGCGGTGGCGGCGGTGGCGGGGCCACCAGGAAGGTCATCAATTGCGTTTTGGGCAGGGCTTCGGTAAATAGCAGCGGGATCAACACCAACACCCCGATCAGCATCACCTGGAAAATAAAAGAGATGACCGTCGTCATGCCCCGCTTTGTCTTCAGCCTGTTACCCGATTCAATAAGGCTGTCTTCAAACATAAGGTTTCTCCTACACAGACCCTAACCTTGTCTTAGACACCGCCTGTTTGCTCTTTGCTCCCGAACCCTGGGTTTCTGAGGCAACCCACATCCCAGCATTCGACATGCGAGCCAAGTCATTTATAATCAAAAACTTGCATCCTGCCAAGCAGCAAAACTCAAGCGCCGCTAACCTTCTGCTTCTTGCCGGTTCCGACAACCACGGGCTGCCGGCCCCGGTTCGCCCGCCAATCCTGATAGGCCACCAGGATAGGCGCGGCAATGGCGATCGAGGAATACGTCCCGATCAGAATGCCGATTACCAGCGCGAACGAGAACCCATGCAGCACCTCGCCCCCGAACAGATACAAAGCCAGCACAGTCAAGAAGGTTAACCCGGCTGTCAAGATGGTTCGGCTCAGAGTCTGATTAATGCTGCGGTTTACGACGTCGGACAGCTTCTCCCGCCGCATTAGTTTCAAGTTCTCGCGTATGCGGTCGAACACCACGATGGTGTCGTTGTTCGAGTAACCCACCAGGGTCAGGATGGCTGCGACCACGGTCAGCGAAATCTCCTTGTTCAGCAGCGAGAACGCGCCCACCGTTATCAAAGTGTCGTGGAACACAGTCACGACTGCCGCCACGCCGTAGATCCACTCAAAGCGGAACCCAAGATACACCAACATGCCGGCCAATGAGTAAAGAACTGCCAGCTTGGCCTGGGTCTTTAATTGCTGGCCCACCTGGGGTCCAACGATCTCCACGTTCCGCACTCCGAAATCGGAGAGGTAGAATCCCTCGGACAATGCCGCAACTACTGCGGGATCGACTGCGCCTTTCAGTTCGTCAAACGAACCCAGCACCCCGCCCTTGGTCTTGTCGCGATAGTTGACGATGGCTTGCCCCTGCGCGGTGTAGCGCTGGTTGGCATCGGTCCCTGCGCGCAGCGGATCTTTTTCCAGCAGGTAATTCGTCAATGTCAAAGAACTGACGTTGTTCAGGTCCAGCTTCCCCGCCGGAGCATTGGTCTCCAGCGCACTGATGATCTGGACCTTGCCCCGATCCAGCGCTTGTTCGTTGGTCTCTTTCTCTTCCAGGGCAATCAGCACTTCGTTGTTGGGTGCAGGTCCGTAACGCTGGATGCGCGCATTGTGCAGGCCCGCGCGATCCATGGCGGCCCGGATGCCATTGTCATCCGGACTCTGGACAAACTTTACGTAGACCAGCGTGCCCCCCTGGAAATCTACGCCTAACGGGGTTCCATGCCAGAAAAGCATGGAGAATACACCCGCCACGCTGAACACCAGCGAAAAAGCGAGAAAGTACCACTTTTTCCCGAGAAAATCTATGTTTGGATTGCTAAAAAATTCCACGCTGTCTGGAACCCCTTTATTGTTACTTTCTAATAACAACCGCGAAGCGGGTGAAAGACCCGCTCCTGCCGGGCAATGCCCGACAACTAAATGCTCAACGCTTCCCCGCGCTGCTTGCGGCTGAGTATCCAGTCAAAGATCACGCGGGACACGAAAACCGCGGTAAATAAGTTGGCCAGCAGACCGAAGGTCAAGGTGACCGCGAACCCCTTTACCGGGCCGGTGCCGAACAGGAACAGGATGGCCGCCGAAACGATGGTAGTCACGTGCGTGTCCACAATCGTTATCCAGGCGTGGCTGAAACCCTGCTCCACGGCGGACGGCGGTGTTTTTCCGTTCCGCAGTTCTTCTCGAATACGCTCGAAAATCAGGACATTGGAGTCCACGCCCATACCGACGGTCAGGATGACTCCAGCGATCCCTGGCAGGGTGAGCGTGGCCCCGAAGTATCCCATGAAACCCAGCAGGATGATCAGGTTCAGAATCAGGGCCAGATCCGCGTTGATGCCCGCGCCGCGGTAGTAGACCAGCATGAAGACCAGCACCGCCAGCATGCCGATAATGGCCGCGCGTACTCCCGAGCGAATGGAGTCAGCGCCCAGCGAAGGTCCCACCGTGCGTTCTTCCAGATACTTGATGCTGGCCGGCAATGCGCCCGAGTTCAGCACCAGGGCCAGATCCTTTGCCGCCTGCTCGCTCATCCCGCCACCACTGATGCGACCCTGGTCATGGATCTGTTCCTGGATGTTTGCCACTTCCCGCACCCGGTTGTCGAGCACCACGGCCAGCTTGTCTCCCACGTGAGCCCCGGTGAAAGCCGCGAACTTGCGCCCGCCCTCATTGGTAAGGAGGAAGCCTACATCCGGCGTGTTGGTGTTCGAGTCGCGACCCACGCTGGCGCCACCGGGCCGCAGATCTGCGCCGGCCACGGCTGAACTCCGCGTTACCAGGTAGTACTCCTCGCCTGTGTCGGTGCCTGGCCTGCTCCCAATACTGCGGCCCTTCAGCAGCATGGCATTGGGCGGCAAGACGCCATTGTTTTGCTGCAAGGCTTCCAGCTCGCTGGTATACGGACCGCCCAACACCTGCTTGATTTCCAGCATGGCGGTGGACTGCATGATGTCCTTGACGCGGGCGGGATCGTCCACGCCAGGCAATTGCACCAGGATCTGGTACTGCCCCAGCCCGTGCTCCTGGATCACCGGTTCGCTCACGCCCAGTTGATCAATGCGGTTGCGGATGGTCTCGATGGCTTGGGTGACGGCCCGGTTCTTAAGCTGCGCCAGGGTTTGCGCCTTCATCGAGAGAGTCCAGGAATTCTCGATGCCCGAGGCCAAGTCGTATTCCGGCAAACTGTCACTGACAAAGGTCCGAAGGTCGGAAGTCGCTTCGGGCGGCACTCCCTTAAGAACGATTCTGTCAGGGTCGCCGACGGGATCAGGCTTGGAGATGTCGGCGTAATTGATCTTGCGCTTGTTGAGGGAGTCTTTCAGCCGTTCCAGCGCGTGATCGGATTCGGCATTGACTGCGTCGTTCACTTGCACCTGCAGGATCAGGTGGGTCCCTCCCTTAAGGTCCAACCCGAGGTGAACGCGGTCCTGCAAGGACGCCAACAGCCCCTGCCCCGACCAGCCCTTCGGGATCCCGAAGATGCCAAACAGGAACACCAGCAAGGTCCCGATGATGAGTACTAACTTCCAGCCCAAATTCTTGTTCATGGATGACTGAGTCGACTTAAGTCCGTCCTACTTGTTACTTTCTTCCGCCGTTGCTACCGATGCTATGGAGGCCCGGCTGACCTCGATCCGCAGATTATCCGGCGGCACCCGCAGGTGAAGATAATCGTCCTTCAGCGCCACGATGGTTCCGCGAAGCCCGCCGCTGGTGACAACCTTGTCCCCGGTTTTCAGGTCGTTCAGCATCTGCTGCCATTTCTTCTGGCGGCGCTGTTGCGGCAGGATCAGCAGAAAATAAAAGATGGCAAACATCAGGACCAGTGGTCCGGCCATCACCCAACTGGACCCACCGCCGATTTGCAGCGCCAACAGGTATGGAACGCTCATTGAAGACCTGGAGACTCGTTCTCCGTCATAACTGGACCCGCGCCCTGCCGGCGCTTCTGGTCCCGTGTATTTTACCGCTGGAGTTCTCGTGTATTCAGGCCGGAAATCCTTCAGCTAGGCATGAACTGGGGATGCCGAGCTACGGTTTCGGTCGCGACCACGCGCCAGAAAGCGAACAGGCCCTTTTCCCAAGTCCAATAGAATGACGCACCGCCCGCATGGTGTCAAGGTAGAAGCTGAGGTTGTGGACTGTATTCAAGACTTGCGCCAGCACCTCGTTCGAGGCATACAGGTGCCGCAGATAGGCTCGGGAGTAGCGGGTGCACACCCGGCAGCCGCAGTTGGGGTCGAGAGGACCTTGGTCAGCCGCGTACCGGGCCTGCTTGATGGAGACCTTCCCCTCTGAGGTAAAGAGCAGCCCGTGGCGCGCCGCCCGCGTGGGCAGCACGCAGTCCATCATGTCGATCCCCAGATTGGCATATTCGACGATTTCCTCGGGCGTGCCCACGCCCATGAGGTAACGCGGCTTGTCGGCCGGCAGATGCTCGATTGTGGCTTCGACAATCTCCCGCGTGAGGGCCCGTGGCTCGCCGACGCTCAAGCCGCCAATTGCGTACCCGGGGAAGCCGGTCTCGATGGTTCGCTCGGCCGATTCTTTCCTTAGTTGTGGATCCATGCCACCCTGCACGATGCCAAATAAAGCCTGGGTTGCCCCCCCACCCATTTCTTTCGGGTTGTCATCCTGAGCGAAGCGAAGGACCTGCTTTCCCTGACGGCTGATTCCCCACGGCACTTCCTGCTTGTGCTCCTCAAAATGTCGCCGGCTTCTCTCCGCCCAGCGCAACGTCAACTCCATGGACGCTCGTGCCCGGTCGCCGTCCGCTGGATACTCCGTGCACTCATCAAACGCCATGATGATGTCCGCACCCAGTCCGATCTGCGCCTCCATGGCACTCTCCGGACTGAAGCAATGCGAGGAACCATCCAGGTGCGAGCGAAAAGTCACACCTTCCTCCGTGACCTTGCGCAGGTCATTTAGGCTGAACACCTGGAAGCCACCTGAGTCCGTGAGGATCGCCCGTGGCCAAGCCATGAAGCCATGCAGCCCGCCTAGCTTTCTTATTTGCTCAATCCCCGGCCTGAGGTAAAGGTGATAAGTATTCCCCAGCAGAATTTGGACGCCCAATTCTTCGAGCACATCCTGGGGCACGCCTTTGACCGAAGCCAGGGTTCCAACGGGCATGAAGACAGGGGTCTCGACCTCACCGTGCGGAGTGATGAGCTTGCCCACGCGCGCAGGACCACAAGTCGCCTCGATCTGGAATCGGATAGACACGGCAAGGGATTGTAGCAACCCCATCTTGACACTTGACGAAGAGTGAGGAAAGGTGCGGAATTAATCTTCTGTTCCGAGTCCGGCGCGCCGCAGAAGATTTCGCAACGCTCTTTCGCCTGCCGCGCCGCGTTGCGTGCCGGCGATATTGCCATCACGGTCAATCACTACATAAATCGGATAGCTGTTCGCCTGGTACATGGCGGCCAGGTTGGTGTCTTCCGTAAGAACTACTTTGCAAGACCGCGGATGCTCTTCAAGATGCTTTTTCACTTTCTTCTTCGACTCCGCCACGTAGACTGCCAAAACAATTAGGCCTTTGTCGGCAAACTCGTGACCGAGGCCGTCCACCATGGCTTCCTCCTCGCGGCAGTACGGGCACCAAGTAGTCCAGAAATCCAGCAGGACAACTTTGCCTTTGATGGAAGCATTATTGAACTGCTCACCATCGAGCGTTTTGGCGTGAAAGCGTGGAGCCGGTTCCGATTCATCATCGCCGGAAGCAGCAATCCGCGGCAACATGGCAAACGTCAGAAGGATAGTCAGGGCCAGCGAAAATCGTAGCCGACGCGCCCACATGCGGCGGAATATATCATATTGGAGCGGGTTCAAATTGGTTCTCTTGAGGCACAAAACAGATGCTCAGGCCAGCAGGTTGATCTCACCTCGTACGACCCCGTTTTCGACTACCAGTCTCCCCAAACTCACGGGCAGGTGAAATCGTCTTGGGCCTGCACTCCCAGGATTGAAATAGAGCACACCATTCTTAGTCTCCTGTTTGGGAACATGGCTATGCCCGTAGACCACCACAGCAAATCCAGCGGCTTCGGGCTTCAGATCTAGTTCCTGGAGATTGTGCAGGACGTAAATCGAGACGCCTTTGACCTCCAGTACATTGGTTGTCGGGATTTTCCGCGCCCAGGTTCCGTGATCCACGTTGCCGCGCACGGCGGTTACGGGCGCAATTTCGGACAGCTTCGTGAGAGTGGTGGGGTCTCCAATATCGCCAGCGTGGATAATGAAATCCGATCCTTGCAGCGCGGCCAGGGATTCAGACCGCAGCAGGCCTTGGGTATCCGATATAACGCCGATGATGGCAACGCCGAGGTTTCTCACGGGCGCGGGCAGAACGCCGAACTATTTGCCGGGTTGATCCTTGAGCTCAACCGTCTTCAGTTCAACCGTCTTCAGCTCAACCATGATGAGGCGAATCTCCCCCTCCCCGACATTCTCGATGGAATGCGGCGGGAGCGGATCCGACCAGGCGAACTCCGGGGGCTTGGACTTGGAAACGCGGGTATCCAGTAGGATCTTGCCATTCCCGTCGCGACGAATGAAGTCACTCCAGCTCAGTGTATGAATCGCGCTCGCCCAGCGGTGAGTGTGGACCGCAGTTGTGTCTCCCCGGGGAATCCGCGTCTCGAGGACTCTTACCCGATCGTTTTGGAAAAGCAATGTGTGGTGCTTGGGCGCGGCGATCAGGGCGTCGAGGGAGTCTGGCCACTCTTGAGGTGACTGGTTTTCAATTTGATCCTGATCAGTCATAAGAAACTCTACTTTCAAACTCCCCGTGCTACAAACCCGGGCTCCTCGGGATCGCTAGTGCGCCTTGCCAGCCAAGAGGTATTCGCGCGAGAGGTATTCCTCGGTTATCTCTTTTTCTCTCGGCAAGTAGATGGTCACCTGTATGCCAATCGAAGCTAGATACCTGCACATCACTGGACCAACATCCTTCCAATCTAGGTTGCCAAGACCGCATCCCAACGCAGGCAACGCAATGGACTTTATGCCTTCTTTCTTATAGTTCTCCGCGAGCCACCGAAGGCCTTCCTCGATTCCAGCCAAGTCAGAGTCATCGCGCCAATGACGTTTTGTGGCGAAGAGAAGGAACCATTTGATGTCATTTGGAGCTGTTATCGTCCTAGGCTCATCGAGCAGTTCGTCATCGAACGGAGACTCGCGCTTGTAAAGGTAAGGTTTACCCATGGCAAGCGACTTATTCCGGCATGCGTCCTGATAGACGACATAAACGTCAGGGAACTGGTACTTGGCACGGGATGCCAGCCCCTTTCCCATGATGCCCACAGTGTTGACACTCACTGTCAAAGTCTGGCACCTCGAGAAGAACATGTCGCCTTCGGCGAGTGTGAGACTCGGGCTGATACGGTATCGTTTAGTTGGAACAAAAAACATCGAGGGCTCTGGAATTACCGGTTGCTCATGTGGGCGAATGAGGAGCCGTGCCTGCTCCGCAATGCTGTGATTCGTAACAAAAATGCTGTGAATGAATTCTGGTGGGATCAGAGCAGGGACCAGACACTCGGCCATGATCTTTCTCTTCGACCCATCAACCGAGTTCCACCATTCGCCGCTAATGGTCTTCCAGATTCCTGCAACGGCCTTGATGCCCTCGTCAAACTCAAAAAAGTCAGTCGCTGTGTTGGCCGCATTTCCGTCAGTGATGTATGCGCCCGGCAACTCTAGAACGTTTGGACGAACTCCCAGCACCACAATCTCATTTGAATCCTTCTCATGAACAACTCGATAGAGCATCGGATTGCGTGGTTGAAAGTAGACATTGGCGAAATCCCAGAGGCTGCGACCATTCGGGGTGGCCTTTTCCTTTCGGTGCCCCACGATAGAGGCATCGTAGATGGTCTTGTACTTGATGTTGTGATCCTCGACGTAGCGATGTGACAGGATGCCTCGTGAAAGGATAGACGGCAGGTTTTCTATATGCGTGATGTAGTAGAGACTTTTGATCTCTGGTTTCTTGCGGCTGGCCATTGGGATCACTCGGACAAGCGTGTATGAACGCTGATCATCTTCATTTTTCTATACTGCCTTGTCTATAACCCTGCACTCTTCTCCGCGATCAGCGTTTTGATTTTCTCCACGAACTCCGACGCCGGCATGTCATCGGTCTTCTCTTTGCCGCGGGTGCGGACGTTCACCTTGCCCGCCTCGGCTTCTTTGTCGCCGACCACGAGCAGGAATGGCACCTTCTGCATGGCGTGTTCGCGAATCTTGGCGTTCATTTTTTCGTTGCGGCCGTCAACGTGGACCCGCACTCCAGCGCCCTTCAGTTGGTCCGCTACCTTGCTGGCATACTCGACATGACGCTCGGCGATCGGAATCATTACGGCTTGCACGGGTGACAGCCATACCGGAAACGCGCCGGCGTAGTGCTCGATCAGCACGCCGAAGAAGCGCTCGATCGATCCGTAGAGAGCGCGATGCACCATGACGGGTTGCTTGCGCGTGCCGTCTTCCGCCACGTACTCCAGGCCGAACCGCGCGGGCAGATTAAAGTCGAACTGGATGGTTGAAAGCTGCCACAGGCGCCCGATGGCATCCACCAGCTTAATGTCGATCTTTGGTCCATAGAAAGCCGCTTCGCCGGGCATGGTCTTGTATTCGATCTTGCGCCGCTTCAGCACATTTTCCAGCGAGGCCGTGGCGTGGCTCCATTGCTCTTCACTGCCGACAAAATTCTTCCGGTCATCCGGGTTCCAGGTCGAAAGCTCGGTTTGAAATTGCTCGAAGCCAAAGTCTTTCAGAACATCCAAGGCAAAATCGAGACAGGCTTCGATTTCGCTTTCAACCTGTTCAGGAGTGCAAAAAATGTGGGCGTCATCCTGGGTGAAGCCGCGTACCCGCAGCAGGCCGTGCATCACGCCGGAGCGCTCGTAGCGATACACCGTCCCCAGCTCACCCAGCCGCACCGGCAGATCACGGTACGACTTCAGCGAATCTTTGTAAATCAGGATGTGGAACGGGCAGTTCATGGGCTTCATGCGGTATTCCGCATCGTCGAGCTCCATGACGTCGAACATGTTCTGCGCGTAGTAGCCCTCGTGTCCCGAGGTCTGCCAGAGCTGGCGCCGCGCCACGTGCGGGGTGTAGACGAGAGAGTAGCCACGCTTCAGGTATTCGGCGCGCATCCAGTCTTCCATCTCTTTGCGGATGATGCCGCCCTTGGGATGCCAGAAAATTAGGCCCGGCCCGGCCAACTCCTGGATCGAAAACAGATCCAGCTGCTGGCCCAGCACGCGATGGTCACGTTTCTTCGACTCTTCAATGTTGTTCAGGTAGTCGTCGAGGTCCTTCTTGGAGAAAAACGACGTCCCGTAGATGCGCTGCAGTTGCGGATTCTTCTCATCCCCCAGCCAGTAGGCGCCGGCGATGTTCAGCAGCTTGAAGGCCTTGATCTTGCCGGTGGACGGAAGGTGCGGTCCGCGGCAGAAGTCGGTGAACTTGCCGGTGCGGTAGATGGAAATCTTTTCATCCGGCTTGGTGAATTGCTGGATGAAATGGCACTTCATGAAATCGCCTTCTTTTTGGAATTCCTCCAAGCCCTGATCGCGAGGCAGGAACTCGCGGGCGTAGGGAATGTTCTGCTGCACCAGTTCCTGCATTTTCTTTTCGATTTTTCCCAGGTCTTCCGGAGTGAACGGCGTTGGGCGATAAAAGTCGTAGAAGAATCCGCTCTCGGTCGCCGGGCCGTGGCCTAGCTTGGTCTCGGGGAAGAGTTCAAGGACAGCAGCCGCGAGCAGGTGAGCTGACGAATGTCGGTAAACTTCCAGCGCCTCAGGATCACGATCAGTCAGAAGGCGTAGGTCGGTGTCTTTCTCGAGCGGCCGGGTAAGGTCGATCAAATCGCCATTGGTCTTAGCGGCCAAGGCGGCATCGGCCAGCCGTGAGCCGATGGACTTGGCAATGTCGAGGGCAGTCGTGCCCTTGGGAACTTCCTTCACGCTCCCGTCGGGGAGCTTCACATGAATGCTGTCTGCCATAGGGTTGATGCCTGTACTCTGCTGAATCCTTTCAGTTTATTGGAGGGGACGGGGAGGGTCAAACTTCGATCGCGTATGGCAGGTACCCTCACCTGCCCAGTGGAGCAAAGCTCGGCAGTTTTCCGTTGAGCTTCGCTCGCCTGTCTAGACGAGGGCGTCTGGGCCTACGCAGTTTGTGGCGATTTCCGCCCCTCGTAGGACAGCTCCTCCACCGCCTTTTTTACATTGGCCGATAGCGCTTCCATCTCACGCAGCGTATGTCCCGCGGTCGGGATCGGCTCGCCCACCCGCATCTCCAGCCGACGGCACTTGATGTGGTAGGTGTTCATGGGCAGCAGTTCGTATGTCCCCACCAGCGCCACCGGCACGATGTCCACCTGTGCCTTGATGGCCAGGAAGAATGCTCCAGCCAGAAACGGCTTGATGTCGCCGCCCGGTGTGCGGCCGCCTTCGGGAAAAATCACCAGTGGCATGCCTGCCTTCAGGCTCCTCAGAGCTGCACGGATGCTGCCGATCGAACGGGCCGGGTTCTGTTGATCAATGCAGACCTGGCCCGAGCGTTTCAGGTGCCATCCGACAATCGGATAGGAGAGCAATTCTTTCTTAAACACAATGCGGAACTGGAAGGGCAGGTAGACGTACAGCACGGGAATATCCAGCGCGGAAGCATGACTCACGGCGTAGACATGCGGCTTGGAGGTGTCGATCTTCTCCAGTCCCGTCACCTTCACGGGTGAAAGGATGGTTTTCATGATCAGCCACGACCAGAAACGCGCAAAGCTATGCAGGATGCGTTCCTTCTCGCCGAAGAGAGAAACGGGGACGGCAATGATCCCGAGGATAACGGTGTAGATCCAGATCAGCGGATCGAAGATCAGATAAGAACGCAGGCAACTGAGCAAGCCATACTTGCCGGAGGACGCCGGTTGCCCGGTGCGCCCCGCGGCCTCGACCGCGTGGTCCGCGCCCAGGTTGGCGTCAATCTCGGTCGTGGATGTCTTCAAAGATGGCACGTTTCTTTAGATGCGGACGCCCAATTGGCGCATCGCCTCTCCTACAATGTAAATCGAGCCGGTAACCACGACCAGTCCCTTCGGCCCGGCAAACCTTCGCGCCCGCTCCAGCGCGGTAGGCACGTCGGGCGCGTCCTCGATGTCGGTCGAGGTGCGCGCCGCGGCCTGGCGAATTTCATCGGGTGTGGCCGAGCGTGGGTTGTCGGCACGGGTAGCGATCACACGCTCCGCCAGAGGGAACAGGATTTCCGCGATCTCGCCGATGGCTTTGTCCCGCATTGCCCCGAACACAAGGATCAGAGGACGATCTTCATAACAAGCGGACAAAGTGGACCGCAGCGCCCAGGCGCCAGCCGGGTTGTGCGCTACATCGAATACGCACTCGGGCGCCCGGCCGTCGGGTGGTATCACCTGGAAACGGCCCGGCCAGCGTGTTTCACGGATGCCGCGTTCCATGGACTCAGGCGTGATTGAGAATCCCTGCTTGCCTAGTTCCTCCGCCGTCGCAATCGCCAGCGCCACATTCCTCAACTGATGACGGCCGACCAGCGGCGTTTCCACCAGGATTTCTTTGCCCATTACCTGCAGGGGGTAACGGGAAACGGGTTTCTTCTGGGTACTGGGTACAAGGTACTGGGCACTAGCTGGACTTACGGGCGGAACATACGGCACCGCGCTCACGCCCTGTGCTTCCAGTTCCAAAATCGTATTTCCAATCACGTCGTTGGCCTGCGGTTGCTGCGGTAGCGTCACAACCACCCCGCCGGGCCGGATAATCCCCGCCTTCTCGCGCGCAATCTCAGCCACGGTATTGCCCAGAAACTTCTGGTGGTCGAGCGAAATGTCAGTAACCACGCTCACCCGTGGTTCGATCACGTTGGTAGCATCCAGCCGACCGCCCATGCCAACCTCAAGCACCGCGATATCCACCTTCCTGTGGGCGAAATACTCGAAGGCGATCGCGGTCAGCATCTCGAAAAAGCTGGGATGCCAGGGCAGATCGCCCTCCCCCACGAGCCGCTCGGCGGTTCGATCCACCACATCGTGCAGCAGAGCGAAGTCGCCGTCACTGATTTCCTCGCCGTTGATGCGGATGCGCTCGTTGATGCGCACCAGGTGAGGCGAGGTGTACAGTCCGGTACGCAGAGCGGAAGCCTGCAGGATCGAAGCCAGGGTGGCTGCCGTCGAGCCCTTCCCATTCGTGCCGGCAATCAGCACACCAGGAAAACGTCGTTCAGGGTGGTTCAACCCGCCCAGCAACACGCGCATGTGCGCCAGGTCGAACTTGTGCGACGTCGTCTGCGCCAACTCATGACCGAGCGCGTACATGCGGGCGATGGCGGTTTCGTAGGAGGTGGTGGACAAGCTATCAGCCTTCAGCTATCAGCTTTCAGATTATCAGTTTGCAGCTTTGGACTCAGGCATTGCCAGAGCGGTACAGCTAATGCGAAGGGACGAACCTCGAACGGGGCAGAAACCGGGTTGGCTGATAGCTGAGGGCTGATGGCTGAAAGCTGCAGCGGCTACGCTGCCGCCGCCATGAAATCCAGCGCCCGCGAGATATACGACTTCAGTTGCTTGCGATGGACGACCGCGTCCAGCATGCCATGCTCGAGGAGAAACTCGCTGCGCTGGAAGCCCTGAGGAAGCTTTTGCCGGATGGTCTGCTCAATTACGCGGGGACCGGCAAATCCGATCAGCGCACCGGGCTCGGCGATGTTCAGGTCGCCCAGCATGGCGAAGGATGCTGTCACCCCGCCGGTAGTGGGATCGGTGAGAACCGAGACATAGGGGACCTTGGCGTCGTCCAGCCGCGCCAGTGCGGCGGAGATCTTGGCCAACTGCATCAGGCTGATCACACCTTCCATCATTCGTGCGCCGCCCGAAGCCGAAACGATGACGATCGGGATCCTGGTTTCGGTAGCTTGTTCGATCGCCCGGGTAATCGCCTCGCCCACCACCGCACCCATGCTGCCGCCGATGAACGCGTATTCCATGGCACTCACAATTACGGTGCGGCCGTTCAGCTTGCCGCGTGCATTGATGACCGCATCCTTCAGCCCGGTATCGGCCTGCGCCTGTTTCAGGCGGGACGAATAGGCCTTCAGATCAACGAATTTCAGGGGATCCGTCGAAGCCAACCCGGCGTCGGAAATCTCGTAGTCGTTGTCATCCAGGAGCATTGCCAGCCGGGTGCGGGCATCGATGCGGAAGTGTTTGTCGCACTTGGGACAAACGTTCAGATTGTCTTCCAGATCCTTTTTCCAGATGATCTGCCGGCAGTGGTCGCACTTCACCCACAGCCCCTCGGTGCGGACTTTCTTCTCGCCCGAGGTGTCCAACTCACCGGCTTGTCGCTTGAACCAGGCCATGTTTTGGTCGTAGGTCGTTGGTCCTTGGTCGTTGGCCAACGACCAACGACTAGCGACCAACGGCGATTTAGTACTCGATTCCCCGCTGCGCCATCACGCCCTTCTCATAGGCGTGCTTCACCTGGCGCATTTCGGTGACGGTGTCTGCCAGTTCGACTATTGTCGGGTGCGCGTTCCGCCCCGTCAAGATGACGTGCACCATTTCCGGCTTCTTCTTCAGGCTGGCGGCGACCTTCGCTGGGTCGAGCATGCCGTAGCTGATGGCGTAATTGATCTCGTCGAGAATCACCAGGTCCCAGTTGCCGGAGTGAATAGCCTTCTCCGCCTCAGCCCATGCTTCCTCGACCATGCGCACATCTTCTGGGTCCGGCTTCTCGGTCCCCACTTTCACGAAGCCGCGGCCCATTTGCTTCATGACGAACTTGTCGCCGAATGCCTGAACTGCATCCAACTCGCCGTAATGCCAGGAGCCCTTCAGGAACTGCAGCATGAGCACGCTCATGCCCTGGCCTACGGCCCGCAATGCAGTTCCCATAGCGGCGGTGGTCTTGCCCTTGCCGGGGCCGGTGTTCACGATGATCAGACCACGACGGACATCCTGCATACTGGATAAGTTGTTGATTGTACCCGTTCCAGCAGCCTGGCGGGTAAGCTTGGGTCAGCTTGAGAGCGGAGCGCTCGTCGGGAGGGGTGTAAGCAGTTCGGCTTACGGCATTTCGACCACTTGGCGCAATTCCAGTCTTTGATTAGCAGATCTTTGATTGGCCGATCCTTTGATTGGCAGCGGCCGGGCTTTCTTCGCCAAGCAGCCGAACCGTAATCCGTAACGCTTCGATCTCTTTCTTTACTTTCAGCAGTTCCTGTTCTTTGATCCGAAGTACGTCGAGGGGATCTTTCATGGCACAAGTCCTTGGGAAAGCGATAAGTGCGCGGCGACTTTGCCGGTCGGAGCGACTCTAAACTGTCACATGCTGCGAAGGAACGTCACGAAGGTACACGCCTCATCTCCTACGACCCTGTCAATGCCCGCAATGGTAGGGATGCCCTTTCAGGATGGTAAAGGCACGGTAAAGCTGCTCCAGCAGTACGACCCGCGCCAGCTCGTGCGCCAGCGTCATCTTACCCAGCGAGAGCACCAACGCGGCCGCCTTCCGCGCCTCGTCCGAAAACCCATCCGCCGGACCCACCGCGAACAGCAAGGGCAAGGGATTGCGATCTTGATGATCGCTCAGGAGCTTGGCCAACTCCTCGGACGAGAGCTGCTTCCCGTGGGCATCTAACAGCACCAGCAGGTGCCGTGTGGGACGTGCGTCCCGTGCACACAGCTTCAGCAGAGCGGCTTCATCTTTTAGCGCAACTCCGTCCACTTCGCAGTACCGACCCAGCCTCTTCAGGTACTCTTCCGTGAGGGATTGGATTGCCGGCTCTTTCGTTCTGCCGATCCACGCGATCTTGAGCTTCACAACCCGGATTTAACCACAGAGGACACGGAGGACGCAGAGGGATTTCCATTCCGATTGCCAATCGGGGGAAATTACGATTTCGTGCCCGACGCCAGCACCACCACTGCGCCAAACTTCACGCTGTCAGCTTCCACGTACTGGCGGATGGCCGCATGCACGTCGGCGTTCACCTTGTCCCATTTCTCCGCCGGAATCCGCTGCAACAGCGAACGAAATGGCGCCGAGACCGATTGCGCGTATTCCCATACCTCTTCCACCGTTCCCGGCCACGTCCAGGGCACCTGCTTTGTCTCCTCCGCAACATCGCGGAAGCCGGCATTTCGCAGCGCGACCGACAAGCTTCCCGGCTGGGCAAACCGGAACGGATCGGGACCATCGGTTTCGAGTGTGGGTCCGCCTACATGCTTCACCACCACACCCATGGTGCTCGACCAATACGGCTGCTCAAATGGTCCCCATGCCAGAAAACAAGCTCGTGCGCCGGGCTTGAGGACGCGATGGAGCTCGCGCAGCGCCTTTTCGCAGTCCTCGAAAAACATCACCCCGAAGCGGCAGGTTGCCAGATCGAAGCTGCCATCGGGAAAGGGTAAATGGTGGGCATCGGCCTGACGCGTGGAAAAGTTGGTGAGCCCGCGCTGGCGAGCACGTGTGTCGGCAATCTCCAGCAAGTCGGCGCTAAGATCCAAGGCCGTGACATGACCATCAGGCCCGACTCGTGATGCCAGGCTGATCGCCGGCTCACCCGTCCCGCTGGCCAAATCAAGAACCTGCATTCCCGGCTTCGGAGATGCGTATTCGACGAGCGCCTCAGTGGCCGCCCGTCCCATCGCCGCCGACTTCGCCTTCCACTTCTCCGCCGCGACCAGGCGGTAGGAGGCGCCCCACTGCGGTTTGGAATCCTGGGTGGAATTCATGGGAAGTATTCTGCAAGGTGCTTGTCGGCGGACGTTGCAAGCAACGTCTCTACGCTCGCGACCCTGAACTAGGCCCGCTTCCTTCTCACGCTGCGAGAAGGAATGCGCTTTCCCGCCAGCTCCGTGGGTTCCATCCGCTTGGCCGACTTCCACAGCCGTTCCAGGTCGTAATACTTGCGAGCCTTTTCTGAAAAGACGTGCACCACGAAATCTACGTAATCGAGCAGGACCCACTCCGCTTGCTTGTAGCCTTCAACGTGCGTTGGCCTCAGCCCTGCCGTCTCCAGCTGCTCTTCCACTTCGTCGGAGATCGCCTGGATCTGCCGCGGATTGGTTCCGCTGCATACCACGAAGTAATCGGTAAATGCTCCCGATCCCTTCTCCAGTTCTAATATCGTGATTTCTTCTGCCTTCTTTTCCTGGCAGGCGTTAATGGCTGCTGATACCTGGCGCTTCAGATCGTTCTTCTTCATGCGGTCGTTGGTGGATCGTCGTTGGTCGTTCGTCGTTGGTCCTTGGCCAATTCTTATTGTAACTTACGTTTGGGGATGAGACTTTTGACCAACGACTAATGACCAATGACTAACGACCGCCTTTGTACAGCCCGGTCTTTTTTATGTACTCCGCCACTTCCGTATCCACAAACTTCCCCAGCGGCCGCTTAGCCGCTACGGCGTCCCGGATCGCGGTGGCCGAAACCGGCTGATGCACGCTGTCCAGCAGGTGGACTGTCGCTCCGCTCAAGACCAGGTCTCCCCTGGCCGGCTGTTTCGCGAAAGGCTTGGTGACTGCGGGCGCCGGACGCAGTTTCTGGGGCAGCGCATTGGCCACATCGGCCAGCGAATATCCTGGGCGGCTGGCCACAATGAAGGCGCATTCCCGGAACAACGCCTCTGCTTCGTGCCACTTCGCAATATCAATGAACGCGTCAATCCCAATGAGAAAAAACATCTGATCGGCTTTCTTCAGTCCCTGCTTCAGCCGCCGGATCGTGTCGATGCTGTAATTCGCGCCTGGCGCGCCATGCTCTGCGCGACGCCCCTTGCTGGCGGGGAGCGTTCCTTCCCCGGGCGCTTCCAGAAGGGATGGCACAAACGTCTTCTCACCCCTTGTGGCCAACACGACCATGGCATAGCGATGGAAATAGGACGCCAGCGGCTGGCGCAGCTTGTGGGGAGGTACATTGGCGGGCACAAAATAGACGCGGCCGAGGTCAAAACGTTCCCGCGCCGCGCGCGCCAGTGCGAGGTGTCCGTGGTGGATCGGGTCGAAGGTTCCGCCAAAAAGACCGATGTTCATGCGCGTCTAGTTAGGAAAATGTTGCTAGTTTCTTGCTTTCATCCGCCCCTTGCAAGTTTTTGCCTGCCGGTTGCGGAAGTTTTCGGCTCTTTTTCGGGATTCCCCCGGCAACCTGCACTTGTGAATTCGCCGCGAAAGGTTGCCTCGGCGCGCCTGTCCTCATGGCCAATGCCAATTGCGCGGTAATCCAGTGAACTAGCGTAACTCGCCCGTGTCCCATTTCGGGAAATAGGATTGAGGTGCATGCGATTGAAGCTCCCCCTTCTCCGCACACGCTACGTTCCTCCGGCTCGGGCCCCCATACTCCGATACGGAGTCGCCGTCCTGAGCATCATTCTCGCCCTGATTCCGGCGTTTCTGCTCTCCGATGTGGTCGAGAGTCGCCTGGTTGTCTTTGCCGTCGCCATCATGGTCAGCGCGTGGTATGGCGGATGGAAGCCCGGTCTGGTAGCCACTTCCTTCGCTCTGACCGTAAGTGCGTATTTCTCGCTGGCCGGCGCGCATTCCCCGGTCGAGTATCGCAAGGCCATCATACATCTCGCGCTGTTCGTGTTTGTTGCCCTGCTGATCTGCTGGTTCAATGCCGCGCTCCGTTCCGCCCAGGAAGGACTGCGCCGTTCGGAAATTAACTTCCGTTCCCTGGTAACCAATGCTCCTTACGGGATTTGCCGCTGCGACTCGACCGGAATTGTGCTGAACGCTAACCCTGCGCTGGTCACGATGCTGGGCTATGCCTCCAGCTCCGAACTGGTGAGCCGCAATCTGGCGAACTTGTATGCCGACTCGCAACAGTGGTTCGCACTAGCCGACTACTTTCGCTCGCTGGAGAAATTCAACGGCCTGGTCGCCGAATGGGTACGGAAGGATGGCAGCTCCATCATCGTGCGCCTTTCCGGGCGCGCCATGCGGGGGGAAGACCATGACATCTTCTTCGAACTCTTCGCCGAAGACGTAACGGAGCGCCGCGCGCTGGAACAGCAACTCCGCCAGGCACAAAAGATGGAGGCGATCGGACGGCTCGCGGGTGGCATCGCCCACGATTTTAATAACCTGCTCATGGTGATCTCCGGCTACTCGGAGTTCCTGCTGGAGCGCATCGGCTCCGACCCGGCACTACGCGGGCCCGCCCAGGAAATCGCCAGCGCCGCGGGGCGTGCCACTTCGCTCACCCGCCAGCTCCTCGCCTTCAGCCGCAAACAGATGCTGGCCCCCAAGGTCGTGGACCTGAACGCCGTAGTCACTGAAAACCTCAAAATGCTGACCCGCATGATCGGCGAGGACATCGATCTGGTAATGGTTCCGGGCGCAGACATCGGCGCGGTAAAGGCCGATCCCGGACAGATTGAGCAGGTCATCATGAACCTCGCGGTCAATGCCCGGGACGCCATGCCGCAGGGGGGCAAGCTCACCCTCGAAACCGCCAACGTCACTCTCGACGAAAACTATGCCCGGTTCCACGCTCCCGTAACTCCCGGCGAGTACGTGATGCTGGCTATCAGCGACACCGGCATGGGCATGGATGCCGAGACTCAGACTCACATCTTCGAACCTTTCTTCAGTACCAAAGGACCGAAGGGTACGGGCCTCGGACTCTCCACGGTGTACGGCATTATTAAGCAAAGTGGCGGCTACGTCTGGGTCTATAGCGAACCGGGCAAGGGCACGAGTTTCAAGGTCTACCTGCCGCTCGTCAGCGCGATCGGGGAAGAAATCGCTGTCCAGCCTCCGGCGGAGGTTTCGAAACCAGAGCAAGGTCTCGAAACCATTCTGCTGGTCGAGGACGAGGCCAACGTTCGCCGCCTGGGCCGCCAATACCTGGAAAGTCAGGGATACACCGTGCTCGAAGCGGCGGACGGCGCCGCCGCGATTGAAGTTTCAAACGCTCATCCCAGCCCCATTCACCTGCTGCTGACCGACGTCATCATGCCGGGAATGAACGGGCGTGAACTGGCCCACCGCATCTCTTCGCTGCGGCCCGAGAGCAAGGTGCTCTATATGTCGGGCTACACCGAGAATGTCATTGGCCACAACGGCACGCTGGACGCCGGCGTCAACCTGCTCCAGAAACCCTTTACCCTCCCCGCACTCAAGGCCAAGGTGCGGGAGGTGCTCGACACACCCCTTCCCCAGGAGGTTTCCATGGCTGCTCGTTCCGCAGGACAAGCTCAGATCATCCGCGCTCGGGAGAAGTTGTCTTCTCCCTTCCGCGCCGAACGCTTCAAGCTTCACTTGCCGCTGAAATACCGCCAGATCGGGGAAAACGACTGGCGCGAAGGCACCACTGAAAACATCAGCCGCTCGGGCATGTTGTTCCGGGCGGAGGAATTGATCCCCACCAACGCCCAGCTCGAGATCAATCTCGTGCTGCCCGCGGAAATCGCAGGACTGTCAGCCGCTGAGGTCGTGTGCCGCGGTGAAGTCGTCCGCACGATGGAAGCCGAGACACCCACCATGCATCCGGCCCTGGCAGCGAAGATCCTACAGTACCGCTTCCAGCACGGATCGCAAATTCCGGAGGCATGAGTTTAGTCGTCGGTCTTCAGTCGTCAGTCGTCAGGAAAGATCCCCACTGACGCGCTGACAAGGGGCGGCCCTCGGCGGCCGCCTCACAGTTTTTCTGAGAACTGAGAACCAGGAACTGAACACTGGTGCTTGTACGTCGCGTCTCTGCGCACTGCCTTTGGTCAAAGCTCTTCCCGAGGACCGCCGACCGACGCCTGACGACTAATCTTCTCCACCTTATCCGCCATCGCGTACTTCAACTCATCAATTCCTTTTCCCGTCACTGCCGAGATCGGGAACAACTCCAGTCCTTCTTTCTTGCAGTAGCGCTTCAACTTCGCCAGCTTGTCTTTATTTGCGACGTCGATCTTAGAAGCCACCACGATCATCGGCTTCTGTTCCAGATGCGCGCCAAAGCTTTCGAGTTCTCCTGTAATGACTTCCGCGTCTTTCACCGGATCGGGCCGCCCACTGGCATCGGACACATCCACTAGATGAACTAGCAATCGTGTGCGCTCAATATGCCGCAAAAACTGCGTGCCCAAGCCCGCGCCTGTATGCGCGCCTTCAATCAGCCCGGGGATGTCAGCCACGACGAAGCTTCTATCCTCAGGCGGTTTCCCCGCAACCACCACTCCCAGGTTCGGCTGCAACGTGGTAAAGGGATAGTCCGCGATCTTGGGCCGAGCCGCCGAGATGCGCGAAATCAGCGTGGATTTCCCCACGTTGGGATATCCCACCAGCCCCACATCGGCGAGCAGCTTCAGCTCCAGCCGGAAAACGCGGTCTTCCCCCGGCCGACCGTCTTCGTGCTCACGGGGCGCCTGATGCGTGGAGGTCGCAAAACGAGCGTTGCCGCGCCCTCCGCGGCCACCCTGGGCGACCACGATGCGCTCGTCCGGGCGGGAGAAATCGTGCACTTTCTCGCCCGTCTCCGCGTCGTACACCATCGTACCGACTGGCACTTTCAGCACGACATCTACGCCTTCCCGCCCGGTCCGGTTGGAGCCTTCGCCGTGCCGCCCACGCTGCGCTTTGTACTCCGGATTGAACCGGAAATGCACCAGCGTATTGTGGCGCTCGCTGGACTCCATAATGATGTCGCCGCCCTTGCCGCCATCCCCGCCCGAGGGTCCGCCGCGCGGGACAAACTTCTCCCGCCGGAACGCCATGCAGCCGTTGCCGCCATCGCCAGCCTTAACCCGGATTTTCGCTTCATCGATAAACATGCACAGACCGTGTGGGGACGGGCGACCCTTCGACTCCGCTCAGAGCAGGCTTCGCCCGTCTGTGCCGAACTAGATTCGGCTCTGCGAATCATTTGAGCACAAAAAAGCCTCGACCCGAAGGCGAGGCTGTGTGGCGCGGACACTCCTGTCCGCGCGAATCGCAAACGCCTTACTTCGCTTCCAGCGGCTCGATCATTACGAACTTGCCCATCGAGCCCTTGTTCAGGAACTTGATGCGTCCGCTTATCTTGGCGAAAAGCGTGTCGTCCTTGCCACGTCCGACGTTCAGGCCCGGTTTCACCCGCGTGCCGCGCTGCCGCACGATGATGGTGCCGCCCGGGACCATCTGTCCACCAAAAGCCTTGAAGCCCAAGCGCTGCGAATTAGAATCGCGACCATTGCGTGAACTGCCTAGACCTTTTTTATGTGCCATAACTCAGTTTCCAGTGCGCTGACGCATATCAGCCGCCAGCGTTCAGATTATTTCTTCTTCTTGGGCGCCGCTTTCTTCGCCTTCGGTTTCTTGGCTGCCGCTTTCCTTGCCGGCGCCTTGGCTGCTTTCGCCTCAGCCTTGGGTGCTGCTTCTAACTCAGGTTTCACCTTCTTCGGCTTCGCCTCCTGTTTGGGAAGCTCCGGAGCCGTGAACTTCTTTCCGTCAAAGGCGATTTCCGTAATGCGCACCGCGGTGAAGGCTTGCCGGTGCCCGCGCAGCTTCTTGTATTGCTTCTTGCGCTTGTAGTGGAAGACCAGGATTTTCTCGCCGCGCCCCTGCTCCATGATCTGCCCCGAAACATGCACATCAGGTCCCGGCCGAGCAATCTGGCCCTCGCCGCCGGAGACAGCCAGAACGTCACCAAACGCAACCTTGCCGTCTGAACCCTGCACACTCTCCACACGAATCACATCGCCGGGCGCCACCCGGTACTGCTTTCCACCGGCGCGGATGACCGCGTACATACCTATGCCTCCGTCGTCCAATCCATTGCCCGGCGCGCGCTGGCGCGATCCAGGGAACCTGCTGATTTTCCTGTGCTTGCTGTGTTTCCGCGTCGGCGCTCTCGGCAGCGAATGCGGGCGGCCCCAGAACAGGACCGCGAGTACAGGCAAACCCATCCATTTTAGCGTGTGCTGTGGAAAAGCGTCAAACGGCGCCATCGAGAAGCGACTATGCGGACGATCAAGTTTGCCGATCCGTTGAGTCGTCCGCATGCCACTTTGTGGTTTGTGCCGGTCTATGCGACAATTTCTCGCCGCACCGGAGGAAACCCAATGCAGAAGCGTGTTTTCGTCACTCTGATCTGTGTTCTCGCCCTCAACCTTTCCAGTCTGGCTGCTCCCAAGAAAATGGCCAAGCCCAGCCCCAGCGGCTCTGGCCCGGACAAGGCCTACCTGGAGAAATTGTTGGACGGCTGGAGTTCCGGCAATCCCGCGAACATGGCCCAGTATTATGTCCAGGGTGAACACCCCTTCTTCGACATCGCTCCACTCAAATACAACAACTGGACTGAGTATCAGAACGGCACCACGGAGTTGCTGAAGGGCTACAAGAGCTTCAAGCTGACCCTTAACGACGACGCACAGGTCCATCAGGAAGGCAACCTGGCGTGGTCTTTAGCAACCATCAAGGAAGACGCCGTCACCAGTGGCGGCAAGCACGAGATGGCCACGTTGCGCTGGACTGCCATTTTCCAGAAGCAGCAAGACGGCAAGTGGCTCATAGTGCACGAGCACACATCCGCGCCGCTACCGTAAGGTTTTGCTCGTGTAGGGGCGGGGCTTGCCCCGCCCCAGCCGAGCACAGCTCGGCGGGTTTCGTCTGCTCAGTACGCCTTAACGAAGAAGTACACTGTCATCCCAGCCCCCACCAGGATGACGAACCACCGCACCCACGCCTGTGGCAGCTTCTGCGCGTAGTGTGCGCCAAAATATCCACCCACCATCGCGCCCGCGATCATCACCACCGCCTGTGGCCAAACCACCGCACGCTTGACAACAAACGCCAACGACGCGATGCCGTTGATCGCGATTCCCAGCACGCTCTTTAGCGCATTCATGGCGTGAATGTCGGTCATCCCAACCGCCGCCAGCATAGCCAGGTTCACGATGCCCACGCCTCCGCCGAAGTAGCCTCCGTAGATGGCGACGAAAAGCTCGAAGATGGATGCGCCGACAATCGCCGCCGTGGTCGCGTCCTGCCCCACGCTCGACACGCGCTCACCCGCCAACCGTTTGCCGAACACGAACAGCAGCGTCGCTCCCAGCATCAGCCAGGGCAGCACGCGCATAAAAGTGTGCGCCGGCGTTTTCAGCAGCAGATATGCACCGATCAGCCCACCTGCGAGGCTTGTTGCCAGGAGCGGAACCAGCACCCGCCGCGGCACATCCAGCCGGTCGCGATACGCTCCTCCGCTGGCCGTCACCCCGGCCCAGAGCGCCAGCGAGTTGGTGGCATTGGCAGGAATAGGGGGCACCCCGGTAAACAGCAGTGCCGGAAAAGCCACGAAGCTGCCTCCGCCGGCCACGGCGTTGAGCGCGCCGCCCAGGATTCCGGCGACAAATAGAAAGATGGCTTGCTCCAGGCTCAATATAACCCCAGGTTCAAGATAAAAGGTGTATCACAGGAAGTGTACGACGCCCAATTCGGCCGCTACACAGCACCAAGGTGTGTTCTGTCCTGCCCTGCTATCTTTCCCCGCCCCGCGGCGTCTGACTGCGAGGGGGGAACTATGTCCACCGCTGGACGAACTTTGTTCGTGGCACTGGCTTTGCTCTTCACCGCTTCGCTTTCCCTGGCCCAGCAGCAGACCACAAATACCGCGCCATCCGCACAGCCACAGCCCTGCACCGAACCCGAGCAGAAGCAACTCGAATTCTGGGTGGGCGAGTGGGGCTTGACCTGGCCCGGCACCAATCCGGGCGAGACCGGTCACGGCACCAACAGCATCAAGCGCATCATGGACGGCTGCGTGGTCGAGGAGAATTTTTCTGGCGGTGACTCCATGCACCTGCGCGGCATGAGCGTCTCCACCTTCGACGCACGCGCCGGGAAGTGGAAGCAGACTTGGGTGGACAACGAGAATGGCTATCTCGATTTCGTCGGCGAATTCAAAGATGGCCAGATGATTCTGGGACGCGAGGCAACCCGGCCCGACGGCACCAAAGTCCTTCAGCGGATGGTCTTCAAGAACATCACGCCCAACGAATTGGATTGGAGCTGGGAGGGTTCAAGAGACGGCGGCAAGACTTGGAACGTGCAGTGGCCGATCCACTACAAGCGCAGGAAGTAGCAGCATCTGTGCCGGTAAATCACTAGCTTGCCAAGATCCATGATCGGATGGATCAGGATCAGCTTAGGCTCGTCCCACGTTCGCTCCATGACGAATGGGTTAAGCTCAAAAACACTTCTTGAATCGCGTTCGCTTCGTTCTAGATTTTCCTTTGCAGATCAGGAGAGCTGGATTATTCTGTGCTGTCTTCCCCCCTGAAGGAAGTCCCTTTGTTACTCAACCTAGACGTCCGTCGTCAATACACAGAGCTCGTGATTGGCTTGGTGGGTGCCGTCGGGTCCCAAATGGGTTCGGTGGAAGATGCCTTGGTCTCTGTATTCAGGCCTTTAAGCTACCAGTGTGAGCAGATAAAACTCATTGAGCTTCTGCACGAAATCGAAAAGTGGAGAGACCTGCCGCACGAACGTGAAGACGAGAGAATACGCACCCACATGGATGCGGGAGATGAGTTCCGCAGGCTGATTGGCAGCAACGACGCTCTTGCGGTTCTGGGTGTCGGAAATATCCGACGTTTGCGAGAGAAGGTAACCCTAGATCAAGACAAACCGAGGCAGCGTTGCGCTTATCTTCTCCGGTCTCTCAAGCACCCTGACGAGGTTAAGTGCCTTCGGGAGATCTACGGTCGAGCGTTTATCCTTGTCGCTGCTTACTCTCCGCGAGAAGAACGTGTCCAGCACTTAGCGAGCAAGATAGCCGAATCACGTTATGGCGCCGCTGCGGAGCAGTGTCGTCCTGACGCCGAGCAGCTTGTCAATCGTGACCAAGAAGACTCAGAAGTACCACACGGCCAAGGTGTTCGAACGGCGTTCCCTCTGGCGGATGTTTTCATTGCGACGACAAACAAACCCGTAATGGAACGAGGGATCAGAAGCTTCCTTGAATTATTGTTTGGCAAGGTTTCTCACACACCAACAAGGGAAGAGTACTGCATGTTCCACGCTCACGCTGCTGCCATGAGGTCTGCAGCTCTGGGCCGACAGGTTGGCGCCACAATAGCGACTGCTGAAGGTGAGATCGTGGCCGTGGGAACCAATGAGGTTCCCAAGGCGGGTGGCGGACAATATTGGGAAGGGGACGTTCCAGATGCCCGGGATTTCGTACTGGGACACGATAGTAGCGATCGGCTGAAGAGATCTAATCTTGGAGAGCTTTTAGAGAAGTTTAGCAAGGCGGGCGGCTGGCTTGTCGCCGAAAAGGTCGCCCTTAGTCCGGAAGAGCGGGTTCGGACTGCGCTTCCTGTAGTAAAAGGGGCCCGGTTGATGCAGCCTCTTGAATTTGGGCGTGCTGTACATGCGGAAATGGCGGCAATAATGGATGCCGCGAAACGAGGCGTGTCTGTACGCGATTGCACGATTTACACTACGACGTTTCCGTGTCATGAATGCGCCAGGCACATTATTGCCGCCGGACTTCGTCGTGTGGTGTACATTGAACCCTACGCGAAGAGCCTAGCAGCCCATCTGCATGAGGATGCAATTTCCGTGGACAGCGCGATTGAGATCGAAGGAATGGTATCGTTTGATCCTTTCGTAGGAGTAGCCCCTCGGCGCTATAGCGAACTGTTCACCATGTTGGAAGATCGAAAAACTGTAGATGGATCCGTCGTGCAATGGAACCCAGCCCATGCCTTGCCGCGGCTCTCTGAGTCACCATGGCTTTACGTTCGTAGTGAGAAGGAAGCTCTGGCGTTACTGTCCGACGCCATGAAACGTGAGAAACTCAATCCTGTGTGAGGTGGAGGCTGGGATCATGGAAAAAGGATGGTTAAAACCGATTCTTGAGCAAGCAAGTGCTGACCGTGAAAGTTGGCCCGCTTGGCAGCGCGGGGTTGAAATTGAAGGAAGAGGCGATCACGAACAACCCCTTGAATCAGGCGCTAATCACGAAGAGGAGCCCGAGGATCACGAAGCAGCAGCATAGACGCCGGAGACGAGGCCGATTCTTATTCAGGCGGCTTCTTTGACCGTCCTCTTGTTCTCAGGGTCTTGCTGATATGCCTCGCTGAATTTAGGATGAGATTCACAAACTACCGAATCAGCGTCCTCCCAATTCATCGACTCCTCATCCAGCGGAATCACTCGGTCCCCCAGCTCAATATTCAACAAGCGCATGCCCTGCGCCGAGCGACTCGACTCCCGAATCGTTCTCCTGCAACCGAGGATTTTGCCGGCAGCCACGAGTCCACGCAGATGGTCTTGCCTTACTGGCTGGTCAGGCTGGCCCCGAAACCTTCAGCTTGTCGCGCTCGCATTCTTTTCTCCCCTCAGCAAGTGCCACGCCTCCTTATAGACCGCATGCTTGGAAAGCGAGTTGTGAGGCGACAGGCTTATGCCGTTCCGTACTTTGCAGACAACCTGAATGGGAATGATGTACCAGGTGTCTATGGGAACGATGTACACAGCGAGGAAGTCAATATCCTCTCTGGTGTATGGTTTCTGCCTGCCCCTGTTAAGCGGGCAGACGTAATATTTCTCCGGCCGGATACTCGTTGATTTCACTTGTACGCGCAGGAAGCGCCCGCCGGTCTCCACGACAAAGTCGTAGCGGCTGCTGTCGCCCCAGGGCTTGATGACACGCAATCCGTGCTCGGCAGCCCGCGTCATGAAACGCAGCTCCGCCAGTTCGCCCCGCAGCTTGGAGTGCTTGGGCTTGATCCCATTCTTTTTGGTCATTGAATTGTGCAGAAAATAGAAAACGCGGCCTAGAAAGGCCGCGTCTAGAAGTTAGGTCCTTATACTTCTATTATAGCATTCCGCAACAGGCGAAAGGGACACATTCGCTGACTTTATATTTCCCTTGCGCTCAGCGACTTAGTCGTAATCGTGCAGTTCCGCCCTATTGACAAGAACTTCCCAAATTGGGAATGGCTGAGAACCCGACAGTTCAAACGTCCACAGCTGCCTACTGAATCAG
Organism: Terriglobia bacterium; assembly: GCA_041494805.1. Taxonomy (GTDB): domain Bacteria; phylum Acidobacteriota; class Terriglobia; order Terriglobales; family Acidobacteriaceae; genus JBGQBN01. Next base: position 48,587 of record JBGQBN010000003.1, on the reverse strand, counting down.
CGTCCCCCCGCCATTCGGCTCTTCGTCCGGCGGAATCACCACCGCCGCCGCCACCCGGTCCCCCGGCTCGACATTCAATAGCCGCACACCCTGCGCCGACCGTCCCGACTCCCGAATCGTGTTGCTGTCCATGCGGATGATCTTGCCGTACTGGCTGATCAGCATGACCTCGGAGTTTTCATCCACCTGGGAGATACCCACGACTTTGCCATTGCGCGCATTGGTCCTGATGTTGATGACGCCCTTGCCGCCGCGCGAGATCAAGCGGTACTCGTCCGCGGGCGTGCGCTTGCCGTAGCCGTTTTCGGTGACAGAGAGGATGAGCGAGCCCTTCTTGGCGACGTCCTCCACCCCGCCCTCTACCTTCGGCGCAGAGGCGCCAGGCTTGGGCGTGCTGGCCATGCCGACCACATAGTCGTCCTTCTGCAGGTCAATGCCCCAGACGCCGTAGGCGGCGCGCCCCATGGGGCGGACGCCGTTTTCGTCGAAGCGCACGGCCATGCCCTCGTGCGAAGCCAGGAAGATGATCTGCTGGCCGTCGGTCAGGCGCGCGGTCACCAGTTCATCACCCTGCTCGATGTTGATGGCGTTGATGCCGTTCGAGCGCACGTGGCAAAAGTCCTTGAGCTCGGTTTTCTTTACCAGCCCGTTGCGCGTGGCGAAGAAGATGTACTTGCCTTCTTCCTCCAGATTGCGGACGGCCAACATGGTGCGCACCGTCTCCCCGGGCTGCAGGCCAACGAGATTGCCCACGTGTTTGCCCTTGCCGGCGGCGCTCACGTCGGGGATTTCGTACACCTTCAGCCAGTACACGCGCCCGTTGTTGGTGAAGATGAGAATGTAGGCATGGGTCGAGGCGATAAACAGATGCTCGACGAAATCCTCGTCGCGCGTCTTCATGCCGGTGCGCCCGGTGCCGCCGCGCCGCTGCATGCGGTATGTGGAAATCGGCGTGCGCTTTAGATAGCCGGAGTGGCTGACCGTCACCGCCGTCTGCTCGTCAACGATCAGGTCTTCGAGTTGGATCTCGGCGGCTTCGTCTTCGATCACGGTGCGGCGCTCGTCGCCGTACTGCTTCTTGACCTCTTCCAGTTCTTTCACGATCACGCCGCGCAGCTTCTTCTCCGAGGCAAGAATCGATTCGTACTCGGTAATGTTCTCGCGGGTGAGGTTCAACTCTTTGGTGATTTCGTCGATCGAGAGCTTGGTCAGGCGATGCAATTGCAGTTCGAGGATGGCGTCGGCCTGGATCGCGGTGAACGGCTTCTCTGGATCGCGCTTGGGCGCGCGGCCAGTGGTATTGATGTCAATTTTCTTGCCGCCGAAAAAAGCAACCAGGTTTTCGCGGGCCTCAGCGCGGTTGGCGCTGGCGCGAATAATGGTGATGACGTTGTCGAGATGATCGAGCGCGGCCAGATAGCCTTCGAGGATGTGCTCGCGCTCTTTCGCCTTCATCAACAGATAAGCGGTACGGCGGCGCACCACGTCCACGCGGTGATCGATGAAGTGCTTGATGGCCTGGACCAGCCCCATTTCCTTGGGCTGTCCGTTCACCACCGCGAGCAAAATCATGCTGAAGCTTTCCTGCATCTGGGTGTGCTTGAAAAGCTGGTTGAGCACGATCTGCGGTTCGGCGCTGCGTTTCAGCTCCACCACAATGCGCATGCCGTCGCGGTCGCTTTCATCGCGGATGTCGGAAATGTCTTCGATGTCCTTGTTGTTGACCAGTTCGGCGATGCGCTCGATCAGGCGCGCCTTGTTTACCTGGTAAGGAATCTCGGTGACGATGATGGCCTGGCGTTCCTTGGTGATGTTCTCAATCGCCGCCTTGGCGCGCATCATGAAGCGGCCCCGGCCGTTCCTGTAAGCCTCGAAGATGCCTGCCTTGCCATGAATAATGCCCGCGGTGGGAAAGTCAGGACCCTGCACGAATTTCAGCAGCTCCGCGAGCTGGGAGTTGGGATTGTTCACCAGCAGAATCGTGGCTTCGACGATTTCAGTCAGATTATGCGGCGGGATGTTGGTCGCCATGCCGACCGCAATTCCGTTCGAGCCGTTGACCAGCAAGTTGGGAACGCGCGTGGGAAGGACCGTAGGCTCCAGATTGGAGTCGTCATAGGTCGAGACGAAATCCACCGTGTCCTTGTCGATGTCCGCGTTCAGATCTTCTGCCATACGCGTCAGGCGGCACTCGGTGTATCGCATGGCGGCGGGCGGATCGCCGTCCACGGAGCCGAAATTTCCCTGGCCATCGACCAGGGGATAGCGCAAGGAGAACGGCTGCGCCATGCGAACCATCGCGTCATAAAGGGCAGAGTCGCCGTGGGGATGGTATTTGCCCATGGTCTCGCCCACGACCTTCGCGCACTTCACGTATCTGCGGTTGTGCAGCAAACCCGTATCGTGCATGTGGTACAGAATGCGCCGATGCACCGGCTTCAATCCGTCGCGCACGTCGGGCAGCGCGCGCCCGATGATCACCGACATCGAATAGTCGAGATACGACCGCTTCATCTCCTCTTCGATATTGACGGGTTGAATGTTCAGCGCGCCGGGACTGCCGCCGTCGCCGGACGGAGGAGTCAGGGGGAGTTCAGGGTTTTGATCGTCAGCCATGGTTCGTTCTCACCAAGAATGCTTGTTTGGGCCTGTAACTAACTGCAATGTAAGGTGGTTATGTGCTTTTGTGGACAGTAGTTATTATATCACGACAGCACCCGATACGAAGCCGCCACGGGCGCCTTAGGAATGACGAATACGGTACACTCTCGGCGATTCATCGAGGGAGACCATCCAGCATGGAAACTCTTCAGGGCAAAATCGCTCTAGTCACCGGAGGCAACCGCGGAATTGGTGCAGCCGTTGCGATGGCGTTGGCAAAAGCTGGCGCCGACGTGGCAGTAAACTTCCGCGTCCGCTCGGAAGATGCCGAGAAAGTATGCGCGGACATCCGCAAACTTGGCAGGCGTACGCTCGCCATACAAGCCGACGTTTCGCAATCCGACCAAGTGAAGAACATGGTCGCACGAACCGAGCACGAGCTCGGCGCGGTGAGCATTCTTGTGAACAATGCCGGACTCATGCGGCCGCAGAAACCCGAAGACGTCACGGAAGCGGATTGGGACGAGCACCTCAACGTCAATCTCAAGTCCGCATTTCTAGTAACTCAGGCCGTGCTGCCGAAGATGCGGGAACAGCGTTGGGGACGGATCATCAACATTTCGTCAATAGCCGCGCAGATTGGCGGCGCTGCCGGTCCGCACTACGCTGCGGCCAAAGCAGGCTTGTTCGGCCTCACTCGCTCCTACGCGTTTGTCCTGGCCAGAGAAGGCATCACGGCGAATGTGGTTTCTCCTGCGCTGATCGAAACGGAAATGGTCAAAGCCAATCCTCGCGCCAATCCGAACCTGGTTCCGGTCGGGCGTTTCGGCACGCCGGACGAGGTAGCCTCAGTCGTGCTGATGCTGGTGGAAAACGGCTATGTCACCGGACAAACCGTCAACGCGAACGGTGGCTGGTATATGAGCTGACGTGATCCTGGAAGGTTAAGGCCTGGTCACCACTTCATTCGGCCCTGAGGGTAGAAGAAACTTCACGCCACGCTCCTGATTGAGTCTCAGTGTGGCGGGCACATCCAGATCGGCAAGCTGGACCTTCTCGTTCCACGAGCCATCGGTCCAGTAATCCTTGCCGACATACATGACTGCGCCCATGATCGCATAGCTACCCACTTCTTCCTGCCGCCCGTCGCGGAAGACAATTACGGCTGGCAAAAGCTGGTGCGGTTGCCGGGTTGCCGCATTTTTAGGTCTCGCCGCGGCGTCTTCTGTGAAGTCCGGTCGCGTGGGTTGGGTTCGCGCCCCGGCGTCCTCTGCGCCCGTGATTCGTAAATAGCGATCACCACGCCACTCGATCATGAGGAGCTTCGGCTTGCTCGGCTCCGGTATCTCCGCTGCTGCAGGCGGGGCCTGTACCACCACGACTTGCGGTGGCGGCGACTGGACGACGACCGGCTCGGAACCATAATCGGGATAAAAGAAGGGTATCGCCGGAAAAATGTTCTGCGGACGGAACGGATGCGCCTGTGGAGGCTGGCCAAAGGTGACCGTGATGCCGCGTCCCGCAGGCGCGGGTCCACGCATCTGCGCGCTTGCGCTCAAGGGCACTATCAGGACTGCCACTGCAAGCAGCGCGCCGGCCAGTCGCCTATGTATTTCGCTCAATTGGTTTCCGATCCCGCGGGTACCTGGAAGTCTATGCCGCGGTCGTCGTTCTGCTTCGTCGTGGCGCTCAGGTTCAGTTCGGAGAGCGCAATCTTCCGGCGCCGTCCCTCGGTGAAGTCATAGAGCGTACTTCCCACCACGGCGTAGTTCTGCACTTCGAGTTGATGACCGTCTTTGAAGACCAGGACAGTCTCGGGCTGCTCCGCAGCAGGAGCAGGTTCCGCAACCGGTTGGGGCGCTGGTTCCGTCTCTCGCTCTTCTCGACGCTCGCGCTCGACGTAGCGGTCTTCATCGGGACGGTAGCGTCCAGGACCACGGCGGTCAAAAATCGTCGGCCCACCTCTGTACTCTTCTTCCGCTTCCGCGGACTCATCCTCCGCAGACTGCTGCACCACGATCACGGGAGCGTAAGGCGCAGAGTAATACGGCAGTGTCACCGGAAAGTTCGAGCCGCGATGGTGATGGCGCGAAAAAAGCGGAGGGTTCGAATTCACCGGAAACAGCGGATTGATGCAGCAAGCCGGTTCGTTGAAGAACGGGCTCCCCGATTGGAAACCATTGGATTGGAAAATGTTGGATTGGAAACCGCTGGACTGGAATCCGTGGGATTGAAATCCGCGCGGCCCCAGCGAGGTTACGCTGGCTGGCACTCCCGGCGTGGCGTGGCCACCAAAACCGATGGAGGTCACTGACGCCGGCACACCATTGATTTGCCCCGTCGCAGCGGGAATCGCAAACCAGGCAAAAAGCGCAAAAGCCGCTACCGTGGCCGAAATCAGCCGCCGCATTACTGAATCATACTCCCGTTCCGCAACCATGGCACCACCCCCCGGAAAGACCAGCACTGCTCTATTTATTAGAATATGCTGGCCTCCAGGAAGTTGCGTGCCTAAAGAGAATTACTTCCGTGCCCTTCTGCGTTCGATTGAGATTCGAGGTAAGTACTTCAAATGCGGTGACATCTGCCCCACTCACCACGCGAATCCGCTTCACCCTCGCCCTGCCCGCGCCAACTCCATCAGGTTCCACACCGCATTCGTCATCAGCAGTCCCCAGACGCAAGCCAGCGCCAGGCTGCGTTGTCGCGTCTCCAGCAGATCCGCCGCGATGCCCGCAACAAAAACAAACAGAAACGGTACCGCCATGAGTTGAAACCCCAATCCCGGATAATGCGGCGTGCCCAGGCCCATGACCAGAAACAACACCGCCACCAGCAGCGGCGCCTTGTTGCCAAAATATCGCGCCCGCGGCCATGCCACGTAGGTAATCAATGCCACCGGTATCGCGAATACCAGTGCCGGACTGCTTTGCCCCAGTTGCGCCAGGATTCGCCGATAGGCTCCGGACATGCCGAATGCCTTCCCGCTGAAACTGAAAAAGCTGGCGTGGTGCATTCCTCGCCAGAACGCATCTCCATGAAAAAAGTAGGCAGCGAACAGCAAGAACAATGCGGTCGCGCATCCCGCTGACCAAATGGCTACTGCCGCGACGCGCCGTGCCGGAGCAAGATAGAGCATGAATCCGAGAGCCACCGGAACCACGATCACCAGTGAGAACTGCGACCCGACGGCCAGCGCGAGTGACAGTCCCAGCAGGAAAATCCGCCGCCAGTTCCACAGCACCACTTCACGGGGTGCATAGAGCGTGTGGGTAACGGCGATCGCGGTGAAGACGGCGCCGAACGTCCCCCAGGCTGCGCCCAGTTCCGGCTGCGAAAACCAGAGAGCGCTGCCTCGGATGGTCCCTGGCGAAAAGCAGTACAGCGTCAGCGCAATATACCCCCCCGCATTGCCGTACAGCCGGCGCGAGACGTACCACAACGAGGCTCCCAGCAAGACACCGAACAAGAGGTACGGTGCGCGCGCCAGCCATCCCCAGAAGTGGAACGAATCCGGCTGCAACTGGCCCGGCCACACGAGCAAAGGCGCAGAGGCTACCAGGTACCACAGCGGCGAGTGGTTGGGGTCCCATTCCTGGTGGCCATCCAATTCCGGTGGCACCCACATCTGCATTCCCCGCGCTTTGGTGTTGGACCCGGCGATCGAGACACGGTCTGGTTCATGGCGCCATTGCCGCAAGCCTTCCTCAATGCGGGAAGTCTCGTCCGGGTCCAGGGAGCCCGCTTGCAGATCACGTGCCACCAGCCAAACACATTGCGCCAGGAACACCAGCAGCAGAAGTCCGGCCAGAACCTGGGGCCGTCCAAACCGCTCGCGAGTGAAAAATGCGCCCATGAGGGGAAGGCGAGTGTTTTACCATGTCCGGGGACTGTTCTGGAAACTTCCGCGATGGACGAACCACAAGAAATCCCTACATCGAACAGAACTGATAACCTACGTTCCCCCTCGCCAGCATCGGAAGCGTCTCGCCCAACGCCATCCTGCTCATTCGAAGAACGCATCCATGGGATGCTGGTGGGACCCGCCGGCCCGCGCTCCGGCGCTCGCTTGCTGCTATACGGCGCCATGGCATGGACCCTCTATCTTGTGCTGCACACTCTGATCCCCTACATCGAGCCGCACATCGTGTCGACAATCCGGCTCAGTCTGATTGTGGAATTGGGTCTTTTCGGTGTGGCCTGGGTACCGGCTCTTGTCATGACGCGAATCGAGGCGCGCCCGTTGGGCGCCTACGGCCTGCCGCGGCGCGGTGCATTTGGCAAGCCGTTCTGGATGGGCGCTCTGTGGGGGATCGGGGCGATCACCATGATGCTGCTCGGTATGCGCGTAGCCGGCCTCTTTGATTTCGGAAGCCCCGCTCTGCACGGCGTGCGGCTCCTGAAGCTGGCGGTGTTCTGGGGAGTGTTCTTCGTGGTCGTGGGCTTGTACGAAGAATTTCTCACCCGCGGCTACACCCAGCTCACGTTGGCGAAAGGCGTCGGATTTTGGCCGGCGGCTGTTCTTCTGTCAATCGGATTCGCCGTGTTGCACGCCGACAATCCCGGCGAAACCGCGGTTGGTGTGGTCGCGGCCGGCTGCATCGGCCTGTTTCTCTGCCTCACGCTCCGCCGCACCGGCAACCTCTGGTTCGCGGTCGGCTTTCACGCCGCCTGGGACTGGGGAGAAAGCTACCTTTATTCCGTGCCCGACAGTGGCGGAATGGTCCCGGGCCACCTGCTCAAGTCGCATCTCCACGGTCCAAGCTGGCTGACCGGCGGATCCGTCGGCCCCGAAGGCAGTGTGCTGGTCTTCGTCGTGGTGGCTCTGCTGTGGGTGGCTTTTGACCGCACCTATCCCGAAGTGAAATATCAGGGATGAGAGATTGTTGATTTGTGATTGATGATTGGTTGATTGAACACCTCTGAAACCTGTAGCGTCGGCATCCTGCCGGCTGTGCCAGGGGCATCTTGCCCCCGGCGTGCAGCCCTGCAAATTCTTCTACCACGAATAATGCACGGTGTAGGTTACGACTTGTTCCCCATCCGGGGCAATCGTCACAGGAAACTCCACCGTCTGCGCGTCCATCTTGCGGGACTCGTGCGACTGCTCGATCAGCTTCCAGTTCGTCCAGCGATACAAGTGCTCCACCATGCGCACGTTGACCGCTTCTTTCTTGTGATTGCGCACCCGGATTTCAAACGACTCCTCCATCCAGTTATGGTTTGAATCCACACGGATATTGGTCCGCTTACGCTCTCCCACCACGTCGAACGCATTCCCGGTATAGACGCGGATAGTTTCGTCCTTGGGCGTGTGGTCAATCGTGTTCTCGCCGGTGAATTCCAGGTGCCCATCGGTATCGCGGCGGTAGAAACGCAGCTTGCCTTTGGGCAGTGGGATGCCAAGGTGGTTCACGTCCGCGTTCTTGAATTCTTCCATCACCCACACCTTGGGATTGGACAGCGTGCCGTAACTCTGGTCCTGCCGGATCTGCTCCAAGTTGTAATAGCCGTACTGACCCACCTGCGCGCCATCGTAAATGTAGAGCCGTAGCGCGCGGATTCCCGTGGATCGCACGAACTCTACCTGCTTAGTCTCCTGATCGCGCAGCGTGGTCGCCCGCTCCAGGGTGTAGAGGTGAAATTCGTCAAACGACTTCTCGCGGACCACGGGTGCCATGGCGTCGGCTTCCATCGCGGCCTTGGACGCCGCGTATACCCGCCCGGCAACCGTGTTTTCCTGGATCTTGTTGACGTCCCCGGCCAGCAGTTTGATGCGCGCGTTCTCAAACGTCTTGCCACTCTGATTACGCATGGTCACCCAGCCGATCATGTCGAGCACATCGAACTTGCCATTCGACTTGTCGGAGACCACCAGGTTGTAGTCCGCCTGCCAGCTCATGCCGCCGCTGACGTAGGAGATTTCCGCGTCGAACTTGCCCGGATCATTGGTCTCAAGCATCCAGCTCAGCGTGGGCTTCAGGATGGAGTCGCCGGTCAGCGCCGGAAACAGCGGCTGCCCCGGCAATCCAAAACGCAGCACACCATCGATTTCGATGATGGGCTGGGTGTAGCTCGGCTGCTGGTAGTTTTGCGCGTAGTAGGTGCTGGGAATATATCCGCTGCGCACGATCTTGCCCTTGATGATTTCGGTCGAGTCGCGGCGCTGCACCAGGAAATCAATCGTCTTGCCTTCATAGAACGAAAGCAGCAGTTCCTGCGAGATAGGATCATTGCGATAGTTCTGTTCCAGGATTTGCAGCGCGCGTCCACCCGGATCGCGCAGGATCACCGAATCAGGCTCCAGATGCGCCGCCACGCCGCTGTACGCCACGCGGTTCACGCCCGCCTTTAGGTCGAGTGGCAGATATTCCCGCGCCACAAAGAAATTCTGGTTATAGATGGTGAGTGCCGGCTGGTTCCTTTCGTCGATCGCCTTCTCCTGCCCCCAGGCGATGGAGCACAAGCCTAACAATATGAGCAATAGCTTCTTCATTTTCGTTTCCCCTTGGTTCGTTGTGGACAGGAAGGAGGAGTTTTCCGGTCCTGTTCATAGAACGTATACGGCGGGGAAACTTGCGGCGGCCCTCCACCACAGAGGGCACAGCGGAACACCAAGGTAATCACGGGTAACCGCGTCGCGGGAGACGTTGCAAGCAACGTCTCTACAGGATCTTTCCTTTTCGAACCATGTAGTGACGAATCCAAGCTGTGAGATTCTCTTCCGTTAGGTGTCCGGCTGCCAGCGCGAGGATAGTCTCAACCGCTTCCACCGGATCGACCACCAACTCGTAGCCGTTCAATGCAAGAAAGAGACCAATGGCAAGAAACCCAGTTCGCTTATTGCCGTCGTTAAACGGATGATCGCGAACGAGGCCGAAGCCGTAGGCGGCTGCGAGCCGGGCCGCGTCGGCCTTCAGTTCGTAAGCGTGGACATGCTGTGGACGCGCAAGCGCGGCCTCAAGTGCTGCCTCGTCGCGCAGCCCCGGCAAGCCGCCGTGCTCCGCCAGCGTCTCCGCGTGCAGCAGCAGAAGCGTCCGCGGGTCAATCCATCGCGGACGCTTCACTTCGCCAGCGCCCGGAAGGTGTCGCGGTACTTGGACATGAACTCACGTCCTTTGCTCAGCTGCCGCTCCACTTCCGGATCGTAGGGCGTGAGCAGGTATCCCTCGGGCGTCTCCACGGCGAAGAGCGTGTCGTCCTTTTTCACTTTTAGGCGGACGAGCATTTCCTTGGGGAGGAGAACACCGGTGGATGTGCCGACAGCACGGAGTTTGAGCTTCATGGGATCTCCATGTCCATGAATATTATAATGTAGGAGGATTAAAGCACAAGCGGGAAACAACTGTCAGCGACAGATGAAGTTCATTTTTTGGCGGAAGTTCGCTCTCAGGCCGGCATCGCTTGGGTTTTCCAACTCTTGTGCGTAACTCTCGATTTCCGCTTTTATAAGCTTATGGAACTCAGTCCGGTTTACCGTGAGTTTGCCCGAGTCATCTCGTATGACTTCTCCAACAGACCAAACTCGGCTGGCGCCCCCGACTTCCGCTTGGTGAAGAATCCCGCAACGAAACTCAGAATAGAACTGTTCCGCCCTTGTCACCGTAAAGTGATTTCCAAAAAGCGATTGCGTGGCTAGGAAGTTTGAGAATATTCGTTTGGATTGTTTCTGCGTGTCGGTAAGACCCTCTCGAAACGCAGCCAACGTCTCTATCAGAAGGCAATCAATAGCCATTACTACAAAGCCGAAGCGGCGTTCAGTGGGGAGTTTTGACTCGTCGGTCTCGATTAGAAGATCGGTCGCATCGACATACCAACCGGCAATGCGGGTCTTGAAAATCTCGATAGCGCGAACCCAATCGACGCTCCGGGGATCGTCGAGTTTCAGTGACGTCCACTCAGATGAATCGATATCAGGCGCAATCTTCACAGCGCATCCAAAGTCCGGGAAGATTTGGTGGAGCTTAGATATCCAAATTCTTCACATCCAGCGCATTATCCTCAATAAACTTCCGCCGAGCCTCCACGTCCTCACCCATCAGCGTGGTAAAGATGGTCTCGCACTCGGCGAGATCTTCCAGCTTCACCTTTAGTAAAGTCCTCCGCTCCGGGTCCATGGTGGTTTCCCAGAGCTGGGTGGCGGTCATCTCGCCCAAGCCTTTGTAGCGCTGCACGGTGTAGTCCTTGCGCCCTTCCGCCAGAACGTAAGCGAACAAGTCGCGCGCCGTGGTCTTCTCCACAACTTCAGGCTCTGCTTTGCGCTTCGGCGCCGCCTTGGACGCTTTCTTCTGCGTCTTGTCGCTGTCCCCGCCGTCGGCGTCGCTCGAGTCTTCGCTATCGCCGTTGGCCGGAGCAACTTTGGTGACCGCCTCCACCACAAACGGCGGCTCCATGTAGGGCTCGATCTGCTTGAATTTCGAGAGCAGTTGCCGATACTCGGGAGCTGAAGCCAGCTCCCAACTGATGACGTGCTCCGCGCCCTGCGAATTCACATAGCGCACTTCCCACAAATTGTGTTCTTCGTCGAAGCGGCTTTCCACTTCCTTGAACTGGCGTTCTTTCTGCAGCTTCTTCAGTTCTCTTTCCAGCTTCTCGATCTTTTTCGGCGGCGTGTTCTTGTCGCCTTCGAAGTCGGCACGCTTGGACAAATCCAGTTTGGGCAGCAGTTCAGTCACGTGCTCGTCGCGCAGCCGCTTCCCCACTTTGTCCGAGAACGTCAGGTACTCGTTCAGCACGGTGATGAACTTGGCCAGCGCCGGGCCTTCCAGCTTGGCTGCGCCTTCGCCATAGCGCACGATCAGGCCTTCGGAGGCGCGCTTCACCATCACTTTCACGAAGTCGCGGTCGTCCTTGATGTACTGCTGCGTTTTGCCTTTCTTGATCGAGTACAGCGGCGGCTGCGCGATGAATACGTTGCCGCGCTTGATCAGCTCCTGCATGTGGCGGAAGAAGAACGTCAGCAGCAGGGTGCGGATGTGGCTTCCGTCCACGTCGGCGTCGGTCATGAGGATGACCTTGCCGTAACGCAACTTGGTCGCATCGAAGTCTTCCTTCGAAATACCGGTGCCCAGCGCTGTGATCATGGCGCGAATTTCTTCGTGCGCCAGCATCTTGTCGTAGCGCGCCTTTTCGACGTTGAGGATCTTGCCCTTCAGCGGCAGGATGGCCTGGAACCGCCGGTCGCGCCCCTGCTTCGCCGTGCCGCCTGCGGATTCTCCTTCTACCAGATAAATCTCGCAGCGTTCCGGCTGGCGCTCCGAACAGTCGGCCAGCTTCCCGGGCAGTCCGCCGCCGTCCAGCGCTCCCTTGCGGCGGGTCAGGTCACGCGCTTTTCTCGCGGCTTCGCGAGCGCGGGCTGCGTCAATGGCCTTGTTGATGATCTTTCGTCCCTGCGTGGGATTCTGCTCGAGATACGCCCCCAGACGTTCGTTGACGAAGGCTTGCACGATCCCCGCGATGTCGGAATTCAGTTTGCCCTTGGTCTGACCTTCGAATTGCGGCTGGGGCAGTTTTACGCTAATCACCGCCACCAGACCTTCACGCACATCGTCTCCGGTCAGGTTCTCTTTCACGTCCTTGAACAGACCCATCTGCTGCCCGGCGTAGTTGATGGTGCGGGTCAGCGCCATGCGGAAGCCGGAGAGGTGCGAGCCGCCGTCCACCGTGTTGATGTTGTTGGCAAAGCTGAACACACTCTCCGAGTAGCCGTCGTTGTACTGCAGCCCGATTTCCATGGTCACGCCGCTGCGTTCGGCTTCCATGTAGATCGGTTTGTCGTGCAGCAACTGTTTGCCGCGGTTGAGGTGTTTGATGAATTCCGCGATGCCGCCGTTGTACTTGAACTCGACCGTCTTGGGCTCGCCGGTCTTGGAATCGGTGGTGCGCTCATCGGTGAGTGTAATGAGCAGGCCTTTGTTCAGAAAGGCGAGTTCCCGCAGCCGCTGTGCCAGTGTGTCGTAGTTGAATTCCGTGGCGGTAAGAATGCTCTTGTCAGGGAGGAAGTGAACTTTCGTGCCGCGCTTCTTGGTCGCGCCCGCTTTTTTCAGTTTGCTGGTGGGTTCACCTTTGGAATAGGTCTGCTCCCAGGTGAACCCGTCGCGCCAGATCTCGAGATCGAGTTCTTCGCTGAGCGCGTTCACCACAGAAACGCCCACGCCGTGCAATCCGCCGGAGACTTTGTAGGAAGACGTGTCAAATTTGCCGCCGGCGTGCAGTTTGGTCATCACCACTTCCGCGGCCGGGACCTTCTCGCCATCGATGTCCATCGCGTCCACGGGAATGCCGCGGCCGTTATCCACCACTGTGATCGAGTTGTCGATGTGAATCGTGGCTTCAATCTTGTCGGCGTATCCGGCGAGCGCTTCGTCGACAGAGTTGTCGACGACTTCGTACACCAAGTGATGCAGGCCCAACTCACCGGTGGACCCGATATACATGGCGGGGCGCTTGCGCACGGCTTCCATGCCGCCCAGCACTTTGATCGAATCGGCAGTGTAGTCTCCGTTGCCGCCGTCAATCGCGGTGAGCTTGCCGTTCTTGGTCTTGGTTTCAGTGATGGGTGTGATCTCTTTCGTAGCCATTCCGCTCCGTGGAGAGTGCCGGATTTAAGCCCCAGCCGGCGCGTTTTTCCGATGCCAGTAAAGTGGCTTCAAATTACTGAAATCACTATCACTTACGGGATTCGGAAGATACTCGTAATTATACCACGCGGAGGCTTATTTTTCGACCCCCGCACCGGGTCGGTAAACCGCGATTTTTGCGGTATTTCCCGGTCTGGGAGAGCTATTTCTTCGGTGTCGAGGCAGGAGCCGCAGGCCTGCGCGCCGCTCCCCAGCTCAGGCCCTCGATCAGCTCCGACACCTCATCTTCGTCCCCGGCCACAAACGTAAATGACACTACGTAGCTTTTCGCCAGCATCACCAGCGAGCTCTGATGCATAGTCAGCGTCTTGAGCTCTTTGTTGAAATCGCCGCGCACCAGTTGGCGGGCGCCAATGGAAAACTCGTAGGGCTCATTTACGACTTTGAAACCCCTGGCTGTTGTTACCTCTTTCAAAGGACCAAAATAATCCGCTGCGTTCTTCAGGCCCGGATAGGAAGAAATACTCTCTGCGGCGATGACGACCACAGAATTGGGCGTCTCGCTCGTGGCTTCTGGAGGACGCTCGAACACCGCCAGGAGGACCTGCGCCTTTGAGGGATCAACCGGAGGGTCCTCCTGCATCTCCTCCGTGCGCACCACCCAGCCAAAGGGGATTTTGTAGGAGAACCCCAAAAAACCGTTGCGGTATACTCCGTCGCTGACCGAGCCTGCGTCGGGTGCAACAGCCTGGGCGCGAGGCTTGGCGCCGGCTTTAGAGGACGATTGTGCGGGCGGCTTGGACGCCTGTTGGCCCTGGGAAGGAATACACGCCATTACTGCGGCACCCAAAACAGCAACCGGCTTGAGCCAGCGACTCATGTCGCCATGTTACAGGATGGCCGTCCGCACACACGCCTACTCAGACTCTCAGGCTGCCTGTGCGCCTACCGGAGAAGTGCAGTGCGCACAACGCCGCGCATCGATGGGAATCTCCATCTTGCACTCCGGGCATTTCTTGGTCGTGGGATCGGCCGGAGCCGACGCTTTACGCATGCGTGCCACCAAAAGGTTAACCGGTGTGACCACGAAGAAGTACACCGCAGCCGCTACCAGCAGGAATGAGACTGCGGCATTGATGAAGTCTCCCAGAGCAAAGACGCTGCCGTTGACGGTGAAGCTGATGGCCGAAAAGTCCGGCTTGCCCACCAGCGCGGCGATGAGCGGTGTCAACAGGTCTTTGGTAAGAGCGCCGACTACGGAAGCGAAGGCGGCGCCGACTACGACGCCGACCGCCATGTCCACCACATTGCCGCGAAGAATGAATTGTTTGAAGCCGCTGAGCATGGGTGGTCCTCCGGCAAGATGTAGCCACTCTATGACCGGGTCCGGCGATGAGTCAAGAATAAGCCGTGGGACTCAACAGTCAGACCGCGAACGCCACCGAACTCCTCTTGCACGGATCCCGTGCGGGTAGACACTCTGCCTGCCGGTCAACCTGATGACTTGATTGTACTGAGATGAATCAGGGGGGCGCGGTGAGACCTCAAATCCGCATCGGCATCACAATATACCGGTACTTATAATCCTCGCCCTCGGCCGGACGCAGCTGCCCGGCGGACTGCGCATCCTTCAACTCCAGCTTCACGTCGCCCCCCCCTGTGGCTTTGAGGAAGTCGATCAAGTACTGCGCGTTGAAGCCGATGGTCAGGGTTTCTCCGTTGTAGTCAATTTCGATCGAGTCTTCCGACTCTCCCGTTTCCGTGGACGAAGCCGAAAGTTTCAGCTCGCCTTTCTCCAAGCGCAGGCGGACGGCCCGTGAGCGTTCGTCGGCGAACTGGGCCACGCGGGAAATTGCTTGACCCAACTCTTCGCCATGCAAGGTGATGCTTTTGCTGTTATCTTTCGGCAGCACAGCTTCGTAGTTCGGGAACTGGCCGGTGAGTTGCCGCGAGGTCAGCAGCCGCTGCCCGATGCGGAAGTAAAGGGTTGACTCATCCTTCGCGAACTCAATCACTTCGGCGTCGGTCGAATCCAGCAACGACTTCAATTCGTCCATGGCTTTCTTGGGAACGAGCGTCTTCATCTCGCCAGAAACACCGTCAAACTTCTCGCCGCTGCGTTCGATGTGCGACAACCGGTGACCGTCGGTGGCTACCATCGTGATGGATTCCGGCTTCAGCACCATCAGTGCCCCATTCAGTGTGTAGCGCGACTCCTCGCTGGCGATGGCAAACCCGGTTTTTGCAATCATGCTGCGCAGTACCAGTGCCGGAATCTTGATCACGCCCGCAGTAGGAAATGTTGGCAGGCCGGGGAAATTTGAGCGGGCCATTCCCACCATCTTGGTGTTGGACCGGCCACAGCGAATGCTGACCCAGTGGTTTTCCAGCAGCTTGATGGTGATGTCTGCATCCGGCAGCAGCTTTACGTAATCGTGCAGCTTCCGGGCAGGAATCGTGCACGCGCCTTCTTTCTTCACCTTGGCAGTGCACGATGTACGTAGGCTTAGATCCAAATCAGTAGCGGTGAGTGAAAGCTTGTCGCCAGCAGCTTCAAATAAATAATTTGACAGAATTGGGATTGTAGTCTTGCGCTCAACCACTCCCTGGGTCGCCATGAGCTCTCGCAAGAGTTCATTCTTGCTGACCGTAATCTCCATCGTGGCTGTTCCTACCGCCGATGCCAAGGCTTCTACTGGCATAACCCGACTCTCCCGTCACGCGGTGCTACTTCTAATACTTACTTATATCAAAAAAAAAAGCTATAAAACCAGCAGTAACAGTAGGCGGACCGGAAAAGTGGAAATCCAACCCATCTCCCACCGTGCTATTGTCTTATGTCCATAACCCTAGTGTACAAAATAAGTCCCAGACTTGGCGGAGGAAGGGGTATATTTCGGCTGCACTCAGCCAATTATCCCAACTCTTACACAGCTTCCACACCTACTCCACAGAGATCACCGAGGAAGAATGTACTCCTGAGTGGAAATCTTCATGGAAGCCGCAATTCAGCCGCCCAATTGCTCCGTCAACTTATTGATGAGCCTGTTCAAATCCTTATCTGTCTTTCGCACCACATCGATCTTCTCGACGGAGTGCAGTACCGTGGTATGGTGCTTACCGCCAAACTGACGCCCGATTTCCGGCAGCGAGGCCTCAGTCAGATGTTTCGCCAAGTACATGGCAATCTGCCGCGGGTAGACGATAGCTCGCGAGTTGTTCTTGGCCTTGATCTCAACCAGGCGCAGACCGAACTGCTCCGCAACCGCCTTCTGAATCGCTTCAATCGTGACCTTCCGGGCTTGCGAATCAATGAAATTCTTAAGCACCTGCTGGGCGTAAGGAAGAGTAATCTCGGCCCCGATCAGCGACGAATGCGCCACCAAGCGGATCAGCGCCCCTTCCAGTTCGCGGACATTCGACCGGATGTTGGAAGCAATGTAGAGCGCCACATCGGTGGGCAGAGTGACCTTCTCCCCCTCCGACTTCTTCTGCAGGATGGCGACCTTGGTCTCAAGGTCCGGAGGTTGGATGTCAGCGATCAGGCCCCACTCGAAACGGCTGCGCAACCGGTCTTCCACCTCGGCCAACTCCTTGGGCGGGCGATCGCTGGCGATCACGATCTGCTTCATGGATTCGTGTAGCGCGTTGAATGTATGGAAGAACTCTTCCTGCGTCCGTTCCTTCTGGGCCAGGAACTGGATGTCGTCCACTAGTAGGATGTCCACTCCACGGAACTTGTCGCGGAAGCTGGTCATCTTGTCGTAACGCAGCGAGTTGATCATTTCATTGGTGAACTTCTCGCTGGAGACATAGCAGATAGCCGACTGGGGTTGCCGCCGTTTGATCTCGTGTCCGATAGCCTGCATCAGGTGAGTCTTGCCCATACCCACGCCGCCGTAGAGGAAGAGCGGGTTATAGGCTTTCGACGGCCGCTCGGCCACGGCCTGGCAGGCGGCTTGAGCGAACTGGTTGCCGCTGCCGATCACAAAGGCGTCAAAGGTATAGCGCGGGTTCAGTTGCGCCGCCCCGTCCCAGTCGAAACGCGATTGCGAGGGGCTGCTGGTGGCGGCGACGTGCGCGGAGAGCCCGCCATCGTGACGCACCCGGGTGGCGGCCGGATCATCTTCCGGAGTCACAAACTGCACGTCCTGGTACTCCATGCCGAGATTATCAATCGCTTCCTGGATCAGGTCGGCGTACTTGTCGCCCACGTGTCGGAACTCCACCGTGGGTACGCGCACAAAAAGGATCCCGCCGCTCGAGTGGCTGTACTTGGTGGGTTTCAGCCAGGTGTCATAGGAGTGGCGATTGATTTTCTTTTCCAGCGCATCCAGAATGCGCAACCACGGATTGGGAGCAAGGCTTGGAGTTGGAACCGACATAATGAAGTTCTTCGTGGGGCTGCCCCCGAGAGGCAACACCCGATATCAAATCCTCGGAAAAGAAAGCGTACATTCCCAGCAGAGCAGCCTCGGACCACGGGGCGGTTATGCTGGCTTCAGAAAAATATCAGTAAGCTGGAACAGTCCGGCATACTAGCACAAAAATTTTGGCTGTGTGGAAATCTTCGAGGGAGATTTCCCTTTGACTCCTCGATTCAGAACGCGAAAATAAATTCTGTCAAGTAGCGAAGTTATAACTGCCGCGAGCTTGGTGCAATCCGGCCAAGTTTTGCCACTCGCGGGGGCCTCCCGGTTTGCCGCCCTGCTTCCCCTCATTTATACTTCTCGTTTGCCTCAAGACTGTCGAACGTCATTGGTTGAAACTAGGAGCAGCTATTTTTCATGCCCAAGCGCACATTCCAGCCCAACCGGCGTCACCGTTCCAAGACGCACGGATTTCGTACGCGCATGAAGACCAAAGCCGGCCAGGCGGTGATCTCACGCCGGCGGGCCAAGGGCCGCAAGCGGGTCTCGGTGAAGCCCGGCTTCCGTGAGTAAAATTTCCCTCTTGTTCCGGAACTGCGCGAGTCCGCAACCTGAGTCTGGATCGTGAGTTGTGAGCGCTATCGCTCCGAATGGCAGTAGTAATCTGTCCGGCCGGCGGGCCAGATTTCCGCACAGCGCGCGCCTGCTCCGGCATGCTGACTTCGAGCGGGTGTACAAGCAGGGCCGGCGTCACTTCGCCGCCCACATGACGGTTTTCTACCTGCGGCGCCAGGAAGGTGAGGGTCTCCGGGTTGGATTCACCGTCGGCCGTGTGCTGGGTGGCGCGGTCGAGCGTAATCGTATGAAGCGGCGCCTGCGCGAAGCGGTACGCCTGCAGCGCCTGGTGGTGATTACACCGGTGGATGTGGTGATCAACCCGAAGAAGTCGCTGCGGACCGCCGACTTCGCCGATCTGATGAGTGAGATGAGCCGCGCGTTTGAGGTAATCCAAAAGTCGCTGGACAAGTGATGAAAGACAAGTGATGAACCAGATCGCCAAAACGGTTGTGCTGCAATTGCTCCGCAGATACAAATGGGCCATCTCACCCATGTTTCCACCGGCGTGCCGTTACCTGCCCACCTGTTCCGAGTACGCCATGGAGGCAGTGGAGCGATACGGCCCTCTGCGCGGCGGCCTGATGGCAATCTGGCGAGTCCTGCGCTGCCACCCGTTGGCGAAGGGCGGATACGACCCGGTTGCAGCCGAGAAATTCCAAAGCAGAGGCCGGCGTGGTGCCGCTGCCGACGCGTGCATGACTGAGTAAATAATTTGCCAGACTTCCAGAATCCTCAACAAGAACCCGGAATGGAGCGTCGGCTGCTCCTCGTCTTCGCGCTCACATTCCTGGTCATCATTCTGTTTCAGCCGCTGTTCAAAAAATATCTTCCTCAGCCTCCAGCTTCGACGCCGCCCCAAACCCAAACTCAGCCACAACCGGCGGCGCCGAACAATCCGCCTCCCACGGCTCAGCCTCGGGTTCCGGTTCCGGCTGTGGGTGCGACCAAACAAGCGACGGCGGAAGCCGAGACCATTATCGAGAACGACCTTTATCGCATCACTTTCACCAACCGCGGCGGGCAGGTCAAGTCCTGGGTCTTGAAGAAATATGACGACGACCAAGGCAAGCCTCTGGAATTGGTCAACAGCACCGCCTCTGCAAAGTACGGATATCCCCTCTCGCTGTGGACCTACGACGAAACCCAGCGCAACAAGATCAACGCCGCGCTTTACCTAGCCTCCGGTTCGGGCACACTGACAGCCCCTGCCGAGATCACCTTCGAATACGGGGATCAAGACGTAGCCGTTCACAAGACCTTCCGCTTCGACCACACCTACATAGTGCGCGTCGAAACCTCAGTCCTATCCAAGGGAAGCCAGATCACCGCTTTCCCCATGTGGCCGTCCGGCTTCGGCGATGAACTCAGCCCCGCGTCCTACGCTGCCAGCCGCGTCGAGCACCAGTACAACAACAACACCGAACGGCTCGACCTCAAGAAAGTGAGCGGTGGCAACACGGTGCAGGGTCCATTCAACTGGGCCGGCGTGGTGGACCAGTATTTCGCCGCGGTCTTTCTCCCCGAAGATCCGCAAAATACCGCGGTGGTCACGCTGCGAAACCCGCTCGATGTGCCCAAGGATTGGCAGAAGCCCAACCCGCAGGAAACCACAAAGGTGGATGTTCTGGGCGCCGCCGTCGGTAGTCTCAAGGGAGCAACCGTCGAACGCATGTACGTCGGTCCCAAGTCACTGCACATCCTCGAATCTGTTGCCGTGCCGACCGTGAGCGATGCGCCGCAGGACTTGCGTGCCTTGGTCAACTTCGGATTTTTTGGCATAATCGCCCGCCCGCTTTTCCTCTGGCTGCAGTGGACCCAGAAATTTGTTTCCAACTGGGGCTGGGCCATCGCTATCCAGACCCTGATCATCAACCTGACGCTGCTGCCCCTCCGCATCTCCAGTATGAAATCAGCGCTGAAGATGCAGAAGATCCAGCCGCAGATGAACTCCATCAAGGAGAAATACAAGAAGTACAGCCTGCGCGATCCCCGCCGCCAGGAGATGAACACGGAAATCGGCGCGCTCATGAAACAGGAGGGTGTCAGCCCCGCGGGTGGCTGCCTGCCGCTGGTCATCCAGATGCCGTTCCTGTTCGCGTACTACAGCATGCTGGGCGCGGCCCTCGACCTGCGCCACGCGCACTGGCTCTGGGTTCGCGATCTATCTTCCCCCGATCCGTGGCATCTGCTGCCCATCGGCATTATCATCACCATGCTCTTTACGCAGCGTATGACGCCCCAGGCAGGCATGGACCCGCAGCAACAGAAGATGATGAACCTGCTGATGCCCGTGATGCTCGGCATCATCAGCTGGAACCTGGCCGCTGGCCTGTGCCTCTATTGGTCTGAGGGCAACCTGATCGCGATCGCGCAGCAAGCCATCATGAACCGTACCAGTCTCGGCCGAGAGATGCGTGAGATAGCGTTGAAGAGAGCAAAGAAGAAAGACAAGTAGCTTTTAGCTGTTAGCCTTTAGCTCTTAGTTTGAACCCTCGGGCCCAGTAGGTCGCAGCTAAGAGCTAAGAGCCAAAAGCTAATAGCTTCTTTTATGTCCATTCCCGACAAGATCGCCGCCGCCAACAAGATCAACGAACTGCTCAGCGGTGTAGTCAACCACGGAGGTCTGCGCCTCAAATATCGCATCACCGTGGATCCGCCCCTGGCGGAAGACCGCGACTGGGAGAAACCCGAAATCCTGGTCGAGTTCGCCGGCCCCGACTCCACTTTGCTCCTGGAACATGGGGGCGAGCTGCTGCGTTCCATCGAGCTGCTGGCCCTGGAGATGCTCCGCCTGCCCGGCAACGAGCATGAGAAGGTCTGCTTCGACTGCATGAATCACCGCGCCATGCGGCTGCAAGAGTTGCGCCTGGGCGCGGATGTTGCAGCGGAAAGGGTCCGCAAGACGAGCGCCCCATATCAATTCGCGCCCATGTCGTCGCGCGAGCGCCGCATTGTCCACTTGGCGTTGCGCGACCACGCCGATTTGCGCACCGAGAGCGAAGGCGAAGGTTTGCGCCGCTACGTGGTCGTCTACCCCAAGGACTATAAGTCCGCCAGCAAGCCTGCGCGAAGAACCATCCCGTAAGTCGCCGGCCCTGACGACTGAGGGCCGACGACTGACGACACCGCTTCAGCGTGTCCTCTGTGGGTAGAGGCTTTTTGAACCATCCACCCGCTACAATCTCCCCGTGAACCTCGACGACACGATCGTCGCCATCGCCACCCCGCCCGGTCGCGGCGGTATTGGAGTGGTTCGCCTCGCCGGCCCCGAGGCACGAGCGATAGCCCTGCCCATGCTGCGTTTGAAAAACGACCTCGAACCCGGTCGCGCAGTATTCGGCGAACTGATCGAGCCTGGCAATGGATGTGTGGGGACGGGACTTTGCCCCGTCCCAGCCGAGCAAAGTTCGGCAGAACGCATCGACGAAGTCGTCGTCACCTATTTCGCCAAGCCCCATTCCTACACCACCGACGACGTCGTAGAAATCTCCGCCCACGGTTCCCCTGTAGTCCTGCGCCACATCGTCGAGCTCGCTCTGGCTCGCGGCGCACGCCTGGCCGAGCCCGGCGAATTCACCATGCGCGCTTTTCTCAACGGTCGCATCGACCTAACCCAGGCCGAAGCCGTCCGTGACCTCATCGAATCGCAGACGCTTTACCAGGCCAAGGTGGCGGCCCAGCAACTCGAAGGCGCTCTCTCCCGCCGCCTCCAGCCCATCAAGAAAAAGCTGGTGGAGTTGATCGCCGTCCTGGAAGCTGGCATCGACTTCGCCGAAGATGACATCTCCGTTCTTCCCGCCGACCGCATCCTGCACAATATCGCGGCCGTCCGCACGCCTCTCGAACAACTTGCCGGCTCCTTCGCTTACGGAAAAATCGTTCACGAAGGCCTGACCCTCGCCATCATCGGTCGCCCCAACGTCGGCAAGTCGAGCCTGTTCAACCGATTGGCCGAGCGCGAGCGTGCCATCGTCACCGCCACGCCCGGTACCACTCGCGACCTGGTGAGCGAAACCGTCGCCATCGGCGGCATCCCAGTCAAGCTGGTGGACACCGCCGGCATCCGCCGCGCCCTCGATGAAGCGGAAAGCATCGGCATCCGCCGCGCCCTCGATGAAGCGGAAAGCATCGGCATCCGCAAATCCATGGAAGCCCTCGCCGACGCCGATCTTGTCCTCGTGGTTTTGGATTCCAGCCAACCCATCGCCGCCGAAGACCAGGAACTGATCAGCCAGGTGGAACAACGGCCGGCGATTGTGGTTGAGAACAAGACAGACATAAACAGTTCTCAGTTTTCAGTTCCCGGTTCTCAGTTGCCGCGCGTGCGAACTTCGGCAACTATGGGCGAAGGAATTCCCCAGCTTCGCGCCGAGATTCTGCGTCACATTGGCGGTGAAGCCGGTGCCCCGGCCGAAAGCGGCTTCCTCACCAACCTCCGTCACCAGGGGCTGGTCCGCGAATCGATCGCTGCACTCGAGGCCGCGCAAGCAGCAGTCCACAACCGCATCCCACACGAAATGCTTCTGCTCGATCTCTACAACGCCCTGCGCCCGCTCGACCAGATCACCGGCGCCACCACCACCGATGACATCCTCAATCTGATCTTCAGCACGTTCTGTATAGGAAAATAGTCGGGACATCGACGAGACAAGGAATGTTCTTCTCGGCGCTCTTGGCGTTCTCGGCGGAGAATAACTCTATTTCGACAGAGCCGACAACGTTTCCCGGAACATCGCCTCGAACGATGCCCCCTTGCCGTTCTTGGCCACGTTGACGAGTGCCCGCTCCGCCGTCGCCCGCTGGTAGCCCAGGTTCATCAATGCGGACAAGACGTCTTCCTCAGCCGCACTCATGGTAGGAACTGCTATCACTTCCCCGGCCGTTCCACCCGGCAACTTGTCGCGCAATTCCAGCACCATGCGCTCGGCGGTTTTCTTTCCGATCCCCGGGATACGTGTGAGCCGCGCGACATCATTGCCGCGGATGGCGCCCACCATCTCGTCCGCCGCCATACCGCTCAGGATAGTGATTGCAAGCTTCGGCCCAATCCCGCTGACCGTGATCAATTTCTCAAACAGATTCTTCTCCGCCGGCCGCAGGAATCCGTAGAGCGCGATCAAGTCCTCGCGCACATGAGTATGGATGTGCAGCTCAACCTCGCTGCCCACGGCGGGCAAATCCAGGAACGTAGGCACACTGATGGTCACGTCGTACCCAACGCCGCCAGTCTCAACAATGGCTTGGTTAGGATGCTTGGCCAGCAGTCTTCCACGCAGATGGGCAATCATGCTCACGCCATTGTAGCCGTCTCAGAAGCGAAACAAATACGACACCTTCACAAAAAACTGACGGCTGTCATTCATGTAACCATTGCGCGTGCGCGCGAGGCCGCCACTGTTGGGGTCAATTGCCAGGGACGGATCCAGATTCTGCAAATCGCTGTTATACCCAACATAGATCGCCGTCCCCGGATGCAGCAGGTAGGTAATTAGGAAATCGGCGTTGAACTGCTTAGTCGTCTGCAAGAATGTGAACTGGGGGTTCGCCAGGGTCGCCGTGTATTGCAAGATCACGCGCAAAGACAGCTCGCGGTTAAACTGCCAGTTCCACTTGCTGCGGATGATGTGATTGTCGAACACGGCCCGGCCGCTCGCTCGGTCCCGCAGCCGATCGAACAGATAGGTATTATCAATTTTCAACGCCGTAATGGGCCTTACGGTAACAGCGAGATTGGCAAAGTCCGCCGCCGCCAGAACCGGCGGCTGGTTCGCCGGCGGCACAAAATTCACTCCGTCGCCCCACTGGTAATAGCCTTGCACGGTCAGTTTGGGCAAATAGCTGGTGCCAAGAGAGATGGCACTAGTGTGCTCGTGATAATCCTGGTTCTGAGTAAGCGTGAAGAAATCCGAGGGCCGCAGCCGCTCATGAGACGGGACGTCTGGAAAGATGGTAACGTACGACTGCCCCTTCAAGAAGAACGCCAGCGCCGAGCTGTAATAGGTATCCAACCGTAACCCGTCGTGGGCCCACACGTTGTCGGTGAAGATACTCGGTCCCCAAGACAGCAGCGGACCGCTCTTGGGCCGGAAACGGTAGTCGAGGCTATTCTTGATCTCCCGGATATCCACCCGGTTCACGAAGCCGGCATCCGCCGTGAATCCCGGGCTAATGTCGCTGTAGGTCGAGTCATAGGTCAGAGTGTTCCCGGTGTAACTGGTCTCCGCCTTGTAGGCCGGGCCAGCCTGGTAGCTGCCGTCCGCATTCTGTGTGGAACTGGCCACCGCCTGGAACATCCCGGTCCAGTTAGGATTGAACTTCAAGCGCGTGTCCACCCCGCCGACACGGTTGAACGCGCCCGCTCCAGGGAATTCTCGATCGGTGTAGATCAACCCCACGCTCGACTGCCCGAAAATGTCCCGGTTCACCCGTGCGATGGCAAAAGTCGCGCGATCTCCCGCCAGCGGATCGTTGTCAGCAACACTCTTTCCGGGTCCTCGGTCATCCGACGCCATGAAACCAAGCGAATAAGGTCCCACCTTTCCCGTCAGCCGCGCGCCAAACTGCGGATCTCCAATGCGCCGCGTGAAGAACAGGTCAATGGGGGTTTGGAAAAAATCGGCATTCTCAATAAAAAAGGGTCTCTTCTCCGGAAAGAACACTTCGAAGCGCTGGTTCACCGTGATCTGGGGCTCGTCCGACTCCACCTGGCTGAAATCAGGGTTCGCCGTCAGGTCTAGGACCAGGTTGTCGTGGAGGATGAACTTGGAATCCAGCCCGCCCCGGAATTCCGCATTGCGATGGTCGAAGGTTGGCACGCTGGGGTCCCGCGTGTCCAGCGCCCGGAACGAACGCAACACTCCATACGGGATGAACTGCATATTCCGGCCCGGCGAAATTCCTTCCAGTCCTCGCGCGGTTGCCGCCTGCGCTAGCCGCCCCTCCACCCGCCGGGAGATTCGCGGCCAGAAGTCATCTTCGTTTTCCCGCAAGATTTGCCGATACAGGATGATTCCCCACTCCTGCTGCTGGGCGGGCGAAAAGCGCAGGCTCTTGAACGGAATCGCCATCCACACCACATATCCCTGAGTGGTCAGTTTGCCTCTGGAATCCCAGGTCGTATCGAAAGAAGCATCAAAGTTCCCCGGACTCCCGCTGATACTTTCGTGTGGCGCTTCCGTCCAGATCGCGTCCCATTGCACGCCCAGCGGTGTAGTCTGGAACACATATGCCCGCCGCCGGTCGTGGAAAGTATCCAGCATGATTTCGACCGTGTCGTCATCGAAGATGTCCTCCCGCCGCGACAGTCGTGCCCGTACCTTCGCCGGGTCGTCGAAGCACACAAACACCGCGTAGAGATTTTTTTCGTCGTACCCCAGGTAAGCTTCGGTGCGTTGCGAGGCAGGCTGGCCGTCATGCGGGTTCCGCTGCACGAAGCCTGAGACCTTTACCATCTGGGGAGCGACTTCTCCCGCAGGCCGCATAGTAAGGAAGTCTTCCAGCGCGGGAGGATGAGTAAGCCGGGGAATGACCAGTGCGGTCCCGGCCGCAGTCGGCAGCGTCGGCGCGTTCTGGGGCGCAGGCCCGGACCATGCCGAGCCGACAAGGGAGCACAGCACGCCTGTAAGTTCTAGAACTCTTAGAAGCTTAGGCACCGATTCCGGCGGCAACACCTCTCATGGCGTACCCTGCCCCCTACAGGGCCGAGTGCAAGATACACCATCGGACCGCACATCCCAAGTGATCTGTCAGGAACTGTATTGTGATGGAGACCTAAACACCTGGGGACTGGGCTTTCTGCGGAATCGAAAGGGGTCGCTAGACTTCGAAGAAAGAACGCGGCAACTGCGACTGACGAATGATGGACATCAGGGTTCCAATTCGAAGTTCGGCGTGATCTGGGATCGGGACAGTGATAGTGGAATTCTCTACTCGCTTCTGCATTACAACGTGACTTCCTCTGCGTCGCACCTCCGTGAATCCATTACGGGCAAGAATGATGCACGCATCACGACCCGACAGAACGCGCAGCCTACCCAACCTCTACCTCGAGTCGAGTGACAAAAACCTCTGAGTGACGGCGCCGCTCGATCTCCGTCGGGTCGGCAGTCTCGAAGAACAACTCGACCGCCTCCTGGAGATTCTTCCGGGCCGTCTCAATCGTATCGCCTTGACTCGCAATATCAAGTTCCGGGCAAAGACCTACATAGCCGCTACCTTCGCGTTCAATGATCGCTGTGAGTTGTTGAACCTGCTTCATGGAGCCCCCCCCTGCAAACCCATACCCATTCTAGAACAACGAGCTCTGCCGCCGGTTCGGCGTAATCCCGAAATGCTCATAGGCGAGTTGCGTGGCCACGCGCCCGCGCGGCGTGCGGTTCAGGAATCCAATCTGAATCAGGAACGGCTCATAGATTTCTTCAATGGCGTCCGCTTCTTCGGCTAATGCTGCCGCCAGCGTATTCACGCCTACCGGCCCGCCCTGATATTTCTCAATGATGGTCAGCAGCAGCTTGCGATCCACTTCGTCGAAGCCATGACGGTCCACTTCCAGCATTTGCAGTGCTGCCTGTGCCGTCGGCAGATCGATCTTGCCGGCGCCCCGCACCTGCGCATAGTCGCGCACCCGGCGCAGCAGCCGGTTGGCGATTCTCGGAGTTCCCCGCGAGCGGCTGGCAATTTCCAGCGCCCCCGCGCGATCGATCTCCACGCTCAGAATCTCAGCCGACCGCTCCACAATAATCCGTAACTCCTCGTGCCCATAAAACTCCAGCCGCAACACAATCCCGAACCGTGATCGCAGCGGCGACGAAAGCAACCCCGCCCGCGTGGTCGCCCCGATGAACGTGAACGGCCTCACGTCCATGGTGTGAGTCCGCGCCGCCGGCCCCTGCCCGATAATGATGTCCAGCTTGTAGTCCTCCAGCGCGGAATAAAGAATCTCCTCCAGCGTCGGCTGCAGCCGATGCACTTCATCAATGAACAAAACCTGCTTGTCACGGACGTTGGTCAGGATCGCAGTGAGGTCACCCTTGATCTGCAGAGTCGGACCCGAGGTCTGCTGGAAAGCAACGCCAAGCTCATTGGCGATGATGGTCGCCAAGGTAGTCTTCCCCAGCCCCGGAGGCCCGTAAAGCAACACGTGGTCCAGGGCCTCGCCGCGTGACCGCGCCGCCTCAATCGCTACCGCCAGGTTTTCTTTGACTTTGGCTTGCCCGATGAACTCCGCCAGCCGCTGCGGCCGCAGCTTCAGCTCAAACGAAGAATCATCCTCAACCGGCGCTGCCGACACCAGCCGGTCCCGCTCCTGTGGCAGCTTGGGAGTGTTCCTGAGGGTAGCCATTGGCCGGATACTACCACGAACCATGTGGGGGCGGACGCCCCGTCTGCCCGGCCGAGCGCAGCTCGGCTCGCTCTCGCCGGCGCAAAGTCGGAGACAGCTATTGCACCACTCCCAACCTCACCCCGCGCAGCTTCACCACATCGAACCAAGCCACTTTCTTTTCGAACCATGAAGCTTCGTTCGAAAGTCCAACCCGTTTCGCCGTCTGTCCGAAGTCTCGCGTCCCCAGCAGATAAGCTGCCGGACCATCTCCGAACCTCTCCAGCCGTTCCGCCAGCCACGAATCTTTATTCAAGGGAGCAGCCAGCATCACCGGCGTACCGACAAAATATGCCATCTTCGCGCCAAATTCTTTGTGCTCCTCTACCGACGGCGCTTCCCACCCGTAAGCCTTCCGAAACAGCGCAATCGCCGCATCCAGATCCTTCACCCCCAAAACCACCACCTCAATTCCCGTCAGCCCGGATTCCTTCACACTAGCCGAAGGCTGCACCCGCAAGCTGCGCGGAGTCTTGTCCTGGATCATGAACGGCAAAGTCGCTCCCTGCGCTCCTGGCCCGGCCGACGCGGTCTCCCACTCAATCACTTTTCCATCCGGACGCTTGCGGCTTCCAGGTTCCGGTCCCTTGGTTTGGATTCCCCGCCCGTTCAGTCGAGCCACGTCACCTTTGATGTCTGATGTCCCCACCGCCCAAGCGCAAGGCCCGGCATCCCCCGCCATCATCTTCGCCCAAGCCGAGCCCTCGACCATGCCCGGCTTCTGCGGCGCAATCAGCTCGAGATACGATCCATCCTCGAATCCCAACAACGCCATATGTGTAACGCCATTCGCGTGCGGCCCACCGTACTCGGTCGCCAATCCAACCACGGCAAACGCCTGTCGCATCGGCTCTAGCTCCGGGCCACACAAGGACGCGTGATCTACCTTGATATACATGGAAGATTTAGATGGAGCTTCTTGCCCGCCCGCCGCAGAAAGCACCGCGGCCACGACCGTCGCCGTCGCGATCCCACGCCTGAGCCAGCCCAGGGGTCGGCCAGAGCCAAAAGTTCCAGTGCCAAGCATTTTCTTGAGCGTCGATCCCCAGTTAGTATAGACAATGCCTCTAAGCATCAAGAACGACGCCACCGAACGCCTCGCCCGCCAGGTTGCAAGTGAGACCGGCGAGTCCCTGACCGAAGCCATCCACAGAGCCCTCGAAGAGCGATGGCAGCGGTTAGAAACACGGCGCCGTAGCCGCATCCTGACCAGCCAGCTCCAAGACATACTGCGCCGCGTAGATGCTCTGCCGAGCCTCGACTCTCGTCCCGCAAACCAAGTCCTGGGCTACGACAAGCATGGGCTGCCTGAATAACATAACGAATGCCTAAGTAACGTAAGCCGTGCTATATGGTCATCGATACCCCTGCCCCGCTTGACAATGTGCCACATAATGTGTCACATTATGACATGCCTTCTGTAAATATCCGCCAGCTGCGCGACACCCGCCGCCTCAAGGCCTGGCTGCGCTCCGGAAAGACGGTCGAGCTTCGCGAGCGTGATCAGGTCATTGCGCGCATTGTTCCGGAGAATCAGCAGAAAAAACCGGCCAAGTGGCCGGATTTTGAAGCCTTGGCGAAAGAGATTATTGGCGATCGCATACTACCGGGATCTGATTTGGTGATTGAGGAGCGAGGACGTTATTGAGCATTTATGTGGACTCGAGCTTCGTGGTTTCGTTGTATTTGAGTGATCGACACTCTCCCGAGTCCCGCACTCGAATCACGTCAGCTCCACCTCTCTGGTTTACACCTCTGCATAATGCCGAGTGGGCGCACGCTGTGGCCCAACACGTCTTCCGTGGACAGCTGTCGCGGTCTGAAGCCCAACGGATGCATGCGCGATTGGACGATCACAAGTCAGCTGGACAGTGGCTTTCGATCGCCGTACCGGATCACGCCTTCGATCTCTGCGCCGACCTGGCCCGCCACTACGGACCCAAACTCGGCGTACGCACTCTCGACAGCCTGCACGTAGCCTGCGCCCTCGAACTGAAAGCCGAACGCTTTTGGACTTTTGATGAACGGCAGGCCAAATTGGCGAAGGCGGAAGGGCTGAGGACGTCTTGACGGAAAGGACTAGACCGGCGCGGCCTCAGTAGTGCATTCCCATACTCGTAAGTCTTCTGCTAGTGCGACTCTCGCCAATTCGCGGTCTGCCGTTATGAGGATCGACTTGGAAGGCCCATCAAATATCCGGTACTTGCCGTGCTTTATGGTCACGATTTGAAGACAATCCACGAAATCGATCTTGTAACTCCTCACTAGCCGTTCGAACTCGCTGCTTACAAGTGGTAGCAAGATTTCGAGTTCGTCTATTTGAAAGGTGTTTCCAACAACACGAATGAGATCCTTCACATATTTCAGGTATTGTGCCTCGGAAATTTTCTTGCGTAGAAATTTCAGCTTCAACGCCCCAAAGGCCTCCGATACGCAGAAAGAAGTGGTGTATCCAGGATGTGCGTGCTGATGGTGATATTCCCTGAGGATGTCTCTACCCGGTGTTTCGTCTGCGTCGTCCGCAACAAGTTTGACTAATGCAGAGGCATCGAAATAGTGTACTTTGATTGCGTAGTATTCCATTGGCTGCCCGGCTCTACTCCCTCTTCTTCCTTCTTCTTCCTTCACCTCACCCCGCTCCGCCTTTGCCGTCTCAATAATCTTTCTGCTGCAACTGCACTTCTCTCAACGAAGTGGCCTGAGCACCCGGATTTGCCGCTCGGTTACAACCACGAAGCAGCCCGGCCATTGATCGACGCTCTCAGTCTGAAAGACATACTGCACACGACTGGTAAGATTCTGACGGCTGGGCGAGTGCAGACGGACCAAAAGAACGCCCGCATGAGATCCCGGGAGCAAATTGGCGGATATCGGAAAAATCCAGGTCCTGGGTGATCAAGAATCTGGATTCCGCTTGGGCCGCCCTCCACATGTCTCGATCGGCATGGCCTGTGAGACCTTCGCTGTAGGTGGTGTGCACGTCGTGTCCGAGGTCCTCTAACGAGGTCGCCAGGTGCAACGGCAGATTCTCGTCCAGCTTGATCTTCATCGAAAATCAGGAACGGCCGGAGTAGGCAGGTCCTCTTCGGCAGAGGCAGCAGCGAAGGCGATCGCTGCTTGAATGTCCTGAGGCGTCAAACTTGGGAAATCCGCAAGGATCTTCTCCGCAGTATCCCCGTCGGCCAGACTGGCAAGCACGGTGCGTAGTGTGACGCGTGTCCCCTTGAACACGGGTTCCCCATTGCAAATCTCGCGCTCACGCACGATGCGTCCATTCAAGCGGTCAGGCATGGTAGCCATTATACCGCCAGAATACTACTCCTCTTCTTCTTTCACTTCCCCCCGTTCCGCCCGTGCCTTCTCAATGATCTTCTCCTGCAACTGTGCAGGCACAACATCGTAATGATTCATTTCCATATTGAAACTCCCACGCCCCTGGGTCATGGAAGTGAGATCAGCGCCGTAGGTGAGCATCTCCGCCATGGGCACTTCAGCCTTCACCACGGTGTTGCCACCTTTGTTGTCCATTCCCTGGATGCGCCCGCGCCGGCTGTTGAGGTCGCCCATGATCGTGCCCGCGAACTCGTCCGGTACCGCGATCTCAACCGACATCACCGGCTCGAGCAGCGTGGGCTTGGCCTGCTCCATGGCTTTCTTGAAGGCAATGCGCCCGGCCGTCTTGAACGATAATTCGTTCGAATCCACGTCGTGATACGAGCCGTCGTACAAAATCACTCTGAAGTCCACTACTGGAAAGCCTGCCAGGTATCCGCGAGCGGCGGCTTCCACGATTCCCTTCTCCACTGCGGGAATATAGTTCCTGGGAATGGACCCGCCGAAGATGTCGTTCACAAACTCGAAGTTCCCGCCCCGCGGCAGCGGCTCCATCTTGATCTTGCAATCGCCGTATTGTCCGTGTCCGCCGGTCTGTTTCTTGTGCCGCCCCTGGACATCAGCTTTGCCCCGGATCGTCTCCCGGTACGGCACCTTGGGCGCTTTCAGAATGACCTCGGTGTGATAGCGCTTCTTCAGCTTCGAGACCGTGACTTCAATGTGTTGCTGCCCCGTGCCCGCAATCAGGAATTCTTTGGTCTGAGGATCGCGGAAGAAGCGCAGCATGGCATCTTCTTCCATCAGCTTGTGGACGCCATTCCCCAGCTTGTCTTCATCGGCCCGGCTCTTGGGCTCGATGGCGAACGTAATCGCCGGCTCCGGCAGCTTCACCTTGGGATACTGAATCGCCGCTGCTTTGTCCCCCAGCGTGTCCCCGGTTAATGTCTCTCGCAGCTTCGCCACTGCCCCAATGTCACCCGCGTGCAACTCGGTCACCGGCACCGCAGTCTTGCCTTGCATGATCGAGATGTGCGCCAGCTTCTCCTGCGCGCCGCGGGTAAAGTTCTGCACCGCAGCATCATTCTTAACCACGCCAGAGAAGACCTTGAAGTAGGAAATCCGACCCGAGAAGGGATCGGATACGGTCTTGAACACATACAGCGAAACCGGCTCCGAGTCGGCCAGCTTGCGCCGTGGAGGCTCGCCATTCCCGGATGTAACCTCGCCCTGCACCGTCTCCCGCTCAGTCGGCGCCGGGGTGTAGTCCACGATGAAGTCCATGACCCGGTCGGCGCCGATGTTGCCCAGACCGGAGCCAAACAGCACGGGGAAAATCCGGTCCTCGCGGATGGCGACGTGCAGGGCCGGGACCAGATCCTCTTCCGGAATCGTCCCCTTCTCAAAGAACTCCTCCATCAGCGCATCGTTGCCCTCGGCAATCATCTCGACCAGCTTTTCATGCGCTGCCTGGACTTCATCCTTCATGTTCGCGGGGATCTCAGTTTCCTTGCCCTTGCCGTTCCCGCCCAGCTCGTAGGTGTAAGCCTTCATCCGAACCAGGTCCACCATGCCGCTGAGGTTCTTCTCCTTACCGATCGGCAACTCCAGCGGGATCACGGTCCGCCCAAACGCTTTGGTCAGCGAATCCAGCACTCGCTCCGCGTCGGCCCGCTCGCGGTCCATGCGGCTGGCCACGATCAGCCGCGGCGTCTGAAACTCCTCGCAGTAGCTCCACACCCGCTCGGTTACGACTTCCACCCCGGCCACGCCATCCACTACAACAATTGCCGCTTCCACCGCCGGCAGCGCCAGCTTGGCCTCGTGGACGAACATGTTGAACCCGGGCGTATCCACGACATTGATCTTGGTCTTGCCCCACTCGACGTAAGCCAGGCTGCCCGCGATCGACATCTTGCGCGCGATCTCTTCGTCGTCGTAGTCGGTGGCGGCGGTGCCGTCGTCCACGCGGCCCAGCCGCTGAGTCGCGCCAGCGGTGTACAGCATCGCTGACACCAGCGAGGTTTTTCCCGCATGCCCGTGCCCAACTACGGCCACATTACGGATATTCGCGCCATCGTAAACTTTCACCGGTTCGCTCCTTACTCGAGGCTGCGTAGGGACAGCCGCCCCCGGCTGTCCAGCCGAGGAAACTCGGCTCTGGAACAGCAGATCTTTAACTACGGCGGGCCCGTAGCGAATGAGGACAGGATATAGGCCAAGGTCGACAGCCTGCCAAAGCCTAGGATGCTAACACAGCGGAATTTGGCGGCTCAACACGTCCGGGCTATAGTTGACGAATTGAAGCGAATTCGCGCCCAGAAATGAATTCTGAGAAGGTATTCCTGACTGCCCAGTGGCGGGAGCTGGCCATGCTGAACTACGAGGTCGACCCCGGCCTGCTCCGCGAGTTCGTCCCCGCCGGTACGGAACTCGACCAGTGGAATGGCCATGTATTTGTCAGTTTTGTCGGATTCCGCTTCTTGAGCACCAGGATCTTTGGCATTTCCTTCCCCTTTCATTCCAACTTCGAGGAGGTAAACCTTCGGTTTTATGTACGGCGCACTGATGGAGAAGTTATCAAACGGGGTGTTGTGTTCATCCGGGAGATTGTTCCCCGCCGGGCAATCGCGGTCTTGGCTCGAACCATTTATAACGAGAACTATGTTTGCTTACCCATGTCGCATCAGATCGGTTCGATTGACAATGCCCGACTCGCAGTGGCCTATGCATGGAAGTCAGGAAATCGCTGGAATAGAATAGGCCTGACCGTGACAGGTGATCCGGTGCCGCCTGAAGCCGGTTCGGAAGAGCAGTTTATCTCCGAGCACTACTGGGGATATGCCCGCCAGCCAGACGGTGGGTGCATGGAATATCGTGTGGCCCACCCGCCATGGAGAGTCTGGAGTGCGCGGGATGCCGTTTTTGAGGGTGATGCAGCAGAGCTTTACGGCAAAGAACTAGCCCGGATATTAGAGAGAGAGCCGACGTCCGCGTTTCTCGCCGAGGGGTCCGAGGTTACGGTATACCAGGGTAGGAGGCTGTAGAAGATGTCCGACCTGACTAAACCCAGCCGTCCCGCCAAAGGCTGGGTCTTGTACGACGGCGAGTGTGGCTTCTGCTCACGCTGGCTGTTGTTCTGGCAGCCGACCTTGGCCAAGCGAGGGTTTAGCATCGCCACGCTACAGGAGCCCTGGGTAGCGGAACGGCTGAGACTACCACCTGACAAACTGATATATGACATCCGATTGCTCACTTGCGAAGGTGAATCAGTTTCAGGTGCCGATGTCTACCTATATGTAACTCGGCGGATCTGGTGGGCTTGGCCCTTCTACGCGGTCTTCAGCCTTCCAGGATTTAACCGGCTCATCCATACCGGCTATCGCTGGTTCGCTCAGAACCGTTATTGCGTTTCTCGTGCCTGCCAGCTCGATACTGCTCGGAGCACTAGCCAGCGCCACGTTTCTCGGCCCTAATGCTGCCCCGAAGGGTGTATCTTTTCCAGCGGTAGATTCATGTTCCCCCAGCTAACCCGTTTTGCAGACATCGTGCTCTTGCTGCTCAGGCTCATGGTCGGCCTGGTTTTCATCACCAGCGGCTGGAGCCACCTCAAAGATCCCGAAGGCAGGAGCAAGAGCATCGGCATGAGCAAGGGCTTCACCATCTTCCTGGGTGCAGCCGAAGTGGCCGGAAGCCTCGGCGTCATCTTCGGTGTTCTCACCCAGCTGGCCGCCCTGGGACTGATCCTGCTCATGCTGGGAGCAATCCAGAAAAAGATCTTCGTCTGGCACACCGGCTTCTGGGGCGAGAAAACCTATGGCTGGCACTACGATCTGATGCTCGTAGTGATGAACCTGGCCATCATCGTCACCAACGGAGGCCGGTTCGTATTGGTGAGATAGTCCTCCGCCGGGTACTGCTGGAAATCAGAGACTTGCGCTCTCGCCCGCTGTCCCCTATTCTTTAGCACAAGTCTTTTTCGCACCGGGGTTCCACCAAGCCACCTATGCGTTCTCTGACCGCCAGACTGCTGCTCGTACTGCTGCTGGTGGGAACCTTTGTCCCTGTGGCTTTGGCCATCTCCGCGCCCGCCCCACATGCGTGTTGCCTGCGGAAACTCCATCAACACCCATCCCACGACGCTCAATTCGAGGCACGGGATTCCGCTCCTCGCAATTGTTGTCCACCGGTGGCGGTGGTTCACTGGGCCGAGCCCATCTCTGCTATCACTACCCACGTCACCCTCGTAGCCACCACCGCCCACGC
Organism: Terriglobia bacterium; assembly: GCA_041494805.1. Taxonomy (GTDB): domain Bacteria; phylum Acidobacteriota; class Terriglobia; order Terriglobales; family Acidobacteriaceae; genus JBGQBN01. Next base: position 13,443 of record JBGQBN010000003.1, on the reverse strand, counting down.
ACAGTTGCCACCGCTCCGCCGCCACACCGGTGTCAACGCCTCCCACTCGGGCCGCGCCCCGCCCGCTTTCTCCATTCTGTAAGCAGTTAAGCGAGATCTCTTCGGTTGGTCCCGGCTTCAGCCCTGGCTGCCGCCGATGAATTCTTCAAGCTGATGCTGTTCCACCGGCTGTTTGGAGAAAGCCATGCGTTTCATCCGTATTTTGCTTAGTAGCGGCCTGCTGCTACTGGCCGTCACCGCCGGCGCCACCATCTTTGGTTCCGTCCAGGGCCTCATCCACGACCCTCAACACCGCCCCGTACAAGCCGCCCAGGTAACCATCCGCGCCGAGAATTCCAATTGGACAAAATCCACCACCAGCAACGACTCCGGCGAATTCCGCTTCGAAAACATCCCCATCGGCGAATATAAGGTCACGGTGGAAGTCCCCGGCTTCGCCCCCCAGGAACAGCAACTCGTGCTCACTTCCGGCCGTGACGCCCGCCTGCACTTTTCGCTGACCGTAGCCAGAACGAAAGAGGTCGTAGAGGTCACCGACACCCCGGCGGCCGTCAATTCCGAATCCTCCACCACAGCCAGCGTCGTCAGCCGCCAGCAGATCGCTCAAACCCCCGGCGCTGACCAAACCAACAGCCTCGCCCTGATCACCGACTACGTCCCCAGCGCCTACATGGTCCACGACCAACTCCACATCCGAGGCGGACACCAGGTCTCCTGGTTGCTCGACGGTGTGCCCGTCCCCAACACCAACATTGCCTCCAACGTCGGCCCCCAGTTCGATCCCAAGGACATCGATTACCTCGAAGTCCAGCGCGGCGGCTACTCCGCCGAATACGGCGACCGCACCTACGGCGTCTTCAACGTCGTCACTCGTTCCGGATTCGAGCGCAACCGCCAGGCCGAGCTGGTCGCCGGCTACGGCAGCTTCAACAACACCAACGACCAGATCAGCTTCGGCGACCACACCGAGCGCTTCGCCTACTACGGCAGCGTCTCCGGCTACCGCACCGACTTGGGACTGGAAACCTCCAGCCCAGACGTGCTGGACGATCAATCTGCCGGACTGGGCGGATTCGCTTCCCTCATCTTTAACAAGACCCCATCCGATCAGCTTCGCCTCGTCACCTCCGTCCGCGGAGATCACTATCAGGTGCCCAACGATCCGGATCAGCAGTCTGCCGGCATCCGTGACGTCGAGAATGAGCACGACTCCTTCCTGAATTTTTCCTGGCTGCACACCGCCGCCAACGGCGTGCTCTTCACGGTCTCGCCCTTCTATCACGTCAACCGCGCCCACTACATCGGCGGCTATGACGGCCAGCCCGACCCCAACGTCATCATTCCCGATGACGACCGTGGGTCGAACTACATGGGCGGAGTCGTCTCTATCGCGGTCAACCGCGGCAAACACAACGCCCGCGCCGGTTTTCAGGTCTTTGGCGCGCGGGACAACCAGCTCTTTGGCATCGTCACCAGTGATGGCAGCAATCCGCCCTTGAGCCAGCGCGAAATGGTCTGGGGCAATGTCGAATCCATCTTCCTCGAAGATCAATACAAACTCACCAGCTGGCTCACCCTCAACGGCGGAGTGCGCCTCACCCACTTCGGCAGCACCATCAGTGAAAACGCTGCCGATCCCCGCGTCGGTGCGGCCCTGCGCATCCCGCGCCTCAATTGGGTGTTGCGCGGTTTCTACGGACGCTACTACCAGGCGCCTCCACTGCTCACCGTGAACGGCCCACTGCTAGCCCAAGCCGCACAGCAGGGCTTTGGCTTCCTACCTCTCCGAGGCGAGCGCGACGAGCAGCACGAATTCGGACTCACCATTCCCTTCGACGGCTGGACCTTCGACGTCACCAACTTCCACACTGGTGCCAGGAACTTTTTCGACCACGACATCCTCGGCAATTCCAACATTTTCTTTCCGTTGACCATTGCCCGCGCCCGCATCCACGGCTGGGAAGCTGCGGCCAACTCACCCCGCATCGCTAACCGCCTCCAGTTCCATCTTGCGTACTCGCACCAATACACGGAAGGCGTAGGCGGGGTCACCGGAGGCCTCACCGATTTCACCCCGCCCGACGAAGGCTATTTCTTCCTCGACCACGATCAGCGCGACACCCTCTCCACCGGCGTTCACACCGATCTCCCCCGTCGTTCCTGGGCCGACTTCAACCTCAACCGCGGTTCCGGTTTCCTCGACGGTGAAGGCCCGGCACACCTGCCTGCCCACAGCACGTATGATTTGTCCTTGGGAAAGTCGTTCGGCGAAAGCTGGAGCCTCCGCCTGACCGGGCTCAACCTATCGAACCACCGCTACCTGTTGGATAACAGCAATACCTTTGGAGGGACCCACTACGTCAACCCGCGCGAAATTTCAGTGCAGCTAAAATACCGGTTTCACTTCTAGCCGGATGGTAAGGCAGAAAAAGTGAGGCAGAAAAAGGCAGGCCGCTTATGAGAATCATTCTGGCGTTGCTGGCTGTACTCGGTATTGCGGTCTCCGCCCTGGCGCTGCGGGAACACTACCGTACCGACACGTCGCCATGCAGCATCAACGAAAAGTGGGACTGCGGCATCGTCAACCACAGCCCCTATGCAGTCTTGTGGAATGTACCCGTGGCCGACATCGGTATCGCGGGCTATCTGCTGTTGGGAATCCTGGCCCTGAAACGCGCCTATCGCCTCTTGCTGCTGGCTTCACTGCCAGCCCTGGGATTCTCCCTCTACCTCGCCCACGTGGAAGCGAACATCCTGGGCGTTTGGTGCATCTACTGTGTCGCATCTCTCGCCATTATTACTGCGATCACCTTGCTTACACTCGGCACGGTGATTGTGGCTCGCGCTCGCGGCAACAAGTCGGCGTAGACGCATTCTGCGGCATTGCTACTTATTCATTCTGCGAACCGATTTTCCCCAACACCTCCAACAACCCCGCATTATTCGGCGTCTGATCCAAGGGATACACCTTGGCAAACACAATTTTCCCGTTCTTATCCACGATAAAGACAGCCCGCTCACTGATCCCCGCGACCGGCGGCCCCTCCCGCAGAATGCCAAACTTCTTCGTGACCTCGCCATGCGGATAAAAATCCGCCAACAAGGGTAGATGCATTATGCCGATCTCTTTCTTCTGCCAGGCAATATGGCTGAGGATCGAATCCGTGCTTATGTCCAGAACCTGGGCATCGAGTGCAGCGAACTTCTCCCGGTCGGAGTCGAACGCCGGCACCTGCGCCGCTCAAGTCGGAGTCCAGTCCAGAGGATGGAAGGCCACCACCACATGCTTCTTCCCTCGAAAATCACTGAGCCGCACCTTGAACTGCCTCTCCCCCTCCACCGCCGACAGCTCAAACTCCGGAGCCACGTCTCCAACGTTCAGCGCCATCGTTCGCTCCTTAACTCCTGCTCATCTTAACCGAGCTACCGCAACCTCTGCCTCCCGGCCTGCAAAAACTAAGGGCGGCCTCGCGGGCCGCCCTCTTTCCGAATTATTGTGGAAGTGGTTTACGCCGGTTTCACGTTCTCGGCCTGCCAGCCCTTAGGGCCTTTGACCACATCGAACTGTACTTGCTGGCCTTCTTGCAGGCTGCGGAATCCGCTCGCCTGGATAGCCGAGAAGTGTACAAACACGTCCTCCCCGTTCTGACGGCTGATGAATCCATAGCCCTTGGCGTCGTTAAACCACTTTACTGTTCCTGTTTCCATGATGTTGCTTAGTTCCTTTTTCTGTGATGTAGCGCTGAATTACTCGCTGGACTTCTGCAGGCAGGTCACGCTGGGTTGAGCGGAGATACCGGAAACTGCAAAAAACCGCAAGCTCAAACGCAAGAGAATTTTAACTCATAGGTGGCGAAAATCTCCACAATATTTCCCAGGCATTCTCTCAACGATAAGCAAACAAGCCGCTTACGTGGTGGCCACCACCTGCCACGCGATCCTTCTTCTGCCATTCTCTAGCGCACTCTGCGCCTTTCTTCGCGACCTCTGCGGTTCAAGCTTCTTGTCGTCACCACTGGAAACTTTCCCAGCTTCCCGGCATCATGGAACTATATGTTTCTTCGCCTTTTCACCATCGTCTTACTACTAGGATCGCTTTCCTTCGCCGACATCGTCACCGACGTCCGCAGCGCCCTCGCCCAGAATAATTTCTCCGCCGCCGACACTGCCCTGCAAACCTACCGCGCCCGGCTCGGAGTCACCCCGGAATACCTGGAAGCCCTTTCCTGGATGGCGCGCGCCTCCCTAAGCGCCCACCAGCTCGATCGCGCCGAGACCTACGCCAAACAGACCGAGTCTCTGGTCCGCCAGCAGCTCCTGCACCGCTCCCTGGACGCCGAGCCCCATCTCCCCCTAGCCCTGGGTGCCGCCCTCGAAGTCGAAGCCCAAGTGTTCGCCGCCCGCGGCCAGCAACGGCAAGCGGTCGCATTGCTCCGTAGCAACCTGATCACCTACCACAACACTTCCATCCGTGCCCGTTTGCAGAAAAATCTCAACCTCTTCGGTCTGACCGGCCAGCCTGCCCCGCCGCTCAACCTCGCCCAGTATTTCGGACCGCGCCCCACCCCACTCAGCCAGATGAAAGGATCCCCCGTGCTCCTATTCTTCTGGGCCCACTGGTGCGGCGACTGCAAGAGCGAAGGCCCAATCATCACCCGTCTGCGCTCGCAGTTCAGCCCCAAAGGTTTGCTGCTGGTAGCTCCCACCCAGCTCTACGGCTACGCTGCCCGCGGCGACGATGCCAAGCCAAAAGACGAACTCGCCTACGCCGAACAGGTCTGGCAGCACTACTATCCGGGGCTGCAAGGCTCGCCCATTCCCGTCAGTAAAGAAAACTTCAACAACTACGGAGCCAGCACTACGCCAACGCTGGTCTTAGTCGATCGCGCCGGCCGCGTAGCCCTCTACCACCCCGGCGTAATGCCCTACGACGACCTCCAAGCCGCCATCCAGAAAGTGATGTCAAACTAAGAACCGAGAACTGACAACCGATCTTTTGCCCCGCCCCCGCATTGACTTGCCACTCCCCACCACCTAACATGAGTCCCCGGCCCCCCTCAGTCCCATGATTGATCAGACCATCTCCCACTACCGCATCTTGGAAAAGCTCGGTGGCGGGGGCATGGGCGTGGTTTACAAAGCTGAGGACACCAACCTGGGCCGCTCCGTCGCCCTCAAGTTCCTGCCCGAGGACGTCGCTCGCGATCCCCAGAGCCTGGAACGTTTCCGCCTCGAAGCTCGTGCCGCCTCCGCGCTGAACCATCCCAACATCTGCACCATTCACGACTTCGGTGAGCACGAAGGTCGCGCCTTCATCGTGATGGAATTGCTCGAGGGCATACCCTTGGACCGCCACATTGCTGGCCGTCCCCTGGAACTAGGCGAGCTGCTCGACCTCGCCATCGAAATCGCCGACGCCCTCGATGCCGCCCACGCCAAGGGCATTCTCCATCGCGACATCAAACCCGCCAACATCTTCGTCACCAAACGCGGCCAGGCCAAAGTCTTGGATTTCGGTTTGGCCAAGCTCGTCCAGGAACCCAGAGCAGCCGCGGCCCAAACCACCATGCCGACCGCTGCTGCTTTCCTCACCAGCCCCGGCACCGCCGTCGGTACCGTCTGTTACATGTCGCCCGAGCAAGCCCGAGGCAAGGAGCTCGACGCCCGCAGCGACGTCTTCAGCTTGGGCGCCGTGCTCTATCAAATGGCCACCGGCAGAATTCCCTTCGAGGGCGAAACCTCCGCCGTGATTTTCGACGCCATCCTGAATCACGATCCCGTATCCCCCACCCAGTTGAACCCCGGCATGCCTGCCAAACTGGACGAGATCATCCGCACCGCCCTGGAAAAAGATCGCGACCTGCGCTACCAGAGCGCCGCCGAGATGCGCGCCGACCTGAAGCGCCTCAAGCGCGCCACCAGCTCCGGACACGTCCGCGCCGCCAGTGGATTGGGAACAGCAGCCGCCTCGACACCCAGCTCCGCGAAAACTATGGCGGCTGATTCTGCAACCGTTCAAGCCGCCGCTACAGAACCTCGCTGGTCCAAAGCCCCAGTCGCCGCTGCCGCGCTAGTGATTCTCGCAGCCATCGGCTTTGGCGCGTACAAACTGCTCACCCGCCCCCGCGGCCTCAATCTGCAAGAGATGCAGATCACCAGGCTCACCGAAAGCGGCAAAGCCGCTCACGTAGCCATCTCTCCCGACGGTCGCTATGTGGTCTACGTCCTGCGCGACTCCGAGCAGCAAAGCTTGTGGGTACGGAACGTAGCCACCAAGAGTGATGTTCAGGTGCTCGCGCCCGATGTGGTCGAGTTCGGAGGAGTCACTTTCTCCCCCGACGGCAACTACATCTATCTTGTCCGCTCCGACAAGAACACCGCCAACTACCGGTACCTGTACCAAATGCCGGTGCTCGGAGGCTCGCCCCTTCAACTGATCCGCGACATAGATGTCCCCGTCTCCTTTTCGCCTGACGCCCAGCAGCTAGTCTTCCAGCGCGGAATTCCGGACCGCAACGTGATCGAGATTCGCATCGCGCAAGCGGATGGCACCGGCGAACGCCTGCTGGCGACATTGCCCGCCAATACCGCTTTTCAGTGGGGAGCAACCTGGTCTCCGGATGGCAAAACCATCGCCGTGCCCAGCCTCAAGCTCGGTGCCGCGAACGAATGGGTGCTGGACGTAATCAACGTCAGCGATGGCAAAGTCAGGCAGCTCATGTCAGCCGGCGAGAAAGGCGTGGGACGCGCCGTCTGGATGCCCGACGGCAACTCTCTCATAGCGCCGGTCAGCGAAGGTCTCCTGGGCCGGGGCCAGCTCTGGTCCATGGATTACCCCAGCGGAGGAATGCATCGCTTCACCAATGATTTGTCTGACTACACTACCGACCTCGATCTGACCCATGACGGCAAGATGCTGGCCGCCATTCAGCGCACTCGGATGTCGGATATTTGGAGCGCACCGGCAGCCGATTCCAACCAGGCCCGCCAGGTCACCTCCGGCGAAACCGCTTATCAGCTGGTTTCTCCCGGCCCGGCGGGCAAGCTGCTGGCTTCCGGTGTGAACGGTGATTTGTGGATGATGAATGCGGATGGCAGCAACCGCGCCCTGCTCTTCCCCCAAGCCTCCAACGTACTTTCCATATTCTCCTGCGGGGACCATTACCTGGTATTCGACCGCCTCCGCCAGGGCAAGCTGGAGCTATGGCGTACCGACGCGGACGGTTCCAACGGCGTAAAGCTGCTTGACGATGTTAACCGGTCCGACTGCTCTCCCGATGGAAAGTGGCTGTTCTACGCTGCCGACGACAAAAAGATTTACCGCCTGTCGCCGGAAGGGGGCACGCCAGCGGTAGTTCTGTCCGTGCCGGGAGTCTCCGGCGCCAACGAAGTCGTGGTCTCTCCCGACGGACAGCAACTCGCGTTCTCTTACCAGGAGGGAACTCCGGTCCCGCTGGAGAAGCTGGCCACAGTATCCGCCAGCGGCGGAGCCCATAAATTTGTAAGCCAGCTCCCGCTCGGCACCCGCGGACTGCGCTGGTCCCCCTCCGGCCAGGCCCTGCAATACCTCCTCACCCGCAACGGTGCCAGCAACCTCTGGGAGCAGCCCCTAGCCGGCGGACCGCCGAGCCAGCTCACCCACTTTACTTCGGGACAGATCTACGACTTCAATTGGTCCCGCGACGGCAAACAGTTGCTCCTAGCCAAAGGCCACCAAAGCAGCGACCTCATCCTGATCAGCAATTTCCGCTAGGGTTGTTAACGGGTGTTCGCCGCGGAGCGGCGCAAAAAATGCCACTGAGCCGTTCGCCATGGTGTCAGCCGCGGAGCGGCGCAAGGGTGCAGCGCACGGCGCAACCCGTGGGTGTTCAAACGAGGTCAGAATCAGCCCCGGGGGGCGAAAGAAACAGCTGCGACGAGACTCGATGCGTGTCCCCCGCCTGACCCCCGCGAGGCGGCTCTCGCCGCACGCGCGTCCAGGCTTGCCCTCACCGCTTCCGCAGAACTTCGAAAGCGACATTGAAGAGTTGCACCACGGTCACGCCGATGACCACATAGACGGCAATTTCCAGCCTCCGGCCGGACTCGATCGTGCCCTTGAGCAGATCGGCCATCTCATTGGTGGTCTGGGACAAGGTTTCGCTGAGCTGCTCGAAATGCTGCGTCGAGCCGCGCAATTTCTCCAGCACCCGCGACGTGGCCGAAAGCGCGGCCGCCATCTGCTCTCCATTGCGGATGTCAAGCTCAGTCTTGCAAGCAGTCCACCACGGACTCCCCGGCGGATTGTCATACATCCGCTGCCGAATCTCTTCATACGAGCGGGTGCGCAGCAACTGCACCAGCGCCTGGGCAGTATCCGCCGCCTTCACGTCCTCAGTGTCCACTGGCATCGCACCAGCAGTCTAACAACCCACCCCGCAGCGGCTCACCTATCCGAAGTGCAATAAGAATGTGTGACTTTCAGCCATGCGCCGCCAAGGGTAATGACGTTACCCCCCCGGCAAGGTTTCAAAGTTTCAAGGTTTCAGAACCTCAAGGCAGCCACTCTGGCGGTGAGATTTTGAAACCTCGAAACCTTGAAACCTTGCATCTACTACAATCTGCAATCAAATGCACCCCGCCCGTATCGCCGAACTGCTAAGACCCTTCCTGGACCCCGTTCCCGGAAGCGCCGAAGAGCCCGCAGTCCCCGCGAAATCCGCCACCCTGCTCCCCCAGCAACTAGAATATATATCGACATACATCGATATACTCCTCCACTGGAACGCCCGCATCAACCTAACCGCCATCCGCCAACCCGAAGAAATCGTAACCCGCCACTTCGGCGAATCCCTATTCGCCGCCCGCCATCTGTTCCCATCCCCCTCCGGTGTGGGGACGGCTGACCGTGTGGGGACGGGCGCCTCGCCCGTCCAATCCGAGCGCAGCTCGGGCAGTCTGGCCAACGACCAACGACCAACGACCAGCGACGTGATTGACATAGGCTCCGGCGCCGGCTTCCCCGGCCTACCCCTGAAAATCTGGGCCCCCCAGATCCATGTCACGCTCATCGAATCCAACCAAAAGAAAGCCACCTTCCTGCGCGAAGTGATCCGCGCCCTTACATTGACATACATCAATGTATTCCCCGGCCGCGCCCAGGACTACCCCACCCAGGCCGACGTCGTAACCCTACGCGCCGTAGAACACTTCACCACCACCCTCCCCGCCGCCGCCAACCTGGTGGCCCCAGCCGGTCGCCTGATGCTCCTAATTGGACAGGCCCAGGTAAACCAGCTCCCCACCCTAGCCCCAATCTTCCAATGGCCCCACCCGATCCCCATCCCACTCTCCGCCAACCGCGTCCTCCTAATCGGACGTTCCACGCGTCATAACCAACCTGATCAAGTAGCGACTTAGTAATAGTGGTAAGAACATGCGAGTTAAGGCCAGTGTCAAAGTTCCGACAAACTCAAGCCCGCCTCAAAGTGGAAACATAGGAAATCCGACAGCAGTTATCGTCGAATGAGGAGGTGGGGAACCAAACAAGTAAACGTGCCGGAACCAGACTGATAAAAAGTGGGAAAGAGAGATTGAATTGTGGCATGATCTTTGTGTCTAATCCCTATCGCAACAACAAGGCAAAGCTGTCAGTGGGAATGTCATCACAATTATGCCAATACATCGTCCGCACGTGTCAGCAGTGTTCCACGTGGAACACTTCGTCTATACCGCGCAATTTCTCAACCCTGGGCCCTGTCGTCGTCGGTCGAGAATGTTCCACGTGGAACATATCTCCAATTTGCTCACACGAAATCCTTCTTGCGTCTCGAAACGAAGTGTTCCACGTGGAACATCTGTGGAAAAGGCACGACACACGTTCATGTAATTCGCTTTGGATTCAACAGCATCTTTCAATCCGCCGCTGCACCAAAATCCGTCATTGCAAACCCTTGCCGATTCGGACTATTCTGCGCTCAGCTCTCGGTTCTCTAAAACTTAATGGGACGCGTCATCGCGGTAGCCAACCAGAAGGGCGGCGTGGGCAAGACTACGACTGCTATCAATCTGGCCTCGTCCTTTGCTGCGGCGGAAGTGAATACGCTTCTCGTTGACTGCGATCCGCAGTCGAACGCCACCAGCGGCCTGGGCCTGGTCAAAGATCCCGAACGAATCAGTACCTATCATCTGCTGATGGGCGCGGCCAGCGCCGAAGAGGCGCTGCAAGCCACTGAGCTGGAACAGCTATGGATCATTCCCGCGCACAAGAACCTGGTCGGCGCCAACCTTGAGCTGGTGGACGCTGAGCGCCGACAATTCCGGCTGCGCGACGTGCTGGCGCCACTGCGGGAGCGCTTCCAGTTCATCGTGCTGGACTGTCCGCCGGCGCTGGACCTGCTTACGCTCAACGCGCTGGTGGCCGCCGACGCTGTGCTCATCCCCATGCAGGCGGAATACTTTGCGCTCGAGGGCATCACCGAGCTCCTGGACACGGTGGAGCGGATCCGCGCCAGCTTCAATCCGGAGCTGGCTATTGAAGGCGTCGTGCTCACCATGCTGGATGAGCGCACCAACCTGGCACAGCAGGTGACGGCGGAGCTGAAAAGATTCTTTGGAGAGAAGTTGTGTGCGACCACCATCCCGCGGAACATACGGCTGGCCGAGGCGCCTAGTCATGGCAAGCCGGCGCTGTTATACGATCCACGGTCGCGCGGGGCGGAGAGTTATATCCGGTTGGCTAAGGAGATTATTTCTCACTCGTTGCCGGCGGAGACGGGCGCGCCTGCGGAGGAGATGGATAGGACGGCTTGATACATTGATGGACGTCTATGTGTTAGATTGATGTTTGTCGATGTATGAGAACAGTGGCCAGTGGTCGGTGGCCAGAGGAGCTAAGAGCTGATGGCAAACTTGGCGGAAAAGACGGTGCTGGTGGAGAACGCGGCCGCTGCCCCTGAGAAAGTCGTGGCGGAGAAGCGCAGGGCTTTGGGGCGGGGGTTGGATTCACTGTTGCCCGTGGGACCGCGAGTTGTAGCGGGAAGCGTGGCGGCTCCGGCGGCGGTTGAGATCCCGGGCGGCGTGTTGCCGGAGTTGCAGGCCTCGGCGGCGCGGGCGGCGGGCGATGCAGTCATGGAGTTGGCGCTTGACCTGATCGACCAGAATCCGTATCAGACACGCTATACGTTCGAGGACGAGCCTTTGCAGGAGCTGGCGGAATCGATCCGGGCGAACGGAGTGGTGCAGCCGATCGTAGTGCGTCCGAGCGAGGTCCGTCCAAGCGAGGTCCGTCCGGGCGAAGTTCGTCCCGGCGAAGACGGGCGCTACGTGCTGGTCTTGGGCGAGCGGCGGTGCCGGGCGGCGAAGCTGGCGGGGAAGGAAAAGATTCCCGCGATCGTCCGCCGCATCTCGGAGCGGCAAGCGGCGGAGATGACCATCATCGAGAACCTGCAGCGCGAAGACCTGAACTGCATGGAGCAGGCCGCCGCGTTCGCCAAACTGAGCCAGAATTTTGGACTGACCCAGGAACAGATCGGGCAGCGGGTGGGACTCTCGCGGGAGTCGGTGTCGAACTACATGCGGCTGCTGAAGCTGCCGGGGACGGTGATGCAGTATCTAATGGAAGGGCAGCTGGGGTTCAGCGAGGCGCGGGTGCTGCTGCAATTTGACGACATGCAATTGCTCGCGAAGCTGGCCGATGAAGCGGTGCGCAAACATCTGTCGGTGGAACAGCTGGAGCAGCTCTGCATCGACAGCGACTTCCCGAAAGCGGGCCGGGGAGAGCAGAGCCGGGCGCGCTGGGTGGATCCCAATGTGCGAGCCGCGCAACGGGAGCTGGAGACGATTTTGGGTGTGCGGGTGCGCATCCGCGACCGCAAGGGGAAGGGGAAGATTGTGATTGAGTATGCGACGCTGGAGGATTTTGACAGGGTGGTGGAGATGTTGAAGGGGAAATAGTCGTCGGTTGTCAGGTGTTAGGCCGCAAGCCTCGTTACTTTTGGACGTTCTCGCTAGGGCACGGCAGACGGAATGCTGCCATTCCGGTCGTGAAAGACAGGTCCGATAAAAATCAGTTGAAACTCTGGGAAGAAGTGCTATCATCCGTGCTATCACAACTTCCCAGCGGGCAGGTGACAATGAGTGGTCAGTTGTTGGTGCGAAATGTTCCGGAAGAGCTTCATCAATGGATTGACCGGCACCGCGAGCAAGACAAGATGTCCAAGCAGGAATTTGTCCTCTCGCTGCTCCATCGTGCGAGTCTTGCCGAAGAGAGTCCACTACTGCAGTTTGAACCTCCGGCGAAGGAAATTCCCGTCCCGAATTGCTTACCCTTTACCTTCGTGGACCTGTTTGCTGGGATCGGTGGATTTCGCATTGCACTGGAGCCACTGGGAGGAAGGTGTGTGTTCTCCTGTGAATGGGATAGATACTCACAGAAAACATACAAAGCATGGTTTGGTGAGATGCCGCATGGTGACATTAGACAGGTTAAGCCAAAGGACATTCCTGACCACGATATCTTGGCAGCGGGATTTCCATGCCAGCCATTTTCTATCGCAGGTGTGTCCAAGAAAAAAAGTCTTGGTCAGGCTCATGGATTCAAGTGTGCTACACAAGGCACATTGTTCTTCAATATTGTCTCCATCGTTGAAGTGAAACGCCCCCCGGTTCTCCTCCTTGAGAACGTTAAGAATCTGCAATCGCACGATAAGGGCCGCACATGGAAAACTATTCTAGAGGCCCTAACGGGCTTAGGTTACGCTGTTCATCACAGGGTGATCGACGCCGCTGGCTGGGTTCCCCAACATCGCGAAAGAGTCTACATCGTTTGTTTCGATAAGAGGGTGTTCGGAGACACCCCGCCGTTCGAATTCCCCAGAGAGCCATCGACTCAACTCCCAAAATTGCGGGACGTGCTCGACAAGACTCCCGAAGACAGGTACACGCTGTCGAACCATCTGTGGAAGTACCTGCAAGATTACGCTAAGCGGCACCGTGAGAAGGGAAATGGATTCGGATTCGGAATTGCCCATCCGGAGGGTGTCAGCAGAACGCTTAGCGCCCGTTACCACAAGGACGGTTCTGAGATTCTCATTGAGCAGAGTGGCAAAAACCCACGTCGGTTGACGCCTCGCGAATGTGCAGCGATCATGGGTTTCCCTGATGACAAGAAGATCGTGGTTTCCGACACACAGGCATATCGACAGTATGGCAATGCAGTCGTTCCGAAAGTGGCCTGTGCCGTTGGGCAGCAAATTTTGAGTGTGCTGCGTTGGCAGCTTACGCGTACGGCAAACGGCTGCTTAGTTAAGACCACGGGAGCCAGCTCATCTGAAGCTAGGGGCGGCGCTAATATAAAGTAATAAAGTCCTCGACTGATAGAATTCCGCCGTTCTGGTGGCCTTGTGCGGGGTACGCTACGGCAAATGAGGCCGCCGAGTCAGTTGGAGTATCTTCATCTAGTAG
>JBGQBN010000066.1:0-22831 GCA_041494805.1 Terriglobia bacterium | reverse complement strand
GGCCGCTAGCAAAGATCGCAGGCCATTCGCTAACTTAACCGTCGTATCCCCGCTTCGGGAGCCTTCTCTTCCAAGTGCCAGGAGACCTCCGTCTCCTCTTGACTTTTACTTATCATGGATGTCCCGGCATAAATCACGTTGGAAAAGCCGTTCGTATCCTGAATCCCGCCAGCCGCCAGCGAGCGCACCAGATTGACTTCACCGCCGGAGCAGATGCCAACACCGCCGGTCTCAAAATTGTTGCTTAGAGCTGTGAACCCGGTGCCCGTTGTCGTTCCGCGCCATACTCGGCATGTGCCCACAATCAGTTCACCGGAATCCTGGGGGTCGAGAATGTAGGGGGTGTAGAACGGGCCGGAATCGCCGCCAACGGTTGAATTGTCCACCACTTCGAGGAAGTCCTGAGCATGACAGGCAATCCCCAAGGTGCAGCGCTGGATGCTGACACCCGTATTAGCGGTGAACCACTCGGAGAGCTTGTTGGGATTGATTTCGTTGTAGCCGCCATCTCCGGAATTCACGTTGAGCCAGCTAGTGCTTTGCGACGACGCGGTTGCGGGAGAGCCGTTGTCCTGCGTGCCGCCCAGGATGATATTGGGATCAGTGGGGTGCTGCGAGAAGGAAACGAACTGGGTCATCGAGCCCATGGTCTGGTTCAGGCTGTCGAACTGGTTGCTACCGCCGCAGGTGCCCGTGATCAAGCCAGTGTAAGCATCCAAGGCGCGGTAGATGCCTCCGTCGTTGGCGAAGTACATAATGGCCTTGCTGTTGACCACCATGAAATCCAGGTTGTGCTGGTCGGGGTGAACGTGCGCGATCGAGCCGAAGTTGGGCGCGCAACCATAGACGTGGGTCAGGTTCAGGAAGGTGTTCGACCCAGTTCCGCTGCACGTGGGTGAAAGGTCGTTAATCTCGCACTTGTAAAGGTTGATGGCCCCTGCGTAGAGGTCCGTGGCCATCCCGTTCGGTACGGCGGTCAATTCCAGGTTGTAAAGACCTTGTGCTGTACCGCACCCAAGCAGGTCGCCACAATCGGTGATGCCGGTATCCGTTAACTGTGTCCAGGAAGAGCCGTTATTCGTGGTTTTCCAGATGCCCTGGTCGTTGTCGCTGCTGTCCACGTACCACGCGTACATCTCATTGCGGCTCGGATTCGCCGGATCGTGCAGCACTGCAAACTCGCCGCGATAGATCGGACAGTTGCCGGAGGCGGGATTCGCAGGACATGCCGCCGTTGTCAGCCCCGCGCCTGGCTGGTTAGTCAGGCGCGACCAGTTGATGCCATCACCGGAGGAGTAAATGCCGTGGTAACGCAACGCGGCGAAGAACTTTCCTGCCGTCGGGTTATAAACCACCGCGGTCACAGAACCCGGTGCAACGGTCACGCTACCATCTTTGATGCTGGCGTAACTCCAGGAAGTCCCGGCATTCGTCGAGTAATAAATTCCGCGATTTACTGTTTCCGGATTCTCCAGGCCTTCGATGTCTCCCTGTGATGCGCCCGCAGCTGCGGCTACCACCAGGCTGGAGTTGGCGGTATTGAATGCGATCTTGCTGAAACCCATTCCTGCGAAAGGATGAGCCCCGGTGCCGTCTTGCGTAATGAGCGTCCAGGTGTTGTCCGCTTCGACAAAGCGCAGAATGCCCAGGCCATAGTAGGAATCCACCGAACTGTTCGTTTCTCCGGTGCCCACTAGCACGACGCTGTTGTGGTCGGAGTTGCCCGGTTGAATGGCAATGGAGCCAATCGCCAGCGTGGCTTGAGTGTCGGTCAAAGGAACCCAGGTAACGGTGGAAGGATTCGGACTGAAAGGCCCAGCGTTCGTGGACTTCCAGACGCCGCTATAGGCGCCGCCGACATAGACCGTGTTCCCCGTGATATCAGCAGGGTCGACTGCCACCGCGGTCGCGCGTCCCGAAACCCAGTCGTAGTCCTGGCTCCCGAATCCGGTCGCGTCGGACGCTAGCGGGGCAGGCCCCAGGGCTGTCCAGGTGGTACCGGAGGAGGCTTGCGACCATGCATTACTTCCCGCTGCCTGGGCTGCGGCCAGGCGTGCCGCCCGCAAGTGCATCTTCTGCAAATGGGCGCGGTAACGCAAGGTTGCCGCGGACTGTCCTGGCGCGGACTGTCCTGGAATGATGCGCCCGTGCAGGAACCACTGTTCCCGCTGTTGGGGCTGGTCGCGGTCCTGGTCTTGAATGGGTTCGTACGCCGAGCGCATCCTGACGCCTTGCCCAGAGACCAGTTCGACCACCAAGCTCATGAAAAACAATATGCCAAGAGCAGATGGCAAGTGCCTGCAGACACGCATCGTCGCACCCCCGGGATGGGAGGGGAACGTGTCAGAGCGACCATTGGATACTGTCGGTCTTTAAAGTCTATTGCTTGTTATGAAACCAAAATAGTCCGGTATGAGCATGGTACTGGGAGACACGTTTCCGACCGCTCACCCCAGCATTATCACGAGCTTCACGCAATCGGAAGGGTGGAGTGCATTTCTAGCAGTTTTCTGTGCCTAAATGGGAATCTCGGTCAGCCGATGCAGACGAAATTCAGACCTCAAACAGCGGCAATAGCGCTACTCATACCGCAATGCTTCAATCGGATCCAATCCCGCCGCTTTACGCGCCGGATAAAAGCCGAAAAAGATCCCGACCGCCATGGAGAAGACTACGGCGGCGACGATCGCCGTCGGCGAGACCAGCACCGGCCATCCCAAGGTCTGCGTAATCATGTAGGAGGCGCCCATCCCCAACGTAATGCCGATGGCACCGCCCAACAAGCTGAGCACGACGGCTTCGATCAGGAACTGCTGTTGCACGTCTCCCTCGGTAGCGCCGATCGCCATGCGGATCCCGATCTCGCGGGTGCGTTCGGTGACCGAAACCAGCATGATATTCATGATGCCAATTCCACCGACGATCAGCGAGATACTGGCGATGGATGCCAGCAATACGGTGAACAGCCGGGCCTGTTGGTCAGCCAGGTCAGCCATATCGGCCAGGTTGCGTACCATGAAGTCATCATCCTGTCCGGAGCGAATGCGGTGCCGGTCGCGCAGCAGGCTGGTGATCTGTTGCTGCGCCGTGTAGCTGGCTTGACGCGAGACGGCAGACACCATGATCCAGCGCAGCCAGTCCTGGCCGGTGATTTTCTTCTGTAGCGTGGTAATGGGGACGAGAATGATGTCATCCTGGTCGTCACCCATCGCTGCCGATGTCCCCTTCGGCGCAAGCACGCCGACTACTTTAAACGGCAGGTTGTTGATACGGACAGTCTCTCCGATGGGATCGGTGGCGCCAAACAGGTTCTTACGCACGGTCTCGCCGATGACGGCCACGTTGGCGGCCATGTCCACGTCACTCTGCGTGAACGACGAACCTTCCTGGAACGGCCAACTGCGAATGTCGAAGTATTGTGGTTCGCTGCCGTTGACCCGGGTTGCCCAATTGTCGTTGCCAAAGACAACCTGGGCCGAGGCTTGACTTCCGGGTGCGGCCTCCTTCACCGCTGGGCACTCGCGGAGGATCGCCAGCATGTCATCGTAGACTAGTGTTTTTGTGGCGCCCCAGCCCATGTGCATGCCGCCCCGAGTCACCGTGCCCGCGCCCACAAAGAGCATGTTGGAGCCCATGGCTGCAATCTGTTGCTGCGCCTGCTCCTGCGCACCCTGGCCCACGCTCACCATGGCAATCACGGCGCCCACGCCGATGATGATGCCCAGCATGGTCAGGCTGGAGCGCAGCTTGTTGCGGGCCAGCGCCCGCATGGCGATCCGGATGATTGCTACTAGATCCATAGTGCTTTTCCTGTGCTGCGTTTGAAGCCCAAACCTTCAATCTTCCAGCGTGGGCAAGTTCTTCAGAACCTCTGCCGCAACCGGCCGATTCTGAACCGGTTCGTCCCGGCGGATCTTGCCGTCAAGAAAGTGAATGCCACGCTTGGCAAACTGAGAGATGTCGGACTCGTGGGTAACAAGTACCACGGTCAATCCGCCGTCATTCAGTTTTTGAAAAACCTCCATGACCTCGACGGACGTGCGGCTGTCGAGATTACCGGTGGGTTCATCCGCCAGCAGAATCGCTGGCCGGTTGACCAACGCGCGAGCGATTGCAACCCGCTGCTGCTGCCCACCCGAAAGTTGGGAAGGGAAATGCAGGGTGCGGTCGCCCAATCCAACGAGTTGCAATGCATCCTGGGCCCGCTTCCGACCCTCTTCCTTGCTGACATGCGCGTAGAGTGTAGGCAGTTCCACATTCTCCAGCGCGGTGGTGCGCGACAGCAGGTTGAATCCCTGGAAGACAAAGCCGATTTTGCGGTTGCGAATGGCGGCCAGTTCGTTCTTACTCAAACTGGAGACCTCGATCCCCTCCAGCAGATAGCGTCCGCTGGTGGGCTTGTCCAGGCAGCCCACAATATTCATGAACGTGGACTTGCCACTGCCGCTGGCGCCCATGATGGCAACGAACTCTCCCCGCGCGATCCGCAGGCTGACTCCGCGCAGCGCGTGCACGCGAGTTTCGCCCAAGTCGTAATACTTGTGGACGTCGTCGATCTGGATGATGGTCCGCTGATCGCGTTCCAAGGGGGTGTCGGTCGCCGGTTGTGAAATGGTGGCCATAGACTTCTGATACAAGACTTCTGGTACAAAGCGCTTCTCCGCGTCCCACGAGTCTGCGCGGTATGTGTCTTCCCCCCTCGGCGTCCTCTTTGGTTAAACGGTTCTACCGCCGCGGAGTACCACCCCCCATACCGGGCGGACGCGATCCCGACGTGGCGGTCATGGCGCCCGTGACCAGTTCATCGCCTTCGTTCAGCTGTCCGTTCAAAACCTGTGCGGCTTCGGTGACGGTGTGGTCTGTGATGCCGGTGCGGATCTTCACTGGTTCCAACGTCTTGTCTGGACGCAGTTTCCACAGCACAGAAACATCCACCCGAGGGATACGCTGTTGCCCAGTATCTCCTCCGCCCTGTGCTCCTTCTGCATGCGCCCTGTATTGCTTGCCGGAGGCTCCGCCGCCGCTGGGTCCATTCCCGGTCGCCTGTGCCGGCTCGCTCGAGATCAAGCCGTATTTTTTGTAAAGCGCTCGAATTTGTTCGGCGGGCATGTCGGGTTTGTAGCGCAGCGCCCCGTTGGGCACACGCACCACATTCTTCGCAGTGGCGACCGGCAGGGTGATGTACGCCGTCATCCCCGGAAAGAGCTTCATGTCCGGATTGTCAAAATCAATGATCGTGTTGTAGGTGACCACGTTTTGCACTGTAGTGGCATTCATCCGCACCTGCGAAACCCGGCCCGTGAAGGTGTCCTTGGGATAGGCATCCACCTTGAAGGTAACAATCTGTCCAGTGCGGATCATGCCCACGTCGGACTCGTCGGTCGCGGCGTAAACCTGCATCTTGGTCAGGTCCTGGGCGATAGTGAAAAGCGTGGGCGCTTGCAGGGAAGCGGCCACGGTCTGACCAACGTCCACGTTGCGAGCAATGACGGTGCCGTCAATCGGTGCGTGGATGGTGGTGTAATTCAGGTTGGTCTGCGCTACCGTGACGGCCGCGTCCTTCTGCTGGACCTGCGCTGCTGCCTGGACCACCTGGGCCTGCGCAGCGGCCACCGCCGCTTCGGCCGTATCGGCATTGGCCTTGGCCAGATCGAGTTGCTGCTGGCTCATGACACCTTCTTTGGCCAGGCCAGATGTTCGTTCATAATCAGCCTTAGTCTGGATTGCCGTGGCTTTAGCTTTCTCCAAGTTGGCTTGCGCCGCCACCAGATTGGCTTTGGCATTGGTGAAGTCGGCCTTGGCTTGCAGCAAAGTGCCTTGGAACAGGGAAGGATCAATCTGCGCCACCACCTGTCCCTGCTTCACGCGGGAATTAAAGTCGGCATTAAGACGGGAAATGGTGCCCGACACTTGCGAACCCACCTGGACCGTGGTTACCGCATTGATTGTGCCCGTGGCCTCAACCACTTCGCGTATGTCGCCACGATCCACTTTGGCGGTGAAATATTGAGGTTTGTCTTCACCCTTGAATTGGAAGGCGGCGAATACGCCGACCGCCACCACCACAAGACTCGCAATCAGCCAATGGCGCTTAAGCAGTTCCACGCAACCGTCCTCGCTTCAGAATATCCATGCCCTCGCGGAAGAATCAGTGTCCCACGAAAGCCTACTAATAAAAACCGTCACTGCGCCGCGATGTTGCGGGTAGAATCACTTACTTCCGCAGCTGCACCAGGCAACCCGGAGCCTCATCTGTACTGATGGTACATCTTGCCGCACGGATGCGAGCTTTGCTCAATCTTTACAAAAGTTTACGTTGGCGGCCGGTGGAGGAAAAGCGTTGATGGACTGGCAGGCATTCTGGCTGACCATCCGGTTGGCGGTGATCGTGGCGGCGATTCTTGTGGTGGTGGGGTTGCCCGTCGCCTACTGGATTACCTACTCGCGCTGGCGCTGGAAGTTTCTGGCCGAGGCGGTGGTCGCCCTGCCTATCGTTTTGCCCCCCACCGTGCTGGGCTTTTATGTCTTGGTAGCGCTCGGGCCTCGCAGCCCACTGGGACGCTGGTGGGAATCCCTGACTGGACACACCCTCGCATTTACCTTCGAAGGTCTTGTGATCGGTTCGATCATTTACAGTCTGCCATTTGCAGTGCAGCCTTTCGCAGCTTCGTTCGCCGCGGTGGATTCCGGGCTTATCGCCGCGTCGGCGACGCTCGGTGCTTCAAAGCTGCGGACATTTTTTCGCGTGGTACTGCCGTTGTCCATTCCCGGACTGGTGACCGGAGTGGCTCTGAGTCTTGCCCACACCATGGGTGAGTTTGGCGTGGTCCTGATGGTAGGTGGCAACATTCCCGGCGTGACGCGCACCGTGTCCATCGAGATTTACGATCAGGTGCAGGGGCTTAACTACAAGGCCGCCAACGCAACGGCACTACTTCTCCTGGCAATCTCGTTTGTGGTCCTTTCGCTGGTATACGGTCTGAACCGGAAAGTGTGGACGGTGTGGTCGTGGAAGTAAGCACTCCCGATTTGCGGAAAGCAGAGTTGACTGCTGCCACGCTTCAGGTGCAGCTCCGCAAGCGGCTCGCGGGCGGCTTCCAACTGGACACGGAGTTTACCCTGGCAGCGGGAATCACCATCCTATTCGGTGCTTCGGGGGCAGGGAAGACTACGCTGCTTGATTGCATCGCGGGCCTCACTGCCCCGGATGCAGGCCGGATTGCAATTGGGAACCGGATTTTTCTCGACGACAGAACAGCTCTCCCTGTTCAACACCGCAGGATTGGTTACGTCTTCCAGGATCTGGCACTCTTTCCGCACCTCAGCGCAGAACAAAATATTCTGTACGGTCTCCGCGGTCTTGCCGAGCATGAACGCCGCAAGCGTACCGAGGCGATACTGCAATCTTTCCGGGTTGCTCACCTGCGCGCGCGCCGGCCGGGCGAGATTTCCGGGGGCGAGCGCCAGAGAGTGGCACTGGCCCGTGCGCTGGTAACAGACCCCTGCCTGCTGCTGCTCGACGAGCCCTTGGCCGCGCTGGATGCGGTGACCAAATCGAAGATCGTCGAAGATCTCCGCGCCTGGAACCAGGCACATCGTATTCCGATTCTGTATGTCACTCACAGCCGCGAGGAGGTCTTCGCCCTGGGCGAGCGCGTGCTGATTCTGGAAAGCGGTCAGATCATCGCGCAAGGCACGCCGCACGAAGTGATGGCCGCGCCACGCCTGGAAACCGTGGCCCAATTGGCCGGCTTCGAAAACATCTTTGACGCGACCGTCGCGGCCGCGCACGAAGACCGCGGCACCATGACTTGCCGAATATCTGGTAGCAAGGTTGAATTGGAGACGCCGCTGGTGCGCGCCAGTGTGGGCTCCGCGCTGCGGGTTGGAATTCGCGCCGGGGACATCCTGCTAGCCACGGTTCAGCCCAGCGGACTGAGCGCACGCAATGTGATTCCCGGGAAAGTGACTTCTCTGGCGCAGCGTGACGTCATCATTGTGGCCAAGGTAAATTGCGGAGTGGAGATGGAAGTCCACCTTACGCTCGCCGCCCGCGATTCACTTCACCTTCAGCCCGCACGCGAAGTGTGGCTGGTGCTGAAGACTCACTCGTGCCACCTGATGGCCGGCTAGGCACAGGTTCAGGGAATCTCGGTGCAGAAGCCGCGCGGGTTGTGGCTTGAACGTCCTCCTAACAACGTAATGTCAAACCGGCCAGCGCGCGCCGCGGATGGCTTCCGAACTCGGACAGCAAATCCTCGCGGTTTGGACATGGGCCAAAGCTTGCTCCAGCGGCCAAGCCAGGCACCAATGGAGGTACGCAGCTGCGATGGTAGGTGAGCGGCTCACTCCTGCCGTGCAATGGACATAGACCGTGTTACCGGCCTTGAGCATACGGTCAAGGGCAAGCACGCAGTCGGGCAGTTTACGTTTGAGGTCCGCAAGATCAAAATCTGTAACTGGCACGCTGCCGAAGGTCAGGCCTGCCTCCGTGGCCACGCTTCTTTCCCACTCAATTCCATCTTCTTTTCGATCCTCCTCCGTCTGGAGACTGAGAATCGCGGTGACCTTCAGCGACCTCAAAGTTTTGAAGTCTTCGTCATCTCGTGGATCTGGGCCGACCAACAGGTTCGGCAGGATGCAATCGCACTTCATGGCAGGAGAATAATAGTCAAACCTCGAATCTGTCGCTAGAACTCAAGTATGGAGACACAGCTCGCAGCGTTCCTGACTAGCGGACCGCCCGCGCCTCTTCCACGTGCTCCATCTCGATCACTGCCACCCACTGTCCGTCCCGGGCGTCGGTGTAAACCAGACGACCACCCAGAATCTGTGCCGCCGCGGCGGGAGGCACGTCGCGGTGGTAGTCGAAGAACCGTATCTTCCATTCCTGCCATAGACGCCAGCGTTCGAGCAGGGGATGTGACGGCTCATACCTGGTGGAGAACACCAGCGCAATATCGAAACTGGACTGTACCTCAGCTGCGGACATGAGCTGTTCGGCGGTAAAGTCCTCAATGCGGAGAACTCGCATGGGCCGCGTGACGTAGCCGAGGTAAGGCCGGCTGAGTTCGTCGCTGGCCGGCCACGCCGTCAGTACCCGGGCCATGGGATAGCGCGCTTCCACGAACACCTCGGCGCGCTGGTGCAGCTGGATGTAATCGCGATAGGCGAGGTTATCCTCAGGAGAAAATCCGTATGGCGGATTCACAAACAGTCCGGCAACGAACGCCAGCACCACAATCGCGACCACGGCACACCATAGTCGCACCCTGCGCCATAGCGTCGAAATGAAAACGATGATGACCAAGGGAACCACCGGCAGCATGTAGCGCGCCAGCACGGCCCCCCCGACTACCGCCATCGCAAGCACGTAGGCGATGATCACTGCCAGGAAAGTAAGCTGGGTGCCCACGGCGATTCTTGGCCGTTCTCCAGTTTCGCCATGCAGCGGTGGGAGGAACATGGCAAACAGTGCGGCCAGCGTGAGCAGGATCAGGTTCAAGTATCCGAACGTTTGCCACAGCCGCATCAGCAATGCCAGCACCACGCGCAGCGGCTGCAGTGTGGCCTGAACGTTGTAGCGAAAGAATTCCGGATTACCGAACACGAAGCCGGTACGCAGACAGTGATACGTGTACCAGAGACTGAGCGGAAATAGTGGAACGAGAAGTAGAGCGGACGTCCACCTGCTCCGCGAGAACGAGCACGGTAGATCGGCCACTCTTGGGCGCAGCAAAGGACGAAACAGCTCCCAGGCGAATAGAGCCAAAGGGGCTAGGACAGCGGTTTCCTTGGCCATGACGGCGAGCGAAAACCAGAATGCCGTCGCAGCGTGCCGCTGTTCCAGATATGCCCTCAACCCCCAAAACGTCAACCCAGCCGCCGCCAGGTCAAGGTGCGCAAGTGAACTCTGCGCGAAGAATACCGGATATAGCGCAGTACAGATCACAGAGGCCGTGGCGACCTCGGTGTTCGCGACGCGCTGTGCCAGCCGGAACAAACCGAGGAGAGAAAACGCCGCGACCAGGAGCATGGCAGCGCGGGTCACGACTGGAGCATACCCGACGATCTTCCACCACAGAGCCAGGTAGGCCATGACCAGCGGAGGATGGGCATTCGAAACCGAGGAGTGCGGAATCAGACTTCCCGTCAGCAGCAGATCGCGGGCCGCAGGCACGTAGTATCCCGCTTCGTCCCAGAAATAAGGCAGGCTCAGCAGGGGAGCGTGCAGCACGACTACCGCGAAAAAAAGTGCCCCGAAGATCAGTGCTGGATGAACTCTGCGTGGCTCAATGTCGGCGCGTACGACCGTCACCGATTAGTGCACCTGTCCGGGTGCCGTCATGCGGGGATCGAGCTTGATCTCCCCGAACGTGCTCTCGTAGCTGGCCACGTTTTGCTGCAGAATGGACACCAGCGCCTTGGTCTGCTGCGGGCTCAGGTAAACGCCCTGAAAGTTGCGCACTTCCACTTGGGTCTCGCTCTGCTGCTGCAGCGTGCCGAACACCAGAAAGAAATCCCAGACATTCACCCGCACCTGCACGCTATTGGCATAGTTCTCCCGGTAGTCGGAGCTATTCACCAGCTTGATATTGGGCTGCGTTGGCATGGACATAGGATTTTAGTGTAGCGGCTTTGGGAGGAAGAAGGAAAGCAGGGCGTTGGCAGGACGAGTGTTTAACGTTTCCAGGCGGCGCCACTCACAAACCAAAATCCCAATCCCGATCCAAACGCGAAGATGGAGAGTAGAACCGTAGAGACCAGAGACTGATAGGGTTCCAGGCTCACGTTTACCAGGTCCCAATCGGTGAGCGGCCAAATGACCTGCACGTATAGCCCTACGGCCAACAGGACGACCGAGAGTGCGATCAATATCGCCAGCATCCCGAATCCCAGGCTTTCAAATAGAATCATCGCCCACTCTTTCAGCGGGTCGGGCTTCGCCGGTTTTTGCCGGGATCGTGGCTTTGGCATAGGAATCGTTGCTTGACATCTTATGGGAACCAGGCCGACCCGCTCATGTGACCAAAGTGATGTCCGGTCGTAACGAAGCCGCCTCCCAGCGCCCCAGCGGCCGGGGGCATGTGCAAGACATTGCATGCGTGGCCTCCGCCCCTACGAGTTTTAGGCTTGCCTTCCCAGCAGGATTGGGTAAGACTGATTGGCAATTGAAGGCGCAGCCAGCACCCTGTCCCACGGCTGCCCACATCCAAAAGCCGCCACCGTCAAGCGAATTAAGGCAGATCCAATTTTTCTCGAGCACCTTCACCAAGGGGGAATCATGAATTCTCAAGATCGCCAAACCGTACGTCGTGGACACGCTGATCTAGTCGTTTTGCTGTTGCTGGGAGTGGCCCTGGTAGCGTTTCCACCCTTGGTAGCCGAGTCAGCGCGTGCCGCTCCGCCAAGAATCGTTCTGCAATCCTTCGTCACCGGATTCTCGAGTCCCGTAGCCTTCGAGTCATCTCGAGATGGTACGCGGCGGATCTTTGTCGTGGAGCAGGGCGGTACCATTCGCATCATTCAGAACGGGTCGCTGCTCCCCGATCCCTTTCTCGATATCACCAACCTCGTGGAGTCGGGCGGAGAGACGGGGCTGCTGGGGCTGGCCTTCCATCCTTCCTACAAGCAAAACGGGCGTTTCTTTGTGGACTATACGCGCCGGGTGAGCGGTCAACTGCAGAGCGTCATTGCGGAGTACCATGTCTCCGCCAACGACCCGAATAAAGCTGATCCGTCATCGGGAACGGAAGTCCTGGTTGTAGATCAACCCTTCGACAATCACAATGGCGGCCAGTTGGCTTTCGGTCCGGACAAGTATCTCTACATTTCGCTTGGCGACGGAGGTTCCGGAGGCGATCCCTTTGGCAACGGCCAGAATCTGGGAGTGCTTCTGGGTAAACTGCTACGCATCGACATCGATTCAGGCTCACCGTACAAGATTCCGCCGGACAATCCATTCGTGAACAATCCGTCGGCGCGCGGCGAAATCTGGGTGTATGGCATGCGCAATCCCTGGCGGTTTTCCTTTGACCGCCGCAGCCGGCGCCTGTTCGTGGGTGATGTTGGCCAGGACAGTTGGGAGGAAGTGGACATCATTACCGGTGGCGGCAACTATGGCTGGAATGTCATGGAGGGAAATCACTGCTACCCTCCGGGCACACCCCACTGCGATGAGACCGGCATGACTCTGCCCATTGCCGAATACTCGCATTCGGAAGGAGAAGCGATCATTGGGGGTTACGTCTATCGCGGCTCAGCTATTGCAGCGCTTCGCGGGGTATACGTCTTCGGAGACCTGAACGGAAAGATGTGGGGTCTGAAGCAAGTCTCCCCGGGAAACTGGAATCGTGCGCTATTGCTCTCCACTGGAAAAACCATCAGTGGATTCGGGCAAGATGATGCCGGCGAGATGTATGTTCTCGACTACGGCCGCGGCGCTGTTTACCGCATAAAAAGCCAGTAGCCGCGGGTGTGCCTGGCCGTGGTTGCGGCGCTGGAAAACGAGCAAGAGAAGCAAGGGCAGTTCGGTTTGCGGCTCAGGCCGAAACCTTCCTGCCCATGCTCGCTGGTTAGGGTTGCAGCCAGCGCAGAGGTACTTTTTCTGCACGGTAAACCAGGCTGCTTGGCCCTTGAAAGCCTTTGACCAAGATACCATTGACCCATTCCCAGACGATCTTCCCGTTCGGCATGACTTCGAAGATGCGACCGTTTGCCCCTTCATCGATCAGAATGTTGCCGTTGGGCAACATTTCCACCGAGCCTACGAAGGGTGAGAAAAACCACCATAGAGGAAATCCGGAAAGGCTCTCGTTGTACTCGGTGACGATGGATAGATCGAGGGGATTGATCTGCACGATGCGCGAGTAGAACCTCTCGAGCGTCGTCCCGAGGTTGTTACCGATGTTGGAGAAGCCGTTGTCAAAGACCAGAATATTTCCAGCCCCTGGGAGACTAGTTGGAATCATCCTGGCGTCGTGCTGTCCAATGGTCACGTTGTCGGCTTTCCAGACGATCGAACCGGTGCTCGGATCAACGATGATGAGCATGTTGATATGCCGGTAGCTGACAATTATGTTTCCCTTTTTGAATCGAGGATCGGTGTAGGTGTTCGCTGGAATTTCTTCGGCTGAATTCATATGACCCCAGTCGCCGCCGCTGGCGGAAATACGGGCTTTGGCGTCGTCCGAGAATCCGAATTCATCGAAATGGTCCGCAGTCTGCCATGTAAAGACGGTATTGCCGTTCGGATCAACCTCCAGCAGACAGTCATCCGTCAGCGTTTTGGACGAGATGTTCGGATAACTGACGGAGCGCGAGCAAACCATCAAGGTGTTGCCGCTCGCTAGCCGCGTCTGGTCGTGATGGAATGTGCGGTCCGCCGTATCTGTGTATTGCCAGATCAGTGCGCCCGCCTGATCAAATTCCACGACTTGCTTGACCGAACCGCTGGCAGGGGTAATGCTGGCCAGGAGGTTTCCGCTGACAAGCGGCCGGGTGTAGCCGAGGGTGGTGCCCGCAATTGGCGACACCCAGGTTTTCACCAGTTTCCCGTCGATGTCGATCGCGTAAGACTTGCCATCGGGCAAATTGGCAATCACATAGCCCGGGAACACTCCCTGTGCCTTCTTGATGGTCAGCCCTTTCTTGAATATTGTGGGCAAGCCGAAGGCGAGAGTCGCTCCGACAGACATGAACATGATCGCGAGCAGCACGCTGACAGAGAACGGCAGGCGAGGTTTCGGAGACAGTCCAGCCGCCGTCGCGCAAACTGGAGAATTCAGCTCACGCAAACGGCGCAGACTACCGTTGGGACTAAACTTAGCTGGTTGAGACATGGTCTTTAACTCCTTGGCTTCTGTGATTTTTAAATTCACGACAATACCGCAGTTGATGGTTCCGTCTTCGTTGGCGAGAAAAAGACGCTGATTGTGCAGTTCGCTTTCGGAGCCAGGGTGTCGGTGCAACTGGTGTATCTGGCATCAGCATCGAGGCGTCCGTACTTGTCATCGTTCGCGGAAGACTGGTAGTGCCAATCTGGGGACTGCCCAACAACCGCGACGCGGGTGAAAAGCTCACGACTGATGTCTGCCCGGGCTTCGCGGCTACGACGACGCCACCGCCCAAGCAGGGCACAAACAGTGCGATTCCTTGTACGCGAGAAGAAAGCTGGGTTCATCGAATCCTCTGGGGCGAGGAAGGCAACTGCAGCCGTCTTGTTGGGGGGCTACGTTAACCGCATAGTTAGTCGAAGTCAAGGAAAATGAAGGGCGGAAGGGCGATTCTTCACGGGCGCATGCTTCTCAGTCGATTTTGTATTACATCGCTGCACAATTGTTGCAAGACTTTGCACCCAGACCCCTCTCAATGTGTGATTGCGACAATTCCACTACTCTCGCACCGATCACCAACAGGCACAGCAAACGCAAGATATTGCACAGCTCAAAAGAGTGCGCACATGTGGAATGGCTCAGTTCCGCCGACACCCACGAGCGAACCAAGGGGAGGAAGCTTTGCGTGGCGGGCGCAGCGTGGCTTAAGGTTCGTACTTTCCCCGAAGCCGGTTTCTTCGTGGCACTGTGCTCAAAGGATTCAGTCAGGACTTCACGGACTACAGCCTTGAGTTGCTGGTAAGTGCCTTGGTCGAATTTCAGAGAGACAGGTTTGCTCGCATCACCGAAGTACAAACTCATGTGTGGGAACGACCACCAGAATCACGACGATCCGGAGTACATGAATGAGCAGGGGATACAGTGAGGAAATAACGGAAGGTATCTCCGCAAAATACTTCATAAATTTATGCTAGCACATGAATTTCGACAGGGAAGACCACCTGGCGCCCCACATCGGTTGCTGCATTCCCGCGGGAACGGGAAGCGCGAGCAAGCCTCCCAACACGGCATCGAGACAAGACTAGTTGGTGCGAAAGGGGGGACTCGAACCCCCATGGGTTTCCCCGCCAGATCCTAAGTCTGGTGCGTCTGCCAATTCCGCCACTTTCGCACACCACAAGTCTCTGAGGAGATTGTAACCCGGAGTGTTGCGATTTCAGCGCGCCGTCCCTCGATTCCGCAATATGCTCACGCCGTTGCTGGGCAAGTTGGGACCAACCCAAATTACTTGTACACTGGCTCCTGGACCGGCTGCAGAAAGCTTCCAGGTTTCGTCATACCGGTAACCGCCGAACAAGGCAACGCCTCCCGGCAACAGGAGGCGTGGTGTTCCTTGCCCCAAGAAGATTTCTCCGGCGAGTTCTGAGTCCAGCTCACCGGTCAGCCAAGCGGATCGCAGGATCACTGCACCTGGTTCAGTCCGTTGTACACAAACATGCCGGCAATCACCAGGAACATGAGACCCGAAGCGGCGCCGAGCACCTTCACCACGGGAGTAATCTTGTGTACCTTGGCCATGATCTCCATCTGTGCCCGTGCCATCTGCGATGCCGACTCATCCAGGAAAAGCTGATCGTCCTCCTGCATGGTGAGCGTGCTGCGGTAGATCAGAAGGATGATCAGGACACCCGTCACGGCACCCCACACAATTAGCAGCCATTCCAATCCAGGAGTCATAGGCCACCTCGGTACTAATGTCGAGCCGGCCCCGCGGGGTTACCCCAGATACAGGTGGTTACCACCACGGGCGAAGGCCCCAGCGCGGAATTATACCCCCGGAGGGCAAGCCCAACAGCTTTGTTTCTCTGGCTGCGACCAGCGGCCTGATCAGTTCATCTAATAGACTGAGCAGAGGGTTAGCGGCAGGACGCGCGGCAGGGCTTTTCCCACCGCTTCGTTACCAGCATTTGTTATAATCCATAGATCAGCAGTTTCAAGGAGATACAGATGGCAACCACAACCACCCCGGAACTGAAACCGAAGACGGCGCCCATTTCCCTGACTTCGAATGCGGTTGCCAAGGTCAAGGAGATTATGGCGCAACAGAACCCCGTCCCCGCTGGCCTGCGCGTGGGTGTTGTCGGCGGCGGCTGCTCCGGTTTCTCTTACTCGATGTCGTTCGAGAACGGCGCCGGCATGATGGATAAAGTGTTCGACATGGGCGGCCTCAAGGTCTATGTGGATGCCACTTCGGTGATGTATCTCAACGGCTGCATTGTCGATTACATCGAGACTCTCGAGGGCGCGGGCTTCAAGTTCGAGAATCCTAACGTGAAGAGCACCTGCGGCTGCGGATCCTCGTTCAGCGTCTAACGATGTAAGATACTTAGGATTGAAAAGCCTCATCGCTGCGCGATGAGGCTTTTTCTTTTTTCTTGCGTCAGATTTCTAGCGGTCGGGTGATTCCTGGGTCGGCTGCGGAGCTGGCGGCGTAGGTTGACTCTGCATTCCGCCCGGCATCCCGGGTGCGCCCATTCGCCCGGCCGGGGTCGCGCCTTGCAACGCCGGCTGGGAAGGCATGTTGAGCAGACCACCGCGGTCCGTGTTGGGGTCGTAGATGAATTGCCACTTGTTGTAGCGCTTCAAGTCGTGGAATTCACGGATAGTCTTGTCTTTGCTCGTGCTGGCGACTCCGACGATCGGCCCTCCACCGAAAACCGGGCCACTGAACCCTGCGTTCTGGGGAGTGTCAGAGTCCGCTTCAGAGTCGTCCCCACCTGATTTCTGTGATGTGGCGGTCCCCGAGGCGCCGGGCTGACCTTGGGCTATGCCCTGTGGGGCTTGACCTGCCCCTGCCAGACCGGACGCAGGATTGATGCCTGCAGGATTCATCCCGGCGGGAGTTGCGCCTGGTATTCCGGGCGCCAAACTCATTTTGACTTCCCCGAGGTGAAGCAGCTTGAAATCCTTGCCGGTGATGGGGTCTTTGTAGCGCTTGCGCAAGAAGCGAAGATTGTTTGTGCTCTCCAGGTCCTCGAGGCGCGTTGGGTAGCGTCCGAATTTCTTGACGTAGCTGCGAATTGCCCGCGGATACTGCACTCCGCGATGGATCAGTTCTTCCTCGCGGTCACGCCGGACCTGGAAGGCAAGCGTCGGAGCGAGGGCCGTGGCCGCGATGGCCAGTAGCGCCAGGAAGAGCATCAAGATGAGCAGAATGTAGCCGCCCTGAGCCTGACGCTTACGGTGTCCGCTTTGGCAAGAAACTGGCATGGATCACGAGTTAAAGAACACCGAAGTTAAAGAACACCGACTGCTGCGCCTTCCGGCAGATCTTCCTGCTACCCCTGCGTCAGTGGAATGTTTTGCCGGTTGTTGTTGAGCACGTCTTCCACCTCCACCGACATGGGGGCAATGTGCAGAATCTTGTAGCGGCGATCTATGATGTCACCCTCAGCTGCGATGAACACGTCTTCACCCTGCGAGAGGAAAACTTTCTTGGGCTCGCCCGGCTTACTGGCAAAGCCAAAAAACTTCAAATTGATGGGCGGTGGAGGCGGAGGAGGTGGTGGTGTCGGAGGCGGCTCATTCTTCCCGTGTGTGTCGGTGGTCCCGTTACCATTCGGCTGTGGAATCTCCGCTTCCGCCCGGAAAATATTCCGCCCGGTGCCCTGGTATGGATTGTCCTCGCTGGCCTTCAGCCAGTCGAATCTTAGAGTAGGATCGAGCGAACGCTCTGCGGGGACTCTCTTGCCGCCACTCGCAGTCCGCTGCGCCGGCGGAGCAACCTTGACCGCACTGGCTTTGGCCGACGGGGCCGCCGCAACTGGAGCCGAGCCTCCCGAACCAGGGAGAAGACGAACCACGATCAGCCCGACGGCAAGCGCCATCAGCACGATGGCGGCAATCGTCTTGTTCCGGTTTTCCGCTCCAATCTGCATTCAGGCGCCCGTCTTCAAATAAGTTTCCAGTTTTAACTGCAACTTCACCACGCCACCTTGCTCACCGCCGAGGTCCACACTGTCGACAATAAAGAACACTGGAGCCCGCTCCACCGAGTTGATGAAGCGTGTAAGTTGCAAATAGTCCCCGGAAAAATCTCCTTCGATCTTTACCGGCCGCAACCCCACTGAGTCCGGGTCCTTCATCGTGTACTTGACTTGTCCGATCCTTACTCCGCTCTGCACCGCCAGCTTGCCCAGGCTCTCGGAAATGGCGGAGTTAAGTCCCGGTAACCGGTCCCTGTAAAAGTCCGCGATCTGCTGGCGGGCCACCACAATCTTTTTGTCCAGACCGCGCAGTGGTTCAACCTGCCGGGTTTTCTGCTGGATCTCTCTGCCCAACTCCTGCAGCTGCTGGTCGCGCGACCTTGCGGATCCAACCAGTGGAGAAAACAGCAATGCCGCGGCGGCAATATCCAGCAGAGCCAGGCTGGCAATCGCGATCTTCAGCTTCTTCCGGGCATCTCTCAGGTCTGGCATTACGGCGCACCCCGCTTGCTCTGGTTCCCCACCTCAGGCACATACAGCGCGCTGATGTCGAACTCCACGACGTCACCTGCCCCCCGCCCCGGCTGGGAGTTCTCCTGTTCGATCTGCGTCTGCTGAAATCTCTGGGAGCCTTCCATTTTACGCACTAGTTCCAAGGCGCGGTCCCGTGAATCTCCCGCCACCACCAGCTTGATCTCCAGCTGGTTTTCGGGCGACATCTCGGGACGGATCGAGACCACGTGCAGTCCGGGTGGCATTACGCGCTCCAGGTCTTCGAATACTTTTGTCCACGAGAAAGCCTTGCGCTGAAAGAGATCATTGAGAAACTGCGAGCGATCCCGGACGCTGCTGTTCTCCGGCCGGTTCAAGACCGCTTCCGCATCTGTCCTCTCCTTGTCGAGGGAGGCGACGTGCTCCTGCCCCTGCGCGATCAGCTTGCGCGCTTTTTGCGCTGCTAGCCACCCGTGCAGCACGCCCGTCCCCAGCACCAGGGTAACGACACCCAGCGCCGCCACCGCTCCGCCCCAGCGCAGCCAGAAGCGGCGCACATCCTCGTAAGGATGACTGGCGAGATTGATATCCACGTGCATATCTAGGAAAGCAGGGCCCCCACCACCCCGGCCATTCTCCACTTGGAGATCGAGCCCACACTCGCGCCCAGCTGCGAGGCCTCGACCAGTTCACGGACGTCGGCCCCGGTCTGCGCGCGCCACGCCGGTGCCGAGCCTGATTCCGGGATGCCAGCTAAGAAAATTTGGCCAATGTTCAGATGGTAGGTGTCCTGGAAGAACACCACCGAAGGATAGACTTCTTCCGCCAGCTGCTCACCTGTGATGGTTACTCCGCGCGCGTTCTCGAGGGTACGGAAAAGCAGGAGTTGCTGCTGGTCCAGAATGGCGATACTGGTGGTGCGGGCATCCACTTTAATCACCAACGTGGGTCGCTGCGCATCGGCGGCGCCAATGGCCGCCAGCATGGACGGCAATACCACCCCGGGGCTGTACCCGGCTTGGCGAAACGCGGCCTCGTAGTCTTCGATGACGCTGGTCAGCGCCACCGCTGCCACCACCCGCACGCCGCTGCTCGCAGGCTGGGCATGATAGGAAACCTTGGCTTTATCTACGTCGAAGGGCAGCGATTTCTTCAGCCGGAAGCGCACCACGCCTTCGGCCTCCTCGTGGTTTGCCGGAAGTGTTTCGAAATCGAGCAACACCACCCGCACCGCGGCATCCGGAAGAACAGCAATTACGTCACGTGAGCGCCCGCTCACGCTTCCCAAGGTGTCGCGGATGGTCTGGTACACGAGATCGGGCTGCCGCAGGTTAGCCTCGATCAGGTCGGGGACCACGCTGCCGGGCGCCAGTTCGTGCGCCGCACACATCTCCACCAGGCCTCCACCCTCCGCCACCCGCCCGGCGAGCACACGGTCGGCGGCTATCTCGCAAGCCAGTTTCGGCTTCGACCCGGAATTGAAGCTATGACTCATTTCTTAACAATGAGAACCCTACCGCACGGGAAACGCAATAGCTGAAAGGGCACCAATCCCATTGGCCCAAAGGGCGGCCCCATGGCTGGCTCTCAGGCGCTCTGCCGCCATCTCTGTAGAGACGCAGCTTGCTGCGTCTTGCATCAACTATCGGGAGCTCTCGATGAAGGTGACCTTATTGATCTCCTTCAGCGTGGTCACGCCCGCTCGCACTTTGTCCAGCGCGGACTCACGCAAGAACCGCATGCCCTCTTCCCGCGCCGCCTTGCGGATTTCTGACGTCGGCTTCTTGAGCAGGATCATCTCGCGGATGCGGTCACTCAAATCCAGCAGTTCATGAATCGCGGTTCGCCCGTGGAACCCCGTGCCCGCGCACTCGATGCACCCTTGACCTTCGTAGAAGGGCACCTGCGACCAGTGGTTGGGATCCAGTCCGCTGGCTTCGAGCGCCTCAGGCGAATAGTGCACCACCGTCCGGCAGGAGTCGCAGATGATGCGCACCAGCCGCTGGGCCAGAATGCAGTTCAGCGCTGAAACGAAGTTATAAGGCTCCACGCCCATGTTCAGGAAGCGGCCAATCACGTCCACCACGTTATTGGCGTGGACGGTAGTGAACACCAGGTGTCCGGTGAGCGCGGACTGAATGGCGATCTGAGCCGTCTCGGTGTCGCGGATTTCGCCCACCATGATCTTGTCCGGGTCATGGCGCAGGATGGACCGCAGTCCGCGGGCGAAGGTTAGTCCCTTTTTCTCATTGACCGGGATCTGGGTGATGCCGCGGATCTGGTATTCCACCGGGTCTTCGATGGTGATGATTTTGTCTTCCTCGGTCTTGATTTCGCTCACTGCCGCGTACAGGGTAGTGGTTTTGCCGCTGCCCGTGGGCCCGGTGACCAGCACCATACCGTACGGTTCGCTGATGTAGCGGCGAAACCTCCTCAGGTCCTCTTCGTCAAACCCCACCACGTCCAGCGTGAGCTTGTGAAACTTCTCGCTCATCGACTCTTTGTCAAGCACGCGCAGCACCGCGTCCTCGCCGTGGATGGACGGCATGATAGACACACGGAAGTCGATGGGGCGCTCTGGCTGGCCATACTTCACCCGGAAGCGGCCGTCCTGCGGCACACGTCGCTCCGAGATATCCAGCTCGCTCATTACCTTGATGCGAGAGATGATCGTGGTGTGGTGCTCCTTGCCGATAGGCGGCATGGCCTGTGTGAGCACGCCGTCAATGCGGAACTTGATGCACACCGAATCATCGTGAGTCTCGATGTGGATGTCGCTGGCCCGCCGCTGCAGCGCAGTGAAGATGGTGGTATCCACCAGGCGGATGATGGGGCTGATGTCTCCCTGGGCCGTCAGCCGGTCGATGGAGATACTTTCATCGCCACCGCCCTCGTCTTCGGTGATTACATCTAGTGTGAATCCTTCACTGGCATCCTGCAGAACGCGCTGCGACTGTTCCGTTTTCTTGAGAATTTCACTGATCTGAGCCAGCGTGGAAACCTTGGTGACAATGCGCTTGCCCAGCAACAGGCTGATCTCGTCGATCATCATCAGCTGGCTGGGGTCGGCAATGGCGATGGCCAGCCGTCCGTCCGCGGTCTCTTCCAGAGGGATGAAGTTGTAGCGGAACATCAGGTGCACTGGGATCTTCTTGAAAAGATCATGGTGCAGCTGGAAGTTGTGCAGGTCCACGAACTCGCAACGATAGCGCCGCGCGACATCCTGCGCCCGTTCCAGTCCGTCGGTATGGGCCTCGGGAATCAGCTGACCGCCATTCCCGCCGTTCACGAACACTGATTTCTTTTCCGCCATTCTCACCATTCCAAATCTACCCGCAAATGCCCCTGGCCCTGTTGTCTCTTAGCGAAGCGCGCTGCCTGATCCCAGGGTAAAGATCGGCATGTACAGCGAAATCAATACTCCGCCCACGAACACCGCCATGATGATAAGGATGATCGGCTCGATCAGCGCCATGGCCGCGCCCAGAGCGGTCTGCACGTCTTCTTCATAAAATTCCGCCACCGAGTTGAGCATGGCTGGCAATGCCCCCGTGGATTCTCCCACCTCGATCATCTCCACCGACAGATCGGGAAACATGTTCAGTTGTTCCAGGCTCTTCGCCAGCGGCTGGCCTTCCCGCACTCTGACCGCGGCTTCCGCAATACCGTTCAGGATCCTGCGGCTGCTCATCGAAGCACCGGCTGTCTCCAGTGACGGCACCAGCGGCAAGCCGCCGGCGAGCAGGGTCGAGAGCATGCGTGAGAAGTTTGCGACCTGGTACTTCAGCCAAACCTGGCCCAGCAGCGGCAGCCGCAGAATTACCCCGTCAATCCGCTCTGCCCCCCGGTCGGTATTCTTCCAACGCCACAGGAACAGCACCAGCACCGCCACTCCGATGCCAAGAAACGGCGCAAATTTCTGTGCATTGGTGCCCATTGCCAACATCATGACCGTAATAGCCGGCAACTGAGCATTAAGATTCTCAAATAACTTGGCAAACTGGGGCACTACGTAAGTGACCAGAAACACGATCATGCATAGCACCACCACCACCAGCAGCGTCGGATACACCAGCGAGACCGCCAGCTTTTTCTTGAAGGTCAGCGCCAGCCGCTGGAATGTAATGTAGCGGCTGAGCACTTCTTCCATGTTGCCGCTCTTCTCCCCGGCCAGCAATGTGGTGGTATAAATCTTCGGAAAAACTCCCTGGGCTGCGAATGCGTCCGAAAGCAGCTCACCACCCTTAACCCGTGCGCGAACATTTTCCAGCAGCGTCTTTAACTGGGCATCTCTCTGTCGCTTAATCAACAGATCCAGGGAGTTCAGAATCGGCAACCCCGCCTTGATCAGCGTGAGAAACTGCTGGTTGAAAATCACGAACTGACTCTGCCTGACCCGTCGCCGTCTGCCCAGTTGCAACTGGCCCCCGGCAAACAAGCCCCGGGGCTTGACCCAGTAAACCAGGAAACCCTGCTGCACGAAGCGGTCGCGTACCTCGGATTCCGAGAATCCGTGCT
>JBGQBN010000069.1:0-17456 GCA_041494805.1 Terriglobia bacterium | reverse complement strand
AGCTGCTCTGGCCAAAGAGGATGTGCCCGACTCGGTCTGCCGCGCCTACGGAGTGGAGCGGCTGCAGTTCGGCCCTGACTATCTGATCCCCAAGCCCTTCGATCCGCGCGTGCTGGTGTGGGAAGCCAGTGCCGTGGCCCAAGCGGCCATGGAAAGTGGCGTAGCCCAGGAGCCGGTAAACATTGAAGCCTATCGTGAGCAGCTCGAGCGTCGTCAGGGCAAGGCCCACGAGGTCTCGCGCATGATGATCCACAAGGCGCAAGCCAAACCCAAGTCCGTGGTTTTTCCCGAGGGAGACAACGAGAAGATCTTGCGCGCTTCCCATTGCCTGCTGGAGGAGAAGATCGCTGTGCCGGTCCTGCTGGGCAAGGCCGAAGACATCCGCGCCAAGTCCGTCGAACTCGGCCTCGATCTGAAAAACGTGGAGATCGTGGACCCAGCGGAGTCCCCGTTGCGCGAGCAGTACATCCAGGAACTCTTCCACCTGCGGCAGCGTCGGGGAGTGACGCTCACCGAAGCTGGCACGCTTATTAACGACCGCAATGTTTTTGGTTCGATGATGGTGCGCATGGGGGATGCCGATGCGCTGGTCTCGGGAGTGACCCAGCATTTTCCCGACGTCATCCGCCCGGCGCTGCAAATCGTGCGCATGCGCGAAGGTCTGCACAGGGTTTCCGGCTGCTACGCCATGATCACACCTGCGGGGGATGTGTACTTCCTGGCTGACACCAGCGTGAACATCGATCCCACGGCAGAAGATCTGGCGGAGATCGCACTGTGCGCGGCAGAGGCGGCCCGGCGTTTCGAGGTGGTGCCACGCGTGGCTCTGCTGAGCTTCTCCAGCTTTGGCAGCACGCGGCATCCGTTTTGCGAGAAGGTCCGCAAGGCGGTGGAACTGCTCCACAAGGCTGACCCCAACCTGATTGTGGACGGCGAAATCATGGCTGATGTCGCGATCTCTGCCGAGATGCTGGAGCAGACCTATCCCTTCAGTCCCTTGAAGGGCGGCGCCAACGTGCTGATCTTCCCGGACCTCAACTCCGCCAACATCGCTTACAAGCTGCTGTCGAAGATCGGCGGCGCCGAAACGCTCGGTCCTATCCTCATGGGCATGAGCAAGCCGGTGCATTTGCTGCCACGAGGCGCCGAAGTCGAGGAGATTGTGAACGTCGCCGCCATCGCCGTCGTGGATGCGCAGGAGGCTGAGCTATTCGCCCGGACGCCGGAACTGGCCAAGACGGTCGAGGCTGTGGTGTAGATCGGATGCCGTCTTGTTGAGAGCCCCTTCGTCGGGAACAAGACCTGAATCTCGCCGCGGAGGAGCGGCCCCCTGGGCTGCTCTTCCGCGGCACAATTGGCGTCTCGAACAAGCCCAAGCCAGGATGTCCACAGAAACACAAAAATACTGATCCGCCAAAGTGTAGCGGCGCGTGACTCCAATCACATCCCTGGGTGACGAAGGGCACCGCAGCATCTTCCCCAGAGCCGCAGAATAATGTTGTGGCAGCGGGTTCGGGGCGCCTCTGACCGCGGAACATTAGCCCAGGCGGCAGCCCCGGAGGAGGTGTTTATGACAACGTTAACCCTTCTTGCCGTCGTGGCTGTGGTGGTCGGCGCGGTTCTTTTCCGCGTGTTCCCAGTGTTGCAAACCTACTTCATGTATCGTGGCAAACGGCTCATCACCTGCCCGGAGACGCTCAAAAAAGAAGTCGTGGACGTGGCTGCCAGAAAGGCGGCTGCCTGGGCTTTCGTCGGTGAGCCAGTTCTTCGTTTGGATCAATGCTCACGCTGGCCGGAACGCCATGACTGCGGTCAGGAGTGCCTGCAGCAGATCGAGGCCGATCCAGAGAACTGCCTGGTGTGGAACATCGTTTCCAACTGGTATGAAGGCCAGAGCTGTGTGTATTGCCACAGGCGATTTGGACCGCTCCATCATGTCGATCATGCGCCGGCCCTTCTGGGACCTGATCACAAGACGATCGAGTGGGTTCACTTCCAGCCCCAACAGCTTCTTGATGTCTTTTCGACGCATAAGCCGGTGTGTTGGAACTGCCATGTCGCTGAGACGTTCCGGCAGGAGCACCCGGAGCTGGTCGTGGACCGGAGACGGTGAAACGGTTTGCGGCAAACATCAAGTGAGGAGGCTTCCAAATGTTCGAGCAAGAAGTGGAAATGGAAGAACGGGAAGCGTCTGCGATCCCATTGCTGCTGATCGTAACCCTCATCCTGGCGATCGTGGGTATGGCAGGCTATTATCTTTGGCAGAACCACCAGGTTCTCACATCACAAGAGGCCACTACGGTGGTCAGCGCGGCTCTGGATGCACAAGGGCCGGCCATGATTCATTTTGACGTTGGGAACGTGCGAACCAGCGTGGCGGTGAAGCCGCACGATCCAAATTACCGCCTCCTGGAGAAAGCCGGTTGGTTGAAACTGGGGAAGGACCAGGGCCGTGCCATTCCGGTTACGCTCACCCCTAAAGGCGAAACGCAAATACAGGCGATTGCCGGCGTAAAGAAAGCCAAAGAAGCGGACGGTACCCAGAGCTACGCCGTGCCCCTCGCGGCCCGCAGGCTTGTGGAGGTCTCCGCCGTCACTATGATTGACCCGAAGCGCGCGACCGTAGAGTTCACTTGGAAGTGGGAACCCAACGAATTGGGCCAGATTTTTGATGCTGCCGGCCCGCTGGTCAAGAGCTTCAATACCTGGGAACGTGCGACGTTGATCGAGAAATATGACGCCGGTTTTTATCACGGTAACCCGGCCAAGGCTGCACTGACTTTGGTGAAGACCAACAGGGGCTGGCAGGTTGCAGTGGACTAAAGTTCCAGATTCACGGGGTAGCTTGAGTCTTGTGCCAGTCCGGCTACTCGGCAAAATAACCCCAAGGGCACGGGCTAAGGAGGATTCACCGTGGCATCATCCAATGACAATAGTCTCACCATTATCGACAATCGCACCGCCACCAGCTATCACCTGCCTATTGAGAACGGGACCATCCGGGCCATGGACTTGCGGAAGATCAAGACCGGTCCCGACGACTTCGGGCTCATGGCCTACGACCCGGCGTTCATGAATACTGCGTCTTGCAGAAGCAGTGTCACCTTTATTGACGGCGAACGCGGCATCCTGCGCTACCGAGGCTACCCCATCGAAGTGCTGGCCGAGCATTGCAGCTTCCTCGAGGTGGCCTACTTGCTGCTCTTCGGTGACCTGCCCACGCAAGACGATTTGAAGAACTGGGTTAACGAGATCACCTGTCACACCATGTTGCATGAAACCACGAAGCAATTTATGGAGGGCTTTCGCTACGACGCCCACCCCATGGCCATGCTGGTGAGCACGGTAGCAGCCTTATCCACCATTTACCCGGAGGCGAGAGACATTCACGATCCCGTCAATCGGCAGCTGCAGATTAAACGGTTGATTGGCAAGATGCCATCCATTGCGGCCATGTCATACCGGCATAGTCTTGGGTTTCCTTACGTGTACCCCGACAACGATCTCAGCTACGCCGAGAACTTCATGAACATGCTGTGGAAGATGGTTGAGCCCAAGTACGCGGCCAATCCTGTCATAGCTCGTGCCTTGGATATTCTGTTCATTCTGCATGCCGACCATGAGCAGAACTGCAGCGCCAACGCCATGCGGTCTGTGGGCAGCTCCCACACCGATCCGTACCTCGCCACCGCAGCAGCGGCGGCGGCCCTGGCCGGGCCTCTCCATGGGGGAGCCAATGAAGCCGTTCTTGAGATGCTCGATGAAATCGGCTCCAAGGAGAATGTCCCTGCTTACATCAAGAAGATCAAGGAAGGGCACGGCAAGCTGATGGGCTTTGGCCACCGGGTCTACAAGAACTACGATCCGCGCGCCAAGATCATCAAGTGGACCGCGGAGAAAGTATTCGCCGTCACCGGCCGGAATCCCAAGCTCGACATCGCGGTGGAACTGGAGCGCATCGCTCTTGAGGACGAATACTTCGTCACCCGCAAACTGTATCCCAACGTGGACTTTTACTCGGGAATCATCTACCAGGCCATGGGCTTCAAGCCGGAGATGTTTACCGCGTTGTTTGCCATTCCGCGCACAGCGGGCTGGCTGGCCCAATGGCAGGAAATGCTCACCGATCCTGAACAGAAAATCGCTCGTCCGCGCCAGGTCTACACCGGACACGAAGTGCGGGAGTTCGTGCCCGTGGAAAAGCGGGTGTCGGCCTTCGCCGCGACGCGTTAGGGCCTGGTGATGCGGGTTCAGCAGGAACGGGGCACATGCTGCTGTGTGCCCCGTAACAAAATTCCTTGCTGGTTGTGCTTTACCTGCCTGAACCAGCCATTTTGACTTTGACCGTAGCTGGCTTGCCATTCAATCCCATCGACGGTGTGCCCTTTACGGAAGCCCGGCGCCAGGCGGCCACTCCTCACAAGTTCTGTACAATGCTGTAGTTAGACGTCCCCGCCCGGGTGGCGAAACTGGCAGACGCACGGGACTTAAAATCCCGAGGTCCGAAAGGACCGTGACGGTTCGACTCCGTCCCCGGGCACCATCGAATCGAACCCTACCCCATCTCCGGACGCAATCCGCAGTTAATTTCCGATGACAAACATGTCGCCATCATTCTCGGTATAAATCTTTCCGTCGCGGCCGATGGCAATGGGCGTGTACGCCGCACCAAGGGCACGGCGCAGGAAGAGTTTCCCTTTCAGCGTGCCGCCCTGGTTGATCACGTAGACGTTGCCGTCCTCGCTGTTTGCGTAAACGGTTCCGTTGGCGTCCACCGCTGGTGCGTTCACGCACCATTCGCGGTTACTGGGGACTTTGTACTGCCACTCCACGACCAGGTTCGCGTTCAGCTGGGTCATGTAGTACGGACCACCGCCGTCGTAATGGTTGTCTTTGAGGATCACCGAGTAGGTGCCGTCGTGGGCGTAGATGGCTGGGGTCTCGTCCCAGCCGAAGTCGTAGGTGGTGAGGAAATGGCCGGCGGAGTCGAATTTCAGCAAAACCCCACGGCTGGTGTTCACACTGGCCGCGCCGTAGAGAACTGCGCCGTCAGGAGCTACGCTGGGAGTGGAGGAGGCGATGTTAGAGACATAAGCTCCGTTGTTCATGGCGGTGTCCCACTTCGGCGTCAGGTTCAAATTCGCGGCCACCATGTAGGCCACGTCGCCCCCGAAGTGGGCCCGGCTCACCGTATAGACGGTTTGTCCATCGGGAGAGAGGGCGGGAGCGGTGTTCACTCCCGGGCGCTGGGAGCCGCAAGGACTCCCGCCACAGTTGGTGGGTGCGTCGGGTACTAGCTTGGCATAACTGATTTTTCGAACTGCGCCCTGCGGAGTCACTCGGACCAGCCAGGCTCCACGCACGTCGGTGTCCCAGGGATTCGAGGCATTGAGGGCAAAGACGTTATAAAAGGCATTTCCACGAGCATCGACGGTGATCGGACCGGCGACATAGGTGGTGGCGTCGTTACCAAAAGGAGTGTAGTGGGCGACCTGACTGCCGTCCGACTCGTTGACCTTGTAAATCGAACCGGACGCCCCCGGAACATAGACGAAACCATGACTGAGGGCGGCGTGGAACACCGGCTCCCAGCCGCCTAAGCCGCTGCTTTCCTCAGGCTTCCAGTCGCTTTGGAAATTCCACTGCTGAACCAGCGAACCGCCTTGCCAAGTAAATGCTCTTTCGTTCCAGATCTGGGTGTTCCAGTTATTCGGGTTGTAGGTGCCCGACTTGAACTCCAGAAAAACGCTGTTGCCGTCCACCAGGGGGGCTTGGTAATGAACCAGCAGTTCGCCGCCGTTCGCTTGCTCCTCCTGCGAGGCGAACGGATCGAAGGTGACGTCGCCTAGTTTCGTATTCGGGTTTTGCCCGACCGCAGGGGTCGAACCGTTGTGCCTTGAGTTGCGACCCCACTGGGGCCAGTCTGGGCTGCTCTGAGCGTGAACTCGGAGAAGTTGACTCATGCGTCCGGCGATGAGAACTGCCGCCCCCACACAGAGGGCGAGGACAAGAATGCTTCGCTTCATTCGGCTTACTCCTTGGATCCCGAGAGTGGCGTTCCTGGCTGGGTTCAGCAGGCTCTCCGGTCTGCCAGCATCGGGACATCAAGTCTCCTACCGAAGCGACTCACTGTCAAATGTGAAAAAGTTTGCGGAAGATCACCGAGACAAGGTAAGGAAGCAGGTCTAGACAGACAGAGCTTTTTCCGCCGCTTCAGGATTTGATCCACGTTGTTTGCGCAGTTCGAGCATGAAGGCTTCGGTCGTGAGATCACACTTCTTCCGGAAGAGATCAAGTAGCGGATCTTCCAGTTCCACCGGGTCTGGACTGGTAACGGGTGTTTCACCCGCATCCAACCCTTCCGGTTCCACCAGAAGATCGGGTAGAACACCTTGGCTATGGGTTAAAGCATGAATAAATTTTCCCAAGTGCTCCCGTTGCTGGACGGTCTTTTGGGTGAATTCCACACCCATGCCAACCTCGGGGTGCATTACGCGGACCACGCCTTCGGCCTGAACCTGAAGCTTCCCGGCCCGCATGGAGAGGATGATTCTAGTGCGGATGGGAAAGGGCGCGTTGATCTCGAGGTAGCAACCACCCAAGCTGAGGTCAGTGAGCTTACAGTGAGCGGGTGGATCGTCCTGTTCTCTGTCGGGAGAATGACGGTTCACCCACTCCTTGAGCAGGTCATGGGCTTCCGGAGAAACGTCCACGAAGCGAATGCCTACCTGACGGCCAGTGTTTTCCCAGGCAATCTGACCCTGGCACTCGATGAGTTGTTCGGTGCCGGGCAGGGTGAATTGAATCTTCATGGAGTTCGCCTTGCGAGGCCGCTGAGCGGACAGAATGGCGATGCCTCCTTCCCCCAGATCGGTGGTAACCGCGGCCTGCTTTCCGGCGCCATCGTTCGCGATTAGGGTCACCGGAATTTCGACCGGGACGCGGGTGTTGCGGCGGCGTTCACGTTTCATCAAGGCGCGAGCGGCGCGGAAACTGGCCTTGGCGCGTTCAGAAGAAATGGGCTTGTAGAGTACGAAATGAGCTCCCAGCTCAAAGGCGCTGCGCAGAGCGGTCTTGGCATCGATGATGGCCACCGCAACGGCGCGCTTGTTGCAAGGAGCGGAGCGGGCGCTGCGGAGTGCCTGGGATGCCATGTGCTCATCGGCGCAGTCGACGATGACCGCTTCAA
Source organism: Terriglobia bacterium (assembly GCA_041494805.1). GTDB lineage: Bacteria > Acidobacteriota > Terriglobia > Terriglobales > Acidobacteriaceae > JBGQBN01. The sequence continues at coordinate 10,267 of JBGQBN010000069.1, read as the reverse complement.
ACCTCTGGCGGGTGAGTTTGTGAATGGCGGCATCACCATTCGTGCATTGCTCCACAGCGATCTCCAGATCGCTGAGGACGCGCCGGATGACGCGAAGGATCTTCTCGTCGGAGCAAAGCACGAGTGCTTTCAAACTCATGGTGCGTCTTCACCTGTAGAGAAATTGCAGCAGCCCTTCAGCCGCGACCGGCTGCCGCTTCTTTTTCTTCGCGATCGTCGTCCAGCAGATGGGCTACGGTTCGCAATTGTTCGGCGGCCGACTGCAACGCTTCAATCTGCTTGCCGAGCTGGGCTTGCTCCACCTGTTTCTTGCGCAATACTTCATGGATGTCCTTCACAATAAAAGCCCTCCTAGAGGCAATGTAGGTAGGTCTGCGGGGCCCGTCAATGAATCAGTTCGTCGCTTGAGTTACCGCAGTAACTTGTTGTTGACCCATGCGGAACCTACCATCGAAGCACCGGATCACAATCCCGATTTCTTACGATTGAAAACCGTATTGCGGACAGCCGGCGGCTGGAGCGGTTTGGAGTAGAAGTTATGCATGTTGACTCCGTGGAGCACGCTCAGGCCACGGCTCGATTTTCGGCGACTTCCCCGGTTTCGTGGCTGGACCGAATACAGTCCGAGGGCTGGCGCCGCCTGAATGAGGTAAACCGCGAGCTCTGGCTCCTGCTGTCTCTGTTCGCACTGGCTGCCCTGCTGAACTCACTGCTCGACTCCCACCGCATGCTGTTGGGCTTGTACACCCTGCCCACGTTGTTTTCTGCCTACGTGTACGGAAGACGGCACGCGACCCTGACAGCCCTGAGCAGTGTCCTGATCGTGGTGTTGCTTACCTACTTCAACCCAGTGTTATTTGGTCACCGTACGGATGCGCTGCCAATTTCGGAAAAATGGTTTGAAATTACGGTGTGGGGCGGGATCTTGTTGATCAATGCCTATGCCATGGGCACGCTGTACGAGCACAAAGAGAAGCACGTCCGCGAGTTGCGCAACACCTACCACGGCATCGTGGTGATCCTCAGTCAGTTCATTTCCAAGGACAAGTTCACGCAGAATCATTCTTACCGGGTCTCGATATACGCCACGAAGATCGCGGCGCAGATGGGATTGCCCGCGGAGAGGATCGAGGATATCCGGGCCGCGGCTCTGCTGCATGACCTGGGAAAGCTGGACGTCAGCCGGGAACTGCTCTACAAAGCGGCCCGCCTCACCATGGAAGAACACGGCGAGATGAAAAAGCATGTGGATCTCGGAATCCAAATGATGCAACCGGTGGGTGGCCCGCTGGCTCGCGTGATTCCCATTATCCTGGCTCACCACGACAAGTTCGATGGCACGGGTTATCACGAGACTAAAGGGGAGGACATTCCGCTGGAAGCGCGCATCCTGGTGGTAGCGGACGCCTATGATGCCATGACCAGTGATCGCCCCTATCGCAAGGCGATGTCGATGTTTGAAGCCAAGGAAACGGTGATGAAGCAGGCTGGAACAGATTTTGACCCCCAAGTGGTGGGAGCCTTCAGCAGCTGTTTCCGGTTAGGCCTGATGGAAGTCCCTGAAATCATGGTCTAAACTCGCGCAAATCCTGCTTCCTATCGATTCTCAGCGCCCCTCGGATCGCTGAGTCATCGGACAGATCGATCAAGGCCGAACCCAAGATCCAAAGTGCCCGTCTAAGTAAGTACCTATTTATCTTATAGATACTCCGATTCTGCCGAGACTGGGATGGAAATTCTGGCAATAATTACTTTCACTAACCAACTCGTGCTAAGTTGTTGATTGCCGTGACAAGGCAGGAGTAGAAATAGAAAAGACCACGGTTTGCGTCCGTGGCCTCTCTGAATCTTGTGGGATTCTCTCCGATCTCAAGATACAACGGAGAGGTGTTGAATGTCTAGCGAAGAACAACCAGGTGAGCGAGACAAGCGGGTCTACGATCTAGCTGTCAACATTGCCAGTCTACTGCGCGAACACTCCGACCGTGCCGAAGCAATAGACGCCTACGACATGGCCCGCGTTCTCTTCCGAAAGGCGGCTAGCTTACGTCCCTTTCCTCAAGTGCCTTCTGAATACCTTCAAGAACGGGCGTGAGTTTTTCTAGGGCAAGATTGAGCGCGGACACTTCTTTTCTGAGCGCGTCAACGTTATCGCTTAACTCGCTCAGCGTCTTGTCGTCTTTGTTCATGCGATCAGTCTCCTAGTGTTTTGCCCGCTTCCTTCTCGGCTCGAAGGATGTTACTGCAACTCAGAAGGCTGCGCGCTAGGTCGCCCGCTGTCCCTTTGGGAAGAAGGTCGTAGCCTACTGTCGTGCATAGCTCACCCGTTTTCGTATCCAAAGCAAGAAATCCATGCCACGGAACACCCTGAGTCATTACGGTTTCTGCTGGGATTGGTAGGAATCGCTGGCAACCTGCTTTCGCTGGCGGATCGTGACGATGATCGCATCCTGTCAATATCGCCGCACTAGCCAGAACAAGAATCCATGTTCGCTTCATATCCCTCCAAACCCAAAATTGGCAATCGTGAAAGAGATCGGCCAGAGCTTAGTGGTGATGACAAGACGAACGTCATGTAAATCCCTGTCAGGTTCCAAAAGCAGGTCTGTAGTCAGCGAAAGATGAGTGACCATTGAATCATCTTCTAGTAAGCAGAAAAATGGATCTTCGCCGGGGAGTGGTTCTCCAATATACTCCCCCACTTTAGGCATTCTCAGCGCGTCGAAGATGGTCTTCAATCGATTGTCGATGTCGCCGGATTGAATCAAGGTTTGCCCAGGTTGGTCGTAGCGCAAGAAGATAACATCTAAACTGCATCCTAATTCCAATTGGCAAGTGGAGAGGGGAGCAAAACGATAGTTGCCTAGGCGACACGCATTCGCGGTAAGCTCCAGCACGCTCATCTTGCTTCCGTCTACCCCAAAAGGTTCTTTGGAAAGCCATGCTTTAAGATGCGGCGAAGTCTGCCACAGTCTTTGCAATTGGCGATGAAACACTCTGCGAATATCGTGCTTGTGCTCAGAGCGGGTGTCCGTCCTGCTAGAACCATGGAGGGGGCCGTCGTAAATCAATCTGAATTCCACGCCTTCTCCTACAGGGCGATACCGATCATGCGCCAATACCACGAAACCCGGTTGACTCGCGCACACCACTGCGATACCCTCAGTTCTGCGAGGGGTCTTTAGTGGCTAATCACCCGAAATCTTCCGCCAAGAATGAGACGGGTGAGTACGCGAATTTTGAACGTGCGTTGAAAAAAGTTCTTTCTGTCTCGCACGAGGAAATACAAACTAGACTCGCTGCCGCGAAGCAAGCGAGACAGCGCGGGAAACGGGCTTCCGGCCACGCTTCCCGCGCGAAGGGTTAGAAAGCCGTTTCGCCCACCTTGCCAGTCACCTCCGCAAAGGTCAACCGCTTCCCCGCGATCTGCGATAAAGCTTTCTCGAATCTGGCTGAATCACTCAGCTTGTTGCCGTGCTCATCCTTGCGGTGATTGTAGCGGAACACTTGCTCGTCAACGTAACGATGGAGGTGAAAGGGTTCCACGGCAACGTAGGTGCCATTCAATCCGCGCTTGAGCAAGCTCCAGAAGTTCTCAAGCCCGTTTGTGTGGACGCGGCCACTCACGTAACTCTCCACATGGTTCACAAATTCATGGATGTAATCGCTCGGCAGTGAGCGGTAGACCCCCGCTTCATCGGTGTAAACCCTCGATCCCGGCGCTACTTGATCCAGCACGGCCTTCTGCAATGCTTCTCGGTTCACCTTGCGAACTACGGTAGCACGAACCTTGCGCGACTCCCTGTCCAACACTCCCCACACAGTAGTCTTATTGACCAAGTTAGCGCCTGCGGTCATGGTGGCTGACTCTCTGGCAGTTTTGAATTGAGCCCGGCGCGATGCGTGCATGTTCCGCGCTTTACCGCCGATGAAGGTCTCATCGGATTCAACTTCGCTACCGGAACCGCCCATCTTTACCAGAGAGCCATCCTGCAAGGCGAGTCTCAGCCGTTGCAGCATGAACCATGCAGCCTTCTGACTTACACCCAAGGCGCGGTGAAGTTCATAGCTGCTAATCCCGTTTTTGCAGTTGCAGAGCATCCACAAGGCCGGAAGCCATTTGGTCAACGAGATCGGGCTGTCCTCGAATACCGTCCCCAGCTTGACCGTGAACTGCTTGTAGCACTCTTTACACTTCCACCGCTTCTGAGTCTTGAGGTAGTAGTGCTCTTTGTGGCCGCACGCGGGGCACGCAGGGCCATTAGGCCAGCGCAACCGCGCCACAGCCTCAATGCAGACTTGCTCGTCACTGTAGTGGGTGATTGCCGCTTGGAGTGTTTGGGGAGTGTCCATGGTTTTTAAGGTAGCACGCTAACCATGGTTAGTCAAGGCTATTATTGCCGAAATTCTCGTTGACTTTAGAGTCGAACGCCCCTAGAATCATAAGCTTCCAGTTAGTCACACGGTTCGTCAGTTGAGCCTGCGCTTGTTTGCGGGCGGAGCGGTCGGGTGTGAATCCCTGGAAAGGCTACAGGAATCTAACTGTTACAGACATTCCTAAGCGAGTTAACTTAATTTCGAGGCGTAATTTTTATGGCTAAGCGACGCGGTAACCCCAATTGGGGCAAGCCCGAACCGATCGGGCCGATTACCCCAACCATTACCGAATTCGAACAGGTCGTGCGGGAGTACAAGCTCTCGCCCGATCAGTACTTGCGCTCTACCCGGCTGCGGGAGTGGGCGCGGCGCAATAAGAACTCGAAATACATTCCCGAGCCACTACTCGAAGCTTGGGGGTTTGAGATAGAGTCCACGCTGTAAGCTGGTCTGGACACGAACCATAGGGGCCGCCGGAATCGGCGGCCCTTTGCTTTTGCTGCCGACATCTCCTTCTTGGCCTGTTTCACTAGCGTGAGTCATCTTTTCCTTGGGGGTGGGGGCGGAACGCCCCCACCACAGCCGGCGGGACGCTGGCGCTACAAAGGTTGTCGCACCGTTTTTGCTACAATCAGCGCATTATGGCGTCACATTCACCCTTCACGGACGTTTCCAGTGCCATCGAAAGCATCCGTGCCGGCCGCATGGTGGTGGTGGTGGACGATGAAGATCGCGAGAACGAAGGCGACCTGACGCTGGCGGCCGAGAAGGTCACGCCTGAAGCGATTAACTTTATGGCCAAGTACGGCCGCGGACTGGTCTGCCTGGCCATGACCGAGGAGCGACTGGACCATCTGCGCATCGGTCCGATGACCGTGGAGAATACCTCGAATTACGGGACGGCATTCTGCGAGGCGATTGATGCCCGCGATGGGGTGACCACGGGAATTTCGGCCTACGATCGCGCCCGCACCATCAAGATTGCCATTGATCCGGCCACTCGCCCCGTGGACCTGGCGCGTCCCGGACATGTGTTCCCTCTGCGAGCGCGCAAAGGTGGCGTGCTGGTGCGTGCCGGCCAAACGGAAGCATCGGTGGATCTGGCCCGGCTGGCCGGATTGGTCCCAGCTGGTGTCATCTGCGAGATCATGCGGGACGATGGCACCATGGCCCGGGTACCGGATCTGATCGAGTTCTGCCAAGTGCACAATCTGGAGATGCTGACGGTCGCGGAACTGATCCGCTACCGCATGCAGCACGAGCGCTACGTACATCGCGTAGGGGAAGCCATGGTGGGCACGCGGCATGGAGAATTCCGATTGATCGCCTACGAAAGTGAAGTGGATGGTGGCGAATCGCATGTGGCCATGGTGCGCGGAGATGTGGAAAGTGGCGGCGAGCCGGTGCTGGTCCGCATGCATTCACACTGCGTGATGGGTGATGTTTTTGGATCTACCGGCTGCGATTGCCATGCGACCATCGAAGGCTCGATGCAGGCCATCGCCCGCGAAGGCCGGGGCGCGCTCATCTATCTGCATCAGACATCGAAGGGATTTTCCGTGGAACGCTTGGGAGAGCGAACAGCGCTAACCTTCCACCGCGACAAGCGGCTGCCGGCACTCCCGGAGAGTGAGCGCAAGACGCAGCGTGAAATCGGCATTGGCGCGCAGATACTCTCTGATCTGAATTTGCGGCGGATCCGGCTGCTTACCAATCATCCCCGCAAAGTGGTGGCGCTCGAAGGATTCGGCATTGAAATTGTGGAACAGGTGCCAGTGGTGTTGGACAGAGTAAAGGTGGGGAAGAACTAGTGGTAGCCGGCTATTCCAGCCCGGCCAAGCTGATCAAAGTCAAAACGGTTTTCGGATGACAACATCGCTGTCATTGATAAAGAACTGTGCCGAGCATTGATCTGAGCCGCAGATGACCGGCAAGAGGCCGGCGAGCTGCTTGCGCGTGATCAGGCCCAAAGTCCCACAGTCGGGACAGGACAAAACCGCCCAGTAAGGATCATCCTTCTCCCCCACCCGGCCTGCGTTCTCCAGCACAAAAACCGTACCGGGGAGCATTTGCTCCGGGATCCATTCGCTCAGGATGTTCAGTTCTCCAACCATGTTGCCTCCCTGTGGAGCCAAACTTCCCTGCCTATGAAGCCTTTTTCCTCTTGAGCAGTGCGTGTGGCGCCGCCGGGGCAGACGTGCTGCGCTTATTGCCGCGGACCACAGCGCGCACCTGCCGCACGGTGTCGCTGAGACAGATCGCCAGCATGGGCTGGCGGGCGTTTTTCAGGATGTCCACAATCTGCCGGGCCGAAGTTTCCAGATAAAGACTGTTGCCGTCGGTGAGCAGGTGGTAGTCGGAGGCGCCACTGACGGTTTCCGCCAGCCGTTTGCCGAACTCCCGTTGCAGGAAGCGGATCACTCTGCGCACCCGTTGCAACGAGAAACCGCGGCGCCGCAATTGGCAGATCACCGCCACCTCGGTGAGGTCGCTCATCGAATACAGGCGCCGATGCCCATCCCGGGCTGGAACCACAATGCCGCGCTCGTCCCACCATTGCAGCTGCCGGGGCGTGATGCCGGTCAGCGCCACTACATCACGGGATGTAAAAGGCTCATGCATTTGAACAGCAAAACGTTTCAAACAATCAGGTCCCCAAATGTTTGGAACATTTTAGGCGGGAGTTGGCAGCTGTCAACCATAGATTGGGTGAACGGGGGGTTGACTAGAAGAGTTCCCCGGCGACATTGGGTTTTCAGGAAGAGTCAGTTCCTGGTCGTCAGTTCTCGGTTCTCAGCGCAGCCGCCGCCTACGAAGTGGACGATTTCCAGGCGGTCGCCATCGGAAAGGTTGGTTTGAGCCCACTGTTCCCGGGGAATGATGTCATGGTTCAGTTCTAGGGCTACGCGGTCTTGCTTCATACCCAGTTGCTCGATCAGGGCAGCGAGTGACAGTGGGGAGGCAAAATCGCGAACTTCGCCGTTAATGACAAGTTTCATCTGAGTCGATGGTCGCAACTGTGAGCCGTGATGGGCAACAGCAGCCAGGGTGGGCCAGTGCCGAAACGCTACGCCTCCACTTTGCGCAGCTGAAACTTGCGAGTGGCGGTGCGGCCGGAATAGCTCGCCTGCACCAGCACGGAGGAATCCGGCAGGGACGATTCGTCCAATTCGATTTTCATTTCCGCGTCACCGGTGGAATCAGCGACCACCTGGGTATAAAACGGTGCGGCGTCGGGACGAGCGAAACGAATGGTAAGCCGGGCACCCTGAGCCGCAGAGCCACCATCGGTCACCCTCATACGCATAGTCAGATTGTTGCCGGAGTGGACCGAACCGGCGTTGAGCCAGTGCACGTCCAGCTCCTTGATTGCGGCCAGCACTTCCGGGGTATCGCGCTTGTCCAGAACGTTGTCCAGGCGGCCGTCGCGGATGGAGTCGAGCACCAATCGGTGCTGGTCGCGCAGGATCTGCTCTTTCTGCTGGTCGGTAAAGCCGCCGCCGGCCACTTTGTCCGCGTAAGAAGTCGCACGCTTACCGACGCAGCGCCCACGTACGAAAACCTGGGTCTGCAGCAGTAGCTCGTTCTCACGCGCTTCGCTCTGCACGTGGTAAACGGTGTCGCCGTGCTTCACGTCGGTATTGAAACCGAAGATCATGCGATACTTGCGATTCTAACCGTAGGTTGGCCCAGAATCTGCACGTCTCTAAAAGAACCCTAATCCAGCGGAGCGGCTGGCTTGACACTACCACATGCGAAAACTAATCTAGAAGGTTTAAGCAGTGCTTGGCGCGAATTATATATAGCTCTCCTATGCCGGACAATTACTTCGCCCGTTACCTGCCATTACTGATTCACTTCCTGCTTGCAGGTGCTTTGGCGGGCGCCATGGTCCTGCTCTCTCGGCTGATCGGGTACCGGCGGCCCAGCCGAGCGAAATTATCGCCTTACGAATGCGGCATGATCCCGGTCGGGGACGCCCGCGAGCGCTTTTCCGTCAAGTTCTACCTGGTGGCCATGCTGTTCATTCTGTTCGACGTGGAAGCGGTTTTTCTTTATCCGTGGGCAGTGGTCCTTCGCCAGCTCAAGATGTTTGGTTTCTGGGAGATGCTGGTTTATATCGGCATAGTATTGGTGGGCTATTTCTATGTCTGGAAGAAGGGGGCGCTGGATTGGGGAGCACCCTCGACCCGGAGGGGAGAAGTCTGATGGCGTTGGCCCCCGCTATCACCGAACTGGAGCAACTCAAGGCGCACCCGGCTGTTGCCAAACTCCTTGACTGGAATTCGAATGCCGTCCAGGGAGCGAAGTTTGACCGCGATGAAATGACCATCTATGTAGAGCGGTCTTTCATCCGAGAGGCCTGTGTTCTGCTCCGCGAGGACTCCAGTTGCCCGTTTAATTTTCTTGCCGACGTAACCTGCGTAGACCAGTATCCGGCGGAACCACGCTTCGAGGTGGTGTATCACCTGCTCTCGATTCCCAAGAAGGAACGGGTACGACTGAAAGTACGGCTTGAAGGTAGTAACCCGGCGATAGATACCGTAACCTCGGTGTGGCCCGCCGCCAATTTCTTTGAACGTGAAGTTTATGACCTGTTTGGCGTGCGCTTCATCGGACATCCCTGCCTGCGGCGTCTGCTGATGCCAGAGGACTGGGAAGGCAATCCGCTGCGCAAGGATTATCCCGTGGAGGGCTACCGCTAGATTTCGTTATGGCCCACCTCACTCCCCTTCCGACGTTGGAACCTGGCCAGGACCGCACCATGATCCTGAACATGGGGCCGCAGCATCCCTCCACGCATGGAGTACTGCGGGTAATTCTTGAAATCGACGGCGAAAGTGTGGTGCGGATTATGCCCGATATCGGGTATCTGCACACCGGGATTGAAAAGACCTGCGAGGCCAAGTTTTATCAGCAGGTGGTGCCGCTGACCGATCGCATCGACTATCTTTGCCCGCTGACCAACAATCTGTGTTACGTGCTCGCAGTGGAGAAGCTGCTCGGCCTGGAGATTCCGCCGAAAGCGCAGTGGATGCGGGTGCTGATGAACGAGCTGACCCGCATCAACTCGCACCTGGTCTGGCTGGGGACCCACGCCATGGACATAGGCGCGCTGACTGTTTTTCTCTACTGCTTCCGCGAGCGCGAGGACATACTGCGCCTCTTTGAGATGGTGAGCGGTCAGCGCATGATGACTTCCTACTTCCGGATTGGCGGTCTGGCGCTGGAGCCGCCCCTGGGTTTCTTTGATCGCGTGCGGGATTTTGCCAATCGCTTTCCTTCCAAAGTGGATGAGTATGAGAACCTGCTGACCGGGAACCCCATCTGGGGGATGCGCACGAAGGGCGTGGCGCGGATTACCGCCGAGGATGCCATCGCTCTGGGTGCTAGTGGTCCGACGTTGCGCGGCAGCGGTGTGGATTTCGATCTGCGCCGTGACATGCCCTACTCGGGCTACGAGAATTTCAAGTTCAAGGTGCCGGTGGCCCAAGAAGGCGATGTGTTTGCCCGTTACATGTGCCGGGTGCGGGAGATGCGCGAGTCTATTGCGATCGTCCAGCAGGCTTTGGAGGGGATGCCCGAAGGTCCCATCAAGGCGGATGCTCCCAAGGTGGTGCTGCCGGACCGGGAAAAGATGAAGACCCAAATGGAGGCCCTCATCTATCACTTCAAGATCATCACCGAGGGCTTCGCGGTGCCGGAGGGTGAGGTGTATCAGGCGGTGGAGTCACCCCGCGGAGAGATGGGCTACTACGTGGTGAGTGATGGGACAGCCAAACCGTACCGAGTGCATATGCGGTCGGCTTGCCTGGCCAACATGCAGTTGTTGCCCTCGATGTGCGAAGGACGGCTGTTGGCCGACGTGGTCGCGGCGATCGGGTCGATT